>CAKTMO010000049.1 GCA_934573935.1 uncultured Oscillospiraceae bacterium | reverse complement strand
TTTGAGCAGCGCGAGGGCTATCAGGAGATGCGCCGGGGGCTGATGCGCCACAAATACGACATTCTCATCATCAAGGACTTTTCCCGCTTCTCCCGCCGCAACTCGCGCGGTTTGGTGGAGCTGGAAGACCTGCGCGACGCAGGCGTGCGCATCATCTCCATCGGCGACGGGGTGGACTTCCCCAATGACGACGACTGGCTGAAGATCCAGTTTCAGTTCCTCGTGAACGAAATGCCTGTCACGGACACCTCCCGCAAGGTGCGCAGCGTGGTGAAGCGGCGGCAGAACGACGGCGAGTGGATCTGCGCCGCACCCTACGGCTATCTCGTCACCGAGGACAAGCAGTTTGAGATCATCCCCACGGAGGCCGAGACCGTCCGCAGGATTTTTGACCTCTACAGCAACGCCGGCTGGGGCTACAAGAAAATCGCCAACTACCTCACCGATCAGGGCGTTCCCACGCCGCGCATGTCCGAGCGGATGCGCAAGGAAGCGGCGGGCAAGAAGACCAAGCGGGAGGCCAAGAACGCATGGGCCATCGCCACGGTGCAGGGTATTCTGGACAACGACTTCTATATCGGCACGCTGCGGCAGGGCAAGTACACCCGCGCCAAGATCAACGGCAGGGACATCAAACGCAACGACGATGAACACATCGTCATTGAAAACCACCATCAGGCCATCATCGACTACCGCACCTTCGCCATCACCCGTGCGCTGCGGGAAAAGCGCAGCCGCAGCAACTATCGCGGCGTGAAGATCAACGACAATGTGTACTCCGGCTTTTTGCAGTGCGGCGACTGCGGCAGCCCGCTGTTCGCCATGAGCCGCAGCGATTTAGCTCCCGCCTACACCTGCGGCACGTATCACCGGCGCGGCCTCAAGGGCTGCACCAGCCACCATATCCGCGTCGATAAGCTGGACGAGCTGCTGAAAAGCTATGTGCAAAAACTGGTGGACAGCTCTGCCGCCATGCTTGAGCAGCTCAACGAGGAATTAAAGCGCGAGAACGATCAGGTGGCGGAAACGGAGCAGTCCGCCGACAATCTGGCGGCGGTGCTGGCCGATCTCACCGAAGAATTGAAGGTGACCAAGCGCCAGCGCATCCGGGAAATCATGAAAAAACCCGAGCAGGAAGCCTCCATCGAGGCGCTGTATGACGAGATGGAAGCAGACCTCCAGAAGAAGATCGACGGCATCCACCACCAGATCGACCTGCTGAGCGATAAGCGCAACACCATCATTCAGGTGAACCGCGTGGCCAAGACCGCCATCGACGTGTTCCGCGACATTCTGGAAAAGGACAAGCTGGAGCGGAACGATCTGGAGCTGCTGATTGACAAGATTCTCGTCTATGAAGATCATCTTGAAATTAAGCTCAAAGCCGACATCGACACGCTGCTACGCTGCGGGAAGCTCCCCACAGAAACGGAGGACGCCGCAAATTTTAGTGAAGGCACGGAAAATATCGAAAACACGCTGATCCAGTCCTCAAAAGGCCACGAGGACAAGGTTTTCCGTGTCCATGTTATCAGTAACGGCGACCCGTTGGAGATTTTCACAGATAAGGATGGGGAGCTGATATTCAAGAAGTATTCCCCGATCGGGGAAT
>CAKTMO010000048.1 GCA_934573935.1 uncultured Oscillospiraceae bacterium | reverse complement strand
ACTCCCTTTCACATAATTTTACGCTGCGCCCGCAGCGATGGTTACTCCGAAACTGCCTCCACATACAGCCCCACCAGCTCGCTCAGCGGATGATACACTGGGCTGCCGGTATCCCGGTTGCACAGATACGTCACGCCGTCCTGCGTGTAGTACTTGCCGTTTTCCAGCGCCATGCTGCCGCTGTAGGGGATGGGGTCGTACTTCGTGCCGTCGTGGGTTTCGTCAATGCGTTCCCACAGGCTTTCCGTGCCAGTCATGCCCGGCGCCCAGCTGTCCTGAGAGGTATGCTCCTGCCGCAGCTTGTACAGCTTCCCGCTCCGCACAACCTTGTAGCCCACCGGGCAGCCGTTGGCCGTAGTATACGCCGTTCCGCTCTTCCATTCCGGGTAAAACGCCGCCATCCGTAAAGCTGTTGCATCGTCCACCGCAAGGGTGTTCACCTGCTGGCGGATGAGCATCGTCTGGACTTCCTCAAGAGACAAGGGGCGGCGCTTCTCTTCCGCCGCATAGTGGGCAGCTGCTGCCTCTATTTTCGTGATTTCTTCCGGCGTCATATCGCGGATGACTCCATTTTCACATATTTTCATACCTTGATCCCCCAAACTGTCAGTGTTGTTCCAATGTTCATGCCTGCCCCAAAAGCGCTCACGGAATTGATATAGTCAGTACCCACCAGTTTTGGTTTCCACAAAACGCTGGCCCACGTATTGTTATTAAAAATGTCGATATCGCAATTCATTGCTTCTCCGGGTTTAATGCTTCCAAATGTTACTTCGCTGCGGTAGAAAATCTGTGATGTTGTCACCCATTGAGTTCCTTTTCGACGGTCAATCGTGCAAAAGATATAACCTCGCTTATTTGCAGCTGATGTAGTTGTGTCGACAGCACATGATCTCTTCTCTGCCGTGTAGATTGGTGTTTGCGGATTGGGATAAATCCCAATAACGCCCAGATCGTTTTCTACTGCTCCATATTGGAATTCAAGATAGACAGCCTTGCAAGGGTCAAAGTTCAGTCTTATTTCATTAACGATCTCTGTTAAAGTTGTTTCTGCAACTTTTACCCATTCGTTTCCCCCGCCGCCCGGCAGATCCGCCGGTTCCCACGCGGTGGGCTTGCCGTCCGTATCCACTGCTTTGACCTTCGCCACCTGCCCGGCAGCGGCCCCGGTCATCCCAAGGTCGATGTCCGCCCCGCCGCCGGAGCCGGTTCTCGCCGCCTCGTTGACGGCCGCCACAAGGCTTGCCCCGGCCTTGGTGGTCAGGTCGTCCAGATTGCCGATCTGCGCCTGTATGGCGGCAAACCACGCCTTGGCAGGCTCCTCCGGCGGCTCGCCGGGGGCGTCGCCGCTGATGGACGCGGCCACATAGGTACTCCACGTCTGGGACTTGGCCACCGCGCCGTCCACGGTGTAGGTCAGCTCGCAGCTGCCGCTGCCGGGGCTGGCCACATCGGCGGCCCGCACCAGCCACACCACGTCCCCGCCCTCTGTGGAGACAGCCACGGGGTACGCCGCCGCGTCCCCGCAGCGCTTGGCGGTCAGGGTAAAGGCCCCGCTGCCATACAGCGCCTGATACCGCGCCGCAAGCCCCTGCCAGACGATCCGCGCCGCCCCGTTTTCCCCCTGCTTGCCCAGCGGCAGGCGCATCAATTCCTGCACATATACCGTTCTCATACGTCACTCCCCAACCTTCGATTTTCAGATTGCCGGACGCAGTACGCAGCCGTCCCAGCATCTC
>CAKTMO010000047.1 GCA_934573935.1 uncultured Oscillospiraceae bacterium | reverse complement strand
ACTGGAAAAAGCGATTCACAAGTCTGCTCCTGGCCATCGTAATGTGTCTGACATCTTCCATTGGTTTAACTGCAATTTGTTGCGCAGCTCAGAATGTTCAAACAACGGAAGTCAAAAACGATTTGTGTGATGTACAAACAGATGGAGAGTGGACCGTGCATACAGTTGACGGAAAAACTTTTCTCTATAACGCTTATTCTAACAAAAAAATTCTGCAGGTTTTCGGGTATAACGAAAATGGTGATTTGGTAGAAGCAGACTTGGTAGAATATGCCCGCCTTTTAAATGAGAGTGCTAAACAGCGTAAAATTGAGCAGGAATTAATCTTGTCCGGTTCTGACGTTGATGTTGGTGCTGATGAAAATGGAATGAATTCCAACTCGTTTTATATCTATCAGTTCAGAAAAGCGGGCGAGCCGTACAATGCGACGGGAACTCCTGTACAGGTTTCGCAAGGTATCCGTGCACCGGGAAAAATCAGCATTGGCTACTCCGTAGCTATTACAGAAAGTTTCGGAGGAAATTTTAATTTTGGGGCTGATGTCAAAGAGAGCGTAAGAGTCGGAGCTGGATTTACATGGAGCACATCGCTAGCTACAACTGCAAATTTTGAAGAAGAGTTTGAAGCCACTGAACCTGGGGTCTATTGTGTTGAATTTGTTCCGATCTACAAGAAGATTGACGGATACCTCTATAGAGCTCTTACAAATCCCACAACCGGTTTTGTCGGGGAATTCACCTTGGCGGAAAAAACTACTATCTGGGGAAAGAGCCCCATTAAACTCCCTAATGGCCTCCCCCAGGGGTTTTTCCAACTTGGTGAAATGGACATATAACAAAAGCTGGGTCTGGGAGGACGCCGACGGGCTCCTCTTCCAGGTCTCCGGCCTTCGCTGCGAGAAGTCGGAGCTGATGGCGGCGGCGGAGAGCATCCAGCGCTGCTCCCAGACCCCCAAGACCCTGAAGCTGGGCTGGAAGCCCGACAACACCAGCCTTTTCCTGGCCTACGCCGCGGCGGACACCGTGGAGGAGCTCTGGTCCCGGAACAACATCGCCATCACCTTCACCTACTCCGTGAGCCCCATCGCCGCCCCGGCGGGTACGGCCCGGAGCGTCAGCGTCAACGGGGCCAAGGCTAGCTTCTACCCGGCCCAGGAGGCCTATCGGGGCAGCTCCGGCACCACCACCGTCAACGGAGAGCCGGTGACGGGGAGCGACCTGGGCAACGGCATCAGCGCCGCCAGCTTCACCATCCCGGCCCAGAAGGAGCTGGGGACCCTGCTCTGGCAGGATGAGGCCAGCGGACTCTACTGCCGCCTCCAGAGCATCCTGGACCAGGAGACGCTGCTCCGCATGGCGGAGAGCGTGCAGTGACCCTCTCCCGGGGCGTCCTCCCAGCGCCCCGCCCGCCCCGCCGCGTTCGCGGCGGGGCGTTTCCCCCCTGTAACGGAAAAGTTGCGGGGAAAATTTCCAGATGTCAAACGGGGCTTGCTGGACAGAAGGGGCGGCGGATGCTACGCTGAGGGTACCCCAACCACCAAACGGAGAAAGGACGGTCACGATGATGGAATGGATCTTTTGGCCCACGCGGGTCAGCTATGCCAACGATCCGGTCGGCACGGTGCTTGTGGGCGCGGTGGCGCTGCTCTTCGGCGTCGGCCTGGGGGCGAGACTGCCCCGGGGGAAGCTCCGGACGGCGCTGTGGGGCCTGCCGCTTTTCCCCCTGGCGGCGGAGCTGCTGGC
>CAKTMO010000046.1 GCA_934573935.1 uncultured Oscillospiraceae bacterium | reverse complement strand
CTGCTCTGCGTTCCGTCGTCCTCTACGGTGATGACGCTGACATTCCGCTCTGTGCGCGTAGGATTGTCGATGACCACTACTCGGTGGGGTCGGTCAATGTCGATGCCGTCAATGCGGATGCCGCTGGACAGCATCAGCCCATTGTAGGCGTAGAGCTTACTGAGTTGGCAGTCACCGAGGGTCATATCCATCATGATGCGGCGGCGCACCGCGTCATAAAAATCCTCTCGGATGAAGGACAGCCGCGCCTGCCGGCTCATGCTGCCTGACCGCTCAAAGGCAAGATAGCGATGCGGCCCGGAGCCAAAATCCAGGCTCACTCCCTCGGGACGGAACAGGGCCTTGGCCTTCTCCTGCCGGATCAGGTGTTTCTTTCTGGCTCCGCTTCGGTCGAAGATGCCGGAGAAGTCCATATAGAAAATGATGTCCGAGAGGTCGGCCACCAGCCGCCCTTCAGGTGCTCTGATGAAAGCATCGCCGTGCAGTACGCACATGGTCTGATAGAACAGTGCGTTATCGTCCTGCTCATGGGGCGCGGAAAGTGATTTGCATTTCTCTGTCTCAGCGGCGCTGAGATGGAAAGTATATGTCCCGTCCTGCTCTCTGCTGTAACTGATCACAGCTCTGGCGGACAGCTCATAGATCCTGTATTTCACCAGCGGCATTGGCTCACCTCCTGATGCTTCTATTCTATCATGAGGTTCCAAATTTGCAACATGGATACTGCTCCCACTTTTTCGGTGGGAGCTTTTTGCTTGCAGCTCTCAACAAAAAATTATAAAGGAGGAATCCAATGCAAGAATCCACATTCACCAACTATGACCAGCTGCCGCTGTTCCTCAACGCGAACACGGTGGCGCAGGTGCTGGGCGTGTCCATCTCCAGCGCCTATGAGCTCATGCACGAGACGGGCTTCCCCGCACTGCGGATCGGAAACCGCATCGTGGTGCCCAAAGAAAAGTTCCGTCAGTGGGTAGACGAACAAACAGGAGGTGATGCCTGATGTACCAACGCTGGCCCAAGCGGGACCCGAACAAGCACTACTATCTCGTTCCCAATGAGGTTTTTAATCTTGGCCTCAGCTCTCACGAGATTGCCGTCTACAATTACCTTCTGCGCTGCGAGGATCGCAGAACCTACCAGTGCCATCCAAGCTACCGAACCATCGGTCGGGCGGTGCAGCTGAGTGAAAATACCGTGCGGAAGTATGTGGCCGGACTGGAGGAAAAGGGCCTCATTCGCACCGAGCCCAGTACCATCACCACGAAGGACGGCCGTGTGCGCAATGGCAGTCTCATCTACACCATCTGCCCCATTCAGGAAGCGCTGGAGCTGAATTACCAGCGGCAGTTCCTGCAGGCGGAGCATGACATGGAGCGAGCAAAGGCAGAAAAGCGGCTGGCCGAGTTGAATCGGCAGAACAAAAAGAAGGAGGAAGAAAGCGCATGATGCAGCAGATTGCAAACTTTATCGTAGACCATGACTCGATGATGGTCCTACGGCGCACACACGACACGGTGCGCTACATCCGGTGGGTGTGGAACAAGGATCATGCCGACCCCATCGACGAAGAAGAGCTTCGCCTGTTCCTCTGTGATGAACACTACGGTGATCTGACCGATGAGCAAAAGACCGTTGCCCGTCGGTGCCGGGACGAGATGCGAAATGTCTATGCGGAACTGTGCGTGCGCTTACTGCAACGTGAGATCATGCTGGAGCGCGGTATGGTGCCGGACAGCGGTACCTACCGCAGCGTGTTTTGCCCGGAAGGGGGTGATGCGCCGTGGATGCTTGACCAAGCGGGATGACTGCCTTTTCCGCAAAGCGCCGCAGAGCGGCTGAAGTGCGCGTCAGCG
>CAKTMO010000045.1 GCA_934573935.1 uncultured Oscillospiraceae bacterium | reverse complement strand
CGAGGCCTTCTGCGCGCAGGAGGGCTGATATGGGCAGCTACATCCCCTCTACGCCCCAGCAGCGGCAGGAGATGCTGCAGGCCATCGGCCTGTCCTCCTTCCGTGAGCTGTACGGCGATGTGCCGGCGGAGATGTATCTGGATCGTCCGCTGAACATTCCCTCCGGCATGAGCGAGCTGGAGGTGGGCCGTGCCGTCCGCGCCATGGCGGACAAGAACCGCGTGTACGACGTGATTTTGCGGGGCGCAGGCGCTTACGACCACTACATCCCCAGTATCGTCAAGTATATCCCCGCCAAGGAGGAATTCCTGACGGCCTACACCCCCTATCAGGCGGAAATGAGCCAGGGGCTTTTGCAGTCCATCTTTGAGTATCAGACCATGATCTGCATGCTGACGGGCATGGACGTGTCCAACGCCTCCGTCTATGACGGGGCCACCGCCGCCGCCGAGGCCGCCGCCATGTGCCGCGACCGCAAGCGCCGCGTGACGCTGGTATCCGCCACCACCCATCCCGACACCATCAATACCATCCGCACCTATTGCTACGGCACCGGCGACGAGCTGCGCATCGTGCCGGAAAAGGACGGCAAAACTGACCTTGACGCCCTGCGGGAAATGCTGACGGCGGACGTGGCCAGCTTCTATGTGCAGCAGCCCAACTTCCAGGGTCTCTTTGAGGACGCGGAGACGCTGGGCGCGGCGGTCCACGAGGCGGGCGCACTGTACGTGATGGGCTGCAACCCCATCGCGCTGGCCATTATGAAGACGCCCCGTGACTGCGGCGCGGATATCGCCGTGGGCGAGGGCCAGCCCCTCGGCCTGCCCCTGGCGGCGGGCGGCCCCTATCTGGGCTACATGGCCACCACCGAAAAGCACATGCGCAAGCTGCCCGGCCGCATCGTGGGCGAGACCACGGACGCGGAGGGCCGCCGCGCCTACGTGCTGAGCCTGCAGGCCCGCGAACAGCACATCCGCCGCGAAAAGGCCAGCAGCAACATCTGCTCCAACGAGGCCCTGTGCGCCCTGACGGCAGGCCTTTACATGGCGACCATGGGGCCTGACGGTATGGCCCAGGCGGCGGAACAGTCCATGGCCAAGGCCCACTATCTGGCGGACGCCCTGTGCGCCATCGACGGCGTGAAGCTGCGTTACGGCGGCGATTTCTTCCACGAATTCGTCACCGACATGCCTAAGACGGAGGAAGTCCTTGCCGCCCTGTCCGACGCCGGTATTCTGGGGGGCCTGCCGGTAGACGGCGGCATCCTGTGGTGCGCCACCGAAAAGGTGACGAAGGAAGCCATGGACAAGACCGCCGCCATCGTAAAGGAGGTGCTGGCAAAATGAAACTGATCTTTGAAAAGAGCGTTTCCGGCCGTCATTGCAGCCTGCTGCCCGCCTGCGACGTGCCCGCAGTCAAGCTGCCCGCCGCCTTGCAGCGGGAGGCAAAGCCCGCCCTGCCGGAGATGAGCGAGACCGACATTTCCCGCCACTATACGGAGCTTTGCCAGCAGGTTCACGGCGTCAACTGCGGCTTCTATCCCCTGGGCTCCTGTACCATGAAGTACAATCCCCGCATCGACGAGGAAATGGCCGCGCTGGAGGGCTTTACCGCCGTTCATCCCCTCTCCCCCGCCGCCGATCAGCAGGGCGTGCAGGAGGTGCTGGACACCGCCAAGCGTTACCTGTGCGAGATCACCGGCATGGACGACATGACCTTCCAGCCCGCCGCCGGCGCCCACGGCGAGTTCACCGGCGTGCTGCTGATCAAGCAGTATCACGACGCCCGCGGCAACCACAAGCGCACCAAGATCATTGTGCCCGACAGCGCCCACGGCACCAACCCCGCCACCGCCGCCATGTGCGGCTATCAGGTGGTGAACATCGCCTCCGGCCCCGACGGCTGCGTGGATCTGGACGCCCT
>CAKTMO010000044.1 GCA_934573935.1 uncultured Oscillospiraceae bacterium | reverse complement strand
CTGCCCAGAGCGCCGCCGCCCAGCAGGCCGCCGCCGAACTTGCCGCTGCCCAGGAACTCACGGACAACGCACATGACCACCAGCACCAGCGTATAGCCGATGCCCTGGCAGATGCCGTCCACCGCAGAGGCGCCCACGCCGTTCTTGGAGGCAAAGCCCTCGGCACGGCCCAGGATGATGCAGTTGACGACGATCAGGGGGATAAACACGCCCAGGGAGTTGGACAGGGCGGGCACGAAAGCCTTCAGCAGCAGGTCCACGCAGGTCACGAAACCGGCGATGACCACGATGTAGCAGGCGATACGCACTTCATTGGGGATGATCTTGCGCAGCAGGGAGATAAAGATATTGGACAGGGTCAGGATGATCAGCACGGACACGCCCATGCCCAGGCCGTTGAAGAACGACGTGGTGATGGCCATGGTGGAGCACATGCCCAGCACCTGCACCAGCACGGGGTTCTGGGTGATCAGACCCTCTTTCAGTTGCTTACCGAAATTCATAATTCTACAGCTCCTCCTTTCTTAGCCCAAAGTTTCCGCGGCAGCCAGAGCGGCGTTAGCGCCCATGGTGATGCCCTTGGTGGAAACGGTGGCGCCGGAGATGGCGGTGACAGTCTTGCCCACCACCAGAGAGCCGGAACCGGACATGCCGACGAACTGATCCAGCACGGGAACACCGGCGGCGTTGGGCTCATTGCCCACCACCTTGGTGCCGATGCCGGAGGTCTCGGCGTGGCTGACCACGGAAATGCCGGTGATGGCCTTGTTGGCGTCCACGCCCACCATCATGACGATGGTGCCCTGGGAGCCGGAGGCGGAGATCTTCATGACGTAACCGGCGTCAGCGCCGGCGTTCTTCACGCCGTACAGCTCCGTCAGCTTACCGCCCTGGGCGGCAGCGGCGGCGGCCACATCCTCGCTGATCTCCAGCTTGTCGGTGAACTCGCTGCCCTCGGGGACAACGGCGCTCATGGCGATACGGGTGTTCTCCGCGTCGATCTCGGCGATCTTATCGGCGGTCACATTGTTGACCAGGCCCAGCAGGGCAGCAATGACCAGAGAGATGACCGTCAGCGTACCGGCGACCTTGAGAATAAACTTTCCGGAGATTTTCATTACTTAGCCGCCTCCTTCTTTTCTTTCTTGACCGCACCATAGATGGTGGGACGGATGTACTTATCCAGCAGCCAGGTGGTGCAGTTCATGATCAGGATGGAGTAGCACACACCCTCGGGATAGGAACCGAAGCGGCGGATGAAGCAGGTGATCAGACCGCAGCCGATGCCGAAGATCAGCTGGCCGGGCTTGGTAACGGGGGAGGTGGCATAGTCGGTAGCCATGAAGATGGCGCCCAGCATCAGGCCGCCGCCGAAGACGTTGTACAGCATGTACTGCACGTTGTCGATGCCGGCAGGGGCGGAGATCAGGGTCAGGATCGCGACCGTGCCGATGAAGGCCACGGGGGTATGCCAGGAGATGATCTTGCGGATCAGCAGCCAGACAAAGCCCAGCAGCAGCGCCAGGGCGGAAACTTCGCCCAGGGAGCCGCCGATGCGGCCGATGAACATATCCGCCACGGAGTAGTTGGTGGTCAGCTCGGTGAACTTCTCCACGGTGCCCTCCTTCATGATCTGCAGGGGGGTAGCGGTGGAGACCACAGTGTCGATCTTGCTGGTGGGCAGGGTCCAGGTGGTCATGGCGGTGGCATAGCTGGCCAGCAGGATGGCACGGCCAGCCAGAGCGGGGTTCAGGAAGTTGCAGCCGATGCCGCCGTAGAGCTGCTTGACCACAACGATGGAGAAGAACGCGCCGATGATCAGCGTCCACCAGGGCAGCTCAGGCGGGCAAACAAAGGCCAGCAGCATGCCGGTGACAACAGCGGACAGATCGCCGATGGACTGGGGCTTCTTCAGCAGCTTGCGGTACAGCCACTCCCAGAACAGGCAGGCCACGATGGAAACCACCACGGACAGCAGCGCCTTGAAGCCGAAGTTGTAGATGGCCCACACCAGGGCGGGCAGCATGGCGATGATCACGTCCAGCATGATGGAGCGGGTGTTCTCGTTAGAACGGATATGGGGGGAGGAGGACGCGATCAGCTTCAGATTCTTGTAATCAGTCATGGTTTACGCCTCCTTCTTTTCGGCAGCGGCCTTTGC
>CAKTMO010000043.1 GCA_934573935.1 uncultured Oscillospiraceae bacterium | reverse complement strand
ATATTCGAGATCTTGTGGCATCGGTCAGGATACTCTCCAAGGAAGAAATACTGGTGCGGCTGAAAAGCGGGATCGAGGTAAAGGAACACTTAGTATGATAGAATACGGAGATAGAGTAGTTCAATTGGTTTGGAATGCGGAAATTTAGAAAAATGCGTCATCAAAACAAGCAAAAATGGCACATCCACACTATGCTGCATTTTGGATGGAAGAAAAGAGACGAATCCCAAGCATGGGTGGATTTCCTCTCGACGAACAGGTGGTTTTCTGCTATACTAAAATTAAAGGAATGCCAAAGACTACTGAGCGTGTTGGCTGCAAGGAGGTGCGGTGAAGATGGATAAGCTGGTCGTTCGCGGAACGGAAATCAATGTGCAGTGGGATATTAAACGAGATGATTTTCTCAGCTTGACAGACATTGCAAAGATCAAAGATAGTGACAATCCGAGATATATCATCCAAAACTGGCTTCGCAACAGAAATACCATTGAGTTTCTCGGCGTGTGGGAAACGCTTTACAATCCGGATTTTAACCGTGTCGAATTCGATGCGTTTAGAAGTCAAGCCGGTTTGAACAGTTTTGTGATGACGCCTCAGAAGTGGGTGGATGCGACCGGTGCTGTCGGCATTGTTTCTAAAGCTGGACGCTATGGTGGAACCTACGCCCATAAGGAAATCGCATTTGAGTTTGCCTCATGGATCTCCGTAGAGTTTAAGCTCTATCTGGTCAAGGAGTTTGAACGGCTCAAGACCGAGGAGATGAAACAACTTGGCTGGGATATCAAACGTAATCTTGCTAAGATCAATTACCGCATTCACACGGATGCTATCAAGGAGAACTTGATTCCACCGGAACTATCTGCCCGTCAGATTTCACTGGTCTATGCCAGCGAAGCCGATGTACTGAATATGGCGCTGTTCGGTATGACTGCCAAAGAGTGGCGCGATGCCCATCCTGATCTCAAGGGTAACATTCGGGACTATGCCAATGTCTCACAGCTTGTGTGCCTGTCCAATCTGGAAAACCTGAATGCGGTATTCATCAGCGAAGGGATATCGCAGGCGGAACGGCTGGCGAAACTCAATGCCATCGCCATCAGCCAGATGAAAGTGCTGACGGAAGATCACAGAATTTTGCAGCTCGATGTGGCTGAAAACAAGTAATTGAAGCACATAATTTTCTGCGTGTTGTCAGAGATGCAAGACAAAAAGAGCTGATTCACTGACAACAAAAGTGGTGGGCAATCACAAAAAACACCACCCAATAGGGTGGTGCTTTTTTCGCGCACGAGGCGGCTGCGGCCTGTGGAAAGCGCGTGAACAGACGAAAATCGGATGCGGGGCGATCAGCTTGAAAAACAGAAAACGGCAAAGGGCCGATGTCGCCGCAATAGTGGCCGTTCTGCTGGCCGCAGCTGCTGCGGCGTATTTTGTGGGAATAAACCCACCAAAAGACAACAGGGAATACGGCGCGCTGCCGGCGGCGTATTTCTGCGAGACCAGCGGCAACCATATCGCCCAGCAGACGGACGGCAAATGCGCGGCGTATGCCTCGGCCTACGTGCTGCGGCATTTCGGTGAACCGGCCGACGGCGAGACGGTCTATCCGGAGATCAAGCGAACGCTGGGCTTTGTGTCAGCGAAAAGCATCGTGGCCTTTTTTGAAGTCCGCGGCTATTCCGCCCAGGCGTATCATGGAGATATTGGCACTCTGAAGCAGAGCCTTGCCGCCGGCGTGCCGGTCATCGCCTTTGTCAGCGTCCCTGGCGACACCCATTATCTGGTCGTGGTGGGGTATGACGCACAGTACCTGTATCTGGCGGATTCTCTGGCCCAGACCACGGACAGCTGCGACGCGCCCTATAACAGAAAGCTCACCACAGCGGAGTTTGAAGCAATATGGCATACGGACACGCCGCTTTCCGATAAGATCTATGTCGTTGTGAGCAAGTGATCCCGCGGTGGATGCGTGTCCGCAGAACAGCACCGGCCCTCTCCCGCCCACATTGTGGGGAGGGGGAGGGCCGGTGTTGTTTTGATGCAGAAATTATTCCTCGTTCTCCGCCAGATAGCGGGCCACGAAGATGCCGCTGGCGCTGGCGTGGGACAGGGAGTGGGTCACGCCGCTGCCGTCGCCGATGACGAACAGACCCTTGTGGGGCGTCTCCAGATGCTCGTCCAGCGCCACCTCCATGTTGTAGAACTTCACCTCCACGCCGTACAGCAGCGTGTCGTCGCTGGCGGTGCCGGGGGCGATCTTGTCCAGGGCGTAGATCATCTCGATGATGCCGTCCAGAATACGCTTGGGCATCACCAGGCTCAG
>CAKTMO010000042.1 GCA_934573935.1 uncultured Oscillospiraceae bacterium | reverse complement strand
CTCGATCCCGCTTTTCAGCCGCACCAGTATTTCTTCCTTGGAGAGTATCCTGACCGATGCCACAAGATCTCGAATATTGCGTTCGTTCCATTCCGTGATAGCAGTACCAGCCTGTCCCATTATATCGGCGGCTTCCTCCATGTGGTTGTTTAGTTCCGCATCTTCTGCTTGCTGTCGCTCCAGTTCGGCACGTTTGTCCTTCAGCTCTGCTTGCTGGGAAAGGATCGTCTTGAATCGTTCCATGTAGTCGGTACTATTGCCGGAGGCTACCGTGATGAAGGCGGCGTCAAACTCCTGTGCCAGGGTTTCCAGTCGGTGGTCGATATCTGCGATAGTGAGTTCTCCGCTTCGGTTGGGGCGTATCACCACCTGTAGATTTTCCGTGACCTGCCGTACCAGTGCGGGCTTTTCAGACATTACGCTGTTGATCGCCCGCAGGATGGCCTGCTGGAGCTGCTGCTCGTCTACAGAGGGCGAATCATGGCAGTATTTCTTGCCGTAGTCGAAACGGCTGATGCAGCGCCAGACGATGTGCTTCTTTCCTCTGTTGACCCATGTGCAGCGGCGGTACAGTGTGCCGCACTCGCCGCAGATAAGCCGATCTGACAGGGCATATTTCGGTGTATAGCAGCTTCTGCCGCTGGGGGTGCTTTTCTGCGTATTTCCCTTCAGCGCGTTGCGTCGCGCCAGCTCTGTCTGAACCGCATTATATGTTTTGCGGTCTATGATGGCTTCGTGATGATCCGGTGCCAGATACATGGTGCGCTGCCCTGTGTTGCGGATGGTTTTGTGGCTGATACAATCCTGCTGGAAGGTTTTCTGCATCAGGACGTCACCTGCGTATTTTTCGTTGGAGAGAATACCTCGTACTGCGGTATGCGTCCATGTTGCGCCGCCGCGGGCATTTGGAATGTGGCGTTCCTCCAAGTCTTTGCGGATCATATTAAGGCTGTCACCGTGGAGGTACTTCTGGTAGATCTCCCGGACGATCTCCGCTTGTTCCGGAATGATCTGTGGGTTACCATCCGGGCCTTTCTCATAGGCGTACAGGTTGTGGTAGTTGATGGCGGCTTCACCACGCTGCATGGCGTAGCGCTTGCCCGCCTGAATATTGCCGGAGATGGATTCGCTCTCCGCCTGCGCGAAGGCTCCCATCATGGTCAACATCAGTTCTGTGGACTCGTCCATGGAATTGATGTTTTCTTTTTCAAAGTAGACTGCGATACCCTGCGCCTTCAGCATTCGGACGTAGTTCAGGCAGTCCACCGTATTGCGGGCAAAGCGGGAGACGGATTTGGTGAGGATCAGGTCAATCTTGCCCTGTTTACACCATTTCATCATCCGCATGAAGTCTGCCCGCTTCTTGGCCGAAGTGCCTGTGATTCCCTCATCCGCAAAGATGTCAGCCATCGTCCACGACTTGTTCTCCATGATCTTATCGGTGTAGTAGTTTTTCTGCGCCTCGTAGCTGTTGAGCTGATCCTCCTCTTTGGTGGACACCCGGCAGTAGGCCGCTACCCGGAGCTGCCGCTGCTCGGCAGGCCCTGTGTTCTTTTGCGCGGCGGGTATCACGATCAGCTTTGGCTTGTTCTCTCCCACGTTTACGCTCTCCTCTCGATGATCTGGCCGTTTTTCAGTAATAGACTGGCCTGCCCCTTTTTGACATAGACCTGTGACACGGCGCTTTTCAGCAATTCGGCGTCGATCTCCGCCATCGGTGCGCCAGCGGTGAATAGATGCCGTAAGCGCTGACTTTCGTATTCGCTGCTGCCAATGGCACTATATTGCATCCCTGCCAGCCGCAGGGCGATTTCTTTAGCACCGTCCTCATCCACCGGGCTGGTGGTGAGTGCTGCGGAGAATCGCCGCTCCATTTCAGCCAGCTCACCACGGTTGACCGTCTGCGGCTGTGACTTGATCTGTTCCGGCGCTGCCGCGAGGCAGTTCAGCAGGGACAGCACTTGTGACTCCACCGCTGCACTGGGCCTGCCATTGCACAGACGGCGCAGCGTCTTTTGCGCTTCGGTGATCTGCACCGCAGGCTTACGCTCTGACCGGCGCTGTACGGCTTCCTTCATTTGATCTGCGGAAAGGATAGCCGGAAATCGCTCCGTACCGGCGTAACGACCGTCCTCCAAAATACGGGCCACCATATTCTTGTTCCACGGCTTGTCCTCGTCGTAGGGCGGGCCTTTTTCTTTCAGGCGGTCAGTGATGTCGTTGAAGGACGCCCCCGTCAGATAGCGTGTGTAGATATCCAGCACAGCCTGTGCCTCCTGCGGGTAAATGACTATCTCGCCCATGACCATCTTGTACCCGAAGGGCAGCTTCCTGTTGCCCATTACCGCACCGTCCTTTCTATACTCTCCCTCAGCTCCAGCCCGTTTTTCAGGCGAAGCCGTAGGCTGGTGTTGCTCTCGATAATGACCTTGTCAATAAGCTGACCGAACAGCTCCCCGTCAAAGTCGTGCAGCGTTTCAGGCCCTCTTTTGAGGATGGTGATGAGCTCCTGGGTGCAGGGGATGGTATCATCACCGTCTTGGTTGAGGATTCTGCTTTTGGCTTGCTTGGCGGCGCGGAGCTGTTCGGTCAACTTATTGCTCTTGGATATGAAAATGTCAGGATCAACACAGCCGCTTTCTCTCAGAGTGGCCAGCAGTTGATTCTGACTGGTAAGTTCCGCTATTTGTTTGTTCAGTTCAATGACGTCCACGCTCCAGAGGAACTTTCGTTCACGGATGGACTGGAGGTTGGCGCTGAGGTCGGGCAGAATGCGGCCGCCTTGGTGCTTGAGGTTGTAGTACAGCCGGAGGAAGGCTTGTTGGATCTGAGTTTCGGGGATAGGC
>CAKTMO010000041.1 GCA_934573935.1 uncultured Oscillospiraceae bacterium | reverse complement strand
GCAGCGAGGAGACGGTGGTGGCCTGTTCGCCGGACAGCCCCTATGGCGACGTGATCTCCCCCAAGGAGCTGGATCCCAACAACGAGATCGTGGTGTCCTGGCGCAAGGCAGTGCAGGACTGGCGGGATCACTGGTTCGGTCTGACCACCACGCCCCTGCTGTACGCCGACTCCATGCAGGCGGTGAACACCTTCCTGGGCAGCGAAATGATGTGGGCTATCGTCCCCACGGCGGCGGCCCGCGCACTGGAAAAGGAGGGACGGGCGCGGCTCTGCCGCCTGACCGATCCGCCGCCGGAGCGCGTCTCCTACCTGATGACCCGCCGCGGCGAGGCTCTCAGCGACGCGGCCCGCCTGCTGCTGGAGGATATCCGCACCGAGATGCACGCCATCAGCGGGATCCAGGTGTTTTTGTAAGGAAAAAGGAAAGCGCGGCGCCCGATAGGCGCCGCGCTTTGTCCGTTAAAACCATTTCTTCCGCTTGAAATACCAGATCAGCCCCGCCACCACCAGCAGCGAGACGACCACCACCGTCGGATAGCCGTACCGCCACTCCAGCAGGGGCATCCCCCTGAAATTCATGCCGTACCAGCCGGCGATCAGCGTCAGCGGCAGGAAAATGGCGGTAACGATGGTCAGCACCTTCATCACCCGATTCTGGGCGATGTCCACCTGCGCCTGATACTCGCTGCTGATCTGGGTGGCGTATTCGTGCAGCATCCGCGTCTCGCCCCGCAGGTTCTCCACCCGCCGCAGGAAGTGGCTCAGCCGCTTTTTGCTCTGGCTGTGGAACAGATCCTCGGCCTCCTCCAGCAGCGAGGCGGCGAAGTCCCCCAGCTGGGCGTAAAACCGGTTGGCGCGGTTCAGCTCCTTGCGGATCACGCTCATCTGGTGCAGGAACCGTCCCGTCTCGTTGTCCAGCACCGCCTGCTCCAGATTGGTCAGCCGTGTCTCCAGCTGCTGGATATAGGGCAGGTCGTCGTGGATCAGCGCCATCAGCAGCGCCGCCAAAAAGGCGTCGGCGCTGTCCGGCAGCGCGGGGCGCTGCGCCGCTAACTGGTCGATGCAGTCCGCCGCCACGCGGTCGTGATCCACCACCAGCAGGCAGCCCTTTGCCCAGGAGAAGCCCAGCCGTCGGGCACTCTGATTGGCCCGGGGCGGCGTCCGCAGATGGCCGGTGACGCAGGCGCGGTCCGCCCGCAGCCAGCAGTATTGGGATTCGTGGGCGTCGGCGGGCGTCACCGGCAGCGTCAGGCCGTCCGGCAGCGGCGCGGTATGAAGCTCAGCCGGCGGCAGCACCGCCAGAACGCCCTGCCAGTCCTCCGGCGGGGCGTTCAGCGGCTGAAGACCGTTATTAAAACGATAGTAGGGCATGGGGAAGTCTCTCCTTTTGCTTGTCAGTCCTGTCTGCGGGCGAGGACGCGGGCGGCCGCCGCGCGCTCCTCCTCCGGCAGCTGGGGATCCGTGGCCATGCGGCGCAGCTTGTCGGCGGAGTACTGGTTCATGCGCATGTCCAGCCGGCGGGCCTGCTGTTCCTCGGCTGTCTCCGGCAGAGGAAGCTCCGCGGGATAGCGCAGCTCCATCCGGCGGCAGACGGGGCAGACCCAGACCTCTGCCGTCAGGGCGCTGTCCCGTATGGCGGGCGGCAGCGCAGCGACCTCCGGCGTCACCGTGAAAGCACCGCGGTCAATGAACCGCAGGGTCACGTCGGGACAGCGCAGGCAGTGGGGAATCGCCGCGGTTTCCACCGCGTGATCGGAATAGGCGTTTGCCATGAAGCAGCCTCCTTTGTCATTCGCCGCAGCGGCGGCGGTACAGCAGGTTTTTCGCGGCCTTCTTGGCATCGGGGACGTAGTCTTTTCCGTCAATGACCTTCTGCAGCTGCTTTTCGCTGTAATCGCGGAAGGTGTATTCAAATTTCTCAACAGGGGAGAGGGTCTCCTGAAGCGCCTGCCGCCGCTCAAATTCCTCCGCCGGAGACGGCGGGACGAACAGCGCCGCATAACGGCAGCGGGGGCAGAGATAGATCTCCGTCTCCAGATAGTCCTCGCCCATGGCCATGGGCGAGGGCTTGATGCTCAGACCGCCGAAGCGGTAGGGCTCCAGCTGGATCTCCGCGTCACGGCAGATGGGGCAAAGGCGTTGGATGGCGTCAGGCATTGGCAGCTCCCTTCCCGCGCTGGATCAGCGTGTCGATGACCATGCCCAGCAGCAGTCCCAGCCAGCCGAAGATCAGGCCGACCTCCAGGCTGCCCAGCACGCCCATCAGGCCGACCAGCGCGATATTGTCGGCGACGGAGAGCCAGGCGTTAACGAAGCCCAGCACCACATACAGGGCGGGCATGATGAACAGCAGGCCCTTGCAGGGCTGCTTGCCGCCCATCAGCAGGCGAAGGGCCAGCAGCGTGACAAACGCCGCCGCAGGCAGCTTCCACATAAAGCTGAAATTCAGCAGATAGATGCGTGTCCAGAAAAACAGATTGGCGAACATGGCGGGTCTCCTTTCTTTGTTGTGGGGATAAAGGCTCCCTTGTGTAAAGGGAGCTGTCACCGAAGGTGACTGAGGGATTGGCTGATGGCACTTTCGGTAATTGGACGACCCCTCCGTCACGGCATACCATCTACAATAACATAAGGGGCAGGGCATCGCCCTGCCCCTTGGGGGTCAATATTCCGGCGCTTCCGGCGTGCGGCGGTAGAGCAGTGGCCTGCCCTCGGCGTCCACCAGCACGGTAAGACCGGCGGCGTTGCCGTTATAATGAAGCAGATACTGCACGCCGGTCTGGGTATCCACCCAGATCTCGCTGCCGCCCAGAAGGCAGCCTTCCTCCAGAACCTTGGTAAAACGGGTCTCTTTCTTCTTTGCCATAGCTTACTCCGCCTTGTCGCTCTCCACCAGCGTCTTGGCGCTGACGGCCAGACCGGCCAGGCCCTGGATCTCGCTGGGGATGATGATCTTGGTGGCCTTGCCGTCGGCCATCTTCTGCATGGCCTCCAGGGCCTTCAGCTTGATGACCTGGTCGTTGGGGGCGTTCTCATTCAGCAGCCGCATGGAGTCGGCCATGGCCTGCTGCACCTTCAGGATGGACTGTGCCTCAGCCTCAGCGGCCATGATCTTGGCTTGTTTGGCGGCATCGGCCCGCAGGATGGCGGACTGCTGCTCACCCTCGGCCACCAGGATCTGGCTGGCCTTCTGGCCCTCGGCCTGCAGGATGGACTCACGGCGTTCACGCTCGGCCTTCATCTGCTTTTCCATGGCGTTCTGGATCTCACGGGGCGGCAGGATGTTCTTCAGCTCCACGCGGTTGACCTTGATGCCCCAGGGGTCGGTGGCCTCGTCCAGAAT
>CAKTMO010000040.1 GCA_934573935.1 uncultured Oscillospiraceae bacterium | reverse complement strand
CCGGGGGCGATCTTGTCCAGGGCGTAGATCATCTCGATGATGCCGTCCAGAATACGCTTGGGCATCACCAGGCTCAGATCGCCGGGGGTGGCGGCCAATGTGGGGGTCATAAAGCCCTTTTCAATGCGTTTGGGAGTACTGCGCTGGCCGCGGATCAGGTCGCCGAACCGCTGCACCATCACGCCGCCGCCCAGCATGTTGGAAAGTCGGGCGATGCTCTCGCCATAGCCGTTGCTGTCGCGGAACGGCTCGGTGAAATGCTTGGACACCAGCAGGGCGAAGTTGGTGTTCTCCGTGTGCAGAGCGGGATCTTCGTAGCTGTGGCCGTTGACAGTGACGATGCCGTTGGTGTTCTCGTTGACCACCGCGCCCTTGGGGTTCATGCAGAAGGTGCGCACCTTGTCCTGATATTTCTCGGTCTTATAGACGATCTTGCTCTCGTACAGCTCGTCGGTGATGGGGGCGAATACCTCGGCGGGCAGCTCCACACGGACGCCGATATCCACGCGGTTGGACTTGGTGGGGATGTTCAGCTCCTCGCACACGGACTCCATCCACTTGCTGCCGCTGCGGCCCACAGAGATGATGCACTTGCGGCCCACAAAGGCCCCCGCGTCGGTCTGGGCCTCGTACTGGCCGTCCGAGGTGATCGCCAGCGTCTTCACCGGCGTCAGGAAGTGGAATTCCACCTTGTCCTTCAGCTGGGCATAGAGGTTTTCCAGCACCTTGTAGTTGATGTCCGTGCCCAGATGCCGCACCGAGGCATCCAGCAGGTGCAGATTGTTCTGCAGGCACAGCCGCTTGAAGCCGCTGTCGGCGGTGGAGTACAGCTTGGTGCCCGCGCCGCCGTTGGCCATGTTGATGTCGTCCACATAGCGCATCAGCTCCATGGCCTTCTGCTTGCCGATGTATTCGTACAGCGTGCCGCCGAAGGCGTTGGTCAGGTTATACTTGCCGTCGGAAAACGCACCCGCGCCGCCAAAGCCGTTCATGATGGCGCAGGTCTTGCAGTGGATGCAGGACTTGACCTTCACACCGTCGATGGGGCAATGGCGCTTCTCCAGCGGATTGCCCGCCTCCAGCACGGCCACCTTCCACTCCGGCTTGCGTTGGACCAGCTCATAGGCGGAGAAAATACCGCCGGGGCCCGCGCCGATAATGATCACGTCATATTGCTTCATGATAAGAGCCTCCTCCCGTTACATACCGTCTCAGCGGCAGATATAGCAGTACCAGCCCTCGCTGGTGCAGGTTTCCACGATGTTCCAGCCGGCGGCGGTCAACGCCGCGGCCACCTCGTCCGCGCGGTCATCAATAATGCCGGAGGTCAAAAACCAGCCGTCCTCCTTCAGAAAATGCCGCACCTGCGGCGCCAGAGAGATGATCACATCCGCCACGATGTTGGCCACCACCACATCATAGCCGGTGCCGATGGCGGTGCGCAGCGGGCCCTCCTTGGTGGCGTCGCCCTGCCGCACCGTCAGCCGGTCGCGGCCAATGCCGTTCAGGGCGGCGTTTTCATAGGCCACGTCGATGCACTTCTCGTCGATGTCGCAGGCAAAGGCGCTCTTGGCCCCCAGCCGCAGGGCGGCGATGGACAGGATGCCGCTGCCGCAGCCCAGATCCAGCACCCGCTCGCCGCCGTGGATGCGGCTCTCCAGCGCCGTCAGGCATAGGCGGGTGGTGGCGTGGCTGCCGGTGCCGAAGGTCAGCCCAGGGTTCAGCGTCAGCGTCACCCGATCCCCCGCCTCGGCCTTTTCCCACGCGGGGATCACCAGCAGCCGCTCGCCGATCTCCATGGGCTTATAGAACTGCTTCCAGTTGTTCTCCCAGTCCTCGTCCTTCACGTTCTCCATGGTCAGCAGCAGCGGCGCGTACTCCGGATGCTTCTGCTTCAGCGTGTGCATGGCCATGCGCACGGCGGCGATGGTGCCGTACCCCGCGGTCGAGTTCTCCACATAGAACGTCACGCGGGAGAGGTTTTCCTTCTCCTTCACCAGCTGCTCGTCCACATAGTCCCAATAGGCCTGATTGTGGGCCATAAAATCCTGAAAGTCCCGCTGGTCGTCAATGATCACGCCGGTGACGCCCTGCTCCTCCAGCAGCGCCGTCACCGGATCAATGCCGGCGGCCGCCACGTCGATTTTCAATTCCAGCCAATCCATGGTCTCCTCACTTTCCCACGCAGAAGCGGGAGAAGATGGTGTCCACCAGATCCTCCCGAATTCGTTTTCCGTTCCATTCACCCAGTGCCTCCAACGCGCCTTCCGCGTCGGTCAGCACCACGTCCGGCGTCATGCCCAATTCCAGGGATGCCCGGGCGTTTTTCACGCAGCGCAGCGCCCGCTCCGCCGCGTCCGCCTGGCGGGCGTTGGTCAGCAGCTCACCCTGAGGCTCCGTCCCCGCGGGGTACAGCGCGCCGATGGCCTCGCACAAGGCGGCCATCCCCTCGCCGGTCCTGGCGGAGACGGACAGCACCTGCGGAAATCGCCGCGCCAGCGCGTCCCTGTCCAGTCGCTGAGGCAGATCGCTCTTGTTGACCACCACCAGCAGGTGGGGGGCCTGCTCCGCCACCGCCATGGCCTCCTCGTCCTGCTCGTCCAGGGGGAGAGAGCCGTCCAGCAGCAGCAGCGCCAGCGAGGCGCCCTGCGCCGCCTTGCGGCTGCGCTCCACGCCCAGACGCTCCACCGTGTCCTCTGTCCGGTGGATGCCCGCCGTGTCGGTGAGCCGCAGCAGCACATGGCCCAGCAGCAGCGATTCCTCCACCGTGTCCCGCGTGGTGCCCGCCACATCGGTGACGATGGCGCGGTCATAGCCCACCAGGGCGTTCAGCAGGGAAGATTTCCCCACGTTGGGCTTGCCCAGCAGCACCGTGGGGACGCCCTGCTTCATCAGCCGCCCCCGCGAATAGGTGGCCAGCAGCGCCGACAGCTTGTCCTCGCTCTGCCGCAGGGCGTCCAGCAGCTGGGAACGCTGCAATTCCTCGATGTCCTCGTCGGGATAGTCCACAACGGCGTAAAACCGGCTCACCACGTCCATCAGCGTGTCGTATACCGTCTGTACGCTGCGGCTCAGCACGCCCTCCAGCTGTCCGGCGGCGTTGCGGGCGGCCTGGGCGGTCTCCGCATCGATCACGTCCACCACAGCCTCCGCCTGCATCAGATCCATCCGGCCGTTCAAAAAGGCCCGCTGGGTGAATTCGCCGCCCCGCGCCTGCCGTGCCCCGTGGGCAAAAAGAAGCTTCAATCCCTCCGTCAGCACCACCGGCGAGCCGTGGCAGTGGATCTCGGCGCAATCCTCGCCGGTATAGCTGTCGGGGGCGGGGAACAGCACGCACAGGGCGCTGTCCAGGATCCGCCCTTCGCCGTCCAGTACCCGCCCCAGTACCATGGCGCGGGGCATCTGTCGGGACATGGGCCTGCCGTTTATGGGAAAGAACACGGCGTCCAGAATGTCCCTTGTGTCAGGGCCGCTGAGCCGCAGAATGCCGATGGCGCTGGGCGCCAGCGCGGTGGCAATGGCGGCAATGGTGTCCGGCATGGAGACAACCTCCTTTTACGCATAACATTACAAATAGCAGTATACCACAACCCCCGTCAAAAGAAAAGCAGAGGTTTGCAAGGGGAGACATAAGAAGAGCCAAACGGCAAAACCGTTTGGCCCTTCTTTGTTTATCAAAAGATTGCCAAGCAACGCAAACTCAAAGGCTCCCCTGTGCAAGAGAAGCGTCAGCTACGGCGGCATGGCCGCCGGCATGTATTCTTAACGCGCAGACTGAGAGGTTGTTACTGAAAGTGTGCGGCTTTTTCTGATCAATGTGTCGCAACAAATACGATATTCTTTTGTGCCCAAAAGTCAGGTGCAAAGTGGATCTCCAGTTCAGACCAGTCCGCGGGCACTTCATAACCAATGGAACCGTTCATTATCTTTCCAGGGGCAATCGTGCCGTCCAACTGATTGGCGCTGCTCTCTAACTGCGCGCTGAGGCTGTAGTTGCAGGCATAACTGTCGCAGTAAGCATCAAAGCAGACCAAAGAGCTGATGTTGATCTCACTGGAGGAGTTGTTCTCGATTGTAAAGGTACAAAGCACAAACACATTGCCGTCGCCGGGCTTGTTGTATGCGGAGCCGGAATTTTCTACAACAGAATCCAGAGAAGCGACGATTCCGTTTAACTCGACTTTGTCGCCTACATTGAATTTGCTTTCGGCAGCAGGGGTGTTCGTGGTGCCGGAAGCATCAGGCTGCGATGCCGCATTGTTGCTTGCGGGGGTATTCTCTCCGACTTTCTTGGGGCCGGAACTACCTGCGCCGATAATGCCCAGTACGATTATCACAATAATGACCCAAAACCACCATTTTTTGTAGATGGGTCGTTTTGCGGGCGGGACTTTGCTGCCGCACTGCGGACATACCTTTGCGGCTCCGCTGAGCTCTGCGCCACAATTTCTGCAAAAAGAAGCTTTGTTTTCCATCATTTACTCTCCTTTAATCAAAAAATACCAAATTGGGATATTTTCATTATACCGGTTTGGGATAATTAAGTCAAGGGGGAGCATATGAGAATTAAAGAGTTACGAAATGAACAGCATATCACGCAATTGAAGCTGGCAATGGACTTGAATATGTCGCAAAATACGATCAGCCGCTACGAAAACGGGGAAAGAGAACCTGGGATCGCAGAGCTTATCCGCATTGCGGACTATTTTCGCGTGAGTATTGATTATCTGGTAGGCAGAACAGACAAGCGGGGATACGATTAAGCGCACTCGCTGTTGATACTGCCGCACAACAACTTCATTAAAAAGAAAAAACCGGACTTCCGTCCGGTTTTTTCTTTACAGGGATGCAGGAACAAAGAGAGAAAATAAGAAAGAAAATAGAGAAAGCAAATTGAGTACGGGGCGGCAGCCTTATTTCTGCACCAGCAGACTGTTCATCAGCCCCACCACCATGGCGACGAAGCAGACCAGCATGCACACGCCCCAAATCGTACCTTCGGTGGAAAGTGTGCACATCAGCACGGAGCAGACAATCGCCAGCACAGCGGCAACAACAGTAACGACCATAGCGGTAGTCTTCTTCATAATACATCTTCCTTTCCGGACGGTACAAGCCGTCACATTCGATCCGTTTTGGAAACGAAGGAAGAAGTTGGTGCCACTCTTCATTTCGTTGGAAGGGAGTGTTTCCCTCTCCTATTGTGATATAACCATACCACAGAACCTTTGCCTTGTAAAACGGATAAAAACCCCGTATAATATAGACGGAAATTATATTTTGAAGGGAGGATCTGCGGTGAACAACACAGATATGGAGACCTTCTGGGCAGTGCTGGAACACGGGACCCTGACGGCTGCCGCCGAGGCGCTGTTCATCACCCAGCCCACGCTGACCAACCGCATCCAGGCGCTGGAGGCGGAGGTGGGCGCGCAGCTGTTCCATCGGGGCAAAGGCATCCGCCATATCGAGCTGACCGAGGCGGGCCAGCGCTTCCTGCCCCTGGCCTATCGCTGGCAGACGCTGCTGGAGGAGACAAAAGGCGTGGCGGAGACCGCCACACGGGAATATCTGCGCATCGGCGCGGTGTTCTCCACCAATCAATACATCCTTCCGGCGGCCTATCGCCGCTTTCTGCACCGCAAGCTGCCGGTGGCCCTGTGGGTGCAGACCCTGCCCGGCACCGGCTATGACGGCGCTCAGCCCGTGGCCCGCCGCGAGCTGGAGATGGCCCTGATGGACGGCGACAGCTTCTATCATCCCCAGCTGGAGATCACCCCCCTGTGCAGCGAGGAGACGGTGGTGGCCTGTTCGCCGGACAGCCCCTATGGCGACGTGATCTCCCCCAAGGAGCTGGATCCC
>CAKTMO010000039.1 GCA_934573935.1 uncultured Oscillospiraceae bacterium | reverse complement strand
TCAGCCAATCACCTTCATCTTAAAGGAAAAGCGAAGGCTGTAACACCCTCGCTTATATATTACTAATCGGAAGTTGTTTTATTGGGAGGTGTCAACCATATGAAATGTCCATTTTGCAAAGAAGAAATGCGCGTTGGAAGAATTTCTCAAGACCGATATGCCCTGAAATGGGTTCCGGACGACCAGGATAGAGGATTATTGAACTTCACTCCACTTGTGAAGGGAATCAAACTGACGTCAATCGATGCGGGTATGACGGTAAAAGTATTCTATTGTGAAGCATGCCGGAAATTTATCATCGACCAGGATGATCTGCGTTAAGCATTAAATTTCAGCTTATCGGCAACACCGGATAACACCTCGAATTGGGAATTGCAGGAGCATTGATTAAAATGGGACTATTTGATCTTTTCAGGAAAAGCAAAACGGAATTATCCGACGAGCAGAAAAAGTGGAATAAGATGTGGGATCTATGGGAAGAAAATCGTGCAGATACGCCCTATGCGGAATTGATGACCTATCAAAGCGAGATCAACAACGGCGGACACGACCAGTATTTCCTCAACGTTGAAAATACCGGCGATTTGCAGAAAGAAATGGCAGCTTTAGAAACTGTTCTATCGGAAAAGCTGCAAAAGAATCTGCGAGACGCATATCGCGCCTACCAGCAATTAACCGACAGCGAATCTGACGAGGACACGGAAGCAATACTTGAGCAATGTGACGATATATTCTATCAAAACGAAGCGGAAATCAACTGCATCCTCAAAGAGTACGCAGCCAAAATGAAGCTGTAACTACAGGCCATTCTCCCCACTTTCCTGATTGACTTTCCCTCCCCTATCTGCTATACTACATCTGTTGAGGGAGTAGTCGGCGCAGCCTATGCGCGGTATGCCAACATGCTGGCATACGCCTGGTATACCTTAATTGATGAGACTCATACAGTCGGAAGGCCGTATGTGTCTCAGGTTAGCAAGTGCTTACATGAGCGGATACGAGTCGTATCCGCTCATTTTATATGGATGTGAGGAAGTAACTATGGGTTTGTTGGAACTGTTTTTGCTGGCGATCGGCCTGAGTATGGACGCCTTCGCCGTGTCGGTGTGCAAGGGTCTTGCCATGCAGAAGGTCACCTTCCGCAGCGCCGCCATCTGCGGCGTGTGGTTCGGCGGCTTTCAGGCGCTGATGCCCTTCGTCGGCTACCTGCTGGGCGCGGGGTTTGAAAAGTACATCAACGCCGTGGCGTCCTGGATCGCCTTTGTGCTGCTGGCGCTGATCGGCGGCAACATGATCCGCGAGGCACTCAGCAAGGAGGAGGAAAACGCCTCCGCCGCCCTGGACGTGAAGACCATGTTCCTGATGGCGGTGGCCACCAGCATCGACGCGCTGGCGGTGGGCATCACCTTCGCCTGCGTGCCGGTGGAGATCATGGCCGCCAGCCAGCTGATGAACACCGTGGTGGCGGTGTGTCTGATCGGCGCGACCACCTTCACCATCTCCTGCATCGGCGTCAAGGCCGGCAGCGTGTTCGGCGCACGCTACAAGTCCAAGGCGGAGTTCGTGGGCGGCGCGATCCTGATCCTCATCGGCGTGAAGATCCTGCTGGAGCATCTGGGGGTTCTGTAAAAAATACCGGCACTCACAAAAGTGAGTGCCGGTATTTTTTAATCAACGATATCCACAGAAACTTTGGCGCCTGTACGCTGGGCGTAGGAGCGCACCACGGTGCGGATCTCCTTGGCGATGCGGCCCTGGCGGCCGATCACCTTGCCCATATCCTCGGGGGCAACGCGCAGCTCCAGCGTCAGCTCGTCGCCGTTCTCGACCTCGGTCACGGTGACCTGGTCGGGATGCTGGACGAGGCTTCTGGCGATATAGAGCAGCAATTCCTTCATGATGTGCCCTCGGCCTTACAGAACGTCAACCTTCTTCAGCAGGGCGCGGACGGTATCGGTGGGCTGGGCGCCGGTCTTGATCCACTCGCGGGCGCGGTCAGCGTCGATCTTGATCTCAGCGGGGTTCACGCAGGGATTGTACGTGCCGATCTCCTCGATGAAGCGGCCGTCACGGGGATAGCGGCTGTCAGCCACGACCACGCGATAGTAAGGAGCCTTCTTGGCGCCCATTCTTCTCAGTCTGATCTTAACCATGGTTTTTTCCTCCAAAATACATAATTTATTGTTCTTATCTCATAAATGCCGGGGCACTTATTTCAAACGTTTTCTGCGGCCGAAGCCGTGCATGGCGCTGCCGCCGCCCATCAGGCCGCCCAGCGTGCCCATACCCCGCTTGCCGCGGGTCAGGGCCTTGGTCATCTGCTGCATGGTCTCAAAGCCCTTCAGCAGCCGGTTCACGTCCGACACCTGCTGGCCGCAGCCCGCGGCGATGCGTCGCTTGCGGCTGGCGTTGAGGATCTGGGGATTCTCCCGCTCCTGCAGGGTCATGGACTGGATGATGGCCTTGGTACGGGCAAACTGCTTGGGGTCGATCTGGTCGGGATCGAAGCCCTTGGCCATATTGCCCGGCAACATACCGGCGATCTGGCTCAGGTCGCCCATATTCTGCAGCTGCTCCAGCTGATCCAAATAATCGCTGAGGGTCAGGCGGTTCTTCCGCAGCTTCTCCTCCAGCTTCTTGGCCTGCTGCTCGTCATACTGCTGCTCGGCCTTTTCGATGAAGGACAGCATGTCGCCCATACCCAGGATACGGGAGGCCATGCGGTCGGGGTGGAACAGCTCGATCATGTCCAGCTTTTCGCCGGTGCCGATGAACTTGATGGGCTTTCCGGTGGTGGCCCGAATGGACAATGCCGCGCCGCCGCGGGCGTCGCCGTCCAACTTGGTCAGCATCACGCCGTCAATGCCCAGGGCGTCGTCAAAGGCCTTGGCGGCGTTTACCGCGTCCTGGCCGGTCATGGCGTCCACCACCAGCAATATCTCGTTGGGCTTCACCGCGGCCTTGATGTTCCGCAGCTCGTCCATCAGCGCCTCGTCGATGTGCAGGCGGCCGGCGGTATCCAGAAACACCATGTCGTTGCCGTGGTCGGCGGCATATTTCACCGCCTCCTTGGCGATGGTCACGGGGTCGATCTGCCCCATTTCAAACACGGGGATATCCAGCTGCTTGCCCACCACCTGCAGCTGGTTGATGGCGGCGGGACGGTACACGTCGCAGGCCGCCAGCAGCGGGCGCTTGCCGAACTGACGGCGCATCAGGCCCGCCAGCTTGGCGCCGTTGGTGGTTTTACCGGCACCCTGCAGACCCACCATCATCACCACGGTGGGGCCGCGGTTGGCGGTGTTCAGACGGGCGTTGGTGCTGCCCATCAGCTTCGTCAGTTCTTCGTTGACGATCTTGATGATCTGCTGGGCGGGGGTCAGGCTGTCCAGCACGTCGCTGCCCACGCAGCGCTCCGTCACCTGGGCCACGAAATCCTTGACCACCTTATAGCTGACGTCGGCCTCCAGCAGCGCCAGGCGCACCTCGCGCATACCG
Organism: uncultured Oscillospiraceae bacterium; assembly: GCA_934573935.1. GTDB lineage: Bacteria > Bacillota > Clostridia > Oscillospirales > Oscillospiraceae > Vescimonas. The sequence goes on along the minus strand of CAKTMO010000039.1, from coordinate 2,734 downwards.
GCGCGAACGTCGGACTCCGTCAGGCGGCCCTTGCCCCGCAGGCTTTTGAATACGGCGTTTAATTTTTCAGACAATCCTTCAAATGCCATATTTACTCCTTTAATCCGGCGGTGTTCTCCATGATCTCCGTCGCCAGCGCTTCCAGCTGGGGATTTTCAAACTGGCGATAGTTCAGCGTCTTGATCTTCTGCGCCGCCTCTTCAATGGCGGCGATCCTGGGCTGCATCTGCATAAAGCGGCGGATCAGGCCCGTTTTATCCTCGATCTCCTGCATGGCGGCCTCGGCGCGGACGATCACGTCCCGCACGCCCTGGCGGGAGATGCCGTAATTCTCGGCGATCTCGCCCAGAGACAGATCCTCGTTATAGTACAGGTCGAAAAATTCCTTCTGCCGCTCCGTCAGGGTCTCGCCGTAAAAGTCGAACAGCATGGTCATGCGGTAGGTCTGATTTTTCACGGTTCGCACCCCTTTCTGTAAAGCTTATCGCCTTTATGTAAAGTTTTGAGCCTTTACAACAGCAACTATGATACACGATTTCCTCCGAAAAGTCAAGGCAAAAATGGCGGCTGCACTTGATTTTTTATCAGAAAAGGAGCGGTTTTCACCGCTCCTTTTCAAAATAACCTCGCAGAGTTCGCGCTGCGCAGATTTTTACTCAACCACCACGCCGCGCTTCTTGAATTCCTCCACCATCAGGTCCAGATCGGGCGCGATGTGGACGGGGGAACCGGCGGACTTGATGGCGTTTGCCACATCCTTCAGGCCGTTGCCGGTGACCACGGACACCACAGTGGCGTCGTGGGGGATCAGGCCCTGCTCACAGGCCTTTTTCAGCGCCGCCGCGCCGGTGACGCCCGCAGGCTCGCCGAACACGCCGCAGGTGCGGCCCAGCAGCCGCTGCGCCGCCAGGATCTCCTCGTCGGACACGTTGACGGCGATGCCGTTGGACTCGCGGATGGCGGCCAGCGCCTTGTCGGCGTTGCGGGGCACGCCCACGCTGATGGAGTCGGCGATGGTGTTCTCCTCCATAGGCTCCCAGGGCTTGTTCTCCTGGATAGCGCGGTTGATAGGATAGCAGCCCAGAGACTGGGCGGAGAGCAGGCGGGGCAGCTTGTCAATAAAGCCGATGGCGTACAGATCCTTGAAGCCCTTCCACACACCGGCGATGGTGCAGCCGTCGCCCACGGAGATGGCCAGATAGTCGGGCATCTCCCAATTCAGCTGCTCGGCGATCTCCAGCGCCACGGTCTTCTTGCCCTCGCTGAGATAGGGGTTGATGGCGGCGTTGCGGTTGTACCAGCCGTACTTTTCGATGGCGGCGGCGGACATCTTGAAGGTGTCCTCATAGTTGCCCTTGACGGAGATCACGTTGGCGCCGAAGATCATCAGCTGTGCCACCTTGCCCTGAGGGGCACGCTCCGGCACGAAGATGAAGGTCTTGAGCCCCGCGGCGGCGGCGTTGCCCGCCAGAGAGCTGGCGGCGTTGCCGGTAGAGGAGCAGGCGATGGTCTTGGCGCCCGCCTCCATGGCCTTGGCCACCGCCATGGCACTGGCGCGATCCTTCAGGGAGGCGGTGGGGTTCTGGCCGTCGTCCTTCACCCACAGCTTTTTGATGCCCAGCATCTCCGCCAGCTTCGGCTCCTCGTACAGGGGGCTCCAGCCCACACGCAGGGGCGTGTCGGGGGTGGTCTCCTCCACGGGCAGCAGCTCACGATAGCGCCACATGGAGCGGTTGTCCCGCTTGGCCAGCTTCTCCTTGGTCAGCACGGATTTGATGTAGTCATAGTCATAGACGATATCCAGAATACCGCCGCATTCGCAGTTGGTCAGATCCGGCACCGCGTCATAGGTCTTGCCGCAGCGGACGCACTTGCCGTATTTCACATTTTTCATGGTGGTGTTCTCCTTAATTATAATGAAAAACTCAGGGCGGGGCGAAAGCCCCGCCCTGAGGCGTATCATATAGGGATCTAACGGGGAAACCTGCTCCCCCTTTTGGAATTACAGGCTCTTCAGCAGACCGGTGGCCTCGTTGAACTCGTTGATGAGCTCGTCCAGATCCTTGGCCTGGGCGTGAACGGCGTCCCAGGTACCCTTGGTGTCGTACCACTGGGCGTTCAGGTCCTCCACGTTCATCTGCTGCTGCTCGACCCAGGTGTAGTACTTCAGGTTGTGGACGCGCTTGCGCTCGGCATAGCCCATCTCCATCATGTTGTCGGTGCGCAGGCCCAGCATGTGCAGGTTGTGATCCAGAGAAGCCTCGTGGGCGTTGTAGGCGCCGTGCATCTCGTTGAGCTCCTCGATACGGGACTTGTACATCACGGCGGAGTCGGTCAGCACGGTGGCCACCACGTCGTTCTCGGTCAGCTCATAGTACTTGGCCATCTTGATGCAGCACAGCACGTTGGCGATACCGGAAATGCCCAGCCAGGTCATCTTTTCGACTTCCTCGTCGGTCATGCCCAGTTCCTTCTTCATGTACTCCTGGCCCTCGTGGGTGTTGAACAGGCGCAGCAGGCGCTGGCTGTCCTCGTCGTCGATGGCGATGGCCATGTCGGTGTTCTTCACGTTGTGGATCCAGGGGATGTGCTTGTCGCCGATACCCTCGATGCGGTGGCCGCCGAAGCCGTTGTCCAGGATGGTGGGGCACTGCAGGGCCTCGCCCACGGCCAGCTTCAGGTGGGGATAGCGCTCCTTCAGCAGGTCACCGGCGGACATGGTGCCGGCGGAGCC
>CAKTMO010000038.1 GCA_934573935.1 uncultured Oscillospiraceae bacterium | reverse complement strand
CACGTCGAACGCCTCTCAGACGGCTCTGACATCCATGCTCAAAACCGGTAAAATCGGGGTGTGGAAAACCCCGGAAAAGCTTGATGCCATGCGGCTTTCACCGCATGGCATCTAAACCTGTTTGTTAACTTGGAGCGGGCGACGAGGCTCGAACTCGCTACCTCGACCTTGGCAAGGTCGCGCTCTACCAGATGAGCTACGCCCGCAAACGCAAGATTGATTGTACCACAAGATCCCGCGTTTGTCAATTCCTATTCTCTAATTTTTCAGCAAAATTTCGATGATCCCCGCGGCGCTTTCATTGGGATAGAACTCCACCGGCCAGGGGGCCGCCTCTTCACCCAGCTGCTCGACAGCCACCTGGGCCACGATGTCCCGCACCTCCTGGGCCTGATCCTTGAAGTAGCCCATCTGCACCACCAGCTCGGCGGCGTCACTTTCAACGGCGGCGGTCAGCAGCGTGTGCAGGGCGGAGATGCTGGTGGCGTGAACGATGGCCTTCACCTGCGCTTCCGTGCGCCGGTAGCCCAGGGCCAGCTTGATCTCGCTGTAGGCGCGGTTATCCTGAGACACGGTGTAGGTGATATACTCCACGGCATAGGCCCCCATGGGGGTCTCCCGCTGCACCTCCTGACAGGCCTGCTCGATGGCCTCTTCGGGATTGGCCACATCGCCGTCCGACGACAGCCAGATGGTGCCCTCCGCCGCGTGGTCGTCCACCAGTACCAGCAGGGCGTTGACCAGATCCTGATAGGTCTCCGGCTGCAGGACGTCCTTTTCCGTGCTCTCATAATAGGAGTATTCGTGGCGGTTCACGCTGCTGTAGCCCCGCTCCAGCAGGGAACAGCCCGCCAGCGGCAGCGCCATGGCAAGGGCCAGTATCAGGGCAATGATACGGCGTTTCATGATAGCGTCCCTCCTTTATGCCGCTGTAAAGCGGTGTGTAGGGGCCGGCGACTCTGTCGGCCCTATTGTTGTACGACCGTGTACTGTCGGACGGATCCCCAGCGGGCACTCGTTCTGCTGCGCGCCATAGTACCGAAGCTCCGGAACCTGTCTTTATGCCAGTTACAGCAGCGTGATCTGCTTCTCGTCGCTGTCCTCCGGCTTGACCAGCGCGCCCACGGCAGGGATGGTGCGGGTGCGGTAGCGGGCGGGATTGGTGATGCCTGTCTCCTCCACCGGCGCCACGCGCTCCAGATGGTACTTGGGCTTGATGGTCATGACCGCCACGCCCTGGGTGGCGCGGGTGGTCTTGGGTGTCAGAGACGCGGTGTGCATCAGCAGGCATCGGGGCTCGTTGGTAAACAGCGCCAGCTCCGTGTCCTCCCGCAGCGCCAGGATCGCCGTCAGGGGCGCCTTGTCGCTGTAGGCACCGGTAAGGCGGCGGCGGTTGGAGGTGGTGGCATAGGCGCTCAGGGGCACCTTGGCGGCCTTGCCGTTTGCAAAGAAGAACAGCAGGAAACCGCTGTAGTCTCCGGCCATGGCCAGATAGATCACATTCTCGCCCTCGTCCATGCCCAGTCTGGCGGGCAGATAGTCCCCCAGGGCCGAGGCCTTGGTCTCGCCGAACTCGCTGGCGCGGGTCTTGTAGACCTGCTGGCGGTCGGTGAAGAACAGCAGCTCGGCGGCGTTGGAGGCTTCGAAGTACTGGCTGAGGCCGTCGCCCTCCTTATATTTCTGCTCGCCGGACATGCGCAGGGACTGAGGGGTGATCTTCTTGAAATAGCCCTGGCGGCTGAGGAAGATGTGGACGGGATAGTCGTCGATGGGCTCCTCCTCCGGCTCCTCCGGCAGCTCGTGGCCGTAGATGATCTCGGTGTGACGGGGGATGGCGTACTTCTTCCGCACCTCCGTCAACTCGTCGATGATAATGCGGCGGATGCGCTGGGGCTTGGACAGGGTGTCCTCCAGGTCGTCGATTTCGTCCCGCAGGGAGTCGGTTTCCGCCACGCGCTTAAGGATGTACTCCTTGTTGATGTTGCGCAGCTTGATCTCCGCCACGTATTCCGCCTGGGCCTGGTCGATGCCGAAGACGATCATCAGGTTGGGGATGACCTCCGCCTCCTCCTCCGTTTCGCGGATGGTGCGGATGGCCTTGTCGATATCCAGCAGGATGCGCTTCAGGCCCAGCAGCAGGTGCAGCTTGTCCTGCTTCTTCTTCAGGATGAAGTAGACGCGGCGCTTGACGCAGTCGGTGCGCCAGGCCGTCCACTCCTCCAGAATACCGCCCACACCCAGCACGCGGGGCTGTCCGGCGATGAGGATATTGAAGTTGCAGCTGACGGTGTCCTGCAGGGGGGTCAGACGATAGAGCTTGGCCATCAGCTTGTCGGGATCCACGCCCCGCTTCAGGTCGATGGCCAGCTTCAGGCCGCTCAGGTCGCTCTCGTCCCGCATGTCGTTGATCTCTTTCACCTTGCCGGCCTTCACCAGCTCCGCCACCTTGTCCAGAATGGCCTCGATGGAGGTGGAATAGGGGATCTCATAGACCTCGATGAGATTTTCCTTCTTATCATAGCGGTAGCGGCCCCGCACCTTTACGCCGCCGCGGCCGGTGCGGTAGATCTCCCGCAGCTCATCGCCGTCGCAGAGGATCTGTCCGCCGGTGGGAAAGTCCGGCGCCAGCAGCGTGGAGGCGATGTCGTGGTCGGGATTTTTCAGATAGGCGATGGTGGTGTCGCACACCTCACCCAGATTGAAGCCGCAGATCTGGGACGCCATGCCCACGGCGATGCCCTGGTTGGCGGACACCAGCACGTTGGGGAAGGTGGTAGGCAGCAGAGACGGCTCCTTCATGGTGTTGTCGTAGTTGTCCACGAAGTCCACGGCGTCGCAGTCCAGATCCCGAAACAGCTCGGCGCAGATGGGGGCCAGCTTGGCCTCGGTATAGCGGCTGGCGGCGTAGGCCATGTCGCGGGAGTAGACCTTGCCGAAGTTGCCTTTGCTGTCCACAAAGGGGTGCAGCAGGGCCTCGTTGCCCTTGGCCAGACGCACCATGGTCTCGTAGATGGCCTGGTCGCCGTGGGGGTTCAGGCGCATGGTCTGGCCCACGATGTTGGCGGACTTGGTGCGGCTGCCGGAGAGAAGCCCCATCTTGTACATGGTGTATAGGAGCTTCCGGTGGGCGGGCTTGAAGCCGTCGATCTCCGGTATGGCGCGGGAGACGATGACGCTCATGGCGTAGGGCATATAGTTTTCGTCCAAGGTGGCGGTGATGGGCTGATCCACCACCGCGCCCTGCAGCCCCATCACATTGGGGTCGGCGGGCCGATGGACGGTGCGGTCGGTTGGTGTTTTCTTTGCCATAGGAGCAATGTCCTTTCTTCTGTTGGCGGTAATTCTTTGGTGTAGGGGCGGTGGCCGAAAGTTTACGGTAGTGCGTAGGGCGGGGTGCCCTCACCCCGCCGCGCGGTAAACGGAGGTATTGCGATATTCGACGGCGGCATGCGGGCAGACCGCCCTATGAATGGCTATCGGATCAAATCGTTGGTCGCAGGCGTAAGAGACGTGCCTTTCCTCAGCTCACGTCGATCATGTCCATGTATTTATGGCCGTTTTCGGCGATGTACTCCTTGCGGCCGGAGAGGTTGTCGCCCAGAAGGAGGTCGAAGACCCGGGCGGTCTCCTCGGCGTCGGCAGGCAGCACCTTGATAAGCCGCCGCGTCTCGGGGTTCATGGTGGTCAGCCACATCATCTCCGGATCGTTTTCGCCAAGGCCCTTGGAGCGGTCAATCTTTACCTTTTTGCCCTCCAGGGCCCGGAGGATATCTGCCTTTTCCTTTTCGGAATAGGCAAACCAGGTCTTTTCGGCGGTCTTGTCCTTATACGTGATCTCAAACAGGGGCGTTTCCGCGATGTAAACCTTTCCCTCGCGGATCAGGGTGGGGCACAGGCGGTAGAGCATGGTGAGGATCAGGGTGCGGATCTGGAAGCCGTCCACATCGCCATCGGTGCAGATGACCACCTTGCTCCAGCGGAGGTTGTTGATGTCAAACTGGTTCAGATCCTTCACCGCCTTGCCGGAGACCTCCACGCCGCAGCCCAGCACCTTCATCAGATCGGTGATCACGTCGCTTTTGAAAATACGGGGGTAGTCGGCTTTCAGGCAATTGAGGATCTTGCCGCGGACGGGCATCAGGCCCTGGAAGTCCGCGTCGCGGGACTGCTTGCAGGCGCCCAGTGCGGAGTCACCCTCCACGATGTACAGCTCGCGGCGCTCCACGTCCTTGGTGCGGCAGTCCACGAACTTCTGAACACGGTTGGCAATGTCGATCTTCTCGGTGAGCTTTTTCTTCTGGTTGATGCGGGTCTTTTCCGCCGTTTCGCGGCTGCGCTTGTTGATGAGCACCTGGGCGGCGATCTTCTCAGCGGCGTCGCGGTTCTCGATAAAGTAGATCTCCAGGCGGCTGCGGAGGAACTCCGCCATGGCGTCCTGAATGAATTTATTGGTAATGGCCTTTTTGGTCTGGTTCTCGTAGCTGGTCTGGGTGGAGAAGTTGTTGCTGACCAGGATCAGGCAGTCCTGCACGTCGGGATAGGTGATCTTGGCTTCGGATTTCAGATACTTGTTGTTCTCCCGCAGATATTTGTCGATGGCGCCCACCAAAGCCAGTCGGGTGGCCTTTTCGGGGCTGCCGCCGTGCTCCAGAAAGCTGGAGTTGTGATAGTGCTCCACAACGGACACACGGTTGGAGAAGCACAGCGCCACGCTGAGCTTCACCTTGTATTCCGCCTTGTCGGCGCGGTCACGGCCGCGGCGCTCCGCCTCCCAGAACACCGGCTCGGTAAGGGCGTCGTCCCCTGCCAGCTCGGCGATATAATCCTGGATACCGCGGGGATAGAGGAACTCCTCCGTTTCAAACTTGCCCGCCGCCGTCTCGTTCAGCAGCCGGAAGGTAACGCCGGCGTTGACCACCGCCTGCCGCTTCATGGCGTCCCGATAGTAGTCCAGCGGCACGGCGATGTCGGTGAACACCTCCAGATCCGGCAGCCAGCGGATGCGGGTGCCGGTCTTTTTCTTGTTGCTGGTCAGCTCCTTCACCTGAAGGCCGCCGATATTCTCGCCCTTTTCAAAATGGAGGTCGTATTCCTTGCCGCCGCGCCAGACGGTGACGTCCATATACGCCGAGGCGTACTGGGTGGCGCAGGAGCCCAGACCGTTCAGGCCCAGAGAAAATTCGTAATTCTCGCTGTTCTCGTTGTCGTATTTGCCGCCGGCGTACAGCTCACAGAACACCAGCTCCCAGTTGAAGCGGCCTTCCTTCTCGTTCCAGTCCACAGGGCAGCCGCGGCCCATATCCTCCACCTGCACGGACTTGTCCAGATAGCGGGTGACGGTGATAAGGCTGCCGTGGCCCTCGCGGGCTTCGTCGATGGAATTGGAGAGGATCTCGAACACCGCGTGCTCACAGCCCTCCAGACCGTCAGAGCCGAAAATAACGCCTGGGCGCTTTCGGACTCGGTCCGCGCCCTTCAGGCTGGTAATACTGTCGTCGCTATATACGTTCTTCTTTGGCATAGGGGAAAAACCTCCAAGGATGGTAGGGATATTGTCATCACACGCGATATATTGTACCGCATTTCCGCTTCCGGCGCAAGGGGCTTGCTGTCGGAAGGCGCTGTTTCGGGGGTGGTTTTCGTGGAAAAGTTGGTGGGCGGGGCGAAAAATAATGGAATAGCAACCAGAGAAATCCACCGTCCGGACAGGGTTTTTCACACTTTCCACATCTTTTTCCACCGCTGTTATGTCAACTGATTTTTTGCGGAAAAGTTGCGGTTTTTTGCTGTAAAAACCTGCCATCTCCCGTTTATTTTTGAAAAATGCGCTCTGCACCGCAAGAAAAGACAGGGTATGCGTTTTCACGCATACCCTGTCTGATGGTTGATAGGCTTGCCTTATTCGGCCTTGGGAGCCTCGGCGGCGGCAGCCTCCTTGGCGGCCTTTTCAGCAGCGGCCTTCTTCTCGGCAGCAGCCTTCTGGGCGGCCTTGAACTTCTCCTTCTCCTCGGGAGTGGGGATGGGCTCAATGGCGTTGCGGGGGCAGGCCTTGGCGCACATGGTGCAGTTGCGGCACTTGCTGTAGTCGATGACAGCCACGTTATTCTCCACGTGGATGGCGTCGAACTTGCAGGTACGCTCGCACATGCCGCAGGCGATGCAGCTGGCGGCGCAGACCTTGGTAACAGCGGGGCCCTTGTCCTTGTTGGAGCAGTTGACGAACACCTTCTGCTTGTAGGGGACCTCCACGATCAGGTGGTGGGGGCAAGCCGCGCGGCAGGCGCCGCAGTTGGTGCACTTTTCCTTGTCCACAACGGCAACACCGTTCTCAACATGGATGGCGTCAAACTTGCAGGCAGCCACGCAGGAGCCGAAGCCGAAGCAACCGTACTTGCAGGCCTTGGCATCGCCGCCGCAGACCTTGGTGGCGGCCAGGCAGTCCTTCACGCCGCGATACTCAAAGTTCTCCTTGGCGTTGCAGCCGCCGTTGCACAGTACGTGTGCCACCATCTTGTCGCCGGAGGGAGCCTCCAGGCCCATGATGGCCGCGATCTTGGCGGCATTTTCGGGACCGGCAGGGGCACAGGCGGTGACGGGAGCCTTACCGGCCAGAATGGCCTCGGCGCAGCCGCCGCAGCCGGGATAGCCGCAGCCGCCGCAGTTGGCGCCGGCCAGGCAGGCCTGGATCTCAGGCAGACGGGGATCCACCTCGACCTCAAACACCTTGGCGGCAATGGCCAGGATCAGGCCGAACACGATAGCCAGAGCGCCCAGAACGACGATCGCCCAAATCAAAGTCATACTCATTCTTCTCTACCTCCTTACCAGACCTTCAGGCCGCTGAAGCCCATGAAGGCCAGCGCCATCAGGCCGGCGGTGACCAGCGCGATGGGGAAGCCGTCAAAAGCCTTGGGGTTGTCGCTGGAGACCTCCAGCTGCTCACGGACGGCCGCGAACAGGAAGATGGCCAGCAGGAAGCCCAGACCGCCGGTGATACCGTAGACCACAGACTCGATGAAGTTGTAATCATTCTGGGTGTTCAGCAGAGCCACGCCCAGAACGGCGCAGTTGGTGGTGATCAGAGGCAGGTACACACCCAGGGCGGTGTACAGGGTGGGGATATTCTTTTTCAGGAACATTTCCACGAACTGCACCAGACCGGCGATGACCAGAATGTAGGCCACGGTCTGCATAAAGGCCAGGTTCAGGGGGACCAGCACCAGATTCACCAGATAGCAGAACGCGGAGGCCAGACCCATAACGAAGGTCACGGCGGCGCCCATGCCGACGGCGGTGTCGATCTTCTTGGACACGCCCAGGAAGGGGCAGATGCCCAGGAACTGGGAGAAGATAAAGTTATTGGTCAGAATAGCGCCAAGAGAAATGGCGAGCAAAGTAGTAACAGACATAACTTACTTGGCCTCCTTTTTCTTTTCGCTCTTGGCCAGCGCCCACTGCATCACAGCGATCAGTGCGCCCAGCGTCAGGAAGCCGCCGACCGGCAGCGTCAGAACCTTGATACCGAACTCCTCGGGGAAGATGACCACGCCGGGAGCGCTGCCCAGAGCGCCGCCGCCCAGCAGGCCGCCGCCGAACTTGCCGCTGCCCAGGAACTCACGGACAACGCACATGAC
>CAKTMO010000037.1 GCA_934573935.1 uncultured Oscillospiraceae bacterium | reverse complement strand
AACCTCTCCATCATCAAGTTCCTCGGCTTCGAGCAGACCTTCAAAGATGCTCTGACCTGCCTGCCCATCGGCGGCGCCAAGGGCGGTTCCGACTTCTCCCCCATCGGCCGCAGCGACGGCGAAGTCATGCGCTTCTGCCAGGCCTTCATGACCGAGTTCCATCGTCACATCGGTCAGGACATCGACTGCCCCGCCGGTGACGTTGGTGTCGGCGGCCGCGAGGTCGGTTATCTGTACGGTCAGTATCGCCGCATCGTCGGCGCTGCCGAGTTCGGCGCTATGTCCGGCAAGGCCATCTGCACCGGTGGTTCCATCCTCCGTCCCGAGGCGACTGGTTTCGGCGCCGTCTATTATCTGCGCGAAGTCCTGAAGCACGACGGCAAGGAAGTCAAGGGCATCCGCGTCGCTATGTCCGGCTACGGCAACGTGGGCTGGGGCATCATGAAGAAGATCGACGAGCTCGGCGGTAAGGTCACCTACTTCGCCGGCCCCGACGGCTACATCCATGACCCGGATGGCGTCTGCGGTGAAGAGAAGCTCAACTTCATCCTTGAGATGCGCGCCAAGGATCCGATGCACTGCAAGCCCTATGCTGACAAGTTCGGCGTTGAGTTCGTTGAGGGTCAGAAGTGCTGGGGCGTCAAGGACGTTGACGTTTACATGCCCGCCGCTACCCAGAACGATGTTAACATGGAGTGGGCCAAGAAGATCGCCGAGTCCGGCGTCAAGTACTACATCGAGGTCGCCAATATGCCCACCACCAACGATGCGCTTGAGTTCCTGAAGGAGCAGAAGCACATGGTCGTCGCTCCCTCCAAGGCTGTTAACGCCTGCGGCGTTTCCGTCTCCGAACTCGAAATGGCTCAGAACGCTCAGCGTATCTACTGGACCGCTGAGGAAGTTGATGCCAAGATGCAGGCCATCATGAAGAACATCTATGATGCTTCCGTTGAGGCTGCCGAGCGTTACGGCCTGGGCTACGACCTGGTCGCTGGCGCCAACATCGCCGGCTTCCAGAAGGTCGCTGACGCGATGATGGCTCAGGGCATTTTCTAATCGAAAATCGTCTGACCTGATCGCATCCGTGCGCGTCCGTGCGCATGGACCGCAACAAGCTGAAAATGCAGCACCCGTCAGGGTGCTGCATTTTTTCTTTTTCAGGCAATGCGGCGCACTCAGGTGTTTTCCCTGCTGATCGGCTTGCGGATCAGCAGCGCGAGCAGCGCCTTTTTGTCCAGCGGGCAGAGCGGATAGAGATAGCCCCGGCCGACGATGGGCTTTGTTGCCGCCAGAAGCACAGCGATCGCCGCGCAGCCGGCCACAAGGCCGATCCAGTCCAGCGCGCCGATGAGCAGCAGCAACAGCAGCCGCAGCAGCTTGAACGCATAGCCCAGCTCATAGCTCGGCTGGGCAAAGTTTGCGATGGCGACGAACGCCATATACGCCAGCACCTCCGGCACCAGCCAGTGCGCCTGCACGGCAAAATCGCCAAGCACAAGCGCGCCGAGCATACTGAAGGAATTGGAAAACACATCCGGCGTATTGAGCGAAGCAAGCTTCAGAAGGTCTACGATAAACTCCGCCAGCAGCAGCTGCACCAGCAGCGGCACGGAATACTCGCTGTCGATGGCGAGGAATGCAAGCCCCGCCTGCGTGCGCGACGGATCCTTGACGAGAAGATACCACACGGGCGTAATGAACATCGTGAGCAGGAAGACCACAAAGCGAAGGATGCGCAGATAAGTGCCGATCAGCGGCGGAAAGTAGAAATCGTTCGACTCCTGCACAAAATCGAAAAAATGCGTGGGCAGGATCATTGCCGCCGGAGTGTTGTCCACCAGCACAATGATGTCGCCCTCCATCACGCAGGCAGTCGCAGCATCGGGCCGCTCGGTGTAGCGAACCTTGGGAAATGGATTCCACCACTGCCCTTTTCCCATCATTGCCTCGGCAACGCTTTCCTGGCTCATGGCGATGGAGCGCACATCAATGGCGGTAAGCTTGCGCCGCACTTCGTCAAGCAGGCGCCGGTCCACCTTGTTTTCCAGATAACAGAGAACCACATCGGCGCGTGAGCAGTCCGAGACCTTGTGTCCTTCAAGCGTAAGCTGCGGATCGCGGATCCGCCGGCGCAGGAGCGCCGCATTGGCCACGAGCGTTTCGATGAACCCATCGTGTGCGCCGCGCAGCACCTTGCCGGAGGATGGCTCCTCCACGCTGCGGGCGGGATACTGCTTGGCGTCGATCAGCGCGCATTCATCATAGTCTTCGACCAGCAGCAGCGTTTTTCCAAGGAAAACGCCCGTCACCGCGTTCCTTACGCGCTGCTCGGCGTCCACCTCGCTGAAAGTGATGTACCGGTCGATAAACTGCTGCATCGTGCCGGCCGCGCCGATCTCCGGCAGCGCGAGCCAGAAGCTCAGCATCCGTTCGATCACGGCGTCATCGCCGTAGCCATCCACGACCCACAGCCGCGCCCGCTTCCCGCCGACCACAAAGTCCCGCGCGATCATATCAAAGCAGCGCCCCACGCCCAGCAGCCCGTTCAGTGTCAGGACGTTTTCCTCATAATTCTTCGATAACCGCTCCATAGCCGCCTCCCGCCGCATGATTTTCTTCCATAGTATGGGTAAAAAGCGGCAAAATATGTGTCGTTCACGCATTCCTCACTGTCCTCGCGGCTCGCCAGGATATTTCCGGCAACACGGGTGCAGAGTCCGCCGTATTTCAAGGCAGTCTCTGCAATTGCAGCCTCCTGCCGCGCCCAATACAGCGCGATAATCTGCTCGTCATTCACACATTGAAAATCGCCCGAATTTTTCAGAGTATGCAAAAGGGCTGTTCTCTTTCGGAAAGAGAACAGCCCTCCTCTTATCGTTCGCCCCGCGCGGCGCAGGGCTGCCGTCACACCTCTTTATCGAAGTAGAAAAACGTCTCGTCCTCGCCGCTTTTGCGCATACAGGAGGACAGCATTTTGTACGATGCGCTGTTTTCCTTATAGCATTTGGCAACGATGTGTCCAAGGTGACGGTCGTACAGCCCCCACTCGGCCAGCGCGCGGAACGCCTCCGTCCCGTAGCCGTGGCCGGCGTATTCCGGCGCAATGCGGCAGCCCTCCTCTGCGCCGCCGCGCCCGTCGAAGCGGTAGAGCAGCGCCTCGCCGATGCATTTGCCGTTCAGCCGCACGGCGAAATTGACCGCGCGCTTTGCAGCAAAGTCCTCGCGCGCAACATCAAGGAAGTAGCGCTCCAGATCCTCGCCCTTCCAGTCGCTGCGATAGTCGTAGCCCCACCACTGATTGCGCGCATCGTCAAGGCAGAGCGCATTGTAGGCCGCCCTGTCCTCCTCCGCCAGCGGCGCAAGCGTCAGCCGTTCGGTGCGGATCACCGGGATCTCCGTCAGGCTCTCCAGCTCGTTTTTCACATCGAAGCAGTACTTTTCGGCAAGCTCGCAGGGCAGATACTGAAGCTTCGACGTCCGCAGGCCGCGGTCGCCCGCGTCATCCTCGCGGTTGATATAGCGGACGCCGTCTACCGCATAGCAGCGGGCAAACTCCTGCACCGTGGCAGGATATACGCCCTCGTATCCGTAAAGCGCTTTCTCAATGTGGATGTGCAGCGTTTCCCCGCAGCGCTCTGCCATGGAAAGCGAAATCAGCCTGCCGTCCAGCTCCATGCCTCCGGCAAAAAGCCAGCTCTTCCCCGTCAGGCGCAGCATGGCTTTGGCAAGCGACAGCTCGCGCTTCGCGCTCTCAGACGTCTTTTCAAACACCTCGCCGTAGTCCTGCCAGAAGCGCTCGATCAGCGGCGCATCCTCCTTCCCCAGCGGGCGGAAACGCGCGCCGGGATAGAGCTTGCGGAACTTGTTGACATGGTTGCGCTGCCCGCTGTAGTGCCGCCCGGGAAACTCGCGCAAATCATTCGCATCATAGAGGTAATCGCGCCATGCGCGCGGATTGTCCATATGGAAATGCGGATAGCGCAGCAGCAGGCGCGTCGCCTTCTCCCGCGGCACAACAGATATCTCAAGCGCAAGCCCCTGCTCTACGCAGTAGCTCTCGATGGCGCTGAGTGCCGCGTCCTCATCTCCGCCCGGTCCGGCGACCGGATAGTCAAAGCAGGGCTTGCCGTCGATACAGTTTTTCACGATCAGGCAGCCAGCCTCTTCGGCGTACTGCGGGTGCAGATGTCCGCGCCACATCAGCTTGACCAGCGCGGAATACTCGCACAGGCGGTAATTGCAATCCTTATAGTAGCGGCGCAGGCGCGGCAGATCGCGCTGCGAAACGCTCTTAAAGCTCAGCATGGGGTCAGGTTCTCCTTTGCGTTGAGTGTAGTCCTTTTATTTTAACCGCTTTTCCGGCGCGTTACAAGTATCTTTTTGCGCCGCCTGCGCATCACGGCTCCAGCTCGCGCAGCACCAGCTGCGCACACTCGATAAACTGCTGCAGAGCGGAAGAGTTTCCCTCGCCGGCACGCCGCGCCATACCAAGCTCGCGCGCGGCCGCAGGCTCCACCGGCACAAGGCGCACCCGCTCGGCGTGTCCGCGCAGCGTCAGCTCCGTCATCATGCTCACGCCCAGCCCATGCGCGACCATGCTGATCACAGTGGGATCGTCCACCGTGCTGGGCAGGATGTGCGGCTTCACGCCCACACGGTTGAAAATGCGCATGATGTCCTTGTCGAACCCCTGGGACGGCATGATGAAATCGCGCCCGTCAAAGTCCTGCAGCAGAAAGCCGCTGCGTCCACCGAGCGGATAGTCCTCCGGCAGCACGGCGTACATCGGATCGTCCCGCAGGTGGATCCACTCGTATCCGCTCTCCTGCTCCTGCCGGCTGACAAAAATGATATCCATCTTCCCCTGCGCCAGCAGCTCATATGGGCTGCCCGCATGATCCGCCATACGGATATCCACGTCCACATCGGGCCGTTCCTCGCGGAAGCGGCGGACGATCCCGGGCAGCCAGTGCGCCGCCATGCTTGCATAGGCGCTCACGCGGATGACCTCGCTGCGCGAGGAGGCCACCTGCGCTATCACGCTGTCCAGCCGCGCGTTGGCCTGCAAAAATTCCCGGATGGCAGGTGCCACGTGTTCACCCTCCTCCGTCAGCCGGACGCCGCCGCGCCCGCGCTCGAGCAGTGTGAAGCCGACCTCCCGCTCCAGCGAATTCATCATGTGCGTCAGCCCTGATTGCGTATAGCCCATCACTTCCGCAGCTTTGGTAAAACTGCCCAAATCGACCGCCATAAGCAGTGCTTCCAGCTTTTTACTTTCCACAATCCATCTCCCTTTCATGAGAAATTATCATATTTTTATTATAATACGTCTCTTTACTATTTTCAAGCATGATTATATAATTTACGAAATTTCATCGATAGTGTCGATGAAGTGCGGCACAGTGCCGTCTGTACGCAGACAGCGCTGCTGTCAAAATATTTTCAGGAGAGTGAGTTACAACAATGGAAAAGAAGAAAAACGTTGGCTTTGCCAGCAGCGTCGGCTTTATTCTCGCCGCCGCAGGCTCCGCAGTGGGTCTTGGCAACATTTGGGCATTCCCGTACAAAACGTCGCAGAACGGCGGCGCTGCTTTCGTACTGCTCTATGTAGCCTGCGTAATCTTCATCGGCTTTGTAACGATGCTCAGCGAGATCTACCTTGGCCGCCGCGCGGCAGCCAACCCCATTTCCGCCTATAAAAAGATAAACAAGAACCTTGGCTGGTGCGGCCTTGTCGCCATTCTGATCCCCACGTTCATCACCTGCTACTATGCCGTGCTGGGCGGCTGGACAACGAAGTTCGCCGTCAACTCCTTCAACGGCAACGCCGGTATCCTGAGTACCTTCTCCGTCAACACCGGCGAGGTCATTCTCTATACGGCGATCTTTGTAGCCATTGCCGCGATCATCATCGCCTGCGGCGTGGAGGAGGGCATCGAGCGGATGTCCAAGGTCCTCATGCCGATCCTGTTCCTGATCGTCGTCGGCGTTGCAATCTACTCGCTCACGCTGGGCGATGGCGTGAAGGAGGGCCTTGCATTCTATCTCAAGCCCGACTTCTCCGTGATCACCTTCAAAAGCGTGCTGGCCGCTATGGGGCAGGCGTTCTTCTCCCTCTCGCTCGGCATGGGCATTATGATCACCTACGGCTCCTATACCGGCCGCGGCATCAATATTGTGGAGTCCACCGCCATGATCTGCCTGTTCGATACCGTTGTGGCGCTGCTGGCCGGCCTTGCCATTTTCCCCGCCGTGGCCCACTTCGACCCCTCGCTGCTGGACAGCAGCAAGGGCGTGGCGCTTATCTTCATCATCCTTCCGCAGGTGTTTGATTCCATGGGCTTTGCGGGCAAGCTTGTCAGCTTTGCGTTCTTCGTGATGGTCGTTATCGCCGCCATTACCTCTGTCATGTCGCTCATTGAGGTGGCTACGCAGTTTGTGATCCAGAAATTCAAAGCCAACCGCAAGGCCTCCGCGCTGATCGTCTCCGCCATCTGCTTCCTGGTCTCCATTCCGGTCGGCATTTCGCTCGGCCACGTTGCCATTCTTGAGGAAAGCTCCCCCACGCTCTTCGGGCTGGACTGGCTGACGTTCTTCGATGAGGTCACCAATACGGTTCTCATGCCCGTCTGCGCGCTGTTCTCCTGCATTGCCGTCGGCTGGATCATCAAGCCCGACAATGCCATTGCCGAAATTGAAAGCGAAGGCACAGCCATGGCTCCCTGGCTCAAGAGCTTCTATCGGGTGATGATCCGCGTCATCACGCCGCTGCTGATCGTCATTGTGGAGATCGGCGGTCTTGTCTCCGAGATCCAGGCCGGTAATATCGCCGTGGTCATATTTGCCTATGCGCTCATCGCCGTCTGCATCATCGTGTATTTCGCCTTCTTCCGCAACAGCTACACCGGCACCAATGCCGACGAAAAGCTCAGCAAGTAAGCTTATCCCTTTCTGAACAGCAGGTTCGCCGCCCATACGGGCGGCGAACTTCTTTTTTGTCCCGCGCCCGCATAGGATAGCTGACGAGGTGATGATCTTGAAACGCTGCCATGCTCTGCTCCTGCTTCTGCTGCTGACGCTGCTGGGACTTCTCTACGCACACAGGGAAAATGCTGCCGCCGCATCCGGGCAGGCGGAGCTCCCCTGTATCGCCCTGACGTTCGACGACGGCCCCTCGCCGCAGACGACCGCCGCACTGCTGGACGGCCTGAAAGAGCGCGGGGCGCACGCTACCTTTTTCCTGATCGGCGAACAGATCGCCGACAACGCGGCGCTGGTGCAGCGCATGGCAGAGGAAGGACATCAGATCGGCAACCACAGCTTTACCCACGTCCGGCTGGACGCCGCCGGTGCGGACGAGCTGAATGAGATCGCCCGGACAGACGATGCGCTGTGCGCGCTGCTTGGCAGCGGCGAATACTGGATTCGCCCGCCGTGGGGCTTTTCCAGCGATGCGCTCAAGCAAAGCGTTTCCGTCCCGCTGGTCTTCTGGAGCATAGACACAATGGACTGGAGCGTCCGCAGCCGCGACCTTGTGGCGCACCATATCGTGCAGCACGCAAAGGACGGCGACATCGTGTTGCTGCACGATCCTTACCCCACCAGCGTGGACGCCGCGCTGCAAGCGATCGACACGCTCTCCGCTCAGGGTTATGAGTTCGTCACGCTTGAGGAGCTGTTTGCGCGTTCCGGCGCAACGCCGGAGGCGGGACACTTTTACCTGCGCGCAGACGAAGAGGTGTCCTGGTAATCCTGCATCGGCAGTTTTTTCAAAAAAGGCGAAATTAGGGCTTGCAATTCACAGAAAGATATGCTATGGTATATAGGCTGATGTGAGCAGCAGTCCCTATCCGGGTGTGGCGCAGTTGGTAGCGCGCTTGACTGGGGGTCAAGAGGCCGTGAGTTCAAGTCTCGCCACTCGGACCAAATTAACGAAACGGTATAGATGCGTCTGGCGAAAAGCCAGGCGCATCAACCGTTTCCGGGCTTTTT
>CAKTMO010000036.1 GCA_934573935.1 uncultured Oscillospiraceae bacterium | reverse complement strand
CATGACCTGACCGACCGGGAGCCGAATCCGTATTCCATCACGGTCAAGACCGGCTACAATCCTGCCAGCCTGCAAGCAGACGGCATCAAGGTCTACACCATCAAGAAAGAATTGCATGATGTGGGGATCGTCACGATGAACACGCCCTTTGGCAACCCGGTTCCCGTCTATGATATGGAGCGTACCATCTGCGATCTGATCCGCAGCCGCAGTGGAATCGAGATGCAGACCTTTCAGGATGCACTCAAGCAATACGCAAAACGAAAAGACAAGGACTTGCGGAAGCTGATGCGCTATGCGCAGATGTTCCGTGTTGAAAAACTGCTTCGGCAGTATTTGGAGGTAATCAGGTCATCTTGGACGAGAGCTTCATTCTACGCCAAGATGCAGCGCGGCGAGTATCAGAGCAAAATCTGTCCCTACGGCTATCGCAAAAGCGCCGATGGCAGAATGGAGCCTGACCCGGAGGCCGCTGCCATTGTGCAGCTTATCTTCCAGCTTGCCGCCGAGGGGATCAACTCCACCGCCATCACGCGGGAACTGTTCCGCAGGAACATCCCCACTCCCGGCCAGTACAAAGCGGCACACGGCAATCACACCCACGATATTTCCCGCTGTCATGGCATCTGGAGTGCGTCCACCATTCTCCGCATTTTGGAGGACGAACGCTACACCGGCGTGTATGTGCTCGGCAAGCGGGCGGTTCTCGAAGTAGGCGGCAGCAGAAGCCATCTGAAGGACAGAGAATCGTGGTACATCCTCCCTGACCATCACACGGCTATCATAGAGAAAGCCGTGTTTGATACCGTGCAGGCCAGCCAGCTCCGCTTTTCCCAGCCCAACAAGAAAAAGCGGGACTACCCGCTGAAAGGCAAAGCCTTCTGTGGCTGCTGTGGTCATGCACTGTCCCGCACCATGCAGAAAACCTCGTATTAAGCGCATTGAGATTGCATATAAAATCCAAGACATTTTCGCTTGAGGTGGCAGACATGAAAATCGCTTTCTATTGCAGAGTGGTCGGACAGGGCTTCGGCTTTGTCCTCCCCGATGAAGCTGACAAGCTCCGCGAGTTTTTCGCCGAGCATCAGGATACCATAATTAGCCTCCTTCGTTGTAGCAGAGACACCTACCTGATATGACGGCGTCGCCATGGGGCTGGACGCCACGCTGCTCATCGCCGGCGTCCGCGCCCAGATCGACGCCGCCCGCTGACCCTTTCCGCCTCAAACATAACGGTTTCCTTATGAAAAAACGCCCTCCCCCGCCGCATCTTCCGTTCTTTTCCCGCCTAAGGGCTCATATAGTGGTACTGCTTGAAGGAGTGGTGCGCTATCAAAGAGAATCTGGAGCGACGGGCCGAGGAGCTGGCCCTTTACCTGGTAGAGAATCAAACGACGGTGCGGGCCGCCGCCAAACAGTTCGGCATCAGCAAGTCCACCGTCCACAAGGATATCAGCGAGCGGCTGCCCCTGTACAATCGGGCGCTGTGGCTGCAAGTAAAGGCGCTGCTGGATGAAAACAAAGCCCAGCGCCACATCCGCGGCGGCCTTGCCACCCGCAGAAAATACAAGGGGATCTGAGGTCATCGGCACGAAATTTTTCGTAGGGGCGGGGTTCTACCCCGCCCGCCGGTCAACATGATCCCTTTCGTCCACCGGACGGGAGGGGCAGAGCCCCTCCCCTACACCCGCGTCAAAGGAACTTTCGCTTACATAAAAAAACAGGTGGCTCGCGCCACCTGTTTTTATTGTCAAAACAATCCATTACTTATGATACAGCTTCTTGATCTCGTACCGTGCCTCGCAGCTGACGTTGATGCCAAGCCGCTTGTACAGCTTGACGTCCTCCTCGGAGATGATCACGGAGAAATGGGCGTCGCAGCCCCGCAGGTTCTTCAGCTGCGCCTGTACCATGGCCGCCAGCGGATTGGTCAGCCCCGAGATCGCCAGCGCCAGCAGCACCTCGTCCGAGTGCAGCCGCGGATTGTGGTGCCCCAGATACTCGATCTTCATCTTGCTGATGGGCTCGATCACCGACGCGGGGATCAGGTCCAGCTTGTGGTCGATGCCCGCCAGGCGCTTCAGCGCGTTCAGCAGCAGCGCCGCGGACGCCCCCAGCAGCGAGGAGGTCTTGCCCGTCACCACCGTGCCGTCCGGCAGCGTCAGCGCACCGGCCACCGTGCCGGTCTCCTCCGCCTTCTTCAAGCTGGCCACCACCGAGGGGCACTGCTCCGGCGCCACGTGGGCCTGCTGCATCAGCAGCTCCAGCTTGCGCACCACGCTCTCGTCGCACTTGCCCTTCACCCGATCGCAGGCGGCGGTATAGTACCGCCGCACGATCTCGTGGCGGCTGGCCTGACAGCACACCTCGTCGTCCACGATGGCAAAGCCCGCCATGTTCACCCCCATGTCCGTGGGGGATTTATAGGGGGACTCTCCCTGGATCTTCTGGAACATGGCGTTCAGCACCGGAAAGACCTCCACGTCCCGATTGTAGTTCACTGTGGTCTTGCCGTAGGCCTCCAGGTGGAAGGGGTCGATCATGTTCACATCGTTCAGATCGGCGGTGGCCGCCTCATAGGCCAGATTCACCGGATGCTTCAGCGGCAGGTTCCAGATGGGGAAGGTCTCATACTTGGCATACCCCGCCCGAATGCCCCGTTTGTGTTCGTGATACAGCTGGCTCAGGCAGGTGGCCATTTTGCCGCTGCCGGGGCCGGGCGCGGTGACCACCACCACGCTGCGGCTGGTCTCGATATACTCGTTGCGGCCCAGGCCCTCGTCCGACACCACATGGGCCACATCGGAGGGATATCCCGCGATGGGATAGTGGCGATAACTCTTCACCCCCAGCGACTCCAGCCGCTTGATAAACGCCTCGGCATTGGGCTGTCCCGCGTACTGGGTGATGACCACGCTGCCCACATAGAAGCCCAGCGACCGGAACACGTCGATCAGCCGCAGCACATCCTCGTCATAGGAGATGCCCAGATCCCCCCGCATCTTGCTCTTTTCGATGTCCCCCGCGCAGATGGCCACCACGATCTCCACCTCGTCCTTCATGGTGCCCAGCATCCGGATCTTGCTGTCCGGCTGGAAGCCGGGCAGCACGCGGCTGGCGTGATGGTCGTCAAACAGCTTGCCGCCGAACTCCAGATACAGCTTGCCGCCGAACTGTGCCCGGCGCTGGCGGATATGCTCGGCCTGCAAGGCCAGGTATTTCTCGTTGTCAAAACCCACTTTCATCCAATAAGCCCCCATTATTTAATATGGTGGGTATTATACCCTATCCCACCCCCATAGAAAAGCGATTTCGCCAAATTTCCCGCCCTGAAATATGTAGAAATATTTCGCTGAATTTTAGCAAATCCCACCGTTGCTTTTTTCCCGCCGACGCGCTATACTGGAAAATACACCCCATTTTGAAGGAGGACGCTTTATGACCCCCTATCGCTTCCACATCATGTGGCGCCGCATCAACGAGGAGGAGTTCCGCGACTTCTTCCAGACCAACGACATCTACGAGGCCAAGGACTTCGCCATGCGCCTGGCCTTTGACGAGACCAATGTGGTCTACGTGCAGGATGTCAAGCGTGACGAGCGCGTCCGCGATTTTGACGCGGAGGTTTACAAAAATTAACCATTCATACTTTTTCCGCCTCTGCCCACACTATGGGCAGAGGTGATTTTTATGGAAAAACAGCCTTTCCCCCACGACGCCACGCCGGATGTCCACGCCTTCGCCTCTCCGCCGGAGAGCGTCAGGGACATCGTGAACATGTACGGCACCTATAACATCCAGCCCACCACCGACACCGACAATCTGTTTCCTCTGATCGCGCCGGGCCTGCCCCGGCAGTGGCGGAAAATGAAGCTGGATAAACCGGATCTGGAGGGTCTCTCCTGACGCGCTGGGGTACTTGTACCGCCCGTAGGGGGCGGCGTCCCCGACGCCCCGCCGTTTTGCCGGAATGTCATCGCGATATGGCCGGGCCGTCGAGGACGCCGCCCCCTACAAATACCCGTTCCCCAAAAGTGTCCGCCAAAAGCGGACACTTTTTCTGCCATAAATCGCCGGTCACTTTCCTCATTTAAACTGCAACTCGGTATAATCCACAAATAATTGTTAAAGAATTGTCACTATCCCTAATTGACACAAATTTCACAAGACCGTATAATAGAGGTAAACTGGTAAGACCAGTTGACGTGATTTTCAGAAAGGGGCGCATCGCATGTATACCCTGGGCATCGACATCGGTTCCACCACCTCCAAATGTGTGATCCTGCAGGACGGCGCGTCCATCGCCGCCAGAAGCCTGCAGCTGGGCGGCCTGGGCACCGACGGCCCCGAGGACGCCCTCGCCCAGCTGTGGCGGGAGAGCGGCCTGAAGCGCGCCGACATGGCCCGCGTCATCGTCACCGGCTACGGCCGCAATAAATTCGAGGGCGCCGACGGCGAGGTCAGCGAGCTGACCTGCCACGCCCTGGGGGGCCGCTTCGTGTTCCCCGACCTGCGCACCGTCATCGACATCGGCGGCCAGGACGCCAAGATCATCTCCCTGACCCCCGACGGCCGCATGAGCAACTTCATCATGAACGACAAGTGCGCCGCCGGAACCGGCCGCTTTCTGGAGGTCATGGCCAACATCCTGCGGCTGGATATCGACGACCTGGGCGCCATCGCCGCCCAGAGCGATTCCCCCGCCGCCATCTCCAGCACCTGCACCGTTTTTGCCGAGTCGGAGGTCATCAGCCAGCTGGCCAACGGCGTCAAGCGGCCCGATCTGGTGGCCGGTATCTGCCAGAGCGTAGCCACCCGCGTGGCCTCTCTCGCCCGCCGGGCCGGTATCGTGGAGCGGGTGTGCATGTCCGGCGGCGTGGCCCGCAACGAGGCCGTCCGCCGCTATATGGCCCAGGCCCTGGCCGTGGAGATCTCCTACGACCCCCTGGCCCAGTATTTCGGCGCCATCGGCGCGGCGGTGTACGCCTGGAAGCAGGTCAGCAAATCAGTGAGCAAGTGAGTAAGACACATATTATAAATGAGGACAGAAACAAGGAGGAACAAACATGGCAGAAGAAGTGAAGAAAGCCCCCCGTCCGGTGGACCCCAACTCCGCCAAGTACAAGCTGGGCAAGATCGCCGCTGACGCCTTCGCGGACGCCATCGAGGCCAAGAAGCAGGGCATCCCCGTGGCATGGGTGTCCAGCAACTTCCCCGTGGAGATCCCCGAGACCCTGGGCATCGCCACCGTGTACCCCGAAAATCAGGCTGCCGGTATCGCCGCCCGCGGCGCCGGTGAGCGGATGTGCAACGTGGCGGAGGCCGAGGGTTACTCCAACGACATCTGCGCCTATGCCCGCATTTCCATGGCCTATGCCAAGCTGAAATCCTGCCCCGAGCAGGACGTGGCCATGCCCGACGTGGTGCTGTGCTGCAACAACATCTGCAACTGCATGATCAAGTGGTACGAGAATCTGGCCCAGGAGCTGAACATCCCCATGCTCATCCTGGATATCCCCTTCAACCCCGATTACGACGTGTCCGACGCCCAGGTGCAGTACGTCTCCGCCCAGTTCTGGGATGTGGTCCATCAGCTGGAGGAGCTGTTCCACCTGAAGTGGGACGACGATAAGTTCCAGCAGGTCACCGGCTTCAGCTGCCGCGCCTCCCGCGCCTGGCTGGCCGCTACCGGCTGTGCCAAGTACGTGCCCTCCCCCTTCAACGGCTTCGACCTGCTGAACCACATGGCCGTCATGGTCACCGCCCGCGGCAAGGAGTGCTCCGGCGACGCCATGGAGACCCTGTATCACGAGTACATGGAAAACCACAAAAACGGCACCTCCACCTTCCGCACGGAGGAGAAGTACCGCATCCTGTTTGAAGGTATCGCCTGCTGGCCCTATCTGCGTGCCACCAGCACCGGCCTGAAGTCCCGGGGCATCAACATGGTCACCACCATCTACGCCGACGCCTTCGGCTATGACTACGACTCCTTCGAGGGCATGATCAAGGCCTACTGCTCCGTGCCCAACGCCATCAATCTGGAAAAATCCCGCGACAAGCGCATCAAGCTGTGCCAGGACAACCACGTGGAGGGCATGCTCATCCACACCAACCGTTCCTGCAAGCTGTGGAGCGGCTTCATGTACGAGATGGGCCGTCAGGTGGGCAAGGCCTGCAACATCCCCGTCGCCAGCTTCGACGGCGACCAGGCCGATCCCCGCAACTTCTCCGAAGCCCAGTACGACACCCGCGTCCAGGGTCTCATGGAGATCATGGAAGCCAATAAGGAACAGAAAGGAGCCAACTGAACATGACCACCAACGAACTGTTTGCCAAGCTGCATGAAGTCGCCGTAAACCCCAAGGCCCAGATGGACAGCTATCTGGCCCAGGGCAAGAAGATCGTGCTGTGCGCTCCCGTCTACACCCCTGAGGAGATCATCCATTCCATGGGCTTCGTCCCCATGGGCGTCTGGGGCGCGGATACCGAGCTGCGCCGCGCCAAGGAATACTGCCCCGCCTTCCTGTGCTCCATCGTCCAGTCCATTCTGGAGCTGGGCATCACCGGCATCTACGACGGCGCGTCCGCCATCGTCATCCCCTCCCTGTGCGACACCCTGAAGACCATGGGCGAGAACTGGAAGTACGCCGTGCCCTCCATCCCCTTCATCCCCATGACCTATCCCCAGAACCGCAAGCCCGCCTACGGCGTGGCCTTCACCAGGGCCGGCTACGAGCGCGTGATCCGCGATCTGGAGAAGCTGGGCGGCACCTTCGACAACGCCAAGCTGGCGGAGTCCAACGCTGTGTATAACCGCCACAACGCCGCCATGCGGAAGCTGGACGAGGTGCTTGCCAAGCATCCTGAGGTCACCGCGCAGCAGCGCAGCGACGCCTTCAAGTCCGCCTTCTTCATGACCAAGGAGGAGCACACCGCGCTTATCGAGGAGCTGCTGACCGCGCTGGAGGCCCAGGCCCCCGCCGCGGAGAAGACCCCCATCCTCCTGTCCGGCATCCTCACCGACGCCCCCGGCTTCAACGCCATTCTGGACGATCTGGGCCTGCACATCGTGGCTGACGACGTGGCCGCCCAGTCCCGCCAGTACCGCACCGACGTGCCCGCCGGTGACGACGCCCTCACCGCCCTGGCGGAGAAGTTCGCCGCCATGGACAACTGCTCTGTGCTCTATAACGCCGCCAAGCCCCGCGTCCAGTGGATCGTGGACACCGCCAAGGCCCGCAACGCAAAGGGCGTGCTGGTTGCCATGACCAAGTTCTGCGACCCCGAGGAATTCGACTACGTCATGATCAAGAAGGCCTGCGAGGCCGCCGGTATCCCTGTCACCGTGGTGGAGATCGACCGCCAGATGGTGCAGTTTGAGCAGGCCCGCACCAATATCGAGACCTTCCGCGACATGCTGACCATGTAATTACGCAAAAAAACAATATAGGAGGAACCAAACCCATGAGTGAGATCAAACGCCCACTGGAGGGCATCAAGGTCGTCGAACTGGCTACCTTCATCGCCGCCCCCTGCTGCGCCCGCTTCCTGGCCGACCTGGGCGCCGAGGTCATCAAGATCGAGGCTCCCGCAGGCGACCCCCTGCGCTACACCGCCGTCAACGAGGGCCGTCCCCAGGATCAGAAGGAGAACACCACCTATGACCTGGAGAACGCCAACAAGACCTGCATCGCCCTGAACACCAAGTCCCCCGCCGGCCGCGAGGCACTGGAAAAGCTCATCGCCGGCGCCGACATCTTCATCACCAACTGGCGTCAGAACCCCCTGAAGAAAGCGGGCCTGGACTACGACACCCTTCACGCCAAGTACCCCGCCCTGGTGTACGGCTTCGTCTCCGGCTACGGTGAAAAGGGCCCCGACAAGGATCTGCCCGGCTTCGACTTCACCGCCTTCTTCGCCCGCGGCGGCGTCCTGGGCACCCTGTTTGACAAGGACTCCCTGCCCATGCTGACCATCGCCGGCTTCGGCGACCATCAGGTGGGCCTGTACCTGGCCTCCGGCGTGCTGGCCGCCCTGTACCGCGCCAAGCAGACCGGCCAGGGCGACCGCGTGGTGGTCTCCCTGTTCCACAGCGCCATCTGGGATGTGTCCCTGATGCTCCAGTCCAACCAGTACGGCGACCCCGCCACCCAGTTCCCCCTGTCCCGCCGCACCCTGCCCAACCCCCTGGTGGTGGCCCACAAGACCAAGGACAACAAGTGGCTGCAGATCGCCATGCCCCAGTACAACCGCCACTATCCCATCTTCATGAAGGCCATCGGCCACCCCGAAATGGCCGAGGATCCCCGCTACTATCCCCAGACCAATCTGCAGGCCAATATCGAGGAGTTCTATGACTTCCTGGTGGCCGAGATGGCCACCCGTACGCTGGACGAGTGGTGCGCCCTGATGGACGCCAACGACCTGCCCTACGCCATCGCCCAGACCTGGGATCAGCTGTTGAAGGATAAGCAGGCATGGGCCGCCGACTGCTTCTATGAGATGGATTATCCCAACGGCGTCAAGCGCACCATGGTCCGTCCCCCCGTCATGTTCGAGGAGACCCCCCTGCCCCCCTACAACCGCGGCCCGTACCTGGGCGAGCAGACCGAGGAGATCCTGAAGAA
>CAKTMO010000035.1 GCA_934573935.1 uncultured Oscillospiraceae bacterium | reverse complement strand
CGCGGCCCCGCTGGGCTGCGTAGTTCTGCTACCGTAGAGCATCGGAATGGCCGCACCACCGCTGTCCCTCTGTGCGGTGTCCACAGACAAAACTGCATCATAGCCAGCACCACCATAACGATAACCCATGGAATACGGAAGATTTACCAAGGCACAGACCGTATACTCTCTACATCTCTGGCTCCGTACAATTTTGCCTGAAGGTAGGCCATTTGCATTCCACTTTTTATGTTTGAACGCCCTCTGGCAGATGGAAACCTTACTGCATCCATGTTTGGTTCTTCCATCACAAACGGTGTGCCAATGGGCTGCCCTAATCTTTGTTGTCCTTGTATTTTTCGCTGAGCTGCGTTCTGTGCCGCAGGAAGGTGGTGGGTGACATTTTCAGGCTCCTGGCCGCGTCCCGGATATTCCCGCAGCGTTCATAGTAAAGGTTCAGATACCGCAGCTCCACCTGCTCCAGCAGCTCCGTCATGCCTCGGCTTTCAACGGTCTCCCGGTCCTGCTCCAGCGTCTCGGACCGGCGGAGGGGAAGGGTGCCCGCGTGGATCTCGTTTCCCTCGCTCATGATGACGGCCTGCTCGATGATGTTTTTCAGCTGGCGGACGTTGCCCTCCCAATAGTAATTCAGCAGGGCGAAGCAGGCGTCCGCAGACAGCCGCTTCTGGAAATCGTACTTGACGTTATAGTATTGCAGAAAATGCTGGGCCAGGGGGATGATGTCGTTCTTTCTCTCCCGGAGGGGCGGTATGCGGATGTTCATCACGCTGAGCCGGTAAAACAGGTCCTCCCGGAACTGCTTTTCCCGCACCATCTTTTCCAGATCGCAGTTGGTGGCCGCAATGATCCGCACGTCGATGGATACCGGCTGTGTGCCGCCTACCCTGGTCAGGGTGTGGTGCTGGAGCACATGGAGTAGCTTGACCTGCATATTCAAAGACAGCTCGCCCACCTCGTCCAAAAAGACCGTGCCGTGGTTGGCCACCTCCAGCAATCCGATCTTCAGCTTGCTGCCGGCGCCGGTGAAGGCGTAGGCCTCCCGGCCGAACAGCTCGCTTTCAAACAGGGATTCCGTAATGGCGCCGCAGTTGATCGTGATGAATTTCTGCTGGGCCCGGCTACTGTTCTGGTGGATGAACAGGGCGGTCTCGTCCTTGCCCACGCCGGTCTCTCCCAGGATCAGCACCGTGGAATCCACCTTTGCCACCCGGTTTGCCATGGCCATGACCTTGAGCATCGCCTTGTCCTCCACGATCATGTCCGCAAACTGGGGCAGCTGCGCCTTCAGGGTCGCCAGCTCCGAAAGATACCGCTCATTCAGGGACTGGGCCTTGTTCAGCTCCTCCTGCAGGTTCCGGATCTCGTTCAGGTCGCGGTCGTTGCAGATATAAAACCGGATCTTCCCATGGCTGTCAAACACCGGATTGCAGGACACGTGGGCGCTGCGCCCCGTGCGGGGAAAGAACTGCACGATCGTATGGGGCCTTTTCGTTTTCGCCACGATGGAGCTGCATGACTCCGAGATCAAATTCTGCCGCACCAGGTCCTCCACGGGAACGCCCACCAGTTCCTCCCGCTTGATCCCGGTCAGGACCTCGTAGGCGCGGTTCACCCGCAGCGTGACCTGACGGCTGTCGGAGATCTGGATGGCGTCGGTGGAGTTTTCAATGATCGTCTCCAGCATGTCGCTCTCGTCCTCCAGAGCCTGGAGCTTTCTCTGCAGGGCCTGCACGGTGTCCGTGCCGTCTCCGGATCTGACCCGCTGTTCCAAATCTGAAACATCTCCTTTCCGCAAGCAGCTTTGTCTGTGTATATTCTGCCTAAAAATCGTCCGAATTTTTCAGCAATATAGCCATTTATACGATTATTTTCTTCGCCGTTCAGTATAGCACAAAAAAATCGGAAAGCACAAGTACCAATTTTGGAACATCATTCCGGCTGTTTGCTCCAAAAATGGCACAGTCAAATTGTTAAACCCTTGTCTTGAACAGATGCAGCGCCAGTAAAGCGAAAATATTTGGGCAAAAGTAATAAGTTAAAAAATGCGCAATCCATTCTGCCAGCAGGGCTTGCCCGAATCCTGTCTGAAACCCTCGAATTTATTGGCACAAATTTTGCTATATTTTCGGGCATCAGACAAAACCTGCCGGCACAGATTTGTTCCTGAAACGACGCTGCTACACTAATACGCTTAGGAGATTTCTTATGGAAAGCTGGAAGAACATTTATCAAAAGAAGCTTGTGACCGCAGACGAGGCTGTCAAGCACATCCCCAACCACGCACGGGTCTTTTTTGGACATGCCGCAAATGAACCTCCCGTTTTGGTAGACGCTCTTGTGCGCAACTATGAGCAGTATGAGGACGTTGAGATCACCCACTGGGTGCCCATGGGAAAGGGCGAATACTGCGACCCCAAGATGGAGGGGCATTTCCGGCACAACGCCATGTTTGTCGGTGCCTCCACCCGGAAGGCTGTCCAGGAGGGCCGGGCTGACTACACGCCGTTTTTCTACCACCAGTCCACCAGATTCTTCTCCGACGGGACCTATCCCATCGATGTGGCCCTGGTCTCCGTCACTCCGCCGGACGAGCACGGCTTTGTGTCTCTGGGCGTCAGCGTCGGCGGTACAAAGCCCGCCGTTCTCAACGCGAAGCTGGCCATCGCTCAGGTCAACGACCAGATGCCCCGCACCATGGGGGATTCCTTCCTCCATGTCTCCCAGTTCGATTATTTCGTGGAGGCCTCCACGCCTCTGCCGGAGCTGGGCGGCGGCGCCATTGACGAGGTCACCGACGCCATCGGCAAAAACATCGCGCAGCTGGTGGAGGACGGTTCCACCCTGCAGCTGGGTATCGGCACGATCCCAGACGCCGTTTTGAAATACCTGGGCAGCAAGAAGGATCTGGGCATCCACTCCGAGATGTTCTCCGACGGCGTGGTGGACCTGTACGAAAAGGGCGTCATCACCGGCGCCAACAAAACGCTGGACAAGGGCAAGATGGTGGCCGCGTTCCTGATGGGCTCCAAAAAGCTGTACGACTTTGTGGACAACCACCCCGATGTGCTGATGAAGACCGTGGATTACGTCAACAACCCGGCTGTGATCTGCCAGAATCCCAAGGTCGTGGCCATCAACTCCTGCCTCCAGGTGGATTTCAACGGGCAGGTCAACTCCGAATCCATGGGCATCAAGCAGTTCTCCGGCATCGGCGGCCAGCTGGACTATGTCCGGGGCGCGTCCATGTGCCCGGACGGCAAGGCAATCCTGGCGATGCCCTCCACCGCCAAGCACGGCGAGGTCTCCCGGATCGTGCCCTACTTTGACGCCGGCACCACCGTCACCACCACCCGCACCGACGTCCACTACATCGTGACCGAATACGGCATCGCGAACCTGCGGGGCAAGAGCCTGCGGGAGCGGGCGCGG
This sequence comes from uncultured Oscillospiraceae bacterium, assembly GCA_934573935.1. Classification (GTDB taxonomy): domain Bacteria; phylum Bacillota; class Clostridia; order Oscillospirales; family Oscillospiraceae; genus Vescimonas. The sequence goes on along the minus strand of CAKTMO010000035.1, from coordinate 8,070 downwards.
CTGCTGATCAACATCGCCCACCCCAAATTCCGCGGTCAGCTGTGGACCGAATATTTCAAACGCTACGGCGAGGAGGCTTAAATCATGGGAAAGAGAGTCATTGAAGAGATCGGCGCGCACAAGCTGGAGCAGGTCTTCCTGTCCGTTGAGGACCATATCGCTGTGATGACGCTGCACAACCCCCCGGTCAACGCGGCCAGCGGCACCGTCCAGGAGGAGATCCTGATGCTGTGCGACTACATCAACCATGACGATGACATCTGGGTCTGCGTGATGCATTCCGACCTGAAGACCTTCTGCGTCGGCGTTGACATCAAGCGCTTCTACCAGAGCATCCTGGACAAGGACGTGACCAATACCCAGGAGGTCTATTACGACGGCGCCCAGGCGCTGTACGACCTGCGGGTGCCCCTGATCTGCGCGGTGCACGGCCACTGCCTGGGCGGCGGACTGTGCTATCCCGCCGGGGCGGACATCTCCATCGCGGTAAAGGGCACGCTTTTCGGCGCGCCGGAGGCCAAGCTCAGCGTGGTGGGCGGCAGCGGCCACCTGGCCCGCATCCTGCCCCCCCAGATCCAGCGGGATATGAGCTACTGCGGCACGTTCATGACCGCAGAGGAGCTCCACGACCGCTTCGGCGGCGTGACCATGGTGGTGGACACCCTGGAGGAGCTGATGCCCGCGGCCATGGCCAAGGCCCAGGAGCTGTGCAAGCGCGGTCCCTTGGTCCTGCGCTATCTGAAGGCCTGCATGAACGAGCAGGAGGACTTCCAGATGCACCGCAAGGACGAGGCCGAGGTGACCTACACCCGCTACATGGCCCGCCACGCGGACTTCAAGGAGGGCGTCAGCGCCTTCCTGGAAAAACGGGAACCCCAGTACCAGGGCAAATAACGCCCATTCCGAAACCAGTCTACAGCCCTCAGGCAGGGAACATATATAAGGAGGATTACCCATGAAGAAGTATCTCAACAAAATTCTTGCCGCAACCCTCACCCTTTGCATGAGCCTGACCCTGCTCACCGCCTGCGGCGGCAGCAGTTCTGATGGCAGCTCCTCTGACGGCGCGGCCGTGTCCAGCGGAGAGAAAGTCACCTGGCGCCTGCAAAGCAACTATTCTCTGGACTCCCTTGAAGGCGACATGGCCAAGAACCTGAAGGAATCTCTGGAAAAGGCCACCAACGGCCGTCTGACCGTCGAGCTGTATGATCCGGGCGCACTGTGCCAGGCCAGCGACATCGTGACCTACCTCTCCCAGGGCGCTTTCGACTGCGCCGTGATCTTCGGCTCCACCTATTCCGGCGTGCTGCCCGAGGCCGACCTGGGCACCGGCATCCCCTTTGCGTGGGAAAGCTCCTCCGAGATCTATGACGCCATGGAAAACTACGGCCTGCTGGACGTCATTCAGGAAGCCTACGGCGAGCTGGGCATCAAGTATTACTGGAACGCCCATGAGCCCAACTACAACACCCTCTGCAACTTTGAGGTCAAGAGCGTCAGCGATTATGCCGGCAAGAAGATCCGCGCTCTGGGCGTTTGGGGCGATTACTATGCCGCCATCGGCGCTTCTCCCGTGAACATCCCCGGTACCGAGGTCTACCAGGCCCTGCAGCTGGGCACCATCGACGGCGCCCACTATGGCTGGTCCGCCCTAAGCGACTCCAACAACATCCGCGAAGTCGCCAAGTACGCCATCTGCCCCTCCCTGTGCTACTGCCAGATGGCTACCGTTGTGAACCAGAAAAGTCTGGACAGCCTGCCCGCCGACCTGCGGGACGTGGTGGATGAGACCATCCGTCTGGCCAATATCGGCGTGATCGGTCAGGATCACGTGGCCGGTACCGAAAAGAGCGTCCGGGATGCCGTTCAGGGCGGCTACACCGAGCTGGTGGAGCTCCCCGACGATGTAGTGGCTGAACTCCGCGAGATCGCCATCACCCAGGTCTGGGAACAGCTGGCCGCCAAGAGTGACCGCATGGCCCGCGGCATTGAGATCATCAAGCAGCAGAGCCGCGACTACGGCCGTCAGGTGGACTACTGATCCCGGCACTTTGCTCTGTGATACATTCCTCTCCCTTCTCCGGCCTATGGCATGGAGCGGCATATGCCGCCCCATGCCGCGGGCTCTGAAATGCGGAGAGGCGTCCCTGGTGTTTACCGGAAAGGAGAAGGAAATCAAAAGCTATGAAGGCACTGCTGAAATTATCCGGCGGCATCGACGCCCTCAACCAATTCATCGGCAAGCTGTTTTCCTGGATACTGCTGCCTATGATCGTCCTGACTTCGTTTGAGGTCTTTTCCCGCTATGTTCTCAACCATCCCACGGTCTGGGCCTGGGAACTCATCATCCAGATCTGGGGCCTGATGCTCATGGCCTGCGGCGGATACTGCTACTGGAAGGGCGGCTTCGTCCGGGTCGACCTGGCATACAACAAATTTCCGCCGAAGGGCAAGTACATCGTCGGCATCATCACCGCCATTCTGGCGCTGGTCTGCATGGCGCTGACGTTCCGCTTCGGCTGGACCCTGTTCTATACATCCTTTATGAGAAATGAGCGCATCTCCTCCGTGTGGGGCTCCCCCATGTGGACGATCCGCTTCTGGGTCCCCCTGGGCTCCGGCCTGATGTTTCTCCAGGCCGTCAGCGAGCTTATCAAGAATATTGCCGCCCTGATGGGCAGGATCGAGCTGACCTCCAACTCCGACGAGGTGGCGGAGGCCATCGACCAGGTGAAGGCCACAGAGCGGCTTCCTGACAACGAAAATTCTAAGGATCAGAAAGGCGGGAGCGACGAATGAGCCCTGAAATCATCATTTTGCTGATCGGCCTGGTGGCCCTGATGGCGCTGGGCATCCCCATCTGCTTTGCGCTGATGAGCGTTGCCTCCGCGATCCTGCTGATCTTCTTCGGCCCCGCGCAGATGAACGTCCTGAACGCGGCCTTTGTGAATCAGATGCAGTCGGAATCGCTGCTGGCAATTCCCATGTTCGTGCTGATGGCCGCGTTTTTGCAGACCTCCGGCATCGGCAGCGATATCTATGAATTCTTCCACAAGTGGCTGGGTGGTGTGAAGGGCGGCCTGGCTATGGCCACCGTGGCCACCACGGCTGTGATCGCCGCTATGAGCGGCGTGGCCGCAACCGCCACCATCGCCATGGGCCTTATCGCCCTGCCGGAGATGATCAACCGGGGCTATGACAAATCCCTGGCCTGCGGCCCTGTGCTGGCCGGCGGTTGCCTGGGGCCCATCATTCCTCCCTCCACCATCATGATCATCATGGCCTCCTACACCGGCGTGTCCGCCGGATGGCTGTTCGTCGGCGGCGTGCTGCCCGGCGTGGGCCTGGCCATCCTGTTCATCATCTACATTGGCGTCCGCTGCGCCATCAATCCCAAGCTGGGGCCCGCCATCCCCAAGGCGGAGCGTCCCTCCTGGGGTGAAAAATTCCGGGTCTTCGGCAAGGTCGTTGCCCCCATCGCCATCATCGTGCTGGTGCTGGGCTGCATTTATGCCGGTGTCGCCACGCCCACGGAAGCGGCTGGCGTAGGCGCCTTCGCCTCTCTGGTATACGCGTTGATCACCCGGAAGCTGACGCTGAAGAACCTGAAGGCATCCTTGGTGCAGACCATGGAAGTCTCTGCCATGCTGATGTGGATTCTCATGGGCGGCGCGGCGTACAACTCCCTGGTGAACATCACCCGCCTGTCCGACGTGGTGGCCAACGCCTTCCGCAGCGCGCAGCTGGACGGCCTGCCCCTGATGCTCATCATCTTCGCCCTCTTTTTCGTCATGGGCATGTTCCTGGACACCACGCCCATCATCATGATCGCCATCCCCATTCTGCTGCCGATCATCCGGTCCTCCTCTCTGGACCTCAACGCCACGGTCCTGACCCTGTGCATCACCCTCTGCCTGGGCATGATTACCCCGCCCTTCGGCATCAACATGTTCTATCTGCTGGGCGTGGCCCCTCCGGGCGTGCAGCTGAAGGATATGTATAAGGCGGTCATCCCCTACGTTATTATTTTCATCGTTGCCTGCATTTTCATGATGCTGTTCCCCCAGCTTCTGGTCATGTTCCCCAATCACGCAATGGGATACTAAGCGGAGCAGGTACGGCAGGCTGTTCCGAATCGGGAAAAGGTTCGCCAACTGGACGGTTTTCTGCTGAATCTAACGGCTGCCGGAGACCATGACTATGACTGCGTCAGCTGGACGTTTGCACCCAAGTGCAGTGTGGCGGAAGATCCGGTCTGTGGCTCTGGGCAATGTTACATCGTCCCTTATTGGGGCAACCGACTTGGCAAAACCGCGCTCACCGCTTATCAGTCATCCCGACGCGGGGGAACACTGTATTGTGAATTCCTGGGGAATCGTGTAGAACTGGTAGGTAAGGCGGTGTTATTTGCAGAGGAGGAAATTTTTATTTGACCCACGCTGTGACCCACGAACAGAAAAAACGGGGCGGAAACAGTGGAGTAAAGCGTATCTGCGGGTGATGGAATTCTGCGGCAAACCCGCTTTATTCTCCCAAAATTCGGCAGAAGACGTCCCTATCGAATCTTCACACGCATGAGGCCACTGGTTCGAGTCCAGTAGTCTCCACCAGAAATCACCGGAATCACTTGATTCCGGTGATTTTCTTCTATAATCTGCAACTTTTTGTGGCACTTAATTTTTGGCGTTCCTTCAAGACTCACACGCTGACCCACACGGGGAAAGGCGCGGAAAGTACCGGACAGGGCCAGACAGGAATTTTCCTGTCTGGCCCTGTATTTTTTTGCGTATTTACCGCATCTGCTGGCTGATGACCCCGCCGATGGTGTCCGCGGCATCCTGTTTCATCTGCGCTGTGGCGTGGGTGTAGGTGTTCAATGTGAAACCCGCCGAGTAGTGGCCCAGCGCGCCGGACAGCGTTTTCACATCCACCCCGCTTTTCAGGGACAGTGTGGCGAAGGTGTGGCGCAGATCATGGAATCGGATGTGCTCCGCGCCGATGGCTTTCAGAATTTTATCATGCGTCCGTCGAAAGGCGTCCGGGTCATACATGGTTCCGGTCTTGGGCGATGGGAACAGATACGGGTTTGTTGGGTGCTTTTTGTGCTCGGCAATCAGTAGGTCGACTGCCTGCTGAGGGAGAGCCAGCGTTCGCACAGAATTGCGTGTTTTCGGCGGACTGACCACCAGTTCCCCGTTGATTCGATTTACCTGCTTGGTGACGGAAAGCGTTTTGCTCTCTACATCTAAGTCCGTCCATTGGAGGGCCAGCAGTTCCCCTCTCCGCAGGCCCGTGGTCAACTCCAGATAGAAGGCTGCAAGAAGCCCTCGGCGCTCCGCTTCCGCAAGATACAGGCCGATTTTCTCTTGCGGCAGGATCTTCATTTCTTTCTTTTCAAGCTGTGGCAGCTTGCAGCCCTGGGCGGGGTTGGTGAGGATCAGCCGCTCCGCCACCGCCTGCTCCAGGCAGTTGTGCAGCAGTGTGTGAACGCCGCGAACCACTCTGGGGCTGAGGCTTTTGTCCCTGAGTTCGGGAAAATTTTTGCGTTGAATTCGCCCGCTCTTTTGGAGGTTGTTGTAAAACCGCTGGATCTGGATGGTGGTCAGTTTATCCAGCGGGACGTCCCCAATTCCGGGGATGATGTGGTTTTCGATGTAGTTCGCATAGTACGCTTTGGTGTTTGGCCGGATGCGGGGCTCGGCGTAGACCTCGTACCACGTCCGCACCCACGATGCCACTGTGTAAGTCCCGGCTTTGGATACGTCCAGCCGCTGACTTTCGCTGATCGCGGCTTTGAGTTTCTCCTTGACCTCGGCCTGCGTCTTGCCCAGCACGTTCTTGATGATCCGTTTTCCGCTCTCCGGGTCATAGCCCGCCGTGTACCGGCCCTCCCAGCGGCCATCCTTTCGCTTGCGGATATTTCCCTCACCGTTTGCTCGTCTTTTTGGCATAAAATCAACCCCTTTCGCAACGAACAATACCGTAATCAAGGGGACAAAGCTATCCAAAGATGGAACTGTTATCAGAAAGTTATCATTTGCCACCCCGGAGCCACGCCGCCTTATCTTTGCCTATTGCGGCGCAATTTCTGCGCTGCCAGAGACATTCTTCTTTGGTTACAGCGGTGCGATTTTCAGACGGTCAAGAAGCCCTCTCCATTGACTACAGCGGCGCAAAATATGTACGATCTGCGCTGAAAATTGCCGCTGACAAAAAGCACTTTTTCGTGTGGTTGAAAACGGGAAATTTCTCAAACGCCTGCGGAACGGTCACCTTGAAAAGTCCGCCGTCACGGGCCTTTTCTGTGCCTGACGTTCACCTATGACTGCGAAAGTGCCTCTCAAGGTGCACCTTAGACTGCGGTTTCAAAACCCCGGAAAGCCCCGCACTGCGGGGCTTTGTGGGCGAGAGGTGCCCGATTAGGGGCACCTCTCTTTATCTGTACTGTACTAAAATCGAACGGCTTTCGCCACCCGAAAAACCTTCCTGTAAAGTTCGACTTTTCGCCAATAGACACTCCCGCAAATATCGCCAAAAAATTACCGCCACAACGCTGCCCCTAACCGTTTCTCATCCCGCTTTTCAATTTCTCGCACAAACGGACCACGTTTGCTTTCCCAGACGAAAGCGAGTACACACTCGCCTTCGCCAACAGGATCGCACACAAGGGCTCACACGGCGAAACAGGGGGCCTTCTCTCTCCCGGCCACAGCACGGTCTTGAGCTGCTGGTAAAATCGCCACCGAAAGAACAACCGGAGAAAACGGATGCACGCCAATGGCGTGTGTCCGCTTTCTCCGGTGACGCGGCCCCGCCGGGCTGCGTGATCCTGTCGCTATTGTGTCAATGATAAAAAATATGATCAATCCGTGGGCTGGTTCATTTTTGATTTTTTGCTGGGCAAATGCAAATTCTATCAAAAAGGTTGTTTTACAGCCCTTTTGATAAGATGCAACCGCTGGTTGCCAATTTTTCAACCCCACTTGGTGGACTTTTGGCGTGCCTTTTGGTAAACTGAACGCAGAAAATCCGCAAAGGAGAACCGCTATTTATGACACTTGGAGAGAACATCGTGCGCCTACGCACACAGAAAAACTGGTCGCAAGGCGATCTTGCCGATGCGTTGGACATTTCGCGCCAGAGCGTATCCAAATGGGAGACCGACGCTTCTATCCCCGAACTGGACAAACTCTTAAAGCTCTCTGAGCTTTTTGGCGTGACGCTTGACGAACTCGTGCGCGGCGAGGAGGTGCCGAAGACGGAAACAGCCATGCCTGCGGCACAAACTGTACCCGCGTCCTTTGCACCGCAGGCAACACCCGAGCGTGAAAAGCGCCGTACCATCGCTGGAACAGTTTTACTGTGTACTGGTGCAGTCATTCTGGTTTTTTGCCTGCTGCTCGCCGGTGATCCGCTGACAGGGCTGCTGTTCGCGTCACCGTTCCTCATCTGCGGCATCATCTGCTTTGCTGTGAAGCAGCGTGTTGGTCTCTGCTGCGGCTGGGCGGTCTATCTCTGTATTGATCTCTATCTCCGTTTTGCGACAGGTCTTTCGTGGACAACCATCTTTATGACGCACCTTTGGACGGCGCAGATGAACTATGCGCGCCTTTCCATCGCGTGGGTGCAGTTCATTGGCATGGTCCTGATGATCCTCTGCACAGTGTGCTCCTACCGGACGCTCAAGGTGTCCGCAACGAAAAAAGAGGTTACATGGCTTATCGTCGGCTGGGTTGCCGCGCTCGTTGTGCTGCCGCTTTTGATGAGCTACGGCGTCATGCCGCTGTGGAGAGATAATCTGCATAACTACAGCAATTTTTCCCCGTATTTTTTGATCAACATTCTGTATAGTTATGTGCGTTTGGCACTCGTTAACGTTTTACTCGTGCGCACACTTGCCGCCTGGCGCGTGAAGCGGGAAGAGAAAAAAGCGGACCGCAATACAGCGGAGACTTAGGAAAACATTACATTTTGACCCACGAACAGAAAAAATGGGGCGGAAACAACGGAGAAAAGCGTATACCTGCGTCTTGCCCAGCACGTTCTTGATGATCCGCTTTCCGCTCTCCG
>CAKTMO010000034.1 GCA_934573935.1 uncultured Oscillospiraceae bacterium | reverse complement strand
CAGAAAATAAGCCGAACGGCGTTATTACTCTAGTAGCAGTATAATATAAGCCGAACGGCGAAGTCAAGAGATAAAGATAGTTACACAAAGGAAAAATCGCAGCATTGGACATAGCGCCGTATTTATCTTTTTACCATCATGGGGCTAAAGTGCACCAGCGGACGGCTTTTCGTGCCGAATCTGGCCTTCGGTGAGCATATTGAGATGGGCGAAAACATCTTCTTTTTCATGGGCGAGATGCAGGAGTGCTATGTGATCTACTGGCCCGACGCGCCGGTAGCAAAATAAAATACGAGGGACAGCCAAACGGCTGTCCCTTTCTCCCTATAGAAAAACCGCACCCAGCAAAGACGGCATGTCTGGGTGCGGCGTGAGAGGAGGATGCCCCTCATCTCATAATGGGCAAAAACGAATCCAAAGATCCAACTGCATTTCCAGCATGGCATGAAGCGTCATGGTTGTAAAGATACTCTTTTTGCAGGAATACATTACAGTTGCTCATGCAATCGAGGACAAAAATGCGTTTTACAACTATGACACCGCATAGTATAATGTATTTGCAGTTGAGAGAGATCCATACTTACTCATGAAAGACACTTACCCCCTGTGACGTCCCCGGCCGCCTCCACCTTGTGGCCGGGGACGTACTATCTCTTTTTTGTTCCTGGCCAGAACGCCTGAGGCTCTGCTTCGGGCGTTCTGGCTTTTTATATGGATATCAGGTGCCGCTCTTTTCCTCCAAGATCATATGCTCCAGCTTTCTGGCGGCCACGCTCAGCGGCTGGCCCTTCCGCTTGATCAGTACCACCTGACGTTCCGGGATCTGCTCCTTCAGGTCAATGCGGCAGACATGGCTTTCCTGCGTCAGAAATTCGTTGGGCACGAACCCGATGCCCAGGTCGGCCTCCACCATCGGCAGGATCTGGTCGGCGGTAAATGCCTCAATGGCCGGGTGGAACGGCAGACTGTGACCGGTAAAAAAGTCGGAATAGAATGCGAAAGACTTGGTATCCGGCCCCAGCGAGATGATGGGATAGTCCAGCAGCTCCGAGAGCGCCACGGGCCTGTCGGTCAGCGCCGGAAAGGCGGAGGAACAGACGGCCACCTCCTGAATAGGGCGGATCACGGTCTCTGCCAGTGAGGCAGAGTGAACAGTGGGGGTGGTCACCACGGCAATGTCTGCCGCGCCGTCCTTCAAGGCGGCAATGGCCTGCGGCGTGGAGTGGTTGCTGATTCGGATACGGACGCCCGGATAGAGCAGACGATACTGCTTCAGAACAGGCAGCAGCAGACAACGCAGCGCCACCTCGCTGGCGGCGATATAGACGGTGCCGGTCTGTAGGTTTCTGGCTTCGGTAAGCTCTGCCTCGCCCGCCTCGATATGCTCGAAAGCGATGCGGACATGGGTATACAGCCGTTCACCCTCCGGTGTCAGCTTCATGCCCCGGTTCGTCCGGGAGAACAGCGGACAGCCCAGCTCACTTTCCAGATTACGGATGGTGCGCGTCAGGTTCGGCTGGTTGTTCAGCAGAAGCTTTGCCGCCTGTGACACGTTGCCATACTTCGCCACATAGTAGAATACCCGGTAATAGTCATAGCTGATATACATATGCCCTCCACTTAGATATGTCAACAAGATATGATAACCATATTCAACATACATTTTACATATAGAAGCAATGTCAGTATAATGCACCCGTTACAGGAAGTCAAGGGCGGCGGCACGCCGCCTGAACAGAATAAGCGAGGTATCATTATGGAGTACACATCAATGAATGGCGCGGCGCTGGCACAGGAGAAGGAGCAATGCCTGCACCGGCTCAAGGAATACGAAAAACGGGGCCTGACGCTGGATCTGTCGCGGGGCAAGCCTGCCGCGGAGCAGCTTGAGCTGTCGCTGAAGCTGCTGGACGAGCTGGATCACCGCAGCATTCTGGACAGCGAGAGCGGCCAGGACTGCCGCAACTACGGCGGCCTTGACGGCATTCCGGAGGCCAAGCGGCTGCTGGCCCATATGATGGGCACCCACGCCTCACACACCATCGTGGGTGGCAACAGTAGCCTGACGCTGATGTATCAGATCATCAGCCACGGCATGACCGAGGGCATCTGCGGCGGCACATCGTGGCAGGAGGTACCAGAACGTAAGTTTCTGTGTCCCGTGCCGGGCTATGACCGGCACTTTGCCATCACAGAGCATTTCGGCTTCCAGTTGATCCCGGTGCCGATGAATGAAAACGGCCCGGATATGGCGCTGGTGGAGCATCTGGTGCAGGACGAGACGGTGAAGGGTATCTGGTGCGTGCCGAAATACCAGAACCCCACCGGGATCGTGTTCAGCGATGATGTGGTCAGACGCTTTGCCAATCTGCGGCCCGCAGCGGCAGATTTCCGCATCTTCTGGGATAACGCCTACTGCGTCCACTGCTTCGACGGGGAGTGTGCTCAGATACCGGATATCATCGCGGAGTGCGAAAAGGCCGGACATCCCGATCTGGTCTACGAGTTCTGCTCCACCAGCAAGGTCACGTTCCCCGGCTCCGGTATTGCGGCGGTGGCTGCCAGCGCGGCGAACCTCATCGACATCAAGTCGTTTTTGCAGTTGTCCACCATTGGGCCGGACAAGCTGAACCAACTGCGGCACGCGCGGTTCTTCAAGAATGACGCGGGGCTGCTGGCCCACATGAAAAAGCATGCCGCTATCCTGAAGCCCAAGTTCGACGCGGTGCTGGAGGTGCTGGACACGGAGTTGGGCGGCACAGGCGTCGCACAGTGGACAACGCCGAAGGGTGGTTACTTTCTCTCCTTTGACACGCTGCCGGGCTGCGCCGCCGAGGTGGTGAAGCTGTGCGCCGCCAATGGCGTCAAGTTCACACCGGCAGGCGCGACCTATCCCTATGGCCGCGATCCGGAGGATCGGAACATCCGGTTGGCCCCCTCCTTTGCCACGGTGGAGGAGATCCGTGCCGCCGTCACGATACTGGCACTGTGTACCAAACTCGTCAGCATCGAGAAGCTGGAAAAGGAACGGAGTTGACCATGGAGCATGACGTCAGCTTTCACGGGCAGATGTCGGACAGCTTTCGGGCGGCGATCTTTATCATTCTGTCCGGCGGCTTTCAGGACGCGTACACCTATTGCTGCCGGGGCGGCGTGTTTGCCAACGCCCAGACGGGCAACATCGTGCTGCTCAGTACGGCGCTGTTCCAGCGGGAGTGGCCGACGGCGCTGAAATATCTGATCCCCATCCTGTCCTTTATGATCGGTATTGCGGCGGCGGAGGTCGTCCATATCCGGCTGAAGCACTATGAAAAGATCCATTGGCGGCAGATCATCCTGCTGTGCGAGATCCTACTGCTGCTTGCGGTGGGCTTTATGCCCCAGCGTCTGGATGCACTGGCCAACGCACTGGTGTCCTTTGTCTGTGCCTTGCAGGTGCAGACCTTCCACAAGGTGCGGGGCCACGCCTATGCCAGCACCATGTGCATCGGCAATATGCGCTCCGGAACGGAGGCACTGTGTGCCTACTTCCGGGAGAAGGACAAGGAAATTCTGTGGAAGGCGCTGACCTATTTCGGCGTGATCCTGGTATTCGGCATCGGCGCGGGGCTGGGCAGCGTTCTGGCTGCGGCGTTCGGCGACTGGGTGATCTGGGTCTGTTGCGTGTTGCTGTCGGTCAGCTTCGGCATGATGTTCGTGCCAGAAAAGTAAGAGGGAGTGATGCGTATGGAGAAAAAGAAACGGAACCGCTTTCTGGTGGTCTGGCTGGGCTTGATCGTGCTGACGCTGGTCGCCGTGCTGGCGGTGGGCGGCGGAGGTGAGTCGGCGTCCATCAAGGAGACGATGCGTGACGCGGTACTGCACGGCACCAACCGGATCAGCCTGTTTGGCTTGAAAGCGGTAGACCCGGCGTTTATTTCGGCGTTGGTTGTATCCGGGGTATTGCTGCTGGCGGCGCTGCTTCTGCGGCTGCTGGTCATTCCCCGTTTCCGGATGGTACCGGGAAAATTGCAACTGGCGCTGGAGGAACTGGTGGGCTTTTTCGATAACCTTGCGAAAAGCAGCAGCCCCCACCGGAATACCTTCCTTGGCGCGTATGTATTTGCGGCAGGCGTGTACATCTTCACAGGGACGCTGTTTGAGCTGTTCGGTATTCAGGCAGTAACAACGGGCGGCGTGTCTGTGTCACTGCCCGCACCGCTGTCGGATATCAACGGGGCTATTGCCCTTGGCTGCCTGTCTTACCTTGTCATTATGTCCGGCGGCATCGCTGGGAACGGTGTCAAGGGAATCGGGCTGACGCTGAAGGATTTCTCACTGCCCGTATCCATGAGCTTCCGTCTGTTCGGCGCGCTGCTGAGTGGACTGCTGGTGACGGAGCTGGTGTACTACTACATCCACCTGAGCTTCGTGCTGCCGGTGGCGGTGGGTGTGATGTTCACACTGCTGCACGCACTGATCCAGACCTATGTATTGACGATGCTGACCGCTCTGTTCTATGGCGAGGTCACGGAACCGGCCAAGCGGAAAGTAAAAGAAAAAACGAAACTGCGGAGGAAAAGAATATGAAAACCATTTCTAAGAAAGTGATCGTTATGGCGCTGGTAGCGGCGCTGATCTGCGCGCTTTGCACCGTGGCTGCCTTTGCTGCCACGTCTGATAATGCCGCCAATACGACGGCAGTCACAGAAACCGCTCAGACCGCCGCCGACACGGCGGGCAGCGCCACCGGCAGCAAGGCTGTGGCCGCCGCGGTTTGCGTGGGACTTGCCTCTGCGGCCGCCGCCATCGGCATGGGCCTTGCCATTGGTAAGTCGGCAGAGGGTATCTCCCGCCAGCCGGAGGCCGCCGGAAATATCCGTACCAGCCTGATGTTGGGTCTGGTGTTCATTGAAACGGTCGTTATTTATGCTCTGATCATCGCCATTCTGGTCATCTTCGTGCTGTGACGGGAGGTGTCGGTATGGGTGTACCACTGAATATCGACTGGCAGCAGATATTGCTGCATCTCTTCAACTTCCTGATTCTGTTCGGCGGGCTGTATCTGCTGCTGTACCGGCCTGTAAAGGCATTTATGGACAAGCGTACCGCCTACTACGCGGACATGGATGCGGAGGCGAAGCGGAAGCTGGCCGACGCAGAGCGCCAGGAGAAACAGTACCGCGACCATCTGGCCAACGTGGAAAATGAGGCCGATGCGCTGAAAAAGCAGGCTATGGAGTCTGCGCGGCAGGCCGCGGCGGAGCAGCTCCGGCAGGCAAAGGAGGAGCGCCGCGCCATTCTGGACAGAGCGCAGAGGGAAGCCGCACAGGAGAAGGCCAGAGTGCTGGCTGAGGCCGGTACGGAAATCGACGCCCTTGTGGCTGAGGCGGTGGATAAGCTGCTGCCGCCCTCCGGAAAAGCGCCGCTGGATGATTTCCTGGACAGGGTGGAGAAGGAGGACTGACGCATGACGGAGCATGAGATCAGAAAGATCGAGGTCGAAGCCTATCTTTACAGTGCCAAGGAGCCTTCTCAGGAGCAGTTGGATCGTCTGCGGGCGTTTCTGGAAAAGAAGTACCAGAAGACCGTCGGCGTCGTGTGGCGGAAGGACGAGAGCGTCCACGACGGCTTTCGCATCGAGGTAGGTACCTCCGTTTACCGCTGGCAGTTGGATCAGATCTATGACTGGAGCGCCGCAGGCAAAAGCCGCCAGTTGAAGGAGCAGGTGGCGCAGGCTGTCCGCAGCCATGGCGATGTGATGCCATTGGTGCGGCAGACCATCCGGGGCTTTGAACCGGCACCCCATGCCGATGAGGTAGGCGCTGTGCTGACGGTGGGCGACGGGATCGCCACAGTCAGCGGGCTTGCCGGAGCGGAATACGGCGAGATACTGCTGTTTGACGGCGGACTGAAGGGCATGATCCTGGATCTGCGGGAATCCGAGATCGGCTGCGTGATCTTTGGCGACGACAGCGAGATCGTGGAGGGCAGCATGGTGCGCCGCACCGGAAAGGTGGCGGGCACGCCGGTGGGCGAGGGCTTTCTGGGCCGTGTGGTCAACGCGCTGGGCGAGCCCATAGACGACGCCGGTGAGATCGCGGCGGAGGACTACTATCCGGTGGAGGCCCCGGCCCCTGGTATCATTGACCGCCAGCCGGTGGATCAGCCGCTGGAGACGGGCATTCTGACCATCGACTCCATGTTCCCCATTGGCCGTGGCCAGCGAGAGCTGATCCTCGGTGACCGCCAGACGGGAAAGACCGCCATCGCACTGGATACCATCCTGAACCAGAAGGGGAAGAATATCGTCTGCATCTATGTGGCCATCGGACAGAAGGCGTCCTCTGTGGCACAGTTGGTGGAAACGCTGCGCCGCCGCGACGCCATGGACTATACCATCGTAATGGCCGCCACCGCCAGCGATTCTGCCACGCTGCAATATATCGCGCCCTATGCCGGATGCGCGCTGGGCGAATACTTCATGCACCGTGGCAGGGATGTGCTGATCGTATACGACGACCTGTCCAAGCACGCCGTGGCCTACCGCGCACTGAGTCTGCTGCTGGAGCGTTCCCCCGGTCGTGAGGCCTATCCCGGAGATGTGTTTTATCTGCACTCCCGGCTGCTGGAGCGGTCTGCCCACCTGTCCGACGTGCTGGGCGGCGGCAGCATGACGGCGCTGCCCATTGTGGAGACGCAGGCGGGCGATGTGTCCGCCTATATCCCCACCAACATCATATCCATCACGGATGGACAGATCTTTTTGGAGAGCAGTCTGTTCCACGCGGGGCAGCACCCGGCAGTCAACGTGGGTCTGTCCGTATCCCGTGTGGGCGGCGCGGCACAGACGCAGGCTATGAAAAAAGCCTCCGGTACGCTGCGCCTTGATCTGGCCCAATACCGCGAGATGGAGGTATTCATGCAGTTCTCCAGCGATCTGGACGACACCACCAAGCGGCAGCTGCACTACGGGCAGGGCCTGATGCGTCTGCTGCGGCAGGAGCAGTACCATCCCTACAGTCAGCACCAGCAGGTCATATTGCTGACGGCGGCGCTGGACCACGCCTTTGCGGATGTTCCCGTGGCGGATACCGCCAAGACCGCCCGTGTGCTGCTGGACATGGCAGAGACCACATTGCCGGAGCTTTGCCGGAAGATCGACCGCACCGGACAGGCATCGGGCGAAGATCGGAAAGCCATATTGGCGCTGGCGGCAAACCTGATGAAGCATCCGGAAAGCTGAGGCGGGCGGTATGGCAAATGCAAAGGAACTGAAAGACCGCATCCGCAGTGTGGGCGACACGCGGAAGATCACCAACGCCATGTACCTGATCGCTTCCATGAAAATGCGCAAGGCCAAGGCGGAGCTGGACGGCACACGCCCCTATTTTGAAGCCATCCGCGGCGAGATCAAGCGAATCTTCCGCACGGTGCAGGATGTGCAGAGCCAGTATTTCTATCCGGACAGCGGCGAGCCGCCGCTCCACGGCCCTTATGCCTGTCTGGTCATCACGGCGGACAAGGGTCTGGCGGGTATGTATAACCAGAACGTGATCAAAAAGGCCGAGGCCATGCTGGTACAGTATCCGGACACCAAGCTGTTTGTGGTGGGGGAGTATGGGCGGCAGTATTTCGCCCGCCATAAGATACCGGTGGAACGGAGCTTTCTCTACACCGCGCAGAATCCCACCATGCAGCGTGCCCGCGAGATCAGCGAGATATTGCTGGAGCTGTTCCGCAGTAGCGCTGCGCAGAAAATATTCGTACTCTATACAGACATGAAGAACGGGCTTTCGGAGGAGACGCGGCTGGAGCGGCTGCTGCCCTTCCATCGCGGCACGTTTGCCTCTGCCGCGGCGGAGCATACCGGGCAGCCGATTTTTGAATTTACGCCGTCGGTGGGTGTGGTGCTGGACAGCATCATCCCCAGCTATGTGTCCGGTTACATTTACAGCGCCCTGGTGGACAGCTTCTGCAGCGAGCAGAACGCCCGTATGACGGCCATGCGTTCCGCCGGACAGAACGCGGAGAAGCTGCTGACACAGCTCTCCGGCCAATATAACCGTCTGCGTCAGGCGGCCATCACGCGGGAGATCACAGAGATATCTTCCGGCGCAAAGGCCCAGAAGCAGGCCATCAAAAAGAAACAAAACGCGGAGGTGAGCGTACTGTGAATACAGGAAGCATCATTGCCATATCCGGCCCTGTCATCGACTGCCGCTTCCCGGCAGGACAACTGCCGAAGATCAAGGAGGCCCTGACGGTCACGGCGAAGGACGGGACACGAGTCATGGAGGTGGCCCAGCATATCGGCTACGATACGGTGCGCTGTATCCTGCTGGGCGCCAGCGAGAGCCTGTCCAGAGGTATGACTGTGGAGACACTGGGTACGGGCATCAGCGTCCCCGTGGGGGACGCGACGCTGGGCCGGATGTTTAACGTGCTGGGTCAGCCCATTGACGGCGAGGAGCCGCTGCCCGGCGACACCCAGCGCTGGACGATCCACCGCAAGGCCCCGGCATTCTCCCAGCAGCAGCCTACGGCCGAGGTGCTGGAGACCGGCATCAAGGTCATCGACCTGCTGGAGCCCTACCCCAAGGGCGGCAAGATCGGTCTGTTCGGCGGTGCGGGCGTGGGCAAGACCGTGCTGATCCAGGAGCTGATCCATAATGTGGCCATGGAGCACGGCGGCTATTCCGTGTTTACCGGTGTTGGCGAGCGCAGCCGCGAGGGCAACGACCTGTGGAACGAGATGCGGGAGAGCGGCGTGTCTGACAAGACGGCGCTGGTGTTCGGCCAGATGAACGAATCGCCCGGCGTGCGTATGCGGGTGGCGCTGTCCGGCCTGACCATGGCGGAGTATTTTCGTGACGTACAGCACAAGGATGTGCTGCTGTTCATCGACAACATCTTCCGCTTCGTGCAGGCGGGCAGCGAGGTGTCCACGCTGCTGGGCCGCATGCCCTCCGCCGTGGGCTATCAGCCGACGCTGGCGGAGGAGATGGGCGCACTGCAGGAGCGCATCACCTCAACGAAGGACGGCTCCGTCACCTCCGTGCAGGCGGTGTACGTTCCCGCCGACGACCTGACCGACCCTGCCCCGGCCACCACCTTCACCCATCTGGATGCCACCACCGTATTGAGCCGTAAGATCGCGGAGCAGGGTATCTATCCCGCTGTTGACCCGCTGGAATCCACCTCCCGTATTCTGGAGGCGGATATTGTGGGCCGGGAGCATTATGAAACAGCCCGCCGTGTACAGGAGGTCTTACAGAAATACAACGAGCTGCAGGACATCATTGCCATTCTGGGTATGGACGAGCTCAGCGACGAGGACAAAAAGACCGTGGCCCGCGCCCGGAAGATCCAGCGTTTTCTGGCGCAGCCCACCCATGTGGCGGAGAAATTCACCGGACTTCCCGGCGTGTATGTGCCGCTGCGGGAGACCGTGCGGGGCTTCCGCGCCATACTGGACGGCGAGATGGACGACTATCCGGAGGCGGCCTTCTATAACGTGGGCACCATCGACGACGCGGTGCACAAGGCGGAGAAGCTGAAAGCGGAGGCGCAGGCATGAACAGCTTCCGTGTGCATATTCTGGCGGCATCCCACACGTTTTTCGATGGGGACTGCGAGTCGCTGATCGTGCCCACCTCTGCGGGGCAGTACGGTATTCTGGCAGGACACTGCAACACCATCAGCGCCATCGTGCCGGGCAAGCTGACCTACCGCGTTCCCGGCGGAGCGCCGCAGTATGCGGCGGTATCCGCGGGACTGGTGAAGATCGAAAACGGCGAGGTGCTGGTGCTGGTGGACACCGCCGAGCGTCCGGAGGACATCGACGCCCTGCGGGCCAAGGAAGCAGCGGACGCGGCAAAAGAGGCGCTGCTGCAAAAGCAGAGCATCCGGGAATACCACATGGCCCAGACTTCACTGGCCCGCGCCATCGCGCGGCTGCGGGTCAAGGACGGCATGGAGCAATAAACGAAAGAGGAGACAGCCGCAATGGCTGTCTCCTCTTTACTTATGCTTTATAGGAGGGATAGCGGCGATATCAAAAGACGCAAATAAAATGTATTTGTTGTGCAATTCAGGGCAACAATTATTATCAAACTACATATACTACAAAGGGTAATATATAGGCTATATGATTGAAGCCGGGTTCCTACGGCTTTGCGATGTTATTTCGTGGCGAAAGAGCACGCATAATGGCGCATGAAAATGCGTAGAAATACGCAGAAATGCGTAAAAAAACTTGACAATCAACGTGGTCTTTGGTATATTACTCATAGTGATTGTGCTACACATGCTTGCGGGGCGTGTAGCCGAAGAAGGGAACTTCCGTGAGGAAGTTCCCTTCTTCATTAGAAGGGAGTCGACAGAGAGATGAGTGACAAGCCTTTTAGAACATATAAAGAATTGATTGTCAAGCTGAGAGACGAAAAGAAATTGGTTATCGATAAGGAAGATGAAGAGAAAGTAATTGGCCTCTTAAAGAAATATAGCTACTTTTCGATGATTTCGGGCTACAAGGCTCTGTTTAAGCAAGAAGACGGGACATATATGCCAGACACGCATATTGATGATATTCTGGCGCTCTACAAGTTTGATGATACACTACGCGATGAATTTTTCCATGCAATTCAGATTGTTGAAAAGAATATAAAGTCACTTCTGTCGTATGCTTTTGTAGCCTTGTACGGCGATGATCAAGCCGCATATCTCTCACCGGCAAGCTACGATGAGAAGCCGGGAACAAAGAATACAATAAAGCGGAAAACTGAAATTAGAAAACTGGTTTCCACATTATTTTCCATTGTGATTCCTCCGTCAGATCACAGATATATTCAACATCAATGGGACAAGCATGGGAATGTCCCGTTGTGGGTAGCTGTAAAAGCACTTACGCTGGGCAATGTTTCAAAAATGTATAGTCTGTGCAAGGCGTCCGTGCAAAGTGATGTGGCAAAAGAATTTCCCGGAGTAAGCTCGGAAGATTTGGTTGGTATGCTGGACATGCTGACCCGTGTACGCAATGTCTGCGCACATAACGAACGGCTTTACGATTTTTCTGTCATAGACAAACGTGCGATTCCCAATTTTCCTGTTCACGCTGCGCTTGGCATATCAAAGAGCAAGGCGGGGTTGTATAAGCAGGGAAAGACTGATCTTTTTGCGTCATTGATTTGCCTCAAATATTTGCTTGATGCCGAAGATTTTGTACATATGTGTTCAAATATAGCTTCGGCGATATCGAAGCTGTGCAGCGAGACAAAGAAAATTCCTCCCAACAAGATATTGTCATGTATGGGCTTCCCTACAAACTGGATGGACATATCTCTAGGAACCTAACGCAAAAAACAAGAATAATTCTGGGACTGAAAGCGCAGGCAAATGCCTGCGCTTTTCCATGTCCGGAAGATCGGCATATTGAAAAGAGTATCAGAAAAAACTGAGTTGTTCTGATCAGATCCAATCAGTCGCATACGAAATACCACAAAAGGACGCCAGATGGCGTCCTTTTCCATAAAAAAATTTCGCAAAGTATCGTACTTTGCGAAAA
>CAKTMO010000033.1 GCA_934573935.1 uncultured Oscillospiraceae bacterium | reverse complement strand
TGCATAGACATGGGGATGACCACCTCAGCCGGAGCTTCCAGCTTTTCGATGGCCTTTTCATTGGTCGCGGCCTTCATATCATTGGGATGAACGCCGCCAAAGAAAGCTTGTGCCATTGTCTTCACCTCATCTTACTGCATTCGTATCTGATGGAGAGATCCACACGCACGGCGTTCCAATTCCGTGCGCCCGAACCTCGCCATCGGCTACTTCAGGTGGTGAGATACCACCTCACACTGCGTTTTATCATACAACAAAAACTTGCTGTTGTCCAGTCTTATACGGGAATTCTTCCTGAAAATTTGCTTTTTTTGTCGATAACTTAGCTGTTTTCATCCTGTTTTTTTCGCTCTTGCGTTTCCGGCCGCTTCGTGCTACTATATATTGGGATAAAGGCCGGAAGCATCTGGCAGCTCTCCCAAAAAACGATACTTACTTTTGCGCGCAGAAAGGAGCGTTTCTATGCTCGACCGTGTACAACTGAAATATGAGGCCAAGGCCATTACCAAAAATGCCCAGGTCTCCGCCTATGTCTTTACCCTGCTGTTCCTGGGCATCAGCCTGGGCATCAACGGCATCGACTGGCTAATCTCCGGCGGCACCCAGGCGGAGATGGCCGCTTATGTTGAGAACTATATGCCCGAATTCTCCCAGTATCTTCCGTTTTCGGGGCCGCTGGTGCAGCTTCCCGCGCTGGTGGCGGGCTTTCTCTCCATCGTGCTGTCGCTGGTGTCCATGGTGCTCAGCGCCGGATATGTCCTGTACACCATGAGCGTCCGCAAGGGCGTCGTCACCCCCTATACCACGCTGTTTGACGGCTTTCTGTTTGTCGGCAAGATCATCCTGCTGGAGATCGTCATCAGCATTTTCGTGTTCCTGTGGTCGCTGCTGTTCATCATCCCCGGCATTATCGCGGGATACCGCTACCGCTTCGCCCTGTACAACCTGTGCGAGAATCCGGAGATCGGCGTGATGGAGGCCCTGAACATGAGCAAGGCCCAGACCCGCGGCCACAAATGGGAGCTGTTCGTGCTGGATCTGAGCTTTATCGGCTGGAATCTTCTGTGCAGCCTGACGCTGGGCATTCTGTCCATCTGGATCATGCCCTACATCCAGCAGACGGATATCGGCTATTTTCAGGCCATCAAGCAGATGTCCGGCGTGGGCGTTCAGCCGCCGCGGAACGACGGCGGGTTTTATCCCGACGACCGCTTTGACGGCGGTCCCTTTGACGGAACGTCCCAGCAATAAGTCCACTAAGCCGCTGCCAAAACGCATTTTGGCAGCGGCTTTTTTGTGTTTTTGACAATTTGTACAAGGATACCGTTTATTTTTTGTGAAAATGTCGGTTTGCATTTCCCGCGTTTTTCGTTATAATGAAGTAGCCAGCCCGTGTGGGCTGTGCGGACGCATCTTCGTGATGCGCCGCGGATTTGTCGCCTTGTGGTTTATATGGTAGGGAAAAGGGAGGACGCAAGTCCTCCCTTTTCCTGTTCAGGCGTATCCACCACGGCGGAGGGGCCCCATCCAACGGAACGGTACGGGAACACTTCGTAGAACGCCCCCTCAGGCCACCGCGCACAGCGCAGAAAAGCTGCCCAAACGGGCAGCTTTTCTGGTATGCTTCATTCGGCCTGATAGGGGACCTCCAATTCCTCTGGCTTGCGGAGGTATTTGCGAAAATCGTTGCAGAAGGCGGCGTATTCATAGCCGGTGCAGATCCGCTCGTCCATCACCACGCCCAGAGGCATGATCTTCTTGTTGAGATTGCCGCTCATGTAATCCGGCACGGGCTTTCCCATGCAGACGAACACGCTGGTGGTGCCAAACTCATAGCAATGGTGGTGGATATAGCTGGTCTTGATGGAGGCCAGGTTGGTGATGAACATGCTGGTGTGGAAGGGGCTCAGGTCAATGATCTTGCGGGGCAGCAGGCCGATCCTGTCCAAATGATAGGCCAGCCAGATGATGATCTTGGGCAGCAGGGGGATGGAGAACATCATGCGGGCAAACCTGTCGGTGTTGTTCTTCTGCTCGGTGGCGGCGTTGGTGGCCACAACATCGGCGATCTTCTGCTGGATGGTGAACACCGTGTCCTCCGGCGTCAGGAAGATCTTCAGCGACGTCTCGTCGGGCCGTCCGTCCGCCAGTTTTTTCAGGATGACGAAGGACACGCAGAAGTGATTGCGCTTGTAGACCTTGCTGTTCATCACGAAATAGTTCAGCTTGGGGTTGTACATCACCGCACGGTAATAGGCGGCGATGATCACGGCCATGTGGTTGATCCGCACGCCGGCGCGGCGCTTTTCGCGGATGTAGGCCTTGATGACCTCTTCGTCGATATACTCGGTAATGGTATTCTGGGCGTCATACCGCTTGGGCATGATATAGGGAATGGCCGCCACAATGGGCGGAAGATCTTTGACACGAGTGCCGTCCGGACGCATAAGGCATCTCCTCGATTTCATAATTTTTGACAATATTATACGGTATCCCCCTCCGGATTGCAACCATATGCCGGTAAGAATTTTTTCTTTACCTTTTTCCGGAGATTTGGTATACTATAATTTATTATAGAAGGAAACGAAAGGAGGCATGCCAGCCATGAAATTTCCGTCCTGGCATGTGGCGCGGGAAAACAGCGCCGCAGCGGAACGTCTGGCGGACGCGGGCTACCCCTATCTGGTATCCGGCGTGCTGGCAAGCCGCGGTGTAGAGCAGGCCGAGGATGCAGCCGATTTTCTGGCGCAGGAAACGGCGCTGAGCCATTCCCCGTTTTTGATGCGGGATATGGACAAGGCGGCGGCGCGGATCGCCCAGGCCATCGCAGACGGCGAGAAGATCGCCATTTTCGGCGACTATGACGTGGACGGCATCACCGCCACCTGTATTCTGGTTGACTATCTGAAGGGCCGCGGCGCCCATGTGGTACACTACATCCCCCGCCGGATCGAGGACGGCTACGGGCTGAGCCGCGACGCCATCGAGGGGCTGCGCAAGGGTGGCGCCACGCTGCTGGTGACCGTGGACTGCGGTATCACCGGCGTGGAGGAGGTGGCCTTTGCCCGCTCCATCGGCATGGACGTGGTGGTGACCGACCATCATGAGTGCAAGGAGACGCTGCCGGATGCCTCGGCGGTGGTGGACCCCCGCAGAAGCGACTGCGGCTACCCCTTCAAGCATCTGGCGGGCTGCGGCGTGGCGCTGAAGCTGGTGCTGGCCCTGGGCGGGCCGGATCGGGAGGAGGCGCTGTTCTCCCGCTACTGCACGCTGGCAGCCATCGGCACGGTGGCGGATGTGATGCAGATGACCGGCGAGAACCGCACCATCGTATCCCGCGGCCTTGCCTCGCTGGACCGGTCGGACTTTATCGGGCTGCACGCCCTGCTGCGGGAGGCGGGTCTGGCGGGACGCGAGATCTCCTCCGTACAGATCGGCTTTGTGCTGGCACCCCGCATCAACGCAGCGGGCCGCATGGGCGCAGCGGACATGGCGGCGGATCTGCTGCTGTGCCAGGACGAGGCGCAGGCGGAGGAGCTGGCCAAGGCCCTGTGCGCCCTGAACCGCGAGCGGCAGTGTGTGGAGCAGACCATCTACTCCCAGGCGGAGGAGATGATCGAGCAATTGCCGGAGGAGGAGCGCCGCGCGCTGGTGTTGGCCTCCGACACCTGGCATCAGGGCGTGGTGGGCATCGTGGCCTCCCGTCTCAGCGAAAAATATTCCCGTCCCAGCTTTATGATCCACCTGAACGGTGCCGTGGGCAAGGGCTCCTGCCGCAGCTGGGGCGGCTTTAACCTGTTTGCCGCCCTGGAGAGCTGCTCGGACCTGCTGCTGGGCTTCGGCGGCCACGAGCTGGCGGCGGGCTTTACCATCGAGGAGGCCAACATCCCCGCCTTTCGGGCGCGGATGAACCAATACGCTGCCGAATACTGGGTGGGCAAGGCGCCGGAGTCGGCGCTGGAGATCGACATGGAGCTGCGCCAGCCGGGGCGCGTCACCTTGCAGGAGGTGGAGGCGCTGGCGGCGCTGGAGCCTTACGGCAGCGGCAACGCGCGGCCCCTGTTCTGTCTGCTGGGCGCCACGCTGCTGCGCACCCAGAGCGTGGGGCAAAACCGACATCTGAAGCTGCGTCTGGGAAAAGGCAGCACCCAGTTTGACGGCATTTTCTTTTCCACCACCGCCGCCGCCTGCGGCTGTCAGGAGGGCGATCGGGTAGACGCGGCCTTTTATTTACAGGTCAATGAATTCCGCGGCAGCCGCTCGGTGCAGCTGCAGATGGTGGATATCCGCCCCTCGCTGCTGGCCAGCAGTCGGGAGCAGGAGGCCCTGAACCTGGTGGGGCAATGCACCGCCGGTGAAAGGGTCTCCGCCAAAAACGCACGGCGGATGCTGCCCACGCGGGAACAATACGTGGCGGTGTGGCGCATGCTGGAGCATCTGGTTCCGGCCGACGGCCTGCACACGCCGTATCTGCCGCTGCTGCGGACGCTGTCGGTCTCCCTGGGCAAGACGGACGCCTTTCTGCGCAGCGCCTTTTGTCTGGCGCTGTTCCATGAACGGGGGCTGCTAGAGCTGACGTTTCAGGGCGACGACATCATTCTGCATCTGGCGGCGGGCGAAAAGAAGGTCCGTCTGGAGGATTCCCAGTACATACAACGTCTGACCGACGCGGAAGCGGGACGGGAAGGAGGCGACGCGCAATGAGCAAAACCGTGGATATCGACGCCATGTATCAGCATCTGGAGGATACGGTGCGGGAGTATAATTCCTCCGCCAACTTCCCCCTGATCCGGCAGGCCTACGAATTTGCCCGCGACCTGCACGGCACCCAGCTGCGCAAGGACGGCTCCCCCTTTGTGACCCATCCGCTGGCGGTGGCCCAGATCGTGGCAGAGGAGCTGCATCTGGACAGCGAATCCATCGAGGCGGCGCTGCTGCACGACACCATTGAGGATACTGCCGCCACCCACGAGCAGCTGGCCAAGCTGTTTTCCCCCACCGTGGCCGATCTTGTGGAGGGCGTCAGCAAGCTGACCCGCGTCCACTACACCTCCAAAGAGGAGGAGCAGATGGAGAACCTGCGGAAGATGCTGATGGCCATGAGCAAGGACATCCGCGTCATCCTCATCAAGATCTCTGACCGGCTGCACAACATGCGCACCATGGAGTATCAGACGCCGGAGAAACAGAAGCAGAAATCCTTTGAGACCATGGAGATCTACGCCCCCATCGCCCACCGGCTGGGCATGCAGAAAATGAAATGGGAGCTGGAGGATCTCTCGCTGAAATATCTGGACCCCGTGGGCTATCAGGAGATCACGGAGGCGCTGGACGAAAAGGCGGCGGAGTATGACGGCTTCATGTCCGCCATCCACGACCAGATCACCCGCCGGCTGAAGGAATCCGGCATCGAGGCCACCGTCCAGGGCCGCATGAAGCACCCCTACTCCATCTACCGCAAGATGTATACCCAGAACAAGAGTCTGGACGACGTATTCGACCTGTTCGCCTTCCGCGTCATCGTGGACACGGTGGCGGACTGCTATAACGTGCTGGGTATCGTCCACGACCTGTACAAGCCTATTCTGGGCCGGTTCAAGGATTATATCGGCACTCCCAAGCCCAATCTGTACCAGAGCCTGCATACCACCGTGGTGGGCGAGAGCGGCATCCCCTTCGAGGTGCAGATCCGCACCAAGGAGATGCACGAAGTGGCGGAATACGGTATCGCCGCCCACTGGAAATACAAGCAGAACGGTCAGGGCGGCGGCGACGAGGGCCGTTACGAGTGGGTACGCCGCCTGCTGGAGAATCAGGAGGGCGCCGACGCCGAGGACTTTATCCACTCTCTGAAGGTGGACATGTTTGCCGACGAGGTGTTCGTGTTTACCCCCAACGGCGACGTGATCAACCTGCCCGCAGGGGCAACGCCCATCGACTTTGCCTATAACATCCACTCCGCCGTAGGCAACCATATGGTATCCGCCAAGGTGAACGGCCGCATCGTGCCGCTGAACCACCGGCTGCAGAACGGCGACGTGGTGGAGGTCACCACCAGCCAGAGCGCCCACGGCCCCAGCCGTGACTGGATCAAAATCGCCCGTTCCAGCAACGCCCGCAGCAAGATCCGCCAGTGGTTCAAGCGGGAGAAGCGGGACGAGAACATCGTCAATGGCCGCCAGAGCTTTGAATCGGAGCTGAAACGCACCGGTGTCTCCCTGAAGGAGCTGCTGGCAGACGAGAACGTGCCCAATGTGCTGAAAAAGCTCAGTTTCAACTCGGTGGACGATATGTACGCCGCCATCGGCTACGGCGGCGTCACCGCCCTGAAGGTCATCGGCCGGCTGCGGGAGGACATCCAGCGCATCCTGCATCAGCATCAGGCGGAGCGGCAGGCGGAGGTGCCCGTTCAGGGCCAGCCGGAGGTCATGCGTCCCGCCGTGCCCCAGCGGAAGGGCGAGCACGGCATCATCGTGGAGGGTCTGAGCAACTGTCTGGTGAAATTCTCCAAATGCTGCTCCCCCGTGCCTGGGGACGACATCGTGGGCTATATCACCCGCGGCTACGGCGTGTCGGTGCACCGCTCCGACTGTCCCAACGTGCTGCGTTCACGGGACGATCCCAACGAGGCGGGCCGCTGGATCCGCGTCAGCTGGGCCGCCAAGACCAGCGAGGAGTACCACACCCTGCTGCAGATCGTAGCCAAGGACCGCATCAGCCTGATCGTGGACGTGTCCACGGTGCTGTCGGCCACAAAAACGCGGGTGCTGTCCCTGAACGCCCGCTCCACGCCGGACGGCTTCGCCCTGCTGGATCTGGGCATCGCCGTGTCGGGTCGGGATCAGCTGAAAACCGTCACCAGCCGCCTGGAGCAGATCCAGGGGGTCATGAAGGTGACACGGCCGGCGGGATAAAACGCTGACGCAAGGCTTTCGGTCAACGATCCGTAGGGACGGACGACTCTGTCCGCCCGCAAGGAACCGACCGGTTATCGTCAGGGCAGACAGAGTCGTCCGCCCCTACAACTGATTTTCGTACCTTATTCGTATACCGGCATCCCCGCCCCCACATTGGTTGAATACTATCTGTATAAAGGAGAACAAATTATGCGCGCTGTATTGACCCGCGTGAAGCACGCCTCCGTCACCATCGACGGAAAAGTACATGGCCAGATCGGCGAGGGCTTCCTGATCCTGCTGGGCATCACCCACGAGGACACCGAGGCCCAGGCCGTCAAACTGGCGGACAAGCTGACGGGCCTTCGCATCTTTGAGGATGAGAACGGCAAGATGAACCGCGGTCTGGACGAGGTGAAGGGCGAGCTGCTGATCGTATCCCAGTTCACCCTGTACGGCAACTGCAAAAAGGGCCGCCGTCCCGAATTTCTGGCGGCCGCCCGTCCCGAGGTGGCTATCCCCCTGTATGAGAAGTTCGTGGAGCTGTGCCGCGCCAAGGGCTTCCACACGGAGACCGGCGAGTTCGGCGCCTATATGCAGGTGGAGAGCCTGAACGACGGTCCCCTGACGCTGGTGGTGGACACCGACCAGCTGTAACAGGGAGGGCATCCGGATGAAGGTACTTTCTCTGATGGTGGGCCCCATCATGACCAACTGCTATATCCTCTGCGATGAAGAAGCCAGGGTCTGCGCCGTTATCGACCCCGGCGACGAGGCGGAGCGCATTGCCGCCATGGTGGCCTCCAGCGGCTGCACGCCCATCATGATCCTGCTGACCCACGGCCACTTTGACCACTGCACCGGCGTGGCAGGCCTGCTGGAAAAATGGCCGGAGCTGCCGGTGTACATCCACGCAGGCGATGTGACCGACGACATGGGCGGTGAACTGCGCTTCCACCGGCTGGGCGAAAAGAACCAGCGGTACTATAAAGAGGGCGACAAGCTGTCTGTCGGCAGCTTGTCGCTGGACGTGCTGGAGACCCCCGGCCACTCCACCGGTTCCGTTTGCCTGCTGGTGGAGGGACAGGGCGTGCTCTTCGCCGGTGACACGCTGTTCCGCGGCTCTTGCGGCCGGTGCGACTTCCCCGGCGGCGACTATCGGGCCATGCTGCGCTCTCTGGCCCGTCTGGCGGCGCTGGAGGGACAGTACACTGTCTATCCCGGCCACGATTCCGCCACCGACATGAACTTTGAGCGGAAGTACAACCCCTATATGAAGCAGGGCATGAACGTATGAAGCTGATTTTTACCGGCCATAATGATCGCTACGCCATCGAGCAGGATCTGCTGGCCTTTTTCCCCAACCAGCGTCCGGTATATGATCCGGACGCGGCAGAGGACAGCTGCGCATGGGTCAAGCTGTCCGAGGGTAAGACATACACCACCGCGACCACCCGCATCCTCTATGAAGGGCGGGAGGGCCGCGGTCTTTCCCGCGTGCACATCGACCCCACCCTGACCCCCTATCAGCAGGAGGGGTTGCGGCAGCGGGCGCTGAAAATGAGCTTTTTCAAGGCATCGGTGGAGATCCTGGGCCGCGTTCCCGCCTGGGGCAGCCTGACGGGCGTTCGGCCCGCCAAGCTGGCGGCGCGGCTGCTGCGCGGCGGCATGACGCCCCGCCAGGCGGACCGTGAGCTGGCCAACACCTATCAGGTGTCCGCCCCCCGCCGCCGCATGTGCATCGAAGCGGCCCAGGCGGGCATCGCCGCCAAGGAGGCCCTTGCCCCCAACGACATCTCCCTGTACATCGGCATCCCCTTCTGTCCCACCCGCTGCGCCTATTGCAGCTTCGTCTCCCAGGCGGTAGAACGCTCCTTTAAGCTGATGGAGCCGTATCTTCAGGCGCTGGAACGGGAGATCACCCTGGCGGCGGAGATGGTGAAGGACACGGGGCTGCGCATCAAGTCCTTTTATATGGGCGGCGGCACGCCCACCACACTGTCGGCACAGCAGATGGACCACCTGCTGACCCACCTGAACCGCAGCTTTGACCTGAGCGGCGCGGCGGAATACTGCATTGAGGCGGGGCGCCCCGACACCATCGACCGTGAGAAGCTGCAGGTGCTCCTGGACCACGGGGCCGACCGCATCAGCGTCAACCCCCAGTCTCTGGACGACAAGGTCCTGCAGGCCATCGGCCGCCGCCACACGGCGGCGGATATCCTCTCCGCCATGGAGCTGGCCACCTCTATGGGCTTTCCCCATGTGAACATGGACCTGATCGCGGGACTGCCCGCCGACACGCCGGAGGGCTTCCGCAAAACGCTGGATCAGTGCATCAAAAGCGGCGCAGACAACATCACCGTCCACACGCTGGCGCTGAAAAAGGGCAGCCGCCTGACGCTGGAAGGCAGCCCCATCCCCTCGGCAGAGGCGGTGGCGGAAATGCTGGACTACGCCGACCCCGCCCTGCGGGCGGCGGGCTTCGCCCCCTACTACCTCTACCGGCAAAAATACATGTCCGGCAGCTTTGAAAACGTAGGCTGGTGCATATCCGGCGCGGAGGGACTGTATAATATTTACATCATGGAGGAGCTGCACAGCATCCTGTCTCTGGGGGCGGGCGGCTCCACCAAAATGGTGGATATCCGGCGGGACGACCGCATCGACCGGATCTTCCACCCCAAATATCCCACGGAGTACATCCAGCGTCAGGAGCAGATCGCGGCGGATCTGGAAAAATTCGCCGCGTTTCATCGGGAGATGCTGGAGAATCTGGGGAAATAGCGTTTTCGCATCCAAAGCCTCCCCTGTGTAAGGGGAGGTGTCGCGGCGCACGCCGTGACGGAGGGGTTGTCCCGTAATCGGCAATCCCCCAGTCTCGCTCACGCTCGACAGCCCCCTTTGCACAAGGGGGCCATGACATAATACCCTATCCTTACCCAAAGCGCGGAGGTGGCAGCATGCAGCGCAGACAGAGTTTTTTAAGCGGCGCGGCCATTCTGGCGGGCGCTGTGGCCGTCACCAAGGTGCTGGGGGCGCTGTATAAGATCCCTCTGGGCAATCTGCTGAACAGTCAGGGGATGGCCCACTTCTATGCGGCCTACAACGTATATAATCTGCTGCTGATGCTGTCCACGGCGGGGCTGCCGCTGGCCGCCTCCCGTCTGGTGGCGCAGGCAGAGGCACTGGGCCGCCACGATCAGGCCCGGCAGGTCTTTCGCTGCGCCGCGTGGCTGCTGGGAGCGCTGGGGCTGTTGTTCTCGGCGTTGATGCTGTGCCTGCCCCAAGCCATGGCTCAGGCGCTGCACGACCCTCTGGCGGCAACGGCCATCGCCGTGCTGGCGCCGTCGGTGCTGTGCGTATGCCTGACCTCCGCCATCCGCGGCTATACCCAGGGGCTGGGCAGTATGACCCCCACCGCCGTCAGTCAGATCATTGAATCCGCCTGCAAGCTAATCGTAGGCCTGGGCCTGTGCTATGTGCTGCTGCGGCGCGGCGCATCGCCGGAGATCGGCGCGGCAGGCGCCATCGCAGGCGTTACCTGCGGCACGGTGCTGGGGCTTCTCTATCTGCTGTGGTCGCTGCGGCGCTGTCCCCGCCGGCATGGCGGCACGGTGGCGTCCTTCGGCGACACGGTGCGGCAGCTTTTGCGGATCGGCGTGCCCATCACCGTAGCGGGCGGCGCCATGAGCCTGATGACACTGCTGGATCAATCACTGGTGCTGGGCACCCTGCAGGGCAGACTGGGGCTTTCCGCCCAGGCCGCCGCCGAGCTGTACGGCCAATACACCTTCGGCATGACGCTATTCGTGCTGCCGCCGTCATTTATTTACCCCCTGTCCGTGTCCCTGATCCCCGCCATCACTCAGGCCCGCACACGGCACGACGAGGACGCCGCGGCACGCCTGACTTCTTCCGCCCTGCGGATAACCGCGCTGCTGGCGCTGCCCATGGGTGCAGGGCTGTCGGTGCTGGCGGAGCCGATCCTTCTGCTGCTCTATCCCGCCGTGCCGGAGACGGCACGGGCCGCCGCTGGGCACCTGACGGTGCTGGGCATTGCCAGCATCTTCGTGTGCCTGATGGTGGTCACCAACGGCATTCTGCAGGCCCATGGGCGAGAGAAGCTGCCCATCTGGACGCTGCTCTCCGGCGGCGTGCTGAAGGTGGTCACCAACTACCTGATGGTGGCCGATCCCGCCATCGGTATCCAGGGTGCGCCGGTGGGCACGCTGTACAGCTATGCCCTGATCGTGGTGCTGAACATGATCGCCGTATACCGCTGCACCCGCGGGCGGGTGGACTTCTTCCGCTGCCTGTGGCGTCCGGCGCTGTGCGCGGCGGTGATGGCGCTGGCAAGCCGCCCCTGCTTCACCCTTCTCTCCGCCCATGTTTCCCAGAATCTGGCAACTCTTGTGACCATTGCCGCGGCAGCGCTGGTGTATACCGTGATGGCACTGGCACTGGGCGCGGTGACAGCGGAGGATCTGCAGCACCTGAAAATCAGCGAAAAATGGGTGCATCGGCTGGGTCTGCGGTGATTTTTTTAGCTTTTCTGCGGAAAAGGGCTTGCAATAGACCGGCAAATATGGTAAATTTTCTATTGCCCTTTGTGATAGGGCACCCGTTTGTTCTTAATGCGATACGCTTCGTTTTAGGATTTGGTTCTACCAAGGAAAAAATTACAGGAGGAAACACCCATGAATAAAACCGAACTGATCTCCGCCGT
This sequence comes from uncultured Oscillospiraceae bacterium, assembly GCA_934573935.1. Classification (GTDB taxonomy): domain Bacteria; phylum Bacillota; class Clostridia; order Oscillospirales; family Oscillospiraceae; genus Vescimonas. The sequence continues at coordinate 504 of CAKTMO010000033.1, read as the reverse complement.
CGCCGAGAAGGCCGGCCTGTCCAAGAAGGCCGCCGAGGCCGCTGTCAACGCCACCCTGTCCGCCGTCACCGAGAGCCTGAAGGCCGAGGAGAAGGTGCAGCTGGTTGGTTTCGGCTCTTTCGAGGTGAAGCACCGCGCCGAGCGTACCGGTCTGAATCCCCGCACCGGCAAGCCCGTCACCATCGCCGCCACCAAGGTTCCCACCTTCAAGGCCGGCAAGGCGCTGAAGGATGCTGTTAAGTAAGCAGATTTTTTCGGATAGAAAGAAAAGCGGCTGTGCCGCTTTTCTTTTTTCAGGAGACAAATGATGAGATTGGATAAATACCTGAAGGTCAGCCGCCTGATCAAGCGGCGCACCGTGGCCAACGAGGCCTGCGACAACGAGCGCGTCACCGTCAATGGTCGGGTGGCCCGCGCCTCCTACGACGTGAAGGTGGGCGACGTCATCACCATCCGCTTCGGCCAGAAGGCCCTGTCGGTGGAGGTGCTGTCGGTGGCCGACAA
>CAKTMO010000032.1 GCA_934573935.1 uncultured Oscillospiraceae bacterium | reverse complement strand
GAGGCCTTCGTGGATCTGTCCCTGTGCGGCAAGATCAGCGGCGCCAACAAGAGCATCGACCATGGCCGCCAGACCTACTCCTTTGCCGCCGGCAGCCAGCGGGTCTACGACTTCCTGGATGACAACCGCATGTGCATGGCCGCACCTGTCAGCTATGTCAACGACATCCGCACCATCGCCGCCATTGATAACTTCATGTCCATCAACAACGCGGTGGATATCGACCTCTACGGCCAGGTCAGCAGCGAGACCTCCGGCGTCCGCCATATCTCCGGCGCCGGCGGCCAGCAGGATTTCGTCCTGGGCGCCTACCTGTCCAACGGCGGCAAGAGCTTCATCTGCCTGTCCTCCACCTATCAGAAGAAGGACGGCACCCTGGCCTCCCGCATCCGCCCCACGCTGGCGGAGGGCAGCATCGTCACCGATACCCGCGTCAACACCATGTTCGTGGTCACCGAGTACGGCTGCGTCAACCTGAAGGGCCTGTCCACCTGGGAGCGTGCCGAGGCCCTCATCTCCATCGCCCACCCTGACTTCCGCGATGAGCTGATCAAGTCCGCCCAGGCCCAGAAGATCTGGTATCACAGCAACAAGCGCTGATCCATCCCCTTATGATACTTCCAACAGGAAGTGCAAGATAAGGTCAAAAGGCGTCGCCCATCGGGCGGCGCCTTTTGGCGTGGAAAACGGTATGCGCACACTTTTCCTTGCCAGCGGCAGAAAAATCGGCTATACTGTAGGTAATGACAATGTAATGACGATTCGGAACGACAGCGTGGAAAAGGAGGTTTCGGTATGTATACCGTCGGTGAAAAGGTCGTACACCCCCTGCACGGCGCAGGAGAGATCGCAGAGATCGTGGGCGAGCGCGTCAATGGCGTGATGGAGCAGTACTATGTGTTTACCGCGCCTCTCAGCGGCCTGACCCTGAAGATCCCCGTGGCCAACAGCGGCGTGGTGGGGCTGCGGCGTCCCGTCAGCCGTCAGCAGCTTTCCCAACTGCTCTCCTCCCTGCGGGAGATGGAGGAGAACGCGGCGGACAACTGGAACCACCGCTATCGTGAAAATATGGAGCGCATCAAAAGCGGCGAAGTGGCGCAGGTGGCCCGTGTGGTCAAAAGCCTGATGCACCGCGACGCCCGCCGCGGCCTGTCCACGGTCGAGCGCAAAATGCTCCGCAGCGCCAAGCAGATCCTCCTCAGCGAGATGATGCTGGTGGAGGACCTGTCCTACGACGGGGCGGAGCAATTACTGAGCCGCAGCGTATTGGCGGAGTAAGGAGAAACAGATGGCACTTTGGAATACCGCGGAAAAACTGCGGAACAAGCTGCTGCCCTGCAGCATGGTGGTGGCGGCGGCAGGCGCCAGCACCCGCATGGGCGGCCAGGATAAGCTGACGGCGGATCTGGCCGGCGTGCCGGTGCTGATGCGGACGCTGTGCGCCATTGACGGCGCGGCCCTGGTCAGCGAGATCGTCGTGGCGGCGCAGCCGGAGAAGCTGGAGGAGATCGCAGCGCTGTGCGCCCGCGCGGCCCTGCATAAGCCGGTAAAGGTGATCCGCGGCGGCGCCAGCCGCGTTGAATCCGTGCTGGCGGCCGCGCTGGAGTGCGACCGCGGGACTGAGCTGATCGCCATTCACGACGGCGCCCGCCCCCTGATCCGGCCGGAGCTGATCGACGACATGATCCGCGCCGGCTATCGCACCCAAGCGGCGGCCCCCGCCGTGCCGGTCACAGATACGGTGAAGATCGCGGACAGCAGCGGCATGGTGTTGTCCACGCCGGATCGCGCCTCTCTCTACGCCGTGCAGACGCCCCAGGTGTTTCAGGCCAATATTCTCAAGGCGGCCCTGCAGGCGGCACTGGCCGACGCCGCCGCTATCACCGACGACTGCGCCGCCGTAGAGCGTCTGGGCAAGCAGGTCTGGCTGGTGCCGGGGGATCCCGCCAATATCAAGATCACCACGCCCGCCGACCTTGCGGTGGCCGAAGCACTGCTGCGCCAGCGGGAGGCGGCACGATGACGCCCCTGCGGATCGGCCACGGGTACGACGTACACCGGCTCACAGAGGGCCGCCCCCTGATCCTGGGCGGCGTCGCCATCCCCTGGTCTCAGGGGCTGGAGGGCCACTCTGACGCAGATGTGCTGACCCATGCCGTAATGGACGCGCTGCTGGGCGCCATCGCCGCCGGAGATATCGGCAAGCTCTTTCCGGATCAGGATGAGGCGTTCCGCGATATCTCCAGCATGGTGCTGCTGAAACGGGTGGGGGACCACCTGCGGCAGCAGGGCTACGCCCTGGTGAATATCGACGCCACACTGATCGCCCAGGCCCCCAAGGTCGCCCCCTATCGGGAGGAGATGCGCCGCAATATCGCCGCCGCCCTGGCGGTGGACATATCCCGCGTCAGCGTAAAGGCCACCACCGAGGAGCATCTGGGCTTTACCGGAGCGGGGCAGGGCATGGCCGCCCACGCCGTGGCGCTGGTGGAAAAAATATAATTTTTCAGCAAAGAGCGAGGTCGCCGGTGACTTCGCTCTTTCCTTTTTCATACATTGGAGTGGAGGAGGTGTACTATGGAGCATTATCTATTTTCGGCGCGGTCTGCCACCCAGGCCCAGCGGGCGGCCCGCGTGCTCAATAGCGGCGGCATCCACGCCAGCGTGCAGCGTCTGCCGGTGGAGTTTGCCAGACAGGGCTGCGCCTACGCGGTGCGTGTGGACGCGGCGGATCGCGACGTGGCACTGCAGCGTCTTGGGCAGGCGCGCCTGACGCCGGAGCGCGTCCTCCGGCACGATGACGCAGGGTACAGTGAGGTGATGATATGATCTATTTCGACTCCGGTGCCACGACCCTGGAAAAGCCGCGCACTGTTCGCAATGCCATGGCGCGGGCGGTCAATACCATGTCGTCGCCCGGCCGCGGCAGCCACCAGGCCACCCGTCTGGCGGAGGAGACGGATTACGCCTGCCGTACCGCCGCCGCCAAGCTGTTCGGCGTAGAGGATGAATCCAATGTGATCTTTACCAGCAACGCCACCCACGGCCTGAATATCGCCATCCACACGCTGGTCTGCTCCGGCAGCCGCGTGGTGATCTCCGGCTATGAGCATAACGCCGTCACCCGACCCCTTCACGCCATCCCCAATGTCACATTGACCGTACTGGACACGCCGCCCTTTCAGCCGGAAAGAATGGTAGAAGAGCTGAAAACGGCGCTGGCCCAGGGTGCGGACGTGGTGATCTGCAATCACGTGTCCAATGTGTTCGGCTGCGTGCAGCCGGTGGAGGAAATGGCGGCGCTGTGCGCCGAAGCCGGCGTCCCCTTTGTGCTGGACGCCTCTCAGTCCGCCGGCATCCTGCCGATGCGGATGGACGCTCTGCACGCGGCCTTCATTGCCATGCCGGGGCATAAGGGGCTGTACGGCCCCCAGGGAACGGGCCTGCTGCTGTGCGGCCATCCCGTCACGCCGCTGCTGTACGGCGGCACCGGCAGCCTTTCCAAGCTGCAGACCATGCCAGAGGTGCTGCCGGACCGTCTGGAGAGCGGTACCCACAACATGCCCGGCATCGCGGGGCTGTTGGAGGGCATCCGCTACGTCCAGCGCACCGGCGTCGAGACCATCGCCGCCCACGAGCGCCGCCTGACGGCGCAGGCGGTGTCGCTGCTGCGGCATACGGAGGGTCTGCGCCTGTTCTGGCAGGAGGGCTTCCGCCATCAGACCGGCGTGCTGTCCTTTGTGGCGGAGGGCGTTGACTGCGAAGAGCTGGGCGAAGCCATGGCCCGACAGGGTATCGCCCTGCGGGCGGGCCTGCACTGCGCGCCTCTGGCCCACCGCACCGTGGGCACGCTGAAGACCGGAACCGTGCGCTTCAGCCCCTCGGCCTTCAACACCCCTGCCCAGGTGGTGCAGTTCGCACAGATATTGCAGACAACGCTTCGTAAAATGTAACACTCTGGACACAGATTTTTTGTTGCATTTTCCCAATATCTTTTATATAATATTAGTATCTATCGTTATGCGCAAAAATCGTGCCCGGGAGGGATGAAGCAAGCTATGGATCAGATACTGGCATTGATGGAAGATATTGGGAGATACTTAACGCTCCTGAAGGTCACGGACTTTCTGGATGTGGCCATCATCATCTTCCTGGTATATAAGCTTCTGTCGCTGGTGAAAAGCACCAGGGCGGAAAATATCCTGAAGGGCGTGGCGGTGTTCCTGCTGGCCCTGGGCGTGGCCTCGGTGCTGGAGCTGCGCGCGGTCAAATATATCCTCAGCCACGTGGTGGAATGGGGCATCCTGGCCCTCATCATCCTCTTCCAGCCGGAGATCCGCCAGATCCTGGAAAAGCTGGGCAGCAAGAACCTGCGCCTGATGCGCGTCTTCCACTCGGAAGAGGAGATCACCGATCTGGAAATGGCCATCGACCAGACCGTCATGGCCTGCAGCGAGATGAGCCGCAGCAAGACCGGCGTTCTGATGGTGTTCGAGCGGAATATCAACCTGGACGACATCATCCGCACCGGCACAGTGCTGGACTGCGCCGTGGTGTGCGAGCTGCTGAAGAATATTTTCTTCGTCAAGGCCCCCATGCATGACGGTGCCGTGATCGTCCGTCACGGCCGCATCGTCGGCGGCGGCTGCATGCTGCCCCTGTCCAAAAACGTCAATCTCAGCCGCGACCTGGGCATGCGCCACCGCGCCGGCATCGGCATGAGCGAGAATTCCGACGCAGTGGTGGTCATCGTCTCTGAGGAGACCGGCTCCATCTCCGTCGCCATCGGCGGCATGCTCAAGCGTCACCTGATGCCGGAGACGCTGGGCAAGCTGCTGCGCAACGAGCTGATGCCGCCTGAGGAGGAACCGGACAAGCCCCGCCAGGCCCCCGTTTTGTCGTTCCTAAAGAAACTCGGGAAGGAGGCGAACGATGATGGAGAAGAATAAAAAGCGTAAAGTTGCCCAGATCATCGTGGCCGTGCTGATCACCATGGCCCTGTGGATCTATATGGAGGTCTATGTCTCTCCCGAATCCACCGTATACGTCAACGACATCCCTGTCGAGTTCACCAACGAGGATACCATCCTGGCGGAAAACGGCCTGATGCTGCTCTCCGGCTATGATACCACCGTGGATCTGCGGCTGAAGGGCGCCCGCAAGGATATGATGTGGCTGGATACCTCCCAGATCCGTCTGGTGGCCAACACCGGCAGCATCACCTCCGCCGGTGTCCAGACCCTGAAATACGACGTGGTGTACCCCGATGATTTCCCCAGCAGCAAAGTGACCATCGACTGGCGCAGCCTCTATAATATCACCGTCAACGTGGGCCAGCTCTATTCCAAGGAGATCCCCATCGAGGTGGATATCAAGGGCCAGGTGGCCGACGGCTACTTCACCGGCGATGTCTCCATCGATCCCCAGACCCTGACCCTGCGGGCCGAGCGTGAGGATATGCTGAACGTGGATCACGCCAAGGTCACCGTCAATCTGGGCGGCGCCACCAGCACCCTGATCGAAACGCTGTCCTATACCCTGTACGATATCAACGACGTCCCCATCTATAACGACAATATCCGCGCCTCCACCAAGCTCATTCAGGTGACGGTGCCGGTGCGTACCACCAAGACCGTGCCGCTGAACGTCACCCTGGTGGGCACAGAGCTGATGGAATCCGTCAATGTGGATATCAAGCCCACCAGTGTCACCCTGGTGGGTGAAGGAAGCACCCTCGATAGTATCAGCGAGGTCATTCTGGATAAGATCTATGTGGAGGATCTTGTCCCCGGCATGAACGGCCCCTTCGTCTATACCCTCAAGCTGCCCGCCGGCGTCTCCACAACGGACGGCACCACCGAAGCCACCGTCACCGTTGCCATCAACGGCACCACCGAGGGCACCGTCACCGTGAAGAACATCACCTGCGAAGGCGTTGCCGACGGCCTGCGGGCCACCGTCAGCGACGAGCTGCAGGTCACCATCTGGGGCAACGAGGGCGAGGTCGAAAACGTCTCTCCCGACCAGATCCTCGTGCGGGTGGACGTCAGCGAGATCACCGAGGAGGGCGATTACCTCCTGCCCGCCGTGGTCACGGCGGCAGACGGCTCCGGCATCACCGTGCGCGGCGCCTATCAGGTCACCGTCCATGTGACCAAGCGTGAGACCACGACAGACAACACGACCCCCGACTCCGATACCACTAACACCAATACGCCCGCCGCATCCCATAACAACAGCACGACCCATACCACATAAGCGGCCTGTTACGAGGTAATGAAACATGACACAGATTGCAACTGTTGAAAAAGACCTGGGCGGCGGCTACGCGGAGATCTCCGTCCCCCGCAAAAGCGCCTGCGGCCATGATTGCGAGGAGTGCGCCGGCTGCGGCATGACCGGCGCCGCCGTCAAGGCCCGCGCCCGAAACGACATCGGCGCCCAGAGCGGCGACAAGGTCGTGGTGGAAAGCAGCACCCGCAAGATCTTCGGCGTGATCGCCCTGGTCTATGTGGTGCCGGTGGTCCTGTTCCTGCTGGGCTATTTCCTGACGGAAGGACTCTCCGAGGGCGTGCGCTACGCCATTGCCATCGCCGCCTTCGTGGTGGGCTTTATCCCCTGCGTCCTCTATGACCGCCATGCCCGCAAAAAGGAACTGCTGGCCTATCGCATCGTCCGCCTGTTCTGATGTTCGGCTATGTACGTCCCGCCGCCCAGCGCCTGACGCAAGAGCAGGAGCAGTGCTTTCAGTCGGCCTACTGCGGCCTGTGCCACGCGCTGGGCGCGCGCTACGGGCTGGCCGGACGCATGATCCTCAACTACGACCTGACCTTCTTGACTATGCTGCTGTCGGAAGGGGAGGGCCACACCTGCCGCAAGCGCTGCGTCATGCATCCCCTGAGGGGCAGAGCCTGCACCTGCGGCGACGCCGCCTTCGATCAGGCGGCGGATATGAGCGTCATCCTGACCTGGTGGCAGCTGCAGGACGGCATCGCCGACCACGGCTTCTGGCGCGGCATGAAGTACCGTGCCGCCGCGCTGCTGCTGCGTCGGGCCTATGAAAAGGCCCGCGGCCGCTGTCCCCGCTTTGACGAGATTACCCGCCGCCATCTGGCGGACCTGTCCCGCCTGGAGGCGGCGCGCAGCCCGTCTATCGACGCGGCGGCGGATACCTTCGCCCAACTGCTCTCCGGCGCGGCGGAGGAGGTGCCCGATCCCGTAAAGCGGCGGGTGCTGGCGCAGCTCCTCTACCATCTGGGCCGCTGGATCTACCTGATCGACGCGGCGGACGACCTGAAAAAAGATGTCAGGACCGGCAGCTATAATCCGCTGCCCCTGCGCTACGGTCTTACCGGCGATACGCTGACCGAATCGGCCCGTCAGGCCCTGGCCCAGACGCTGGACGCCTCCATTCAGGCCATGGCCGCCGCCTTTGAGCTGTGGGACTTCGGCCTGTACGCACCGGTGATCGAAAGCACGGTCTACCAGGGCCTTTACGCGGTGGGGACCGCCGTTCTGGACGGCACCTTCCACCAAAAGAACGTTGTACAAAAGAAAGGGGGACGCCTGCATGCGTGATCCCTACCAGGTGCTGGGTGTACCCAGCACCGCCACCGACGAGGAAGTCAAAAAAGCCTACCGGAATCTGGCGCGCAAGTACCATCCGGATAACTATCATGATAACCCCCTGGCCGATCTGGCCCAGGAGCGGATGAAGGAGATCAACGAGGCCTACGAGGAGATCCAGACCCAGCGCAAGCGGGGCACCTCCACCGGCTACAGCAGCGCAGGCGCTTATCAGCAGCAAAGCTACGGCGCTGGCTATGGCTACGGCGGCTACCAGTCCTACACTGGCCCCTATCAGCGGGTGCGCTTCGCCATCCAGCAGGGCAACCTGAATCTGGCCGAGGAGCTGCTGAACGCCATGCAGGACCATGACGCCCAGTGGAATTATCTCAAGGGCGTGGTGTGTACCCGCCATGGCTGGCTGGACGAAGCCAGGCGCTATTACCAGACGGCGGTGCAGATGGACCCTGATAATGAGGAGTACCAGCGTGCCCTGGTCATGGCCGAGGGCCGCCAGACCGCCTACCGCCCCAACGGCTACGGCCAGGTCAGCACGGGCAACTGCCATATGAGCCCCTGCCTGCCGTTCTGCCTGCCCCTGTTCTGCTGCCCCGGCGGCGGATATCTCTATTGCTGTTAATTTACACGGCGGCACAGCCGCCTGAAAGGAAGGGAATATCGTGGTCAAAAGTATGACCGGCTATGGCCGTGCCAGAGAGACGCTGAACGGGCGTGATATCACCGTGGAGGTGCGCTCCGTCAACAACCGCTATCTGGATTGCACAGTAAAGGTGCCCCGCGCCTATATCTTCGTGGAGGACGCCGTAAAATCCCATGTGCAGAAGGCCGTTTCCCGCGGCAAGGTGGATGTGTTCATCACCATCGACGCCACCGCGGCGGACGAGACGGTGGTGTCCGTCAACGAGCCGCTGGCCCGCGGCTACTATCAGGCCCTGACCCAGCTGAGGGACATGTTCTCCCTGCAGGACGACCTGACCGCCGCCACCCTGGCCAGATTCCCCGATGTGCTGACCGTCACCAAGGCGGAGGAGGATCTGGAATCCGTGGCCACCGACATCTGCGCCGTGCTGGACGACGCCCTGGCCGCCTATAACGCCATGCGCACCACCGAGGGCGGCAAGCTCAGCGAGGATATCGCCGGCCGCGCCGCCACCATCGAAGCCGTGGTGGGCAAGGTGGAGGAGCGCTCCCCCCAGACCGTGGCCGCCTACCGTGAAAAGCTGCTCTCCCGCATGCAGGAGGTGCTGCAATCCACCGCCGTGGACGAGAGCCGTATCCTCACCGAAGCCGCCATCTTCGCCGACAAGATCGCCGTGGATGAAGAGACCGTCCGCCTCCGCAGCCATATCGCCCAGCTGCGTACCATGCTGCAAAGCGAACAGCCCATCGGCCGCAAACTGGACTTCTTGATCCAGGAGGTCAACCGCGAGTGCAACACCATCGGATCCAAGTGCAACGACCTGACCATCGCCCAGGATGTGGTGAACATGAAGGCCGAAGTGGAGAAGATCCGCGAGCAGGTGCAGAACATTGAATAAGATGCAATTGGTCAATATCGGCTTTGGCAATCTGGTGTCTCTCCAGCGCCTGATCGCCATCGTCAGCCCCGACAGCGCGCCCGTCAAGCGTCTGGTGCAGGAATCCCGCGACCGCGGCATGCTCATCGACGCCACCTACGGCCGCAAAACCGCCTCCGTCCTCATCATGGACAGCGACCACGTGGTGCTCTCCGCACTGAGCACCGAAAAGCTGGCCCCCCGCCTGGGCATGACGCCGGAGGAACTGAAAGAGGAAGAAGGTACACTGTGAAAAAAAGAGGCAAAACATTTGTGATCTCCGGCCCCTCCGGCGTGGGAAAGAGCACCGTTCTCAACGCGCTGTTCCAGGGCCGCGACGATCTGTATTTTTCCGTCTCCGCCACCACCCGTGCCCCCCGTCCCGGCGAAAGACACGGCGTGGAATACCATTTCATCGAGCCGGAGACCTTCCGCCAGTGGATCGAGGACGGCGAGTTTCTGGAGTATGCCGAATACGTAGGCAACTTCTACGGCACCCCCAAAAAGTACGTGGACGCCGCCATGGACGCCGGTAAGGATGTGATCCTGGATATCGAGATCCAGGGCGCCACCCAGGTCCACGATCTGCGCCCCGATGTGGTGCGCATCTTCATCGCTCCCCCCTCCTGGAAGGAGCTGGAGCACCGCCTGACCGCCCGCGGCACCGACTCGCCGGAAAAGGTGCAGAAGCGCCTCCTGCGGGCCAAGGTCGAGCTGGAAAACGCCGGCCATTACGACTATTTCGTCATCAACGATACGGTGGACAACGCCGTGGCCGAGCTTCGCGCCATCATGCTGGCCGAGCATTGCCGTCCCGCGGACCGCATCGCCGAACTGAATCAGTAAACCAACCGCCGAACGAATAAAGGAGGATCCCGTTATGTCTATGTTGTATCCCGCTATGAACCAGCTGACTTCCTATGTGCCCAACCGCTACATGATGGTCAACGTGGTGGCCCGCCGCGCCCGCCAGATCGCCGCCGAGGCGGAGATGACCGGCGAGCACCTGACGGAAAAGCCCGTCACCATGGCCATCGACGAGGTGGCCGAGGGCAAGTACGACGCCAGCACCATCGACTCCACCATTCAGGAGTAATCACCGCAAGAGAGGGGAACAGGGCCATGCAGATCGCGAAAATCGCCGTGGAAGCGGCGACCTATGCCATCGACAAGCCCTATTCCTACGCAGTCCCCGCCGGTTTTGACGTGTCTGTGGGCTGCCGTGTTCTGGTGCCCTTCGGCCGCGGCAACCGCACCAGCGAAGGCGTCGTCCTCTCGCTGGAGGAGGGCGTCCCCACCGGTGCACTGAAGGCGCTGCGGCTGAACCTGGACGGCACGCCGGTGATCGCCCCGCGTGAGATCCGCTTGGCCCTCTGGATGCGCCAGCGCTATTTCTGCACCTTTTACGACGCCATCCGCACCATTTTGCCCGCTGCCGTGTGGTATCGCTATCAGGAGCTGTGGCAGCTGAAGGATGCCCGTCCTGACGAGCCCTTCACCGAAAAAGAGACCGCCCTCTGCCGCATGCTTGCCGACGGCCCCAAGGAGACCGCCACGCTGAAAGAGGCCTATGGCGAAAGCGTACTCCACGTGCTGCGCACTCTGGAAAAACGCGGCGTCCTGACCCACCAGACCGTCAGCCGCCGCAACGTGAAGGACAAAGCGATCCGCATCGCCCGTCTGGCCCTTTCGCCGGAGGACGCGGCCCGCTGGGCGGAGACGAAGAAGCGTTCCGCCCCCCGTATGTACGACGCGGTGCAATTCCTGCTGCGGCAGGAGGAGTGCGCCGTCCACGAGCTGTGCTATTTCACCGGCGCCGCCCGTCAGACCATCACCGCCCTGGAAAAACGCGGCGTCATCACCACCCGCGAGGAGGAGACCTACCGCATCACCGAAAAAAACTACGCGGTAAAGCCGGAGCCCATCACCCTCAACGATGAGCAGCAGCAGGCGTACGAGGCGATCCTGCGCCGCTCCCTGTCCGGCGACGGCGGCGTAACGCTGCTGCAGGGTGTTACCGGCAGCGGCAAAACGCTGGTCTATATTCGCCTTGCCCAACAGCTGCTGGCCCAGGACAAAACCGTGATGATCCTGGTGCCGGAGATCGCCCTGACGCCCCAGATGATGGCCCGCTTCACCGCCTATTTCGGCGAAAAAGTGGCCCTGCTCCACAGCGCCCTCCGCGTGACCGAGCGCTATGACCAGTGGAAGCGCATCCGAAAGGGCGAGGCCACCGTGGTCCTGGGCACCCGCAGCGCCGTGTTCGCCCCCCTGGAAAACCTGAGCCTCATCGTCATGGATGAAGAGCAGGAAAGCTCCTACGAGTCCGAGCGTTCCCCCTGCTACCACGCACGGGATATCGCCAAATACCGCTGCGTGACTGAGGGCTGCCACCTGGTACTGGGCTCCGCCACCCCCACGGTGGAGACCGCCTGGCATGCCCAGAACGGCGACTACCACCTGGCCCTGCTGCGCCGGCGGTATAACCGCCGCCAACTGCCCCAGGTCATCATGGCCGATATGCGGCAGGAGCTGCGTCGGGGGAACAACACCGCCATCAGCCAGCCGCTGTATCAGGAGCTGAAGAAAAATCTGGATAGCGGCCAGCAGAGCATTCTCTTTCTCAACCGCCGCGGCAGCAGCCGCCAGCTGCTGTGTCCCAATTGCAGCTACGTCCCCCAATGCCCCCGCTGCAGCGTCTACCTGACCTACCACAGCGCCAACGGCCGCCTGATGTGCCACTACTGCGGCCATTCGGAAAAAGCGCCGGAAACCTGCCCCGAGTGCGGAAGCCCCCTGCGGCACATCGGCTTCGGCACCCAGCGGGTGGAGGAGGAGCTGCACGCCCTGTTCCCCGATACCCCCATCCTGCGGATGGACGCCGACACCGTCGGCGGGGGACACGAGGCCATCCTGAAGGAATTCGATGAAAAAAAGATCCCCATCCTCCTTGGCACCCAAATGGTGGCCAAGGGACTGGATTTTGAAAATGTCACCCTGGTGGGCGTTCTGGCAGCGGACCTGTCCCTGTACGTAGACCACTACCGCGCCGCCGAGCGTACCTTCAGCCTGCTGACCCAGGTGGTGGGCCGCGCCGGCCGCGGCGAAAAAGCGGGCCGCGCCGTGATTCAGACCTATACCCCCCAGAACGACGTGATCACTGCCGCCGCCGCTCAGGATTACGACAGCTTTTACCAGCGTGAGATCCGCCTGCGTCAGCTGCGGCGCGATCCCCCCTTTGCCGACCAGTTCATGGTCACCGTCACAGGCCCTGAGGAGCCCGCCGTGCGCCGCGCCATTCAGGAGGTCTGTGACAGTCTCACCGCCGCCATACGGCAGCCGCCCTATGACGCGCTGGGCCTGATGCTCCTTGGCCCCGCCCCCGCGCCGGTAGTCAGGGTCAACGACCGCTACCGCTACCGTCTCACGGTCATCGGCCGCAACGACAAGCTGCTGCGGGGCCTCCTGTCGGCATTTATGAAGGCGTTTACAAAGCGCGGTGAAAACCGCAATATGCAGATATACACCGATTGTAATTTGATGGATTAGAGGTAACTACTATGGCACTAAGGAAGATCGCGTTACAGGGTGAGGAATGTCTCACCAAGGTTTGCCGTCCCGTGACAGAGTTTAACGACCGTCTCCATACCCTGCTGGATGATATGGCCGAAACGCTGGAGGAAGCCGGCGGCGTAGGCCTGGCCGCGCCCCAGGTGGGCATCCTGCGCCGCGTCTGCATCGTTTTGAACGAGGATGACGAGATCATCGAGCTCATCAATCCCGAGATCATCTATACCGAGGGGGAGGAGACCGCCCTGGAGGGCTGCCTCAGCGTCCCCGGCAAGTATGGCGAGGTCACCCGCCCC
>CAKTMO010000031.1 GCA_934573935.1 uncultured Oscillospiraceae bacterium | reverse complement strand
GCCGATTACGGCATCACCGGCGACCTGTTCAAGGTCGTCCCCGAACTCATCGAGTCCATCAAGGCCGCCAAGGCTGCCAAGTAAGGTTTCGCTCAACAAGCATCAAAAAAGGCTGTCCGACTTCGGACAGCCTTTTTTATGCCCCCATAACCGCATTTTATGTACCGAAAACGGCGGTTAATGTACCGATAAAAGGCAACAGACACCCTAAAAATGAACACATAACGATAGAGAACCATCCTATCTTTTCGGGAAAATCTTCTGTATGATAGCACCATAAATGGAAAAGAGGGATAGCATGACATATTCATTTTCAGGAGAAAAGCATGCAGGGAAAAGCGGATCAGAATATACCGTCCGCCGCCTGCGCAGCGAGGAGATCCCCGCCGCTTTGGCGCTGACATGGGAGGTCTTTCGGCAGTTTGAGGCCCCGGAGTATACGCAGGAGGGCATCGACTTTTTCCGTGCCAGCCTGCATGACACCCAGCGTATCAGGGCGATGCGGTTCTATGGCGCTTTTGACGGCAATGAACTGGTGGGCACGCTGTGCATGCGCCAGCCCCAGCACATCGGAGGATTTTTCGTCCGGGCGGCATATCACCGCAGGGGGATCGGCCGCGCTTTATTTCAGGCCATGCGGCAGGATTACGAACGGCAGGAGTTCACCGTGAATTCCTCGCCCTATGCGGTGGAGGTCTATCGCCATCTGGGCTTTGTGCCCACCGATACGGAGCAGACGGTGAACGGACTGCGCTTTACCCCCATGCGCTTTGCCGAAGGCATAGAAACAGAGGCATAGCAGCCCGCTTTGATGTCACGGCAAGGCGATTTCATGTCACAGTGAGGCGATTTGATGTCAGGACCGCGCATTTTCTTGACGTTGCCGCTGCTTTCCGGTATAATAGAAATCAACAAAGAAGGAGGATACTCGATGGAATATTTTGCCATGATCGGCCTGCTGTTTGTGCCGGTGGTTTGTTTGCTTTGTACCGGATGGTTTTTCGTCCGCTGGAAGAATGAGCACGAGAACGAGGCGCTGGCCCAGAAAAGCCGCAAGATCTGCCGCGGCTTCCTGATCGCCACCGTAGCCGCAGTGGTGGTCTTCGGCGGTCTGCACCTGCTGTTCCCCATCACACTGTAAAAACAGGGGAGTTCCCTTATCCCGAGAAAAAGCCGCCAGCAGGCGGCTTTTTTTGCGTCCGGTTGCCGTGGAAGCGGCAACCGTTTTTTGCCGGTGAACAAGGGTGTAGAATCAACTCACGAGGAAGCAGAGGGACGGCCCGCGCCGTCCCTTTTGCGGCAAAAGGAGGGCGCACATGGGAACATATGGTTACATCCGCGTGTCCAGCGTGGATCAGAACGAGGACCGGCAGCTGGTGGCGCTGCACGGCAAAGGCGTGGCGGACCGGCACATCTATCTGGACAAGCAGTCGGGCAAGGACTTTGACCGGCCCCAGTACAAGCGGCTGGTGAAAAAGCTGAAGGCGGGCGACCTGCTGTATGTGCTGAGCATCGACCGGCTGGGGCGGGACTATGGGGAAATTCAGCAGCAGTGGCGGCTGCTGACCCAGGAGAAAGGGGTGGACATCTGCGTGCTGGACATGCCACTGTTGGACACCCGGCAGGGGAAGGACCTGATGGGTACGTTTATTGCCGATCTGGTGCTGCAAATTTTGTCCTTCGTGGCCCAGTCGGAGCGGGAGAACATCCGCCGCCGCCAGGAGGAGGGCATCGCCGCCGCCAAGGCCCGGGGCGTGAAATTCGGCCGCCCGCCCCTGCCCCTGCCGGAGAATTTCTATGAGGTCCACCGCGCCTGGCGGAACAAAGAACTGACCCTCCAACAAGCCGCCTCCGCCTGCGGCATGCCTGCAGGCACCTTCTACGGCAAAGCGGTGAAATTTGAAAAAGGGGGTTAAGGGGAAGTGCAGGGAATTTGGAAAGGTGTACCTTTACAAATTGCAAAGGCACACCTTTTATAATATAAGTATACAGTAATTCGTTGATTTTTCAAGTGGGAAATGCGTGATTTGATGTAGAAAAATATCGTTTTGAATTGTACACAATACGAAATGCGGGAGGGAATAAAAGCATGACAGTAAAAGATTATTGCGGGAAGTGCGGAACCTGCCGGTATTGCGAGTTAGGAACCGCAAATACAGATTGGTTTTCGACCACCTTTCAGTGTAGCAGAAATGGTTATAGCGTAAAAGCGGACGAGAAGGTTTGCAACAAATTTGAACCGGCGCTGGGCAGAACCAACGAAGATGTGGCGCGGTATGACAAATAAGGGGAGAGAGCAATGCTGCTATTTCTTTTGCTATTGGCTGTAGTCGTGGTGCTTGTTATCATGGCGGTTGTCAGTAAGTCTCAGGAAGCAACTACGGTGCAAAGCGCAAACGTGTCACAAAAGCCCACGGCGATCAATACGTCAGAGGTCAGCGAAAACTTTGCAAGGTCAATGATCAACTTTTTTGACGGCTATTTGTGTTTGTGCAAAGTGCATTTGGTCGGTGCGGCTTGTGGCTTTCATTCCATTGGCAAGGACGATATGGGAGTTCGTATAAAAGCAGAGTGTATCATTGTGGCGATTGACGGTGAGCATGGGAATGAGGCTTTTTGCGGGCTGAAAGATCGGTGGATGATTGCGAAGCAGCGGGAAAAGGCCACTGCGAAAGACCCGCTTGCCGGAATTCACACAGGAGACAATTATGTCAGAGATTATTTCGGGTGCAAAAATCTTCATTCTGTATTTCTGGAGGTGGATGAATACCAGTTTGAGGGAATACAGGCAATGATGGCATTTGAGACCGTATTCTTTACGACCTTTGGCGCGAAGTGGGATATAACGCTTCGGTACATCCAGCAGGAACTGAAAAAGAAATGGCCAAACGCGGTGGTAAGCATTGGGGCTCAGGGTATGTCTGTAAGTCCGGAATAAGGTCGGATAACAAAAAACGTGAACAAGAGAGGAAATAGGTATGCTGCTATTTTTTATCATTCTGGCGGTGCTGGTGTGGTGGGTATTATCAAAAGTGATAAAAGCAAGTCATCAGCGGAAGGAAGAAGAGAAGCGGAGGGCGCAGATCGAAAAGGCAAACGCCGAGGCGCTGGCACGTAAAGCTGAGGAGCAGCAAAGGGAGCAGAAAATAATCCAGGATCCACAGTTTCAGGAAAAGCTTGTCAGAATGATGGAGGCATGGTGCCTTTTGCTGTATGTATGCGAGAAGGGAACGCTGCACAGACAGAAAAAGCCCAGCGAGTTCGGGGCACTTGTCGATATCGTATTCAGCGGGACAATATGCGGCGTGGAGCGTGCCCAGATGAACAAGTACTTTGGGCAGCAAGACAGTGCGGAAGAATATCAGCAGACGACAAAAGATTGTATGAAGTCAATATTCCGTAGTGATGCAGTCATTGAAAGAGCGAAGAAAGTTTTGGGTGACACATACTTTCTGGATAATCTTCGTCCAGCCGAAGAGGATGATGGTGTTTCTGTTTACGGGACATATATGTTTGAACGTGAGATAGTGGCTGCCGCAGATCATGAGTATGACCTGCTTTTGAGAGAGTTCGACAAGCGCATTGGAGAATTCGCGGAGCAGTGGCAGCAGCAATACTACGTGATCCGTGCATAAGCGGACGGGGCATCGGGGACGCCGCTCCTACGAAAGGCTGTGAGGCCAGTATGTAATACGGCGAAACGATGTGGGCATCGTCCTTGTGAAAAGCAAAAAAACCCGAGACTGCAAGCGCAATCTCGGGTTTTACAATAAAACAGCAAGGTCAATCAAACACCGGATACCCATCCTTCAAGTTCTCGTCATAGATGGCTCGTTCGCCGCCGATGAACTTGGGGCGGACGCGGGCAGCCAGCAGGATGGCCTGGCCGATGTGGTTCTGCTGCAGGCGGACGGGGACGGCCACCTTCTTCAGATGCATGCCGATCAGCGTGCCGCCGATGTCCAGGCCCGCGTCGGCCCGGATCTCCTCCAGCGCCACGGGATGGCGGAAGCTGTGATAGGCGGCGGTGGCAAAGGAGCTGCCGGCCTTGGGCTGGGGCATCACATTGACGATCTCGCCTTTGGGGACGGCCTCGTGCTCCACAATCAGAGCGCGGTTCAGATGCTCACAGCACTGGGCGGCGATGTAGACGCCCATGGGGGCGAACACGCTGTTGAGCCCTTCAAAAATAGCGTTGGCCACGTCCGGCGTGGACCAGCTGCCCACGTTGTGGCCAACCACCTCGCTGGTGGAGCAGCCCACCACCACGATCTGCCCCTTGTGCAGCTTAGCGGCCTCGGCCAGCTGGCGGGCGGCGTTGGCGGATTCCTCCTTCACCTGGGCCAGCAGGTCTTTATTCTCTACGTCATGAACGGTTCCTGCCATAAAAAACACCTCATTTCAACGTATTGGAAAGCGCGTCCGTTTTGTTGTACTATGATTATATCACAGTCAGATCTTTTCCGCAATACGGGTCTTCTGGGTGACTTTCAGCAGCACGAAGCCGATGACCAGACCCATGGCGGCCTGCACCAGATTGCCGGGGATGCTGGCGGCGGCGCCGATGCCCTTGCCCAGCAGCAGGGCGGCATAGCCGAAGTAACCCACCACCATGATGACCTCGCCCACCAGACCGCTGACGATGGCAGCCACGTTGGTGCGGCCCATGGCGTTAAAGATCAGGGCGGCTACCAGGGCGTCAAGTCCCTTGATGATAAAGGTGCCCGGGGCATAGTAGCCATAGCCGGACAGCAGGTCGGTCAGCATGGAGCCGATACCGGCGGCAGCGCCGCCGTACCAGGGACCCAGCAGCCAGCCGGACAGCAGCACAAAGCAGTCGCCCAGGTTCACATAGCCGTTCATGGGGGAGGGGATCTGGATCACCATGGTGGCCACATAGGTCAAAGCGGCCATCAGGGCGCTGACCACCAGCTTGCGAATTTTTTTATCAGACATTGTGATTGCCTCCTTGCATTTCTTGCTGGAGTGTATTATAGTATTCTTTGGTATTATTAAAATATCCAAAATGCGACAAAATGTGCATACCAGATGGAGGGGCATATGCTGACCTACACCCTTGAAAAAACCAACGGCGCAAGCCTGTACGAGCAGCTGTACCGCCATATCCGGAGCGACATCCTGTCCGGCGCACTGGCGGCGGGGGAGAAGCTGCCCAGCAAGCGGGCGCTGGCCGCCCATCTGGAGGTCAGCGTCATCACGGTGAAAAACGCCTATGAGCAGCTGATCGCCGAGGGGTACATCTGCGGCGTGGAGAAACGGGGCTACTACGTCATGCGCATCGACCAGCCGCTGACCGCCGCCCCCTCCGCCGCGGCGAAGACGGAGGCGGAGCCGCCGGAGCGGCAGTGGTTCATGGATTTCGTCACCAACTCCACCGCCGCTGAGTATTTCCCCTTTGCCACCTGGACGAAGCTGCTGCGCCAGACCATCTTGGAGCAGGATACCCGCCTGCTGCGGCCCACGCCCTCCACCGGCGCGCTGGAGCTGCGGCAGGCCATCGCGGACTATCTGCACCAGTTTCGGGGCATGACGGTGTCGCCCCGGCAGATCATCGTGGGGGCGGGGACGGAGACGCTGTATACCCTGCTGATCCAGCTGCTGGGGCGGGAGAAGTGCTACGCCGTGGAGGACCCCGGGTACAGCAAGATCGGCCGCATCTACCAGAGTCATCAGGTGCGGCTGCGGCATGTGGCGCTGGACGAGAGCGGGTTGTCCTATGAGGCGCTGCGGCGCACCGACGCGGATGTGGTGCATATCTCCCCCAGCCACCACTATCCCACCGGCATCGTCATGCCCGCCGCCCGCCGCCACGAGCTGCTGCGCTGGGCCGACGAGGGGGAGGGGCGGTACATCTTAGAGGACGACTATGACAGCGAGTTCCGCTTTGTGGGGCGGCCCATCCCCACGCTGTTTTCCGACGACGAGCACCAACGGGTGATCTATCTGAACACCTTTTCCAAGACCATCGCGCCCTCCATCCGCATCAGCTATATGCTGCTGCCGCCGCGGCTGCTGGAGGACTATCGGGAGCGGCTGGGGTTCTATGCCTGCACGGTGTCGGGCTTTGAGCAGTACACCCTGGCGGAGTTCCTGTCCCGCGGCCATTACGAGCAGCACCTGAACCGGATGCGCAAGCGGTATCACCAGAAGCGGGACGCGGTGATCAACTGCATCCGCAGGGGGCCGCTGGCGAGGCGGGCGGAGATCATGGAGCAGGACGCGGGGCTGCACTTTCTGGTGCGGCTGGACACGGCCCTGCCGGACGAAACGCTGCGGCAGCGTGCGGCAGAGCGGGGGCTGCGTCTGGCGCTGCTGTCGGACTACTACCGCCGCAGTGAGGAAGCGCCCCACCACGTGCTGGTGGTGAACTATTCCGGCATCGAATTGGAAAAACTGCCCCAGGCGCTGGACCGCCTGGCGGAGATCATCAAGGAGTGATAGCATGTACGACGAACTGACCAAGCAGGACATTCAGAAAATGCAGGAGGAGATCGACTATCGGGTGCAGCAGCTGCGGCCCAAGCTCATCGAGGATGTGCAGACGGCACGGGCCTTCGGCGATCTCAGCGAGAATTTCGAGTATAAGTGCGCCAAGCAGGAGAAAAACCGCAACGACAGCCGCATCCGCTATCTGCAGCGGATGATCAAAACCGCCAGGGTCATCGGCGACAGATCCACTCAGGACACGGCGGGCCTTTACGACACGGTGGAGATCCTGATGGAGAACACCGGTCGCAGCCGCACCATTCAGCTGGTCACCACACTGCGGCAGGACGCCCTGAAGGGCTGGATCAGCAAGGAATCCCCCGTGGGCCGCGCCGTCATGGGCCACAAAGCGGGGGATCGGGTCTATGTGGAGATGGAGAACGGACGGGGCTACTATCTGACTATCCAGTCCATCACCAAGGGCAGCGACGACGGCTCCATCCCCATCGGCAGCTTTTAAGGAGGAACAGCCATGACCTTGCAGCAATTGCGGTACGTCACCACCGTGGCGGAGACCGGCACCATCAGCGGCGCGGCCAAGGCGCTGTTTATCTCCCAGCCCAGCCTGACCGCCGCCATTCAGGAGTTGGAAAAGGAGATGGGTGTCACCATCTTTCTGCGCACCAACCGCGGCGTGGTGCTCAGCCGCGAGGGGGACGAGTTCCTGGGCT
The DNA here is from genome assembly GCA_934573935.1 of uncultured Oscillospiraceae bacterium. Taxonomy (GTDB): domain Bacteria; phylum Bacillota; class Clostridia; order Oscillospirales; family Oscillospiraceae; genus Vescimonas. The sequence goes on along the minus strand of CAKTMO010000031.1, from coordinate 8,168 downwards.
ATGCCCGCCAGGTGCTGATGCAGGCGGAGCTGCTGGAGCAGCGCTACGGCGTGCAGTCCCAGCACCGGCAGCAGTTTGCCGTGTCCGCCCAGCACTATAACTTTGCCGCCCGCGTGTTTGCCCGCGTAGTGCGGGATATGGGCGGCGAACAGTATAGCATGACCTTCCGCGAGACCACCACCTATGAGGTGATCGAAGACGTGGGCCGCATGCGCAGCGAGGTAGGCGTGCTGCTGATGACCGAGCAGAACGCGCCGGTGCTGCGCCGCCTGTTTCGAGAAAATGAACTGACCTACACCGAGCTGGTGCGGAAGGATGCCACCGTATATGTGGACAAGAATCATCCCCTGGCGGACAGGGAAGAGGTGACGGAGGAGGATCTGGCGCCCTATCCCTGTGTGTCCTTTGAGCAGGGACGGCACAACGCTCTGTTCTTTTCCGAGGATATCTCCATGCCCGCGGTGACGCCGCGGCACATTCTGGTGCGGGATCGCGCCACTGCCAACGACCTGACGCGGGAGATCAACGCCTATCAGGCGGGCATCGGACTGGACGACGAGGTATCCCGCACCATCTATGCCTCCGCCATGCTGCTGCTGAAGCCCCGCAAGCAGGTGGGACTGGGCTACATCGTGCGCCAGCACATGCTCCTCAGCCCCATGGCCCAGGCCTATATCCAGGCCATGGAGGACTACGCGGAACAGTATAAACGGACACACGCGAGATAGCTTCAACCTATAACAAACTTAGTTTTCACGTATTTTACAAATGACAAAGACTGTAGTATCATCATACCTGTAAAGAGCAAAACACAAAAATACAGAATGATGAAAGGAGTTTTTGCGATGAAAAAGACAACTGCTGTGGTGCTGGCCCTGCTCCTGACATTGGTGGTGCTGGGCACGATCGTGTCCCTTCTGATGGGCTGGTTCAATCCTGGGGTGAAGGTCACGGGCCTTCTGCTGGGCTATCTGATGTTCGCCGACATGGCGGTCATCTGCGATCTGATGGCCGGCGTTTATAAGGCATAACAAATATACTGCTTACCATTATTTTCTCTCTTATCCTCTTCCAAACGAAAAGCGGCCGCGCACTGCGCGGCCGCTTTTCGCATAGATGTGATGGATAATGGATGATGTAGGGGCCGGCGTCCTCGACGGCCCGCTCTGCGCACGGTACTTTTTCGATAAACGGCGGGGCGTCGAGGACGCCGCCCCCTACGAGTGAGCTGTGGAAGCCGTATATAACCCGCTCACACCAACTCCTCAAACCCGCGGATGCACCGGTGGCACACCGTCTGCATCTCGTCCCAGGACACATGGAAAAACTCGTCGTATACGCCCACGACGTGCATGCCCGCAGCGCGGGCGCTGCGGCAGGCGGCGATGGAGTCGTCGAAGATGGTGCATTCCCCCAGCGCCACCCCCAGCAGCTCCGCCGTTTTGCGGTAGATGGCGGGCTCCTTCTTGTCCATGCCCAACTCCTGGGCAAAAAAGATCTGCTCAAAATAGGGCTTCAGCCCAAGGTGTCCCAGCGCCGCGTGGCAGTGGGCGGGAACGCTGGAGGTCAGCACCGCCATCCGCTCTCCGGCGGCCCTGCACTTCTCCAGATAGTCCACCACACCGGCCTTTACCGGCACGCTGGTGGTATACAGGTCTCCGGCCATCTCCATCCACTCCGCCATGATCTCGTCGGTGGATTCACTGAGATGGCAGTACTCCTTGGTGAAGATGGCGGCCTTGGGGAACACGGTGTGGGCCACGCCCTCGTAATACTCGTGGGTGTAGGGCAGCCCCCGTTTGGCCAGAAACGCCGTGTCCACGTCCCGCCAGATGCCGTTGGAGTCGATGAGGGTGCCGTCCATGTCAAAAATCAGCATAGGTTTTCTCCTTATAGGTCGGTGGTGTAAAAGCGCCAGGGGAAGTCCACAGCCTCCTGGGCATAGTCGATGCCGATGCGCTTGCCGGTGCGGAGGGTGAGGGGGCGGGGCGCTTCGTCGGGAAGGCCCACGTCGGACAGGGCGGTGCAGAGGAACAGCTCCTCTCCCGTGGTCAGATCCAGACCGTTCTGGCGGCGATCCAGCCCCAGCGCTTGACAGCACTTGCCCGGGCCGTTCAGGAAATTCTTCCGCTGATAGGCCGTCAGCGCGTCGGGCGCTTTCCCATACCGCAGGCGGCAAAGGGCCTCCAGACCATGCACCGGCGCAAGGCCCCGCAGCAGCACGGCGGAGGGTTCCCCCTCTGGCTCGGTGACGAAGTTCAGGCAGCAGTGCATGCCGTAGATGAGATAGATATAGGCATGTCCCGGCGGGCCGAACATGGTGGCGTTGCGGGCGGTCCTGTGGTAGCCGTAGGAGTGGGCCGCCTTGTCGATGGCCCCCACATAGGCCTCCGTCTCCGTCACGCGGCACACCAGCAGTTCCCCCTCATACCGCCGCACCAGATAGCAGCCCACAAGGCGGCGGGCGATGTCCACCGTATTTCCCGTATAAAAATTCCGACAAAGTATTGCCATTTTCGTCCTCCGGTGGTATAGTGCTCTTGCATATTTTAACATTTTTACAGTGAAATGACAAGAAAAAGGAAGTGTTGCCGCGATGCCTGTGTACAACTATAAAAAAGGCCTGACCGCCATGCTGGGGTGTTTCCTGATCTGGGGGTTCCAGCCGTTATACTGGTATCTGTGCGGCGGCATGGACACCTTCTTCCTGATGGCCAGCCGCATCGTCTGGGCGGCGGTGTGCTGCGTGCTGATCCTGTGGATCCAGGGCAAGCTGCCCCAGCTGGCGGCGGCCTTCCGCGATAAGCAGGTGCTGAAGCGGGAGATCCCCGCGGCGGTGTTCCTGTTCGGCGACTGGATCGTGTATCTCTGGGCGGTGCAGAACGGCCGCGTGCTGGAGTGCTCCCTGGGCTACTACATCCAGCCTCTGGTGGTGTTCGCCTTCGGCGCGGTGATCTTCAAGGAGAAGATCTCGTGGCGGCACTTCGTCATCATTGCCATCGTGGTGGTGGGCATCGTGCTGAGCACCAACGGCTTCGGCGGCGTGCCCTATGTGACCATCGCCCTGGCCGCCATGTTCGCCATCTACGCCGCCATCAAGAAGAGCCTGACCATCGATTCTATCGTCAGCACCACCATGGAGATCATTATGATGGTGCCGGTGGCCGTTATATTCGTGCTGTGCTGCCGCATGGGCGACAACGGCATGGGCGGCCTGACGGTGGTGCGCCAGCTGCTGCTGATGGGCTCCGGCGTGGTGACGGCGGTGCCCATGCTGTTCTACGCCATCGGCGTGCGGAACCTGCCCCTGATGACCACCGGCATCTGCCAGTATCTCAGTCCCACCCTGGCCATCTTCTGCGGCATGATCATGGGTGAGAGTCTGACCCAGGAAAAGCTGGTAAGCTTCTATTTCATCTGGGCGGGCGTGATCCTGTACACGCTGAACAGCATTTATGAGGAGAAAAAGCGCGGCAAAACCGCGGCGTAAGGAGGAGAATCATGCATATCACAGTCTATCTGGGCGCCAACGAGGGCAACGATCCGTCCCTGGGCGAAGCCGTGCGTGAGCTGGGCCGGTGGATCGGCGGAAACGGCCACACACTGGTCTACGGCGGATCAAAGACCGGGCTGATGGGCGAGATCGCAAAAAGCGTTCTGGATGCCGGTGGACAGGCCATCGGCGTGGAGCCCCAGTTCTTCATCGACGCGGGCTATGAGTACGACGGCCTGACGGAGCTGATCGTCACAAAGGACATGGCGGAGCGCAAGGGCAAGATGATCCAGCTGGGCGACGCCTTCATCGCCCTCCCCGGCGGCACCGGCACCCTGGAGGAGATCGCGGAGGTCATGTCCAAGGTCTCCCTGAAGCACCTGAACGCCCCCTGCATCCTCTATAACCTCAACGACTACTACGACCACCTGAAAGCCCTCCTGCACCACATGATCGAAAAAGACCTGTCCTCGCCGGAGCGGCAGCAGGGGATCTACTTTGCAGAGAATTTGCAGCAGATCAAAGAGATATTGGAGAAATAACAGTGAAACCGGCAAACCGCCGCGGGCACAGCCCGCGGCGGTTTTGTGATTGGGGAAGCAGAGAGACCAAGGCTCCCTTGTGTAAAGGGAGCTGTCAGCCGTCAGGCTGACTGAGGGATTGTCAGCCAGATATCTTTAGCCCGGGGGCCACGTCATGTCGCGGCCGCTGAGCACGTGGAAGTGCAGGTGCTTCACGGTCTGTCCGGCCTGATCGCCGCAGTTGTTGACGATGCGGTAGCTCTCGCAGCCCAGCTCCTTGCACAGCCTGGCGATAACGGTGAAGCAGTGGGCCACCACGGCCTCGTTGCTCTCGTCGATCTTGGCGGCGCAGCAGATGTGCTCCTTGGGCACCACCAGGAAGTGGGTGGGGGCCTGAGGCTCGATGTCATAGAAGGCGTAGCACAGCTCGTCCTCATAGACCTTGTTGCTGGGGATCTCGCCGTCGATGATGGCGCAGAACAGGCAATCGTTCTTCATAGGTTCGTCTCCTTTCGTTGTATGGTTTGGGTATGTGCCCGCCCGTCAGGGCGGGCACATCATTTACACGTTTAGCCAAGCTTTTCCACCACGAAATCGTCCACAGTGGCCAGCGCGTCATCCACCTTCAGCAGATCGGTGCCGCCTCCCATGGCGCTGTCGGGCTTGCCACCGCCCTTGCCGCCGCACACGGCGGACACGGACTTCACCAGATCACCGGCCTTGATGCCCTTGGCTACGGCTTCCTTACCGCAGACCGCCAGGAAGCTGACTTTTTCGCCGTTGATGCTGGCCAGCACCGCCACCACATTGGGATCCTTGTCCCGCATGAAGTCGCCCATGGCACGCAGGGCGTTGGCGTCCAGATTCTGGCGGGTGCCGGTGATGATATGCAGGCCGCCCACGGTTTTGGCGGAGGCCATCACCTGACGGGCCTCGCCCAGAGAGGCCTCGGCCTTGAACTTCTCCAGCGCCTGACGCAGCTCCTTCATCTCGTTGGCCTGCTGCTCCATGCGCTCCAGAATACCGCCGGGGGCGGTCTTGAAGAACTGGGCCGCCTTCAGCAGCGTGGTGCGGCCGTGGCGGGTCTCCTCGATGGAGGCGCGGCCGGTGGTGGCCTCGATACGGCGGACGCCGGAGGCCACGCTGCTCTCGCTCTTGATGCGGAACATACCCACCTTGGCGGTGTTGTCCAGATGGGTGCCGCCGCACAGCTCCATGGAGAAATCGCCCATGGTGACCACGCGGACGGTGGCGCCGTACTTCTCGCCGAAGGTGGCCACCGCGCCGCGGGCCTTGGCCTCGTCCAGCGGCAGCTCCTCAGTGGTGATGGCCAGGCCGTCCAGAATGGCGCCGTTCACCAGATCCTCCACCTGATTGATCTGCTCGGCGGTGATGCCCTCAAAATGGGTAAAGTCGAAGCGCAGCCGGTCGGGCTCCACCAGAGAGCCGGCCTGATGCACGTGGTCGCCCAGCACCTTCACCAGCGCGGCATCCAGCAGGTGGGTGGCGCTGTGGGCGCGGCGGATGGCGGCGCGGCGGACGGTGTCGATGGAGGCGGCCACAGTGTCGCCCACCTTCAAAGAGCCCTTCAGAAGCTTGCCGTAGTGCATGAACTTGCCGCCCTTGTTCTTCTGCACGTTGTTGACATGGAACAGAAGGGCGCAGTTGCCGTCGGGATTCTCGATGCTGTCGCTGTCGGTGATGCGGCCGTGGTCGGCGGTCTGGCCGCCCATCTCCGCGTAGAAAGGCGTCTGATCCAGCACCACGATGGCCTCCATACCGGCCACGATCTCGTCCACCAGTTCACCCTCGGCCACGATGGCCAGCACGTGGGCGTCGTCGATGGCGTCGTAGTCATAGCCCACAAACTCGGTGGCGGGCATGTCCTTGCCGAACTCCACACCGGCCCAGCCCAGATCGCCCAGGGCCTTGCGTGCCTCGCGGGCGCGCTCCTTCTGCTCGGTCATCAGGGCCTTGAAGGCCTCTTCGTCGATGGTCATGCCCTCCTCGGCAGCCATCTCCGCCGTCAGATCGATGGGGAAGCCGAAGGTGTCGTACAGCTTGAAGGCGTCTTCGCCGGAGAACACGGTTTCGCCCTTGGCCTTGTGGGCGGACAGCATGTCGCCGTAGATCTTCATGCCGCCGTCGATGGTGCGGGCGAAATTCTCCTCTTCGGTGCGGATGACCTTGGTGATATAGGTCTGCTTCTCCCGCAGGTCGGGGTACTGGCACTCGTTCTCATGGATAACGGTGTCCACCACTTGATACAGGAACGGCTCGTTGACGCCCAGCAGCTTGCCGTGGCGGGCGGCGCGGCGCAGCAGGCGGCGCAGCACGTAGCCCCGGCCCTCGTTGCTGGGCAGGATGCCGTCGCAGATCATGAAGGTGGCGCTGCGGATGTGGTCGGTGATGACACGCAGGCTCACGTCGCGCTTGTGGCTCTCGCCATAGTGGGCACCGGTCAGCTCGCTGACCTTGTTGGTGATGTTCATCACGGTGTCCACGTCAAACAGGCTGTCCACGTTCTGGCACACGCAGGCCAGACGCTCCAGCCCCATGCCGGTGTCGATGTTCTTCTGCTTCAGCTCGGTGTAGTTGTTGTGGCCGTCGTTGTCGAACTGGCTGAACACGTTGTTCCACACCTCGATATACCGGTCGCAGTCGCAGCCCACGGTGCACCCGGGCTTGCCGCAGCCGTACTCAGGTCCGCGGTCATAGTAGATCTCGGAGCAGGGGCCGCAGGGGCCGGAGCCGTGCTCCCAGAAATTGTCCTCCTTGCCGAAGCGGAAGATCTTTTCGGCGGGGATGCCGATTTCGTCGTGCCAGATGTTCCACGCCTCGTCGTCGTCCTGATAGACGGAGGGATACAGCCGGTCGGCCTCCAGACCCACCCACTCGGGGCTGGTCAGGAACTCCCAGCTCCAGGCGATGGCCTCATGCTTGAAGTAGTCGCCGAAGGAGAAGTTGCCCAGCATCTCGAAGTAAGTGCCGTGGCGGGCGGTGTGGCCCACATTGTCGATGTCGCCGGTGCGGATGCACTTCTGGCAGGTACACACCCGCTTGCAGGGGGGCTCCTCCTCGCCCTTGAACCAGGGCTTCATGGGGGTCATACCGGCGTTGATCAGCAGAATGGATTTGTCGTTCTGGGGCACCAGCGAAAAGCTGGGCAGGCGCAGATGGCCTTTCGTCTCGAAGAACTTCAGGAACATCTCCCGCAGCTCATTCAAACCGTGATAGGGATGGCTCATAGTGTTTGTCTCCTTTTATGATAAATTTTTTGCTTGTTTCTTTTGTTGCGGCGAAAGCCTCCCTTGTGTAAAGGGAGGTGGCGCGAAGCGCCGGAGGGATTGTCCGTTATTGTATGATCCCCTCAGTCGGCCTCGCCGACAGCTCCCCTTGCAACAAGGGGAGCCTTTGGTGTGTTGCCTTCCCGCCAGCTTTCCGCCAGCGCCGCCAGCTCCGCCTCCAGATTCTGAAAAAATCGTGAGATATGCAGCCCGTCGGCCAGCGCGTGGTTCACGAACAGCGACACCGGCAGGGAAGTGCGGCCGTTCACCGTGATGTACTTGCCCCAGCTGATGCGGGGATTGCTGTCGTCGGCGCTCACCATAGGGTGCTCCAGCTGAGAGTAGTGCAGCCACGGCAGGCTGGACACGAAAAAGAAGGATCGCACGTCGCCGTCCTCCGTCAGCGTGCCCCGCTCCAGTACCTCCCGCTGCCGCCGCTGTCCCAGGGCGATGAACTCACCGTAGGGGAGATCGCCCTCCACCGTGCAGTAGACATACACGCTGTCGCTCTTCATGGCGGTGTAGGAGGGCGGACACCAATCGAACTCCGCCACCGTGCCGTCCTCTAAGATCCGGCGGCGCAGCTGCGGCACGGCGTTGGCGGCACGGGTCACGGCATACAGCATACTCAGGAAAAAGGGCCGCTGCCCTCGGCTGGCCATAAAGTCCGTGATGTCCACCTCCGCCGTGATACCGGCGAAGGGATAGGTCATCTGCCGGAAATAGGCAAACTGCCCGCAGCGGGGATCCGCCGCCATGTCGATAATGTGATAGCCCATCTCTCACCTCCAAAAACAAAAACGCCCCGCCCCACATAGGGGCGAAGCGACGCTTCACGGTACCACCCTAATTTGACGGCCTTGCCGT
>CAKTMO010000030.1 GCA_934573935.1 uncultured Oscillospiraceae bacterium | reverse complement strand
TCCAAGGACGTGGAGAAGGGCATCAAGCTGGCCGAGGAGCTGGCTGAGGTCCTGGGCGGCGTCGTGGGTTCCTCCCGCGCCTGCGTGGACGCCGGCTGGATCTCCGCTGACCATCAGGTGGGTCAGACCGGCAAGACCGTCCATCCCAAGGTCTATGTTGCTCTGGGCATTTCCGGCGCTATCCAGCACAAGGCTGGTATGCAGGATTCCGAGTGCATCATCGCCGTCAACAAGAACGAGACCGCTCCCATCTTCGAGGTTGCCGATTACGGCATCACCGGCGACCTGTTCAAGGTCGTCCCCGAACTCATCGAGTCCATCAAGGCCGCCAAGGCTGCGAAATAAGAGGTTCCTCCCTCAAAAAAACAGGCTGTCTTGCTACAGCCTGTTTTTTCCCTCTCTAAAAGGGCGTTTTATGTACCAATAACGGCCTTTTATGTACCAATTACGCCCCTTTTGGTGGAGGAATTTTCTTGACATTTTAGCAACATTTTGTTATATTATTGTTTTACCATTTGAAAGGAGGCGTTGTCATGGACGCGCAGGAGCTGCATATCCATCTGGATCCCGCACGGCGGGCCAGCGATGATATCTATGAACAACTCCGTGCCCTGATCACCTCCGGCGCCCTGAAGCCCGGCGACCGCCTGCCCTCGGAGCGGGCCATGATGGCGGAGCTGCAGCGCAGCCGCCCCACCATTCGGGAAGCGCTGAAGCGGCTGGAGCAGGGCGGCTACATCACCTCCACCCAGGGGGCCTCCGGCGCGGTGGTGCAGGAGCTGAGCCTGCACGCCGCCGAGGAGCCGCTGAAGGACATGATCCAGTTGAGCCAGGTGTCCCTTGCCGAGCTGAACGAATACCGGCAGAGCAACGACTCCACCATCGCCGCCTGGGCCGCCAAGCGGCGCAGCGACAGCGATCTTCACGATCTGCGGCAGTGCGTGGCGGAGGCGGAAGCGGCTTTGACGGACTATGAGCGGTTCATTGAGCTGGACGTGCGGTTCCACAGCCTGCTGGCGCGGGCCAGCGGCAATCGGGTGGCCGGTATCGTGACGGAGGTGCTGGGCAACGTGGAAAAGGAGACGCTGCGCCAGAAGATGCTGACCCTGTCGGCGGAGGATCGGGTGGCCCTGGGCCGCCGGATCCTGGACACCCACAGCATCATCCTGTCCGCCATTGAGCAGCAGGACAGCCGCGCGGCCCGCAGCGCCATGCAGACTCACACCCGCGCCGCCGGACGGGACCTGCAGATATAAGGAGGACGCCCATGACCTTGCAGCAATTGAAATACGTATCCATGGTGGAGCGGTGCGGCTCCTTCAGCAAGGCGGCGCAGAAGCTGTACGTCTCCCAGCCCAGCATCAGCAATCTGGTGAACGCTCTGGAGGAGGAGCTGGGCATCACCATTTTCACCCGCTCCTCCACAGGCATCGCCATCACCAACGAGGGGCGGGAGCTGTTGAAGCTCAGCAACCGGCTGCTGCGGGACGCGGACTATATCGGCGAATACTTCCACAGCGACGCGGAGCGGGAGAAACCCTCCTTCTTCGTCAGCAGCCAGCACTACGACTTTGTGGTGAGCGCCTTTGAGACCTTTGTGGGCACGCTGGAGGCGGACCGGTACACCCTGGGACTGAACCAGACCCAGACCACCGCCGTGATCGAGGATGTGCGCAAGCAGTACAGCGACCTGGGGGTCATCTTCCTGTCGGACGCCAACCGCCGCCACATGATGAAGGTGCTGGAGGACAACAACCTGGAATTCCACGCCGTGACCCAGGCGGTGCCCCACGCCTTTTTGTCGGTGACCCATCCGCTGGCGGGACGGGAACGGGTGATGCCGGAGGAGCTGATGAACTACCCCTGCATCGTGTATGAGCAGAACGCCGACTCCCCCGGCTTCTTCTCGGAGGAGATGATGCTGCCCAACTTCTATCCCCGCAAGGTGGTGTACATCAGCGACCTGTATGTAAGCACGGCGCTGATGCGCAGCTGCCTGGCCTATGATATCGGCACGGGGGTCATCTCGTCCCGTCTGGCGCGGGAGGTGGCCTGTGTCCCCATCGACACAGGGGATCGGGTGGACATCGGCTGGATCGGCATACGGGGCAAGGCGCTGCGGCCCATCGAGCGGGCGTTTCTGGACTGTATGGCCGCGCAGCTGAGGGTTGGCGAAGGCTAAAGCTTTTTCCTATGGAGCGACATAGGTTCGCGGTATTTCCCTGTTGTGACAAAATGTGATATGCTGACAGGCAAGAAAACCAAGCTGCCTGTCAGCATATTATTTATGGAGGTGCCGCTATGAGCCAGCTTATCATGAAGCATCCAGAGTTTCAGCCGGAGCAGGTCAAATTCGACACGGTGGAGGTACATGCCGGAGAGCCCCGTGACCCCTACGGTTCCCTGATCCCGCCCATCTATCAGACGTCCACGTTCTATTTCGATTCCACCGACGACGCCGTGGAGGCCTGCGGCGACTACGCCGAGAGCTTTGCCTACAGCCGGATCACCAACCCCTCCCTGGACTATATGGAGCAGAAGCTGGCGGCGCTGGAGCACGGCAAGGGCGCGGTGTCCTACGCCTCCGGCATGGGCGCGGTGGCGGGCGCGCTGTTCGCGGCGCTGAAATGCGGCGACCACGTGATCTTCACCAAGGCCAAGTATTCCGGCACTGAGGACATCACCAGCGACTGGCTGCCGCGGTTCGGCATTGAGCACGATTCCTTCCAGGCGGACCATCTGGAGGAGCTGGAGCCCCTCATCAAGCCCAACACCAAGGTCATCTATGTGGAGACCCCCGCCAACCCCACCATGGTGCTGGTGGATCTGGCGGAGGTGGCGAAGATCGCCCACCGCCACGGCGCGAAGGTGTTTGTGGACAACACCTTTGCCACCCCCTACAACACCAATCCCCTGGATCTGGGGGTGGACGTGGTGATCCACAGCCTGACCAAGTACATCGGCGGCCACGGCGACCTGCTGGGCGGCGCGGTGATCTCCAACGACACGGAGTTCCTGCGTCAGTGCCGGTTGGGCACGCTGATGCATTTCGGCGCGGTGATGGCGCCGTTTACGGCCTTTCTGGTATGCCGAGGCATGAAGACGTTGGGCGTGCGGATGCGGCAGCACAATGAGAATGCCCTGAAGATCGCCCGCTGGCTGGAGGCGGACCCCCGCATCGAGACGGTGCGCTATCCTTTCCTGGAGTCCAATCCCCAGTACGACATCGCCAAAAAGCAGATGCGGGGCGGCGGCGGCATGATCTCCTTCGACGTGAAGGGCGGGCTGGAGGCCGGTAAGAAGTTCATCAACAGCCTGAAGCTGTGCACGCTGGCGGTATCTCTGGGCGACACGGAGACGCTGGTGGAGCAGGCGGCGGCCATGACCCACACCATGATCCCCAAGGAGGTGCGGGAGGCCGCGGGTATTACCGACGGCATGATCCGCATGTCGGTGGGTCTGGAGGATCCGGACGACATCATCGCCGATCTGGATCAGGCCCTGAGCCGCTGAGGAAGGGAGGTCACTGCTATGAAGTTTTTCGTGCAGCAGGCGGTGCTGGACGCGGGAGTGAAGATCCTGTTTCCCGTGATCCGCGGCATGGACAACACGGTGGAGTCCGACGAATGGAAGGCATACCGCACCCAGAAGCTCCACGCGCTTTATGAACAGTACGCGGAGCTGGACGTACACGCCGATCCGGTGCTGGAGGGCTTCAACATCCTTCACGACGAGACGGGGGTGAAGCGGCGGAAGAACATTCCCGCCAGCGAAAACCTGATCAAGCTGCTGAAGAAGGGGCAGGGGGAGATGTTCTACATCAACACGGCGGTGGACATCTACAACCTGCTGTCGCTGGAGAGCAAGCTGGCGCTGGGGGCCCACAACATGGACAAGGTGGACGGCAACGTGACGCTGCGGTTCACCGACGGCAGCGAGCGGTTCGTGCCGCTGGGGCAGACGGAGCCGGTGCCGGTGGCGGCCCATGAATACTGCTACTGCGACGACAGCAACGAGGTGCTGTGCCGTCTGGAGATCCGGCAGGTGAACAAGACGGCGGTGGATGAGGCGGCAAAAAACGTCTTTTACATCGTGCAGGGCAACAAGGCCACGCCGGACGAGCTTTTGTGGGACACCGCCCGCAAGCTGATCGCGGACACGGAGCAATACTGCGGCGGCAGCGGCGAGATCGTTGTGCCGGAGGTTCTGTAAATCACAGAAAAGAGGGGGAATTCCCCCTCTTTTTCCCGCTTTTTCGGCAGGAAAAGAATGGCGTATTGACGAATTTGACTTTTTGCACTATAATTCTTTCATATGCACTGCGCCCGTCCCCTCTGGAGGCGGCGCGGAAGAAGGAGGAGACACCCCGTGAGACGAGCAACCATACCCGCCCTGCTGCTGGCGCTGGCGCTGACGATGACCGGCTGCGCCGCCGGAGGTAAGGACTTCCGGCACGGCGCCGTGGAAGGGCAGACATATACCAGCGAATTCCTGGGCCTTGTGTGTACGGCCCCTGAGACCTTCCGCTATATGAGCGACAACGAGATCGCGGAGATGAACAGCGTGACCATTGACGAGAAGACCACGCTGGCGGACGCGCTGCACCAGCGGCTGGAGGACGGCGGACAGGTGCAGGATATGTACCTGATCACCGAGGACGGCCTGTACCGCGTGGGCATCAGCGTGGACAAGGAGAACAACAAGGGCGCGGACGTGGACATGGACGCCTTTATCGCCAATGGCATCGCCCAGGCCAAGAGCGCCTACGCCGCCATCGACGGCATGGAGGACGTGACCTCCGAGGCCCAGACCACGCAGTTTTTAGGCGGCGAGTACCAGAGCATCCTGACCACCGCCACCTACAACGGGTTCCCCACCCAGTCGCTGCAGGTGTGTATTCCGGTGGAGCAGTACATCTGCGTGGTGACCTTTACCAGCTATGTGGAGGATCACACGGAAGAGATGATGGGCTTTTTCAGCGCCATGGCAACAGAATAACGCCGCGGGAGGCTGCTTCGGCAGCCTCCCCTTTTTTATGAAAACGATTGACCGCGGCGGGGTTTTACGGTACACTGGTTTTACAGGGGTTTCCTATTCTTAATGGCAGGAGGAGAAACGATGGAAAATTTGGTTCCCGCGTTGATCGTGGCGCTGGTGGGGGCGCTGATGGTATGGCTGGGACTTCGCAGCCGGAAGAGCGCCCTTCAGGGCTACGAGGACGACAAGCGGCGGTACACCGGCACCACCACCATGACCGTGACCGACATCAGAAAAGAGGATGTGGAGCGCTGGGAGGAGCAGGAGGACGGCACCAGCCGTCTGGCGCGGTATGTGGTCTATCTGCCCACCTATGAGTACACGGTGGACGGCAAGACCTACACCTATTCCAGCCGCCAGGACTTTGGCAGCGCCAAGGGCGTGGGGCGGCAGGTGACGGGGTATTATGACCCCCAAAAGCCCGACCTGATCCGAGAGGATAAGCCCAGAAAGCCGATTCTGGGCGGGGGGCTCTTCTTCCTTTTCGCGGCGTTCTGCCTGCTGGCGGAGATACTGCTGGTGCGGGATATGATCCTCTGGGGATTTTAACCTATGGCAAAAAAGCACCGTGGACGCTGTCCACGGTGCTTTTTTATTCCTCCGTATACCGGCGGGGGACGTGCTCGCCCGTCAGCACCAGATCGTGGGGGATCACGGCGATATCGCCGCTGTGGCAGTCCAGGCCCGTGACGTCCACCATGGTGTGGGTCAGGCCGGGCGGGGCGATGATGGGGGCCTCCCGTCCACCGATGAGCACGTGGCGTTTGCGCTGACGCCAGCAGGCGCGCAGGCCGCGGTAGCGGTAGGTGAAGGCGCCATCGGCGGTGCCCACGGCCAGGACGGCCACCTCGGTGTCCCGCCGCAGGAGGGTGTCGCCATAGCCTACGCGGTCGCCTTTCTTCAGGCGGCGGACGGTACAGACCTCCGCCTGCAGGGTGGCGGCGGGCACGCCGCCGCAGCAGCCGGTGAGACCGCCGCCGATGCGCACCGCGTCCAGACGGTATTGGGGGATATCCGCCGTGTGGGTGGCGGCGATGTGGCGCAGGCCCACGGGGCAGCCGTCCAGCTCCAGCAGCACGCGGCTGAAGCGGGCGAACTGCTCCGGCGCGGCCGCCGCGCCGCGGAAGTGAGAGAAAATACCCTGCACTTTCAGATTTTGCAGGGCGAAGACCTGTTTCATCTCCGCCACCTGCTCCGGCAGGAAGCCGAAGCGGCCGAAGCCGGTGTCCACCGCCAGGTGGACGCGGGCGTCCATATGAAGGGCGTCGATGGCCTGGGCCTGGGCCAGACTCTCCACCGAGAGAATGACGCGCCGCTGCAGCAGGGCCCGCAGCAGGGTCATATCATGGACGCAGCACATCAAAAGCAGGTCGGTCTCCGGCTGGGCCAGGGCCAATGCCTCCTCCGGTGTGGCGCAGGCGAAGAGGGCGGCTCCCTCTTTGGCCAGCAGCTCGCGGAGGGGGTGGGCACCCAGGCCGTAGGCATTGCCCTTGAGAACGGGGATCACCTGGGAATGGGCGGCATAGCGCCGGTAGTTCTGCAGGACGGCCCCGGTATTGACGATCAATTCTGCCATAGTAAATTCCTCATGCGGTATATGGATCGCGTACATAGGATAAACGCGGCAGGCGGAAGAAATGTTTCACCGCCGCGGTTTCAGTATGGCCCGTTGAGAGGAAAATATGCCTGTCGATGGCGCATCCAGCAATTACATCGCACCGTCGGCGCGTTAAAAAAACATGCCGGTGGCATGTTTTTAGCGCCGATCGCGGCGGCTGTGCCGCCGCAGCATCCATCAAGTATCCACCGCACCATCTTGCGACAATCCCTCCATCGCGGCGTTAAAAAAACATGCCGGTGGCATGTTTTTAGCCGCGATCTCGGCAGCTATGCTGCCGTAGCTGCCACCTCCCTTTACACAAGGGAGGCTCTTGGGTGCGGTGCATGAGAAAACTTTTTGCGTTCACCGTGCGGCGGGGTGAGGGCACCCCGTCCTACGAAGGGTTACACCGTACTTACTGCGTTCACCGGTGCGGGCCGTTGGGGACGCTGGGCCCTACGGGTGGTCAACGTACCCGCTGCGTTCACCGTGCGGCAGGGTGAGGGCACCCCGCCCTACGAAGGGTTACACCGTACTTACTGCGTTCACCGGTGCGGGTCGTCGGGGACGCTGGGCCCTACGGGTGGTCAACGTACCCGCTGCGTTCACCGTGCGGCGGGGTGAGGGCACCCCGCCCTACGAAGGGTTACACCGTACTTACTGCGTTTACCGGTGCGGGCCGTTGGGGACGCCGGGCCCTACGGGTGGTCAACGTACCCGCTGCGTTCACCGTGCGGCGGGGTGAGGGCACCCCGCCCTACGAAGGGTTACACCGTACTTACTGCGTTTACCGGTGCGGGCCGTTGGGGACGCCGGGCCCTACGGGTGGTCAATGTACCCGCTGCGTTCACCGTGCGGCAGGGTGAGGACACCCCGCCCTACGAAATAGGGCATATCTGCAAAAAAGCCGCCCGGGGCGGCTTTTTTTACAGGTTGTGGATGATGGTCTCGGGGGGACGAATGACGACGCGGGCGTTGTCGGCCACGGACTCGGTGAGGAAGGCGTTGCCGCCCACGACGGCGTTTTCGCCGATGGTGGTCTCGCCGCCGAAGATGGAGGCGCCGGAGTAGATGGTGGCGCCGTCGCCCACGGTGGGGTGGCGCTTGCCGCTGCTGTGGCTGCGGCCGCCACGGGGACTGAGGGCGCCCAGGGTCACGCCCTGGTACAGCTTCACATGGTCGCCGATAACGGTGGTCTCGCCCACCACGATGCCGGTGCCGTGGTCGATGAAGAAATAGCTGCCGATCTGTGCGCCGGGGTGGATGTCGATACCGGTGCGGCTGTGGGCGTACTCGGTCATCATGCGGGGGATGGTGGGCACATGGCGCAGGTACAGCTCGTGGCTGACCCGATAGGCGAAGATGGCGAACAGGCCGGGGTAGGCCAGGATGATCTCCTCGCGGTTCTGGGCGGCGGGGTCGCCGTCAAAGATGGCGTCCACGTCCGTCAGCAGCAGCTGCTGGATGCGGGGCAGCTGGTCCACCACCTCGCGGGCGATGCGGGGGGCATCGGCCTCCCGCTCCTCCGGCAGCGCCAGGGCGATCTGGCGGGCAAGGCTGGTCTCGATCCGCTCCAGCAGCAGGGCGGCGTAATCCGCCGCCGCCAGCGTCATCAGCGCCGGATCGCCGAAATAGGCGGGAAACAGCAGCTGGCGCATCTCCTTGAGCAGTGCAATGATGGCCTTGCGCTCCGGCAGGCGCAGGCGGCTGCCATACATGGGGACGTTGGCGTTTTTCATAGTTTCGGCCATCACGCAGGCCGCAGCGCGAATATGATCCTCGTACACGGTTATTCCTCCGACCACAGGGGGGTGGACAGGTAACGGCCGCCGTCGTCAGGCAGCAGGGCCACGATGGTCTTGCCCTTATTCTCGGGACGGCGGGCCAGCTCGTCGGCGGCCCACAGGGCCGCGCCGGAGGTGATACCGGCCATGACGCCCTCGGTGCGGGCCAGCAGGCGGCCGGTGAGGTAGGCGTCCTCATCGGTGACGGTGACGATCTCATCCACCACCGAGGCGTCGTAGTTTTCGGGCACGAAGTTGGCGCCGATGCCCTGCAGGCCGTGGGGGCCTGCGTGGCCCTGGCTCAGCAGTGGGGAGGCGGCGGGCTCCACGGCCACGACGCGGACGTTGGGGTCCTGCTCCTTCAGATAGCGGCCCACGCCGCTGATGGTGCCGCCGGTGCCCACACCGGCCACGAAGATATCCACATGGCCGTCGGTATCCCGCCAGATCTCGGGGCCGGTGGTCTTATAGTGGGCGGCGGGGTTGGCGGGGTTATTGAACTGGCCGGGGAGGAAGCTGTTGGGGATCGAGGCGGCCAGCTCCTGGGCCTTGGCCACGGCGCCGGCCATACCGCCGGTCTCCACCAGCACCAGCTGGGCGCCGTAGGCCTTCAGCAGCGCGCGGCGCTCGGCGCTCATGGAGGCGGGCATGGTGAGGATGACATGGTAGCCGCGGGACACGGCCATGGCGGCCAGGCCGATGCCGGTATTGCCGGAGGTAGGCTCGATGACGGTGCCGCCGGGCTGCAATGCGCCGGAGGCCTCCGCCTGGTCCAGCATCTCCAGGGTGACGCGGTCCTTGGCGCTGCCGGCGGGGTTGCAGCGCTCCAGCTTCACCAGAACGGCTGCGGGAAGCTGACGCTGGCGGACATAGTTGTCTACGCTCAGCAGCGGGGTGTTGCCCACAAGCTGCGATACGGAATGATAGATGGCCATGATCTCTGCCCTTTCTTTTTCTCAATCAGTTCGTTTCATGATATGTGCAAAAAAGCAGAGGGTGTATGAAGCTCATACACCCTCTGCGTGAATCAACACACCTTTCGTGCCTGTCATGCGGCACGGCGGGAAAACGTATGACCTTCCAGCGCGCGGCGAAGCGTGCCCATGCAACACATGGACAGACAGCTCTCACAACAGGCGCGAAGCATCATACGGGAATCTCCTTTTCTAAAATCCTACTGATAGTATAGGCTGACAGCCTCCCGTTGTCTATGGGCAGGACACACAAAGTCCGCAGGAGGAAAACGGGAAATATTCAGCAAATAGCCGAAGGCCACGGCTCTTTGTCCACGTAGAACAGGGCCAGCGCGCCGGGGCCCACGTGGCTGCCGGTGACGGGCTCGTAGTCCACCACGATGACGCGGGCCTTGGGGTCGGACTCCTTGATCAGAGCGGCCAGCTCCAGCGCCTCGGCGCGGCAGCCGGCGTGGGCGATGCCCACGGGCCAGCGGCCCTGCAGCTCGGCATTGGCGGCGAAGTTCTCCGCCAGGGCGCGGACAGAACGCTTGCGGCCCTGCACCTTGCCGGTCACCACGATGCGGCCCGCCTCGTCCCCCTTCAGGATGGGCTTGATGCGCAGGGCGGTGCCTACGGCGGCGGCCACGCCGGATACCCGTCCGCCGCGGCGCAGGTGCATCAGGTCGTCCACCGTGAACACCTGGCGGATATGGGGACGCAGCTCCGTCAGCTCCCGCACGGTGGCGTCCAGAGAGTAGCCCGCCTCGCGGCAGGTGGCGGCGTGGAGCACCTGGATGCCCTCGCCCAGCGAGGCGGCGCGGGTATCGAACACCACCAGACGGCGCTGGGGGTACTCCTGACGCAGCTCGCGGGCGGCGATGATGGCGGACTGATAGGCGCCGCTGATGCCGGAGGACATGCACACGTGCAGCACGTCCTGTCCCGCCTCCAGCAGCGGCTGCCACAGCCGGCAGTACTGGTCCACCGTGACCATGGAGGTGCTGGCGGGGGTATGGCGCAGCGACTCGTAGTAGGCGTCGCCGTCAAAGGCGGTCAGGTCCAGGCACTGGTGGGCCACGTCGCCGATGATATAGGAGAAGGGCAGCAGGTGCAGCTGGTGCCACTGCAGCTCGGCGGTGGGCAGGTTGGCGGATGTATCGGTGGAAATGGCAAATGACATGATGGATACCTCATTTATATCTAATGATGCATATTATTATATCGGGTTTTCGGGCGGTGTCAATAGGGTACAACAGTTTTGCTTGTCTTTTTCAACAGTATATGTTATACTTTCATCAAATACACGCGGAAGAGAGAAAAAGATATGCCAGAAATGTATGATCCCCGACTGGTGGCCGGAAAGCTGCGGCGGTGGAGCCACTATTTGCAGCGCTATCAGCTGCCCACCTGGGAGCAGATCCCCACGCTGGGGCTGTATATGGATCAGGTGCTGACGCTGCTGAGCCGGTATCTGCCCTTTTTGCCCAAGAAGGAGAAGGAAAAGGAGGAGCAGATCATCACCACCAGCGCCATCAACAACTATGTGCGCATGAAGCTGATGCCCGCGCCGGAGAAGAAGAAGTATCACCGCGTTCACATCGCGTATCTGATCATGATCTGCGCCCTGAAGCAGAGCCTGACCATGTCGGAGATCCAGAAGATCCTGCCCAACGGGCTGACGGAGGACGAGGTAAAGAGCACCTATGAGGAGTTTGTGCGGCAGTACAGCGACTCGGCGGGGATCTTTATCTCCATGGTGGAGGGGATGGCGGCGCAGCTGCTGGAATCGGAGGCGGTGGATGTGCCGGTGGTCAACGGCTTCGTGCTGTCCACGGCGGTGATGACCAACTTCTCCCGCCTGCTGACCACCAAGCTGCTGGATCTGCAGGAGATGCCCTACAGCGACGAAGCGGTGGCGCTGTGGGAGCCGGAGACTTGAGCGATGAAAAAAGAGACGCCGGAAGGCGTCTCTTTTTTGTTGGGTTTTAGAATTCCTTTTTCCTGCCCATCAGCACGGCGCTGCCGGAGAGGGAGAGGGCGCTGAGGCCGATGTAGAGGGCGATACCGGCGTCAAAGGTCTTGGCGGAGGTAACGTCATTGCCCTTTTCAGGGGTCTCGGTGGTGGTGGTAGTGGTCGTCGCGGGATAGCGGCGGTTGGTATGGGCGGGGGCGGCGGGCTCGGGATCGGGGGTGGGGTCAACGGGGGTGACGGGGGGCGTGGGCGGAACATTGGCTTCCACTGCCGCCTTCACGTAACCGGAGTTTTCCACAATTGTGGTGCCCTTAATTCCCTTGGTGGTTTTCACGGTGCCGGGGATGGTGTTGCCGTTGACGGTCAGGGTCAGGTTGTCCTGAGTGAATACCTTGCCATTTGCCGTGGCGTCATCATAGATGAAATAGCCGGTGCCGGTGATGGTATTGCCGGTGATGCTGATGGTGGGGGCGGCGGAGAGGGCCAATAGATTTTTGTGGAGGGTAATGGCATTGCCGCCGGTGAGGTTCAGCTTGTTGTTGGTGACCTCGGCACTGGCGAGGCTGCTGAGTTGGATGCAGGCGCGGCCAGGATTGGTGATGGAGATCTCATTGCCCTCGATGACGGCGTTGATATTGGGGTTGTCGATGTTGATGCCGCGGGCAAAGCCGCTGATCTGGTTACCTTTGATGATAAGGGTATTGCCGCCTCTGCACTGGGCAAAGATGGGGTAAGCATTGTCGTCGCCGGAATAGTTGCTGCCGTCAAAGACGTTATCGTGGATGTTATAAGTCATTTTGCCCTGATTTTCAAAGTTATCATAGACATACAGGCGGCCATGGAAGATACAGTTTTTGATCTCCATTTCGGCAGAGAAGACCACCTTATCCGGTACGTTGGAATCCACAGAGGCGGAAGCGCCCACCTTCGTTTTGTCGGTGTTGGTGAATTCAATATTATCAATGGTCAGCTTGCCGGAGGTGGTGAACAGATTGCCGCTGCCATAGCCGCCGGCCACGTAGGCCTGCACATCGCCGTTCGTCAGCTTCGCCTTGCTGCCATCCGCGTTGTTCACGCCGATGATGCTGTAGCTGGTACGGAAGATCTGGTGATTGCCGCCCACGGTACAGTCGATCTGGTTGCCGTCGGAAAGCAGAGAAGTAAAGCCATCCAGCGTGCCGTGGATATAGAATCTGACTTCGGTGACGGAGCCGGAGGTGCCTGCATATTTGTAAAGAGGGGCGTTGTGATCCGTCACATTCAGATAAGGATTGCCGCCCTCTCTGGGGACCCAGGTTACGCCGAACAGAGCCATATAGGCTTCGTTGGCCTCTTTGCAGGTGGCATATTGCTGGTTTTCATACAATGCCTTGGCCGCGGTGACATCTTCCGCTGCCACGTTGCTGCCATAGGACAGTTCAATGGTCACGTAATTGTTGGACATGGCCGTCGCCCAGGCCAGGGTGGTGAGGCTCAGGGCCATGACCAGGGCCAGAAGGACACTTAGGATCTTCTTCATGATTGGTTCTCCCTTTCAAATTTTTTGATATCCGGCTCGTTTCAATCAATTGGAAATTGAAACGGCAACGGCCCATGGGCCGTTTGATACATGTTTGATTATAGCATGGTGCGGAGAAAAGTCACGCTTTTTCGGGAATTTTTGGTGGGTTCTACGTTTTGCACAAATTTGCGGTTGGAGTGTTGTGGGATTTGACGGATTCGTGGGGGACAATCCCTCCGTCGCGGCGTGAAGAAAACATGCCGGTGGCATGTTTTTAGCCGCGATCTCGGCGGCTATGCCGCCGTAGCTGCCACCTCCCTCACAGAGGGAGGCTTGGGGTGCGTTTACCGTGCGGCGGGGTGAGGGCACCCCGCCCTACGGATTTTTAATGTGTCTTTTCGGTTATTGGTCGGGAGGGGCAGAGCCCCTTTTTTAACGTGCCCTCTGCGTTCAACGGCGGGGCGTCGGGGACGCCGCCCCCTACAGAGGGTGTGACGGTCAAATTTTCGTGGGACGGGGCCGCCCGTGAAAAAAAACACCCTTGCGGGTGCTTTTTTTATAAGACTTTGCTGAGGAAATCCTGCAGGCGGGGGTCTTTGGGGTGGTCGAACAGGTCTGCGGGGGCGCCTTCCTCCAGGATCTTGCCGTCGGCCATGAAGACCACGCGGTCGGCCACCTCGCGGGCGAAGCCCATTTCGTGGGTGACGACGGCCATGGTCATGCCGTCCTTCGCCAGATCCCGCATGAGATCCAGCACCTCGCCCACCATTTCGGGGTCCAGGGCGGAGGTGGGCTCGTCGAAGAGCATGACCTCGGGGTCCATGGCCAAGGCGCGGACAATGGCGATACGCTGCTTCTGGCCGCCGGAGAGCATATTGGGATATTCGTCGGCCTTATCGGCCAGGCCGATGCGCTCCAGCAGAGCACGGGCCTGGGTCTCCGCCTCGGCGGCGGTCTTTTTCTTCAGGGTAACGGGAGCCATGGTGATATTCTGCAGCACCGTTTTATGGGGAAAGAGGTTGAAGTGCTGGAACACCATGCCCATCTTCTGGCGGTGCCGGTCGATATTCACCGACTTGCTGGCCAGATCCACGCCGTCAAAGTAGATGGCGCCGGAGGTGGGCTGCTCCAGCAGGTTCAGGCTGCGCAGCAGGGTGGATTTGCCGCTGCCGGAGGGACCGATGATGGCCACCACCTCGCCCCGCTTGATATCCAGATCACAGTCGTTCAGGGCGTGAACGGCGCCGTGATTATACTCCTTCACCAGATGCTGGACGGAGATCAGCACGTTATTGTTTGTCGCCACGACGCATTCTCCTTTCGATGGCCTCGATACCCTTGGAGGCGGGATAGTTGATGCAGAAGTACACCAGCGCGGCCAATACATAGGGGGCCAGCGTGATATACGAGTTACCGGAGACGGTCTGGGCGGTATACATAATCTCCGCCATGCCCAGCACGGAGCAGATGGAGGACTCCTTCACCATGGTGACCACCTCGTTGGCCAGGGCGGGCAGCACGTTCTTGATGGCCTGGGGCAGCACCACCAGGCGCATGGACTGCCAGCCGGACAGGCCCAGGGAGCGGGCGGCCTCGGTCTGGCCCTTATCCACCGCCAGAATACCGGCGCGGAAGATCTCAGCCACATAGGCGGAGCTGTTCAGAGCCAGAGCCACCACACCGGGGATAAAGCGGTTGATGGCGATGAAACCGAACAGCAACGTGCGGGGCAACGTGATGTAGTGGAACAGTCCGAAGTAGATGATGGACAACTGCACCAGCATGGGGGTGGAGCGGAACACCGCGATGTACGCGCCGGCAAACCATTTGATGGGCTTGACCTTGCTGAGGCGCATCATAGCCAGCAGCAGAGCGGGGATCACCGCCAGCAGCACGGAGACCACAGCCAGCAGCAGCGTATATTCAAAGCCTCGGACAAAGGCGGAACCATACTTGGGCAGGAACGAGAAATTGAAGAAGTTTGTGTTGTCCATATTCACAAACAGATCATTCCACGACATAGACGAAGCATCCTTTCACATGTTCTGGGGCCTAAAGCGCACGCAAGCGTGCAAAGCCGAGGCTCTGCACGTTTGCGGTAAGATCACGGGGTTATCAGCCAACGTAGCTCAGGCCCACGTTGCCGTCCAGCACCAGCAGGTCGATGGTGCCGTTCTTCAGCTCGGTGACCAGGGTGGGGACCAGGGACTCCAGCACCATGCCGTTGGCAGCCTCGGGGAACATATCGGCGGTGGCCATAGCCTTGGTGGTGTTCTTCTGGGCGCCGATGATGACGGAAGCCTGGTTGATATCGTCCACGGTCTTGTACTTGTCAGCGTCGGAAGCCTTCACCAGGATGACGGGAGGCAGGTCGGTGTAGTAGGGATCGGAGAAGTCGCAGGCCAGGGCACGCTCTTCGGTGTACTCGCAGGCGGCCAGCACCATGTCGAAGTCACCGTTGCTCAGAGAGGTGACCAGGTTATCGAAGTTCATGGACTCGATTTGCAGCTCCATGCCCATGGAGTCGGCGATGTACTTGGCGACCTCCACATCGATACCGGCATACTCGGTCATAGCGGCATCGGCAAAGAACTCATAGGGAGGATAGTCGGGGCTGGTGCCCAGCACCAGGACGGGCTTGTCGCTGGAAGCGGCGGCGTCATCAGTGGGAGCCAGGTCAGAGGACACGGCGTCGGGGGTGTAGGTCTCCTGAGAGGCGACCTTGTTCTCGATCTCCTTGATCAGGGCGCCGTCGTTGGCGGTCAGCTCAGCGATGGCCTTGTTGATGCCCTCCAGCAGGCCCTTGGGGTCGCCCTTCTGCACCAGAACACGGTAAGGCTCGGTCTCGCCCCAGTCCACCACGTTCTCCAGAACCACCAGAGACTCGTCGGTGTTGGCGGCGTCGCCGTTTGCGTTGTTGTTGTCAGCAGCGTTATTACCGCCGCCGCAGGCCACCAGG
>CAKTMO010000029.1 GCA_934573935.1 uncultured Oscillospiraceae bacterium | reverse complement strand
ATCGCCATGCTGCTGACCTACGAGGCCACCCGTGACCTGCCCACCACCCTCAAGACCATCGAGACGCCCCTGTGTACCTGCGAAATGCCTGTGCTGGCCGGTAAGAAAATGGCCATCGTTCCTATCCTCCGTGCAGGTCTGGGCTTTGAGGATGGTATCCTCAATCTGATCCCCTCCGCCCGCGTGGCGCATATCGGCATGTACCGCGACGAGGAAACGCTGGAGCCCCATTTCTACTTCCTGAAATACCCCAAGGATATCGCCGAGCGCGATGTGCTGATTGTGGATCCCATGCTGGCCACCGGCGGCAGCGCGGATATGGCCATCACCAAGATGAAGGAGCTGGGCTGCAAGAACATCAAGCTGATGATTCTGGTGGCCGCACCCGAGGGCGTGCAGTTCATCTATGACCGTCACCCCGATGTGGAGATCTACTGCGCTGCGCTGGACGATCACCTGAACGAAAACGGCTACATCGTGCCTGGTCTGGGCGACGCGGGTGACCGAATTTTCGGCACAAAGTAAAAATACCTCTTTACAGCTTCGGTCGATGGGCGTATAATTAGTATAGAATTCTATCATCCGATGCCATGTGCTTCAGGCCATTGCAGTTGGCAAAGAAAGGCGGTGCCTCAATGGACGATTATACCAGAAAATTCAACGCGGCCGAGGATCGGGACGAACAGATCCATCATGTGCTGACCTCGGTGTATGAGGCGCTGAAGGAAAAGGGTTACGATCCGGTCAACCAGATCGTGGGTTATATTCTGTCGGAAGACCCCACCTACATCACCAATCACAACGGCGCCCGCACGCTGATCTGCAAGATCGACCGCGATGAGCTTTTGCAGATCCTGGTCAAGCGGTATCTGGATATCTGACGGCATATTCACTATTGAATTGGGGGAAATCAGATGATTTCCCCCAATTTTTGTCTATTTTTGCAACTTTTCTTCCAGCGATTTGACAGCGGCGGCATTTTGTGCTATACTAATGTGTAATTCTTGTAAACAGGAGGACAGATATCCCATGGCAGATGTGAAAAAAGGCGAAGGCCTTATCTATAAAAATCACCCCCTGCGCCGGATCGACAATCTGATCTACTATGGCTCCATGGCGGATAAGTATATCGTCATGTTCCAGATCCTGGAATCCAAAAAGGAACAGGATATGGACGTCGCCACCCGCGTATCCGTGCAGCTGCAGCTGACGGATCCCGACCTGAAATCCCGTGACCGCGTGGTGAAAAAGTCGGAAAAAACCAGCCTGTACGCCGCGATGGACGTCGGTTCCATCTGGTTGGAGCGCGCGCTGGCCGGAAAACTGTAAGGGGGCTTCCCAATGAGTTCGCACAAAAGCCGTAAGCTTGCCGCGGCCGTTCTGTCCGCGGCAATGTTATGTAATTTCACCGTCTGCGCCTGGGCAACCACCACCGATGCCTCCTCGGTGCAGAAGGCCACCGTTATCAAAACCGCACTGACCTCCGATTTGGAGGTCAACGACCAGATGGCGCTCCCCCGTCTGCTGCCCAGCGAGACGAAGGTCAAGTCCGTGGGCCGCGTGCTGGAAAAGGACGTTCCCCTGTTCTTTGACCCCACGGAGGAGAGCAACGTCTATATCCTTCTGCCACTGGACGCCATCGTTTCCGTGATCGAGGATCTGGACGACTGGTTCCGCGTCAGCTATAACGACTGCACCGGCTTTATCCCGCCGGAATACATCGAGCTGCTGAAATATGACGAGGCGTTCGAGACCTATGGTGTGGTGGACGCCGAAGAGATGTCCCTTCTGAAAGAGGCCGACGGCGGCAGCGAAGTGCTGGCCACCCTGAAGGACGGTGATCGGGTAGAGGTCTCCGGTCTGGATAACGGCTGGTTCGCTGTCAGGAGCGGCGACAAAACCGGTTACGTCACCGGCGACGATCTGGACCTGACCATGGACAAGGAGGCTCCCGCCCCCAAGGCCGCGGCCAAGCCCGCCGCGAAGAAGGCTGCCGCCACGGACGAGAAGAAAACCGACGAGGGCAGCAGTGAGCAGGCCGGCACCGAGACCGCCGCTGTCAGCAGCGGTTCCGGCAGCGCCGTGGTAGATTTCGCCATGCAGTATTTGGGCGTGCCCTATGCCTATGGCGGCACCAGCGGCAGCGGCTTTGACTGCTCCGGCTTCACCATGTACGTATATTCCAACTTCGGCGTCAGCCTGGCCCACGGTGCCACGCCCCAGCTCAACAACGGCTCCGCCGTCTCTCAGAGCGAGCTGCAGCCCGGCGACCTGGTGTTCTTCTTCGGCACCTATAACACCAGCAGCGCCGCCAGTCACGTTGGCATCTATGTGGGCGGCAACCAGTTCATCCATGCCTCCACCAGCCGCGGCGTCATCATCTCCAGCCTTGGCGAGTCCTATTATGCCAACCGCTATCTGACCGCCCGCCGCGTACTCTGACATAACGTACCAAAAAATTTCCCAGCCAAAAGGCTGGGAAATTTTTTGCTTTCAGGGCTTGACAAATCACTTTCCTGTGCATATACTGTCCATATCGAACATATGCAGTTGTAACGGAGGTGCTTCCTTGGATCTGATCATCAGCAACGCCAGCGGAAAACCCATTTACGAGCAGATCTACGTCCAGATCAAAAACGCCATCCTCTCCGGCGCACTGCCGCCTGGCGAGGCGCTTCCCTCCATTCGGGCGCTGGCAAAGGATCTGCGGATCAGCGTGATCACCACCACCCGCGCCTATGACGAGCTGGAAAAGGACGGCTTTATTGACCGCGTCCCCGGCAAGGGCTGCTACGTGGCGGAGCAAAACCTGGAACTGGTGCGCGAAGCGCACTTAAAGCAGATCGAAGACCACATGAGCCAGATCGTCACACTGGCCAAGGGCTGCTCATTGACAGAGGAAGAGGCCGTTCGCATGCTGCGGCTGATGTGGGAATAGAAAGGATAAGATCATCATGGAAAACGCAATCAAGATCCATCATCTGACCAAAGAATACCCCGGCTTCCGGCTGGGAAGCTTTGATCTTTCGCTGCCGTCCGGCAGTATCATGGGACTGGTCGGCGAAAACGGCGCGGGAAAAAGCACCACCATCAAACTCATTATGAACGCCATTCAGCCGGACAGCGGCGCCATATCGGTGCTGGGCATGGACAATCAAAGCACCGTCTTTCACGATGTGAAGGAGGACATCGGCGTAGTGCTGGACGAAGCCTACTTCCCCGAAATGCTGAACGCCAAAGACGTAGGCCGGATCATGGCCAAAACCTACCGCCGCTGGGAGCCGGAGACCTACGCCCGCTATTTGCAGCGTTTTGACCTGCCCCTGACGAAAGGCTTCAAGGACTACTCCCGCGGCATGAAAATGAAGCTGGCCATCGCCGTGGCCCTGTCCCATCAGGCAAAGCTCCTGATCCTGGACGAAGCCACCAGCGGCCTTGACCCCATGGTGCGCGACGAGATCCTGGAGATCTTTAACGAGTACACCCGCCAGGAGGACCGCTCCATTCTGCTGTCCTCCCACATTGTCAGCGATCTGGAAAAGATCTGCGACTACATCGCCTTCCTCCGCAAAGGGAAGCTGGTGCTGTGCGAAGAAAAGGACCGGCTGCTGGAGGAATACGCTCTGGTACGGCTATCCAATGACCGGCTGGCTGATCTGCCGGAGGACAGCGTCGTCAGCGTGGAGCGTGATCCCTACGGCGTACGCGCACTGGTGCTGCGGAGCAGGGTCCCCTATGACCTGCCGCTGGAGCACACGAATCTGGAGGATATCATCCTGTTTTTGGCAAAAGGAGGTGCGCAGAAATGAAGGGATTGCTGTTGAAGGATATCCTGAGTCTGTGCAAGCAGACGAAGGTCATACTGCTGCTGATGTTGGTGTTTGCCTGTGTTCCCAGCCTGTCCGCCACGGCGTTCGCCCTCTTTTACGGCGCCATGCTGCCCATTACGGCGCTGGCCTATGACGAGCGCAGCAAGTGGGACGAACTGGCGTCCATGATGCCCTACTCCACCCGCGCCATCGTGGGCAGCAAGTATATGCTGGGCTTGCTGCTGGTGGGCAGCATCTCGGCGCTGTCCGCCGCGGCACAGGTGGTGATCGACACGGTGCGCCGCGTACCGCTTGACACGGAAGCGCTGATCAGCATCCCGCTGATGGCCTGCATCGCCCTGCTGATGATGCTGATCGACCTGCCGCTGATGTTCCGTCTGGGCGTGGAAAAGGGCCGCATCATCTACATTCTGCTGACCTGCGGCTTCGTCGCGTATTTTGCCGCCAGCATGGATACGGTGGTCGCGTCTTTAGACGCTATCAGCGTCTATTCGGTGCTGCTGATGCTGCTGGCTGTGACCATCGCGGTATTTGCCGCCTCCTATGCCATCTCCGTCCGCCTCTATCGGGTGCGGCGGGGCTGATCCCGTTACCGCAGCGCCTTTGTGGGGCAGCTTTTGGTACATTCGTAGCACAGGATGCACTCTGTTCCGTTCTTCCGCTTTCGGGACTCTTTGTTGACCTCCACATCCATGGGGCAGACCCGCAGGCACTTGCCGCAGTGGGCGCATTTGCTCTCATCACAGTGAACACGCAGCAGGGAGAAATAGCTCATCGGCTTCAAAAACACGGTAACAGGGCACAGGTACTTGCAAAAGGCGCGGTTGTCCTTTAACCCATACGCCAGCGCGATGCCAACGGCATAGTACAGCGCGTTTCCGGCAAGAAACAGCCAGAACATGATCCTCTCCAGCTGCGCGGCCTTTGTTAGAAACAGTCCGGACACCAGCGCCAGCGACAGGGCAAACATCACATACCGCAAAGCACCCAGCTTCTCCCTTCTATGGGCCTGCGGCTGCTTGTAAGGCAGAAGATCCAGCACCATGGCCGTCCAGCAGGCATACCCGCACCAGCCACGTCCAAACAGCAGCGGCCCGAAGATCTTCGCCACCGCATAGTGGATCGTGGCCGCCTCGAAGGAGCCCAGGAACAGGTAATACCAAAAGCCCTCGATCTGCATATTCTCGCGGGAGATAATGCCCAGGTATACCAGCATATACAGCCCCACCGCCAGCTGCACAAAGCGGCGCGCATACCTCTTTCCGGCGGTGAACAGCGCCGTTCCCAGCGCAAGGCAGCCTCCGATATAGCTGAAATTCAGCAGATAAAACAAATTTCCTTTTGCCAGCCACAGGGTAACTGCCACTGCTTCAAACAAAAGCAGCAGCAACAGCGGCGGCAGATATTTCTTCCAGGATCGTTTCTCTTTCATCTTTCCCCTCCGGCGCTTTCTGTTGGAACTACTATAGCACGATAGCTGTCGGAATACCACCATCATTTCAAACAAAACGCCATCGAAAGCGGTGCTTTCGATGGCGTTTTCTGCTCTTTATTATCCGGTAATCTCCGTTTTCTTGTGATAGGGATCCAGGAAGGGCGCAGGAGCCTTTTTGTAAGTCGCCAGACTGACGATGACCAGCGCGGCGGCGCAGGCGATAGCGCCAGGCACCGTGGGGCCGAGACCGAAGGGCGTGCCGATGAGCTTCCAGCCCACGCACACCACAAAGCCCGCCGCCATGCCGGAGATGATACCGCCCTTGGTGGCCTTCTTCCAATACAGCGCAGCAAAGGCCGGCAGGCCCGCCGCCGCGGCGTAGAAGCTCCAGGCAAACATCAGGATGTTGTAGGCATTTTTGATATACAGCGCGATGACCAGCGCGCCCAGCGGCAGGATGAAGGCGAACACGCGGGTCAGCCGCAGCTCCTTCTTCTCCGGAATGTCGGGCTTGAACACCTTATAGATATCGTGAACGCAGGTCTGAACGGAGACGATGAGATAGCTGTCCGCCGTGGACATGATGACTGACAAAATGCCCGCCAGCGCCAGTCCCGTCAAACCCACCGGCAGGATCTCAATAGCCAGCGCAGGCACCACTGCATCGGTGGAACCGTACTGGGCGATCTTTTCCGCGCTGACCAGCTGATGGGCCACCACGCCCATGAACCACACCAGAGGGATGGTCAGACCATAGACGAAAGTACCCAGGAACAGACCCTCCTTGGCGGCCTTCTGGCTCTTGGCAGCAAACGCACGCTGCCACATCTCCGCACCCGCCAGCGTGAAGACAAAGTATGTAATGATGTCGCCGATGATATTACCGTCCACGTAAGGCTTTGCCAGCTCCGGCGCCAGATTCTCCAGAAATACGGAGAAGCCGCCCAGCTTGGACAGAGACGCCGCAGGGATCATGATGTACACGAACAGGATCAGCATGACAAACTGAAACACATCCGTATAGATCACGCCGAACAGGCCGGAGGTCGCGGTGTAAATAATGAACACCGCGCAGGCGATCAGCGCGCCCATTTCATAGGAGATGCCGATCTCATTGCCCAGCATGTTGATGATGGTGGCGGTGGCCGTCACCTGAGAGGCCACGGTACCCATCATGGTAAAGGCGATCAGGCAACCCAGGATCACCTTTGAGGTCTTTCCAAACCGCTGCTCAAACAGGTCTGGGATGGAGGTGACATTGAACGTCGTACCCACAGCGGAGATACGTCCGGCAAAGCCGGAGAAGATGAACATACCCAGCAGATAGGGCAGCGCCGTCATAATAGCCTTGAAGCCGCTGGAATACGCCACACCGGCGCGGCCCATCAGGCCGCTGCCGCCGATGATAGTGGCGCACACCGTCGCCATCAGCACCAGCGGGCCGAAGGAACGTCCACCCAGATAGTAGTCGTCGGTGCTCTGCACCTTTTTCACCACCACCACGCCGATAGCCACCATGGCAACGAGATAGGCGGCGATAATGCCCAGGTCGATGGCATGCAATTCATTGTGTACCAATTGAAAAACTCCTTTCGTGCTCCGACAGCTGTCGGGATCATGATGTGCCTGAGAAGAAACGGGACACCGCCTCGCGGGCTTTGGCGTCACCCACAAAAATCACTGTATCCCCGCCATACAGCTCCGCATAGGGGCCGGGCGAGACGATATAGGACAGGTTGCGGCGGATCGCCACAATAGTGGCGCCGGTGGCCTGCCAGAATCGCAGGGCCCCCACGGTGGTACCGCTGTTCGCCCAATCCTCCGGTATCCGGCAGCTGTAGTTGGGCAGGCCGTCCGGCGTCTGACTGGTCTCGTCCAGAATATCGCGGCACAGCTCCGTCATCTGGCGGTTCAGCTGTTCCTGACGAGCCAGCAGCTGTCTCAGCTGCTGCTGCTTGCCGCGCATGTCGGTCTTGTCCTCAAAATTGTGAAGATAGCGGCGGGCATTGTCGGCGGACAAAACATATACGCCGCTCTGCTCCTTCACCTCCACCACCTTCATATCTGCCAGCAGCCGCAGCGCCCGCCGGATCGTCTCCGGCGAGACGTTGTATTCCGGCGACAGCTTGGAGCGTCCGGAGATCTTCTCCCCCTCCTTCAGCTGGCCCGACGCGATCCGCTCCGCCAGCGATATTGCGATCCGCGTATACTGGGTAAGTCCGTCATGATCCATCTTAGCCACCCCCTTCCAATTTTCCCAAAAACAGTATATCATCTGACAACTTCTTTTTCAAGTAGAGTTTTCAGATTGTGAAGAATTCGCAAAAATATTGCGGCGTGTACCATCCGGTACACGCCGCGGCATATCATATCCTTATTTATCCCGCCCCGCCATGCGGTCAGCCAGCTCCCACAGGAACTGATGATCCGACCAATTGGCGACGGCGGCCTTGGCCGCGTCGGTGCAGCGCTCCACTTCCTGGGCGCAGCCCTCCAGCCCCAGCACATCCGCAAAGGTGACCTTGCCCTCCTCCCGATCCGAGCCGATGGGCTTGCCGAACACCGCGGCGTCGCCCACCACATCCAGCATGTCGTCACGGATCTGGAAGGCACGACCGATGTTGTCCGCATACACCAGCGCCTGCTGGCGCATGCCCGCGTTCATCTTGGCGGCTACACAGCCCAGCTCCGCCGCGCCGGAGATCATTACGCCGGTCTTCAGGCGGTTCAGCTGAGTCAGACCTTCGGCGTCCGTCACGTCATACACGGTGTCCAGCACCTGGCCGCCCACCATGCCGTCCGCACCGCAGGCCCTTGTCAGCACCCGCAGTGCCTCTAGCCGCGTGTCCGTGGACAGCACCGGTGCCTCCAGGATCAGTCGAAATGCCTCCGGCTGCAGGGCGTCCCCCGCCAGAATGGCCAGCGTCTCGCCATACGCCTTGTGGCAGGTAGGCTTGCCCCGCCGCAGATCGTCGTCATCCATGCAGGGCAGATCGTCATGGATGAGGCTGTAATTGTGCACCAGCTCCAGCGCACAGGCAAAGGGCAGTGCCAAATGCCAGTCCACGCCGCCCAGACGGGCAAACTCCAGCGTCAGCACCGGCCGGATCCGCTTTCCGCCGCCTAAAATGGTATAGCGCATCGCCTCATACAGCCTGCCATACGGTACCTCTCCGGTAAACAGACCCTCCAGATAGCGCTCCACCGCCTGCTGGTATTCCTGATATCTCGCTTCGTATTCCATATTATTCCTCGCTTAAAAAATCACTTTCCACAGGTGCGCCGTCGGGGCCCTTCATCAGCTTGACCACCTGCTGCTCCGCCTTATCCAATTCACCGCGGCACTGACCGATCAGCTTCGTCCCCTCTTCAAACAGCTTCAAAGAGTCGCTCAGCTGGGCGTCGCCCTTTTCCAGTTTGCCCACGATCTCCTCTAAACGTGCCATATTTTCTTCAAAAGTTTTTTTCGCGGCCATTTTCAGTCCTCCTCATCCATGGTCTCGTCCACCGTACACGCCAGTGCGCCCTGTCCCAGACGCACGCGGATCCTGTCGCCCTCTTTTACCTGACGGCTTGTCCGCAGCACCGCGCCATCCGCCGCCTGGGCCATGGCGTAGCCCCGGCTCAGCACCTTCAGCGGGCTGAGGGCATCCAGTGACGCCGCCAGCGCGGCAAACTGCTGCTGCCGTGCGCTCATCTGCCGGTGGGCTGTCAATCCCAGCCGCTGCTGCACGCTGTCCAGCTGCATCCGCCGGTCGTCGATAAACGCCATAGGATCGGTCAGCACCCGTTTGGCCGCCAGCGCCCGCCACTGTCCGTCCGCCTTTTCCAGGGTCTTGCGCACCGCCTGGGCCATGGCCCGTCGTACGCCGTCCAGCCGGTTTCGCAGCTCCTCCTGATCCGGCACGGCGATCTCCGCCGCGTTGGACGGCGTAGACGCCCGCCGATCCGCCACAAAATCGGAGATAGTCACATCCGGTTCGTGCCCCACGGCAGAGATCACAGGGATGTCAGAGGCATAGATGGCCCGCGCCACCCGCTCGTCATTAAACGCCCACAGGTCTTCAATGGAGCCGCCGCCCCGTCCCACGATCAGCACATCCGCCAGCTGCCAGCGGTTGGCGTAGCGAATGGCGCCCACGATCTCCGGCGGCGCCTCCACACCCTGCACCCGCACCGGAAGCAGCAGCACCTTAGCAATGGGATAGCGCCGCCGCAGGATCCGGATCATATCGTGCACCGCCGCGCCCGCCGACGACGTAATAATGGCGATGCGCTGCGGATACAGGGGCAGCGGCTTCTTGTGGGCCGGATCGAACAGCCCCTCCCGATCCAGCTGTTCCTTCAGCTGCTCAAAGGCCACATACAGGTCGCCGATACCGTCCGCCGACAGGGATGTGCAGTACAGCTGATACGCGCCATCCCGCGGGTACACGCTGATGCGCCCCGCCGCGATGACCCGCATGCCGTTCTCCGGCCGGAACCGCAGCCGCCCTGCGCTGCCCCGAAAGATAACGCAGCGGATGGCGCTCTCTCCGTCCTTCAGGGTGAAATAGTGGTGGCCGGAGGGATAGACCTTATAATTGGACAGCTCGCCTCGGATCAGCAGCCCCTCCAGCAACGGCACGCTGTCGATGACCTGCTTGATATACTGATTGACCTCCGTGACGCTGAAAACTCTCTGTTCCATCGTGTCTCCTTGCCTGCTGTCTGGCAAAAAGGGCAGGGCCTCTGCCCTGCCCTTCTGTGTTTACTCCTTGATCTCCTGCCGCAGAAAGCTGCCCAGAATGCCGTTGACGAACTTCGCCGTCTCCGGCTCGTCATACTTGCGGGTCAACTCCACCGCCTCGTTGATGGCCACGCCGTGGGGAATGTCCGGCATGTACATGATCTCATACATCGCCAGACGCATGATGGCCGACGCCACCAGGGAGATCCGCTCAAACCGCCAGCCCTGGGCGTACTTTTCAATGTAGGTATCCAGCTCAGCGGCATGCTCTGCCACGCCGGAGACAAGACGGCGGATATACGCCTCCTGCTTGGCGTTGGGCCGCTGGGCGTACAGGTCACACTCCGGCGCCAGCTCGGCAAATTTCTCCTCTGACAGATACTGGTCCAAAAACGCCCCGATGGGCAGGTCAGTAAAGCTCAGTTCAAACGCCAGATGCATGGCGATCTCGCGGGCGGTATTGCGTGTCATACTCTTCTCTCTCTTCTTCGTCGTTTAGTTAAAGCTGATGCCGCCCACGTGGACGTTCACGGCAGACACGGGATAGCCCGTTGTATTCTCCAGCGCCTGATACACCGCGCTCTGTGCCTTTTTCGCCACCTCGCCGATGGTGCAGCCGTAGCGCACGGTGATGAACACATACACCACGATGGCGTCGCCCTCCATCTCCACGCGGATGCCCTTGGCGGTCATCTTCTTGCCGCCCATGAAATCCGACACATTGGCATTGAGAAGGCCCGTCACGTCCGGCACCTCCTGCACGGCGGCGGAAGCAATAGATGCCACCACCTCTTCCGAGATCTGGATGGTGCCCAACTCCTCCTGATGGGTCATGTACTCTTTATTTTCAGGCATAGCGATTCTATCTCCTTGCAATAAAACTCATTCGTAAAATCCAGTATACCATTTCCTGTTGGAAATTACAACTACAATTTGCGGCAGACGCTGTAAAATTCTTTGATAGAATTCGCCGCCCAAAGGCGGCGAATCATTCCATCATGTCGCTGACAGCGGCATACCTCAACTTTTTACGCTTCTCTTTTCTCCCTTATCTGTGCCTGCAGGGCGTTTTAATCCGCCTCCATAATTTTGATCTGTCCGGCGGTATATTGTGTCTCATTGATGACGATGTCTTTGATCTTAGCCACATCCGTGGCAGTCAGCCCCTCCTCGCCGCTGGCTACCACCACGCTGCAGGAATCCGACCCCATGAACACCACGCAGTCGGCATAGCCCTTGGCCGTCACCAGATTCTCGATCTGCGACTCCGCCACCGTGTAGCCCGCCAGCACCTGCAGCGTCTGGCTGGCCTCATTGCAGACATCCTCGGTGGCGTTTTCATCCATTTCCGCCTCCTGCAGCATGCTGATGGCGCTGTCGCGGGCCTGCTTGCGGCTCAGCCGCGCCGTGGCAAAGTAATCGTTCTCTCCGGCCGCGGCCGCATCCTCCGCCACCGTCACGCCCTCGCCGTTTTCATTGACCAGCGTGGCCTGACCCAAGATCTTATCCGTCTCCGCCACATTTCCGGCATAGCGCCAGTTCAGATATACCGACGCCCCCACCAGCACCAGCACCGCCAGCACCACCGCCGGCCGCTTCCAGTTTTTCTTCCACTGCATCTTCATGTTTTCGCCCTCCTGCTTACCGCTCTATTTTTACTTCCATTGCACCACTGTGATCTTGTCGCTGCTCAAGCCCGTCAGCACGGAAACCGCCTGAAGCACCGCCAGATGTACCGTGCTGTCCCCCGCGCCCTGGCAGACCACCACCGCCCCCTGATAGACCGGATAGGTCTGTTCCGTCACGATCACATCCTCATAGCCGCTGCCGCGGCTCAGCGTCACCACGTCCCGCTGGTGGGTATTCTCCGTGTCCCGCAGACTGTCGCTGCGGTTTTCCGCCAATTGCAGCGACGAGCCGCTTTTCAGCGTCAGCATCACCTGCACCTGCCCAACGCCCCGAATACGGCCCAGCACCTGCTCCATCCGCCGCTCTGTCTCCGCCAGGGAGTAGCTCTCCGACACATTGACCGGCGCCGCCGTATCCTGCTGCTCCTTGCTGCCGCCTGACGGCAGCAGCATCAGCACCACGCCCACCAGCGCCACCAACGCCACATATTTGTACTTTTTTACATAGGATATGAGCTTCTCCTTCGCCATATGTCTCACTCCGTTTCCCGCCAGCGCTGATGAGCCGCGTCAATGCCCAGATCCTCCGCGATCAACTGCGAAAGCGCCGTGTTCTTTGGAATGTCCAGCATCACCTCCGCCGGAAATGGCACGCCATCGCGCAGCCGGCACGTCACCTGCACCTGGCAGGAGAACCCCAGCTGCGCCGCTTTTTCTTGAATATATGCGGCGCACTCCCGTTGTATGATGGTCTCCATCTCCTGCTCGTTCGCGGCGGTATAGTCCTCCGTCTGCTGCTGGATTGTCTGCTGCCAGTCGTGATAGTCCATGGTGACTCCCTCCAGATCCAGCGCCAGCAGCGGGCGCAGCACCACCAGCAGCATGATGAGCCCGCCTGTACACTTTGCCACCGTCAGCAGTGCACCCTTGGGCACCAGCGCATACAAGATCGACAACACCATCGCCGCCGCCACAATGCCGAACAGCCACGTTTTCAAAACACTCATACGATCACCACCGATACAGAAGATGTGATTGAGATCAACAGCAGCAGCGCGCAGCTGCCCACCATGCCCAGCACAAGGCCGAAGGCGCCCCCCAGCGCGTCGATCAGCTCCACCAGTACGCCGTTTCCGGCAGTGGCCGCCAGAAACGCCGTGACCTTGTACAGCAGATACTGCACCGCCATTTGCAGGAAGGGCGTCAGACAGGTGGCCAGCACCGCCAGCATACCGAAGATGCCCAGGGAATTCTTCAACAGCCCCGCGCCGGACAACACGCTGCCGCTGGCCTGCGAGATGATGCCGCCCACCACCGGCACCGCCGTGGAGATCACCGAGCGGGTCATCTGCAGCGCCAGCGCGTCCGCCGAAGTGGCGGCGCTGCCCGTCAGCGTCAGATAGCCGGTAAATAGCACCAGTGAGCCGGTCAGCGCCCAGGTGACCACCTTTTTGATCCCCGCCGCCACCCGTTTCAGGGGCTCCCCCGGCAGCATCGCGCCTGCGGCGGCCGCCGCCACATAGAAATACACCAGCGGCAGCAGCACATTGCGGATCACCGTCAGCAGCAGGTTGGAGAAGAACACCGTCGCCACCTGCCGTGCCGATGCGGAGACGATCCCGCCGCTGGCCGCCACTGCCGCCGCCAGCGACGGCAGCAGCGCCTTGCCCAGCACGTCCAGCTGCTCCATGGTCTCCGTACCCGCGCCCATCATGCTCTGCACATCCCCCGCTGCCGTCATGGTGATGACCAACACGAAGGCCAGCGGCGTAAAATTGGCCATCATCGGATGCCCCGCCGCCTGAAAGCTGCCCTCCGCCACGCCGTACAGCAGCACCGTGCCCAGCAGCAGCACCATCACCCGCACACTGCTGCGCAGCTCGGAGGTCAGCAGCGTCCACGCCTTGTCCCACAGTCTGGCGGCTCCGGCGGACAGCGTGCCGCTGTCGGCGGCGTCCGTGTCCAACTGCTCCATCAGGCGTCGGGCATCCTCCGGCATGGCCTCCTCCACATTTTCCGGCAGCGCAGCCCAGGAAAAAACGGTACATAAACCCAGGATATAGACCCCGATCACCGCGGTTATCAGCCCCTTTTTCACAGCAATCCCTCCAACATCCGCCACGCCGCGCGAAACAGAGGCAGCGCCACCAGGATGGCGGCAAAGGCCCCCGCCATCTCCACCAGTCCCGCCATAGCGCCCTCGCCCGCATCGCGGCACAGCGCCCCGCCGGTGCGGCTGACCAGGGCGATGGCCACTGTTTTCAGCAGCGGCACAAACAGCTCCGTGGACAGCCCGCCCCACTCCAGCAGCTGGCGCAGCAGCGACAGCACGTCCTCCAGCCCCCGGCACAGTGCCGTCAGCACCGCCACGCATACCGCCAGCGCCAGCAGCAGCGCCGTGTCGGGGCTTGTCTTTTTCAGCAGCGCCGCCAGCAGCGCGCCCACAAGGCACACCGCTGTGATCCTGACCGCCGTGTCCATTACAGCGAGAACAACCGCTTGACCAGATCAAACAGGTCGCTGATCTGCTGCAGGAGCATCATCAGCACCACGATCAGTCCCGCCAGCGTGGTCATCAGCGCCTGCTCGTCCCGTCCGGAGCGGGCCAGGATCAGGTTCAGCACCGCCACCAAAATGCCGATAGCCGCAATTTTGAAGATCAAATCCACATCCATACCGTCATCCTCAAATCAGTAAAATAATCAGCAGCCCTGCCGCCGACAGCGTACCTGCCAGCCACAGCTTTGCCGTCTGCCGCTGCTCCGCCTGCCGCTGGCGGCAGCGTTCTTTCAGCTGTGCGGCGGTGTACAGCAGACCCTGGGTCAGCTTCTCCTCGTCGCCGGACAGCTCCAGCGCCGTCAGCAGCGCCGCCTCCACCGGCAGGGACGCAAACGCCTGCCGCCAAGCCTCCTGCAGCGGGCCGCCGTCTGCCAATTCTGCGGCCACTCTGCGGAAATACGGCCCCGCCAGCGGATAGCGCCCCTGGGCCGCAATGGCCTGTGGCAGCGAGCGGCGCTGCCACCGGATGGCAGCAGCCATGTCCTCCAGCGCGGCAGATAGCTGCCGCAGCAGCTCCGTTTCCTGCCGCCGCTGACGCAGCCGTGTGAGCACCGCCCATAAAACCGCCCCCAGCACCAGCGCCGCGCCC
Source organism: uncultured Oscillospiraceae bacterium (assembly GCA_934573935.1). Taxonomy (GTDB): domain Bacteria; phylum Bacillota; class Clostridia; order Oscillospirales; family Oscillospiraceae; genus Vescimonas. The sequence goes on along the minus strand of CAKTMO010000029.1, from coordinate 1,604 downwards.
AGCGCCTTGCCCGTCACAGCGGCTCCACCTGATAGCGGCGCTCGCCCTCACGGCGTGTGATGGTCACCGTTTTTTCAAACACCCTCAGCTTCAGCAGCTGGGCAAACAGCGACTTACGCTTCAGCTCCGCCGCATCGGCAGCGTGGATGGTGGCCAGCAGCGCCACGCCGCAATTGGCAGCGGCGGAGATGGCGAACAGATCCTCCCGCAGTGTAATCTCGTCCACCGCAATGATCTGCGGGTTGGCGGAGCGCAGCAATATCGGGATGCCCAGCGCCTTGGGGCAGCCATCCAGCACATCCGTATGGCACCCCACCGCCAGCTGCGGCACGCCCCGATGGACGCCGGCGATCTCGCCCCGCTCGTCCACCACCGCCACACGCTGGGCCGGTCGTTCCTCCGTGCCGTCAGACAGGCTGCGGATCATATCCCGCAGCAGCGTGGTCTTTCCCAGCCCCGGCGGCGACAGGATCACCGCGGCGCAAAATCTGCCGTTTTCCCACAGCTGCGGCAGGAGCGCCTCAGCGACCCCCGCCTGCTCCCGTCCGATGCGGATACAGGCGGAGGACAGATCCCGCAGGTTCTGGCTCTCCCCCTGCCGCACCACCGCTGTGCCGCACAGCCCCACACGAAAGCCGCCTGGCGCGGTCAGATAGCCCTGGGCCAGCGTATCGGTGACCGCATAGCGGGAATAGCCGGTGACCACATCGCACAGCTGCTCCAGATCCGCCTGAGCCACCCGCGGGACGGGCGGCTCCTGAGTAAGCCATACCTCCCCCTCCGGCAGCAGCACCGTCATAGGTTGTCCCGCCCGCAGGCGCAGTTCCTCGGCGCGGGCCTTCTGATGATCCGGCAGGCGCAGCGCCAACCGCTGCCATTTGGGGGGCAAAAGCCCCGCTGCCTGCTCATACCGTGTGATCGCGTAACGCTCGTCCATGTAAACACTTCCCCCTGGTTGATGCTTCAGTGTATGAGGGGCTGTCCAGAGATATGACAGGAATGAAAAACGGACGGGCACAGAAAAAAGCACCCGAAGCCAATTGGCTTCGGGTGCTTTTATACGTTCGCTCAGGTATTCAGATAGGGGTCGTCCAGCATGCCGAGACGGCGCAGCATGGTCTTTTTCACGGCCTTGAAAATATTCTCGTAGCCGGTGCAGCGGCACAGGTGGCCGCTGAGGAGCTTACGCAGCTGATCGTCGGTGTAATACACCTTGCGATCCAGAATTTCGGCGGCGGTCATGATAAAGCCGGGGATGCAGAAGCCGCACTGGATGGCGGTCTCGTCCATAAAGGCCTGCTGAATATCACCCAACTCACCGTTGGGGCCGGTAAGGCCCTCCAGCGTGGTGATGTGCTTACCCTCGGCCCACACCGCCAGGTACAGGCAGGAGTTGAAGCACTCGCCGTCGATCAGCACGTTGCAGGCGCCGCACTCGCCCACCTCACAGCCTTTTTTCACGGAGGTCAGGCGGAAATCGTTGCGGAGCATATCAGTCAGGGACGCGCGGACGTCCACCATCTGCTCCACTTCCTTGCCGTTGATCCAGCAGGTCACCAGCGCATACTGTTTCTTTGCCATTACAGCTCACCTCCCGCCAGTTT
>CAKTMO010000028.1 GCA_934573935.1 uncultured Oscillospiraceae bacterium | reverse complement strand
GTCTCGATGGCGCGGATGTTGCGGCCCTCGCGGCCGATGATGCGGCCCTTCATCTCGTCATTGGGCAGGGGTACCACACTGACGGTGATCTCGGCCACATGGTCGGCGGCGCAGCGCTGGATGGCGGTGGCCACGATCTCCCGGGCGCGGGCGTCGGCCTCCTCCTTGGCGCGTGCTTCGATCTCTTTGATCTTCAGGGCGGTCTCGTGGGTGACCTCGGACTCCACCTGGGCGATCAGGTACTGCTTGGCTTCCTCGGCGGTAAAGCCGGAGATGCGCTCCAGCATCTCGGTCTGGCTGCGCTTGATGAGCTTGACCTCCTCCTGCTCCCGATCCACGGCAGCATGCTTGGCGGCAAGCGACTCTTCCTTTTTCTCGATCTGCTCGGTCTTGTGATCGAGGTTTTCTTCCTTTTGCTGTAAACGGCGCTCCTGCTTCTGCAGGTCGGCGCGGCGTTCCTTGACTTCCTTCTCGTATTCGTTTCTGGAGCGCAGGATCTCCTCCTTCGCCTCCACCAACGCTTCGCGTTTTTTGCTTTCGGCATTCTTGATGGCCTCGTTGACGATGCGCAGAGCCTCCTGCTCGGCGCTTTCGATCTGGCGCTGGTCATTCCTGGCCTTCTGCCGGTGGATCAGAATACAAGTGAGGAGGCCAAGACCGAACGTCGCCGCCGCGATCAGCACCGCGTAGACGATCTTGATCATGGTTTCCTCCTGTAAAAGATTGGTGTATCCGGACGTATGCCGCGCCGGAAGGGCGGCGGTCCATAGAAAATAACCGGACGATTCCCCTAAATCACCCGATAATGATCCTTCATAATTCTACCCTCATTACGGTAAACTGTCAAGGCCAAAAACACACTCTGACGAAAATTTTGTCCGCCATCGGGAAACACTTTGTCAGGTTTGCCTATATCTGAACGTAATCTGACCGGACGTAGCCCGCCAGATTTCCGTAGCCGATGCTGTACCAGCCGTCGGTCTGGCCGTACACCGTCACGGGACTGCCGCGGGGGATGGCGCCCACCACCTGCCCGCTCAACGACGGATAGGCCCGCACGTTCAGGGCGTCCCGCTCCGTGACTACCGTTCCTCTGCGGGGCGTCGCGGGATAGATGAAGGGCAGGGCGAAATACTCCGTCAGCGCGCGGGACAGGCTCTCGGCGATGTTCTGCACATTGTCCTGGATCCAGCGGGCATCGGCGGCGTTGTCGTGATAGCCGATCTCCAGCAGCACTGCCGGCGGCTTGGGCTGGCGCACCTCCCCCAGAGCCGTGGTGGCACGGGCCGTCACCAGCTGGGGCAGGGGATAGATGTCTTTCAGATTCTCCACGAACAGGTCGGCGGCCCGACGGCCGTTGGTGCTGGTGGGATAGTAAAAGGCGATGATGCCCCGCACGCGGCCCTCCGACGAGCCGTCGCCGCTGGCGTTGGAGTGCAGCGCCAGATAGAAGTCATAGCTCCCCCGCGCCGCCTGGGCGATGGAGGAGGCGGCGGTCATATCCGGCGTGTTGCGGGTAAAGCGGATGGTGTTGGCCCGCAGATACGGCTCCATGGCGTCGGCGATCTGGTTCATCCAGTACTCCTCGCTGCCGGAGCCGGTGATGTAGGGATTGTACTCCTGCGTGCTGGGCGAAAGATAGATATTGGGCATAGCGGCGCTCCTTTCTGCGTTTCTCCCTCATATATATGTGGCGCGATAGGGAAGCATGTGTTATAATGAGATATTATTTCATCAACGTCAGGAGAGAACCGCCATGAAAGCACTGCGTCCCTATCCCAAGATCACCATCACCCCCAAGGGCGAGGCCGCCCTGACAGGCGGGCACCCCTGGGTCTATGAAGGGGAGGTCACCGCCGTGGACAGCGCGCCGGAGGACGGCGCGCTGGTGGACGTGGTGAGCCGTCGGGGCAGCTGGCTGGGCTGCGGCTTCTACAACAGCTGCTCCAAGATCCGCGTGCGGCTCCTGAGCCGCAATGCCAACGACGACTTTTCCGACGCCTTCTGGGAGCGGCGCATCCGCTACGCCTGGGACTACCGCAAGACCGTCATGGGCGAGACCGACAGCCGCTGCTGCCGCGTCATCTTCGGCGAGGCCGACCTGTTCCCCGGCCTGACGGTGGATCGCTTCGAGACCGTGCTGGTGACCCAGACCCTGAGCCTGGGCATGGAGCGGATCAAGGACCGCCTCTTCCCCCTGCTGGTAAAGGTGCTGCGGGAGGATGGCCAGGATATCCGCGGCATCTATGAGCGCAACGACGCAGCCCTGCGGGAGCGGGAGGGCATGGCGCAGAACAAGGGCTGGTATCCCCTGTCCGGCGAGACGCCGCCGGAGAAGACCACCGTGGACATCACGGAGAACGGCATCGTCTACACCGTGGACTTTGAGAACGGCCAGAAGACCGGCTTTTTCCTGGATCAGAAATACAACCGCCTTGCCGTTGCCAGGCTGGCGAAGGGCAAGACGGTGCTGGACTGCTTCACCCACACCGGCAGCTTCGCCCTGAACGCCGCCAAAGGCGGGGCGGCCCACGTCACCGCCGTGGACGTGTCGGAGTTCGCCGTGCAGTGCGCGGCGGAGAACGCCCGCCGCAACGGTCTGGACGGCGTGATGGACTGCGTGGCCGCCAACGTGTTCGACCTGCTGCCGCAGCTGGAGAAGCAGCCGCGGAAATACGATTTCATCATTCTCGATCCCCCCGCCTTCACCAAGAGCCGCAAAACGGTACACAACGCCATGGCGGGGTATAAGGAGATCAACTACCGCGCCATGAAGCTGCTGCCCCGGGGCGGATATCTGGCCACCTGCTCCTGCAGCCACTTCGCCACGGAGGAGCTGTTCATCAAAATGCTCCACAGCGCCGCCCGCGACGCCGGCGTCCAGCTGCGCCAGATCGAAGCCCGCCAGCAATGCGCCGACCACCCCATCCTCTGGGGCGTGGAGGAGACGAATTATCTGAAGTTCTTCGTGTTTCAGGTGGTGTGAGGGGGAAATGCATTTCCCCCTCGCCGGTAAAAAGGCCCCCTTGTGTAAAGGGGGTCGGCGCGTGAAAAAAACATGCCGGTGGCATGTTTTTAGCGCCGATCTCGGCGGCTATGCCGTCGGCGCGTGAAAAAAACATGCCGGTGGCATGTTTTTAGTGCCGATCTCGGCGGCTATGCCGCCGTAGCATCCATCAGCTTACCACCGCACCATCCCGCGACAACCCCTCCGGCGCTTCGCGCCACCTCCCTTTACACAAGAGAGGCTTTGGTGTGCGTGCGTTCGCCGCACGGCGGGGTGAGGGCACCCCGCCCTACGAAGCCGCCGCGGCTTCCATCCTGACTTCCCCGCGCCATCCATGCGCCGCCCCGTTACAAGCCCTGCATAATCTCCCCCTCCGTTTCCCATAATAAGGGAAAACGGAAGGGGAGATCTTTCATGGTGGATTTTGACACCCGCACCGCCCAGCTGGACGACCTGCTGGGGGTGGGGCGGAATTTTGATATGGTGGGCCGCAGCCTGTCCACCGGCGGGCGGCGCGCCCGCCTGTGGGTGGTGAACGGCTACGCCGAGGACGCCCTTATCGAGCGGATGATCGGCCGCCTGCTGGCCATCCGCGACCTGAGCGGCGTGCCGGATCTGGAGGCCTTTCTGTCCGCCTACGTCACCGTGCCGGACGCGGCGGCGGAGACGGACACCCGCGCCATGACCGTGGGCGTGTTCGCCGGAAAGACGCTGCTGGTCATCGACGGCTACGACGGCGGCATCCTGATGGACGCCAAGGAGTACCCCACCCGCGGCGTGGAGGAGCCGGACACCAGCAAGGTCCTGCGGGGCAGCCACGACGGCTTTGTGGAGAGCATCATGGCCAACGCCGCCCTGCTGCGCCGCCGCATCCGCGGCCCCGCCCTGACCCTGGAGCGCCATCAGGTGGGAGGCCGCTCCCAGACCGACGTGGCTCTGGTCTATATGAAGGGTCAGGCCAACGAGCAGCACCTGCGCCAGCTGCGGCAGAAGCTGGACAGCATCGACGTGCGCTCCATCGCCATGAGTCAGGAGTCCATTGCGGAATGTATCGTTCCCAAGCAATGGTGGAATCCCTTCCCCAAGATCCGCTATACCGAGCGGCCCGACGTGGCCACCGCCAGCGTCATGGAGGGCAGCATCCTGCTGCTGATCGACAACACCCCCTCCGTCATGCTGCTGCCCACCACCTTGTTCAGCTTTGCCGAGGAGATCAACGACTACTACTTCCCGCCCCTTATCGGCACGTATCTGCGCATCGTGCGGCTGGTGGTGCTGTTTCTGACGGTGTTCATCACACCCCTGTGGTATCTGCTGGTGAAAAACGGCGACATTCTGCCGGACGAGCTGGAATTCCTGCTGATCGAGGACGAGTACTTCGTGCCGCTGATCGTGCAGCTGCTGCTGGTGGAGCTGATCGTGGACATCCTGAAGCTGGCGTCCCTGAACACGCCGGACGCCCTGAGCAACTCCTTCAGCATGCTGGGGGCGCTGATCCTGGGGGACTTCGCCGTCCAGGCCCGATGGCTGGTGCCGGAGGTGCTGGTGTATATGGCCTTCGTGGCGGTGGCGGGCTACGCCCAGCACAGCTATGAGATGGGCTACGCCTGCAAGCTGGTGCGGATGATCCTGCTGATCCTGATCTGGCTGTGGGACTGGTGGGGCTTCGGCGCCGGTGTGGCGGGCACGGTGCTGCTGATCGTCTCCACCAAGCCGGTGGTGGGCAAGGGGTATCTCTATCCCCTCATCCCCTTCAACGGCAAACGGCTGATGCGCATCCTGCGCAGGCGGCCCATTGATAAGGACAACACGTAAACGACGCAAAAAAGACACCCTCCGGTGTCTTTTTCGTCTCATCCCGTGTATTCCGGCTCCTTGCCCTGATAGATGTTCTGCATCTCCCGATCCACCTCATAGATGGCGTCGCTGCACAGCCGCAGGCGGCTGCTCTCCGCCTCGCCCCAGTGGCGGTCGGATTTATAGCGCAGCTCGTGCTCCAGACTGGCCCACATGTCCATGGCGATGGTGCGCAGCTGGATCTCCACCGGCAGCTTCAGCGTCCCCTCGGAGATGACGATGGGCACCTCCACGATCAGGTGCAGACTGCGATAGCCCGTCTCCTTGGGTTCCTTGATATAGTCCGCCTCGCGGATCACGCGGAAGGACTCCGTGCGGGTCAGCAGGCCCCGCAGATAATAGATGTCGTCCAGATAGTTGCAGATGACCCGCACGCCCGCCATGTCCTGAATGTGGGCATAGATGTTGTCGATGGTCAGGGCATAGCCCCGGCGCTTCAGCTTTTTGGCGGCGCTTTCCAGCGTCTTGATGCGGTGCTCGATGTGGTGGATGGGCGAGTGGTCGTAAAGGCCCGCGAACTCCTCGTCCAATATCTCCATCTGGGTCACGGCCACCTTCAGGGCGCTGCGGTACAGGTGCTTCACCCGCACCATTCCGGCGGCCATCTCCTTCAGCTCCGGCGACAGCTCCTCGGCGATGGAGATATCCCGCAGCTCGATGCTGCCGCTCTTTTCGATCATCATAGGCCTGCTCCTTCCTTCCCTCATTGTGAAAGATTATACTATGTCCCGCGCCGGAAAGCAAGTTCAGAAAAAAAGTGGTAAATTTCCCGCAGTTGCTCTTGACAATCGACGTTTTTTTGGTATAATAGTCGTTGCTGTGCTTCGCAGCGAATCGAATATGCAGTGGTATCGAAGAGGTCATAACGAGCACGACTGGAAATCGTGTTGTCGTCAAAAGCGGCACGAGGGTTCGAATCCCTCCCACTGCGCCAGTGAAAAACCCTGTAACCATGCCGGTTACAGGGTTTTCTTCCGCGTCAAAACGAGGATTTGACCACACCGTTGACCACAAAGGCGGCCGCCGGACTGTCCATCGTCACGATGAAACGGCCTCCGAGGGGCCCCGATTCCGACAATCCGCCGATTGACAATTGCCGCCCACCTGCCTATACTGTCGGATGTGGCGGCGAAGCCGCCGATTCTGAGCAAGCTGCAGGAGGCGCATATGGACTACTATCTGCTGACTGATTTAGCGGCCACCATGGGCTATCATCTGGCAATGTCCGGCGCGGAGACGTTTCGGGTCGAGGACACCATCCGCCGCATCCTGCGGGCATACGGCGTGGAGTGCGAGGTATTCGCCATCCCCAACTGCGTGTCCGTCAGTCTGGAGGCGGCCAACGGCAAGCCGCTGATGATCATGCGCCGCATCGGCTTTCACGGCAACGACCTGGAAAAGCTGGAGAAGCTCAACGCGCTGAGCAGGCGCATCTGCGAGGAAAAGCCCACCGCGGATCAGGCCATGGCGTGGCTGCGCCAGACGCTGACGGCCTGCCGGACCTACCCCACCGGCGTGTTCTATCTGGGCAATGTGCTGGTGGGGCTCGGCTTCTGTCTGGTATTCGGCGGCGCGCTGTCGGATTGCCTGTGGGCGGGGTTGATCGGCCTGATCATCGGCCTGGTGACGCGCTTTATGGACAAGCGGGAGGCCAACCCGTTTTTCAGCACGATACTGGCCTCGTGCCTGATGGCGCTGCCGGCCTACGCGGCGGCGGGGCTGGGCTGGCTGAAATGTCCGGACGCCGCCATCATCGGCGCCCTGATGATCCTTGTCCCCGGACTTCTTATCACCAATTCCATGCGGGACATCATCTACGGCGACACCAACTCCGGCATTTTCCGGATCGTGCAGGTGGTGCTCTCCGCGCTGGCCATCGCATTGGGCACGGCGGCCGCGTGGCATCTGACCGCGGGGCTGTACGGCCAGACCGGCTCCGCCACCATCACCTGGCCTGCATGGGCCCAGGCGCTGGCGGTATTCGTGGGCTGCTGCGGCTTCTGCATCCTCTTCAACGTACACGGGCACGGGCTGGCGCTGTGCATACTGGGCGGCGCGGCCGCGTGGATGGTCTATCTGCTGTGCCGCGCGCTGGGGTGCGACGTCTACGGGGCGAACCTGTTCGCCGCCGTGCTTGCGGCGCTGTACGCCGAGATCATGGCGCGGGTGCGCAGGTGTCCGGCCATGCCGTACCTGGTCATCGCCACGCTGCCCATGCTGCCCGGCGCGGGGGTGTACTACACCATGAGCCTGGGTCTGGAGGGCAGCATGATGGAGGCCGTGGGCAAGGGTCTGGAGACTATCGGCATCGCCGGTTCCCTGGCGGTGGGCATCCTGCTGATATCCACCGTATTCCGCCTCGTCAACCGCCGAAGGGTATAAGCCCGCCGGTGAACGATAATACCATATAAAACGAACGGGCCGTCGGGGACGCCGGCCCCTACAAACAGTCTCGTTATCCCCTCCGTAGGGCGGGGTGCCCTCACCCCGCCGCGCGGTGCACGCATGCATTTTCGTCATACGGCGCCCCAAAACTGCGTCAAACAGTCTTTGCTGCCAAACAAAAAAGCATCACCCGTCGGGTGATGCTTTTTCCTTCCTGTTCTCAGGCCAGGATGTCCGTCAGGTCGTCCAGGCCTGTGGCGCGGGTCACCACCACCACATGGTCGCCGTCCTCGATGGTGGTCAGGCCGCTGGGGATGATGGTGTGCAGGTCCCGCACGATGGCGGCCACCAGCAGGCCCTTGCGCAGCGGCAGATCCTTCAGCGGCCTGCCCAGCACGGCGCGGCTGGAGGCCGTGGCGGTGAAGGACAGGGCCTCCACCTGTCCGCCCAGCATTTTGTAAAGGCTCTCCACCTTGCTGCCCTCGGCGTTGCCCAGCGCGCGGACGTACCGCAGGATCTGGCTGGAGATGATATCCTTGGGGGAGATGATGGAGTCGATGCCGGTGCTGTTGACCAGATCCATATAGTTGGGTCGGGTCATCTTGGCCAGCACCTTGGGCACGCCGCTGCGCTGGGCGTGCATGGCCATCAGCAGGTTCTCCTCGTCCCGATTGGTCACGGCCACAAAGGCGTCGGCGTCCAAAATTCCCTCCTGCTGCAGCAGGGTGTTGTCGGTGCCGTCCCCCTGGATCACCACCACATGGGGCAGCTGGCTGGACAGCCGCAGGCACTTATCCGGATCCATCTCCACGATGCGCACGCTGGTGTTGGTCTTCTGCAGCTCCCAGGCCAGATACATGGCGCTGCGGCTGCCGCCCAGCACCGATACCTTCTTCACCTTCTGCCACGTGCGGCCCATCTCCTTCAGCATCCGCTGCAGCTCCTGCTTGGCGCCCAGCATATAGACGCGGTCCCCCGCCGCGGGAACGAAATTGCCGTCAGGGATGATATACTCCCCCTGATGCTCCGCCGCGCAGATCAGCACCTCCGCCTGCCGCAGCCGGTGGGACTGGCTCAGGGGCTCGCCGCAGATGGTGTCGCTTTCGGCCACCTGAAAGCCGATCATGTCGATGCGGCCCCGGGCGAAGGGCTCCACGCTGAAGGCGGCGGGGAAAGCCAATATCCGCGCCATCTCCTGGGCGGCGGCCAGATCGGGGTTGATGACCATGTCCAGCCCGATCTCCTTTTTCAGCATCTCCTCATCCCGCCGGTAGTCGGTGTTGCGCACGCGGGCGATGGTGTGGCCCGCCCCCAGCTTCTTGGCGATCAGGCAGCACACCAGATTGATCTCGTCCTGATTGGTCACGGCGATCACCAGATCGGCGCTGCGCACGCCCGCCTCGATCAGCACGCTGATGCTGGCGCCGTTTCCCTCCACGCACATCACGTCCATGGTGCTCTCCGCTTTCCGCAGGGCGGCGGTGCTGGCGTCCACCATCACGATGTCATGCTCCTCACGGGCCAGAGAATTGGCAATGGCGTTGCCCACCTTTCCGTTGCCCACAATGATGATCTTCATATACGTCCTCCCCAAAGGGTTTTTCTTTCGGTCTACATATTTTAGCACACTTCCGGCCAAAATAAAAGTGTTTTCCACACGGCAGACGAGCCAAAACCACCCTCTGGGGAAATTATTAAAAAATTGTTAAATTTTATCTTATATCTTGCTAAATTACCCTATCGTGCTATAATAGTAATTACCTAAAATTGGAAACTCAGCAAACGAGACAACGTTAAGAAAGAGGATAGATCATATGGACAACCTGACGAAAATCATCCGCGAGGAAATCAAACGGCAGTATAGAAGTGTGCGTCAGTTTGCTTTTGCAGTCGGCGTTCCCCTTTCCACGGTGAACAGCGCACTGCACAACGGCGTGGGCGGTTCCAGCTTCGACACCGTGCTGCGCCTGTGCGACGCTCTGGGCATCAAGGCATTAGGCAACGACGCCGCCTTCTACCTGACCGACGACACCGAAAAGCTGCTGACCCAGTATGCACGGCTGGACGACTATGGCCGCCATACCGTCTCCGCCATTCTGCAGGTAGAGTATAACCGCTGCACCGAGCTGAGCAAGCCCGATCTGGCGGACCACACCAGCGTCAATATCTGACACTCCCCCCTGTCACAAAAAGCCGCCGCATGGTTCCCCATGCGGCGGCTTTTTTCAGTGCAGGCAGTTTTTCACATCGTCCAGCGCACTGTCCATGGCCTTGCCCATGCGCTCCATGGTGCGGCTGACGGCGCGGCGCGCCTTCCGGTCCGAGGACATGCGGTCCACCGTGGCGCCGGCCACCATGCCGATGCAAAGGCCGCTGACAAAGGCGGCAAGCTTCATCATGCATCCACTCCTTTTCTTTGGTCTTTTGTCAGTCTGCCCCGAAGCGGCGCGAAAAAAACGGCGCATTACTTGCCAAAATACGCCCGAAATGGTACAATAAAACGATGAATATTTGATGGCAAAGGAGCATTCGCCATGTCCCTTGAGAAGCTGCAAGCCGCCATACGGGAGCGCAAGGTCCCGCTGGCGCTGGGTCTTGCGCCGGAGATCGACAGGATCTCCCCCAAGATCGTGAAAAATTTTGAAGAAATGTTCGGCCCCGGCCTGATGGCCAGCGCCGAGGCGCTGCGGTTCCACGCCTGCCAGGCCATGGACGCCGTACAGGGCAAGCTGCCCGCCGTGGTCATCAGCGCCGAGCACTATCTGCGCTGCGGCATGATGGGCGCGGATGTGCTGGCCAATCTGACCGGCGCGGCGTCGGCGCGGGGGCTGTACGCCATCGTGGACTGCCGCACCACCCGCCCCCAGCTGTGGCTGGACAGCCCCATGGCGGGGGACGGCTTCACCGTGATGCCCTATGTGGGGGCCGACTGCGTGCCCCAGGACACGGACAAAGGCATCTTCGCCCTGGTGCGCACCGCCAACCAGACCTCCGGCCAGGTGCAGAACCTGATCGCCGGCGACCGGCCCCTGTACGCCGCTCTGGCCCAGCAGATGGCCCGTCAGGGCGCAGCCCTGATGGTGGAGACCGGCTACAGCCTGGATATCAAGGCGGTGCGCAGGCGGGCGGGCGACGCCTTCCTGCTGCTGCCCTACTGCGACGGCCGGAACGCCGCTCCCGCCTTTGACCAGCTGGGCCACGGCGCCATGACGGTGGACTACGACCTGCAATACGGCGGCGACGTGGACGCCGCCATCAAGGATATGAAAGCGTGGGTGACGGTGCTGTGACAAACGTCTATCTTGTGCGCCATGCCGAGGCGGAGGGCAACCTCTACCGCATCGCCCACGGCCAGTATGACGGCCTGATCACCGATCGGGGCTATCAGCAGCTCCACGTGCTGAAAAAGCGGTTTGACGACGTCCCCATCGACGCCGTCTACAGCAGCGACCTGTTCCGTGCCCGCACCACCGCCCGCGCGGTGTACGAGCCCAAGGGCCTCCCGCTCCATCTGGAGCCCGCCTTCCGCGAGATCCACATGGGCTGCTGGGAGGGCCATCCCTGGCAGGAGCTGAACGTGGCCTATGAAGAACAGATGCTCTATTTCAACCGCCAGCTGGACAAATTCCATGTGGAGGGCAGCGAAACGGCCCAGCAGGTGCTGGACCGCTACATCCCCGCCCTGAAGCGGGTGGCGGCGGAGAACGACGGCAAGACCATCGCCGTGTTCAGCCACGGCGCCGCCATGCGGATGGTGCTGGGCACCCTCAACGGCCTGCCCCTGTCCGAAGTGGGCGAGATGCCCCACGGCGACAACACCGCCGTCTCCCTGCTGGAGATCGACGGGGACGCCATCCGCGTGGTGTATCAGAATGACAACAGCCATCAGGTGGCGGCAGGGCTCTCCACCTTCGCCAAGCAGACCTGGTGGCGGGACAAGCGGATGATGAGCGGCGGCCAGTACTACAAGGACATGGACGCCGCCACCGCGGCGCGCTTCGGCGTTCCGGCGGAGGGCAAGGGCATCGCCGTGTGGTTTGAAGACCGTGCGGTGGGCGCGCTGACCCTGCTGCCGGACAGGGAGCCGGACGCGGGCTGGATCGGCTTTTACTATCTGGAGCCCACCATGCGGGGCCGCAATTACGGCATCCCGCCGCTGGGGCAGGCGGTGCAGTTCTACCGCGCACGGGGCATCGACCGGCTACGGCTGCGGTGCGTGGACGAGCAGACGCGGGGCTTCTTCGCCCACTACGGCTTCTACCCCCTGTCGGGCGACGTAATGGAGAAATACATCGGCTATGAGCCGCGGGAGATCGTATGGTAAAGGGAACGGAATTTCTGCCGGTCAGTCGGGACGAGATGATCGACCGCGGCTGGTATTACTATGACTTTTTAGTGGTGACGGCGGACGGCTATATCGACCACCCCAGCTTCGGCAGCGCCCTCATCGCCCGACTGCTGGAGGGCGCGGGCTACCGCGTGGCCGTTCTGGCCCAGCCGGACTGGCACGACGCCGAGGCCTTCCGCGCCATGGGCAAGCCCCGCTACGGCGTGCTGATCGGCGGCGGCAATCTGGACTCCATGGTGGCCCACTACACCGTGGCCAAGCGCCGCCGGACCCAGGATCTCTACAGTCCCGGCGGCAAGCTGGGCTTCCGCCCCGACCGCCCCACCATCGTCTACGCCAATCGGGCAAGGGAAGCCTTTCCCGATACCCCCATCGTCATCGGCGGGCTGGAGGCCTCCCTGCGCCGCTTCGCCCACTATGACTACTGGGACGACAAGGTGCGCCGCCCCATCCTGTTCGACGCCCCCGCCGACCTGCTGGTCTATGGCATGGGCGAGAGCGCCACGCTGGAGATCGCCCGCCGCCTGGCAGCCAAAACGCCGGTGGGCGACATCACCGATGTCCGCGGCACCGCCTGCATCGTCACCGATCCAGCGGCGTGCCGCTATCACGAGACCGTCTGCCCCTCCTTCGAGGAGGTGCGGGACGACAAGACCGCCTATGCCCGCGCCACGAAGGTGCAGTATGACGAGCATGACCCCATCCGCGGCAAGGCCGTGCTGCAGCAGTGTCAGGGCCGCTGGCTACTGGTGAATCCCCCCCAGCGCCCCCTGAACCGGCAGTCGCTGGATCAGCTCTATGACCTGCCCTTCACCCGCGAGGTACACCCCATGTATCCCGAGGGCATTCCCGCCATCGAAGAGGTGCGGTTCTCCATCTGCCACAACCGGGGCTGCTTCGGTGGGTGCAATTTCTGCGCTCTGGCCTTCCACCAGGGCCGGATGGTCACGTCCCGCAGCGTCGAATCGGTGTTGGCGGAGGCGGAGCTGCTGACCCACGACCCCAAATTCAAGGGCTACATCCACGATGTAGGCGGCCCCAGCGCCAATTTCCGCCACACCTCCTGCCGCCAGCAGAAGGAGCACGGCATGTGCAAGGGCAAGTCCTGTCTGGCGCCGGAGCCCTGCAAGAATCTGGACGCCGACCACAGCGAGTACACGGAGCTACTGCGGCGGATGCGGCAGATCCCCGGCATCAAAAAGGTCTTCGTCCGCAGCGGCGTGCGGTACGACTACATGCTGCAGGATAAGAACAGGGACTTTTTCAAGGAGCTGGTGGACTATCACATCTCCGGCCAGCTGAAGGTAGCGCCGGAACACTGCGTCAGCAGCGTGCTGGACTATATGGGCAAGCCCCATTTCGACGTGTTCCTGAAGTTCTGGCGGCAGTATCAGAAGCTGAATGAAACAGGCGGCAGCCAGCAGTATCTGGTGCCCTACCTCATGTCCTCCCACCCCGGCTGCACCCTCAACGACGCTGTGGAGCTGGCGGTGTTCCTCAAGCGCACCGGCCACCAGCCGGAGCAGGTACAGGACTTCTACCCCACCCCCGGCACCATGTCCACCTGCATGTACTACACCGGCATCGACCCCCGCACCATGAAGCCGGTGTACGTGGCCCGCGACCCCCACGACAAGGCGCTGCAGCGGGCGCTGCTGCAATGGGGCCGCGCCGATAAGCGCGCCCTGGTGATCGAGGCGCTGGAGAAGACGGAGCGCACCGACCTGATCGGCTTCACCCCCCAGTGCCTCATCCGCCCCGTCAAGGGCGAAAAATACTTCGCCCTGAAGCCGGAGGAGCGCCAGCAGCCACCCAAAAAGAAGAAAGACGGCCGCCCGCCCAGGCCGGAAGCCGCCCCACCCAGAACCCGCCGCCCAGACGGCCAAAAAGGCAAAATGTCCCCCAAGAAAAAAGCCGCCTTCGCCAAACAACGGGCGAAGAGGAAATAAGCCGAAACCACCGGCCGCGCAAACCCGCGGAGCCCTTGATGGGCGCTATGCCGCCGCGATCGGCACAGAAAGCAACAGCCGGAGCACAAAGTGCTCCGGCTGTTTTCCTATGTTCCTTTTTACCGGCTTACCGGCCGCGGGAGGCTTTTTCCTGGCGTTCGGCGGCGGCGCGTTCTTTGCAGATGTCGGCCCAGCTGGGCAGCTTGTCCAGCTCGGCGGCGAAGGCCGCCAGCTCGTCGGGGATGGCGATCTTCTGGGGGCAGACCGCCGCGCAGGCGCCGCAGGCGATGCAGGCCCCGGGCCGCTTGTCCTGGGGCAGCGCGTCCAGCTGCATCTTCACCGAGGAGCCGCTGCCGATCCGCAGCTGGTTATACTTGTGCAGCAGATCCGGAATATTCAGCCCCATGGGGCACCCGTCGCAGCAATAGCGGCAGGCGGTGCAGGGGACGGAATTCTTCATCTTCTCCGCCGCGTCCATCAGAATGGCGTCCTCCTCCGCGGACAGGGGGTCCGGATGGTCAAAGGTCTTGATGTTGTCCGCCATCTGGGCCATGTTGGACATGCCGGAGAGCACCATGGTGATGTTGTCAAAGCCCTGCAGCCACCGGAAACCGAAGGAGGCGATGCTGTCCTCCGGCCGGAGGGCGCGGAGCTTCTGTTCATTCTCGGCGTCCAGCGCCGTCAGCTTGCCGCCGCGGACGGGCTCCATCACCCACAGGGGGATGCCCCGCTGCTTCAGCAGCTCGTACTTCTCTCTGCCGTGCTGCATGGTCCAGTCCAGGAAATTGAACTGCAGCTGGCAGAACTCCATCTCGTGGCCGTAGCGGTCCAGGAAGTCCGTCAGGCAGGGCAGGTCGGCATGGCTGGAAAAGCCCAGATGCTTGATGCGGCCCAGCTTCTTCTGCTGGATGAAGTAGTCCACGATGCCCCAGCGGGGATCGTCGTACACGCCCACGGAGTTTTCATACACATTGTGCAGCAGATAGAAGTCGAAGTAGTCCACCTGGCATTTCTCCAGCTGCTGCTCGAAGATATCGGCGGGGTCGTAGGTCTCCGCCACCATGTGGCCGGGGAACTTGGTGGCCAGATAGAAGCTGCCGCGGGGGTGCTTTTTCAGGCACGCGCCCACCACCGTCTCAGACTTGTTCTGCATGTAGGGCCAGGCGGTGTCGTAATAGTTGACGCCGTGGGCCATGGCATAGTCGATCATCTCCTGGGTCTGGGCCGTGTCGATCTCCCCATCCGCCCGCACCGGCAGGCGCATGGTGCCGAATCCCAGCATGGAAAGCTGCGTTCCCTTGAAGTCACGATAGATCATCTTGTCATCCTCCCGATTCTATAGCGTTTCAACGGCCGCCGTTCTGCAAAACGACCACATCCGACAGCGGCGGTATTGCCATTATACCACACGCCGCGGCAGATGACAAATAGGAGTTTGCCATAGCAGCCATTTCCCGCGCCCCATGGATAAAAAAAAATCAGTTCCCACCGCTTCTGCGGCAGGAACTGATTTTCTGTCATGAGTGACCAATTTAGATACATGCTGAAAATAGAAAAAATCGAGAGCTGAAGCGGCTTTGGGCTGTTTCAGCCATATTTTTTTGCATTCAATTTCCCATGATAGCGGAGAATTGGGTATTCTTAAGAGTGACCGAAATAGATACAGCCTCTCATCTCCGATTTCCGTCTTTGCGCTTATTTCCGCTTGCTGTGTTTTTGAGGATTATTTTCCCGCTCTTTCAGCCATGCCTCAAATGCTTGAACATTTTCTTCGTGCGTATAGAACTCTCGAATGGCAGGGAGCAGTGATGCAGCCAGCCCTTTGAGTGCCCACAAGTCAGATTCGACTTTATCGAGATTGTAATCTTCCACATCTATGACTGTGCCATCCTTGTCAAGATGGATGACGCTGACGGGTATTCTGTTAAACTTCTCATCCATCTTTTCTCGGCTCCTCAGCGGTGGAATCTGTCTCGATTTGAAACCGGTGCTTCATAGGCCGTCAGGCACTTCATCCGGAAAGTTCTCGGCAAACCAGCGGAATGGTATAAGGACCATATCTGGTAGACCGTTTTCTGTTATTACGAAGCTGATGTCCTCGTTGTCAATACGTTCCAGGATTTCATCCAGCTTTTCGACGAGCAGTGTTTGCTCGATGCGTTCCATTTCGGATAGTGGCGGCAGTCTTTTCATTTTGACATCCCCTTATTCCTGCTGTGATGTGCTTTCTCCCGAAGATACAGGGACAGGCTTCAACGTACCGGTTATGTAATCATACAGCGCTTCGGGCTCTTTGAGACAATACTTCATGGTGCAATCTGCTTCCCATACCGTATAGTCATCGGTCGCTTCATACAGCCACCAATCGATGTAGTCGTATTGGTCATTGACCGCTTCTTTTAAAACATCTCTAAGAGCCAGAAGATACTTGTTTTCGGCGCCGAATACAAGGTGGCCATTGCCAACCAGGTCGAGTGCTTTGCTGAACTGTTCGTCAATTTCCAACTGGCCCAGCAAGCGTTTGGGGCTGCTGGCGGCATAGGCAGACAACAAGGCGGGCAAGCACAATTTGTGCCTGCCCGCCTTCGCATATTCTCTCGGTTTCCCATTTTTACTTTTTGAAAAACGCTACTACAACAGCGCCAGGGCCCGCATGGGTTCCGATCACACTTCCTACGGTCGTATAGCGAATTTCTTTCAGGTTTCCTTCCCAGATGTGACGGCTGTCTTCGATATACTTTAGCAGCAGCGCGTCAGAAATTCCACTGTAGCCCAGCAGAACCGGCCTGCTGAAATCAATGCCGCCGGCCTTGTCGATCTCCTGAACGAGCAGATTGTTCCCCATTTTGGAGCCGCGTGCTTTTCCCAGCAGGTGAATCTCGCCGTCAATAACGGAAAGCACGGGCTTGATATTCAGTACCCCTCCGGCGAATGCGGCTGTCTTTGAAATGCGGCCGCCCCGCTTGAGGTATTCGAGGGTATC
>CAKTMO010000027.1 GCA_934573935.1 uncultured Oscillospiraceae bacterium | reverse complement strand
TCAACAACGGCGAGGAGCTGACCTGGGAGGATCTGGACAGCGCCAACTGGAGCATCATGGGCACCTCTTCCCCCGCCGGTTACATCTATCCCGCCCTGTGGCTGCAGGATCACTACGGCAAGGGCATCTCTGATCTGAAGAGCGCCGTGCAGTCCGATTCCTACGCCAGCGCCTTTGCCCGTCTGGCCTCCGGCCAGGTGGACGTGCTGGTGACCTATGCCGACGCCCGCCGCGACTATGCCGAGCGCTGGAACAGCGAGTTCGGCCGTGACGGCTCCATCTGGGAGGAGACCGGCGTCATCGGCGTTACCGCTCCCATCTACAACGACACCATCTCCGTCAGCAAGAACTCCGAGATCATGGACGCTGACCTGATCGCCGCGCTGCAGCAGGCGTTCATCAACATCGGCAACACCGATGCCGGTAAGGAAGTCATTGCCATCTACAGCCACAAGGGCTATCAGGTGGCACAGGCCTCCGACTATGACAACGAGCGCGCCGCGCAGAAGCTCATCCAGGAGCTGACCGCCGCCAACTAAAGCACTTTCCCAAACGCGGGGAGGACTGAAAGGATCAAACCTTCCGCTGTCCTCCCCGCGTTTTTATTTCAGGAAAAGAGGAGACCATATGATCGTTTTTGACCATGTATCCAAGGTGTACCCCAATGGCACGGTGGGTCTGGATGACGTGAACCTGACCATTCGGGACGGGGAATTTGTGGCCATCATCGGCCGCTCCGGCGCGGGCAAGTCCACGCTGCTGCGGTCGGTGAACCGGATGCACCAGATCACCTCCGGCACGCTGACGGTGAACGGCACCGACGTCAGCACGCTGTCGGGCAAGAGCTTGCGCCGGTTCCGCCGGGGTATCGGCATGGTGTTCCAGTCCTTCAATCTGGTGACACGCACCACCGTTATCAAGAACGTGCTGTCCGCCTGCGTGCCGGACATGCCCTTCTGGCGGGTGCTGCTGGGCGTGTTCCGGAAGGAGGACAAGATCAAGGCGCTGGAGTCGCTGGACAAGGTGGGCATTCTGGACAAGGCCTACATACGGGCCGACCAGCTTTCCGGCGGCCAGCAGCAGCGGGTGGCGCTGGCCCGCACGCTGACCCAGGACCCCCAGATCATTCTGGCGGACGAGCCGGTGGCCGCGCTGGATCCCGTCACCGCCAAGCAGGTGATGCAGGACTTCGTCCGCATCAATCAGGAGATGGGCATCTCCATTCTGCTGAACATCCATCATGTGGAGCTGGCGCTGGAGTACGCCGGCCGCATCATCGGTATCCGCGCCGGTAAGATCGTCTATGACGGGCCCTCCGCCAACGTGGACAAGGCGGTGTTGGACGCCATCTACGGCGAGGACGCCGAGACGGAGGCAGACGCATGAGCCTGTATGACCGTTTGTTCAAGCCCCGCCGCTATACGCTGCCCAACGGGGCGGTGGTGGAGGAAAAGCGCAGCCGCGCGCCGCTGGTCATTCTGATCGTGGTGGCGCTGGGGGCGCTGTCTGTGCACATCACCGGCTTCAATTTTGCGGTGCTGGTGAAAAAGGGCGGCAAATTCTTCGATATTCTGACGGCCATGTTCCCGCCCAACACGGGGTATCTGGCCAAGATCTGGCAGCCCCTGTGGGACACCATCAAGATGTCCTTTCTGGGCTCTTTTGTGGGGGCGGTGCTGGCCATTCCCTTTGCCATCGCCGCCGCCAGCAACATCGTCACCAACCGCGTGGTGGTGTTCATCGTCCGGCTGTTCCTCAGTCTGGTGCGGACGCTGCCCACGCTGGTGTGCGCGTTGATTGCCACATATATCTTCGGACTGGGCACCATGGCGGGCACCTGCGCCATTGCGGTGTTCACCTTCGCCTATGTGGGCAAGCAGCTTTTTGAGATCATCGAGACGGTGGACATGGGGCCCTATGAGGCCATGGAGGCCCTGGGCGCCACCCGTTTGCAGGCCTTTACCACGGCGGTGTTTCCCCAGGTGCTGCCCACCTATCTGTCCGTGTCTTTGTTCTGTCTGGAGGGCAACGTGCGTTACGCCTCCATTCTGGGCTATGTGGGCGCGGGCGGTCTGGGCCTTATCATGAATGAAAAGATCGGCTGGCGCGAGTACGACAGTCTGGGCATGATCCTGATCGTCCTGTTCGTGGCCGTTATGGTCATCGAGGGCATCAGCCACGGCCTGCGCAAGCGCTTGACGTAAGGAGGCAGTATGGAACAGAAAATTCAAAAAGCCTATGCCTCCGCGCCGAAAACGTGGCTGTGGCAGCTGCTGGCCGCCTTTATCGTGGCCTGCCTGCTGGCCTGGTCGGGTACGGCGGTGCGGGTCAGCACCCCCACCAGCAACGGCCTGGAGGTGGCGAAAAACATCATCTCCGGCATTTTTCATCCCTCCGGCAAGCTGCTGTTCACCCTGGGCACCAACGGCGTGCCCTATCTGCTGCTGGAGACGTTCTGCATCGCTTTTCTGGGCACCATCGTGGGGGCGGTGATCTCGTTGCCGTTGTCCTTCCTCTCCGCCAGCAATCTGGTGCCGCGGCCTGTCGCGCTGATCGGGCGGGTGGTCATCGCCGCCATCCGGACCATCCCCGCCTTTGTCTACGGATTGATGTTCATCCGTGTCACGGGGCCGGGGCCCTTCGCGGGACTGCTGACCATGTCGCTGTGTTCCATCGGCATGGTGTCCAAGATGTTTATTGAGAGCATCGAGGATCTGGACAAGCGGATCCTGGAATCGCTGGACGCCGCGGGCTGCACCACCTTCCAGAAGATCCGTTACGGTATTCTGCCGCAGCTGACGGCGGACTTCACCTCCACCATCATCTATCGCTTCGACATGAATCTGCGTGACGCCACGGTGCTGGGTCTGGTGGGCGCGGGCGGTATCGGCGCGCCGCTGATCTTTGCCATGAGCTCCTATCGCTGGAACGAGGTGGGGGCGATCCTGCTGGGTCTGATCGTGCTGGTGCTGATCATCGAATGGATCTCCTCCAAGATCCGCGTCAAGCTGGCACGGGGGTGAAGTATGGAGACGAGACAGTTTACCATCTATTTTACCTCCGACCTGCACGGGTATATCTATCCCACGGACTACCGCAGCAGGGAGGAGCGGGACATCGGCCTATTCAAGTGCGCCAGCCGGTTCCATAAGGACGGCAATACGCTGGTCATCGACGGCGGCGACATTCTGCAGGGGTCTCCCCTGGGGGCGTACTGCCACGACACGCTGGGGGACGCCAGCCGGTTTGCCGAGATGATGAACCGCTGCGGCTATGACTATGTGACGCTGGGCAACCACGACTTCAACTATGGCATGGCCTATCTGGACACCTATCTCAATGCGCTGCGCGCCCGCTGCGTCTGCGAAAACGTCCGCTGGGACGGCGCGGGGGTGCGGTTTCCCGCCCGTATCCACACGCTGGAGAACGGCCTGCGGATCGGCATTGTGGGTATCGTCACCGATTATGTGAACATCTGGGAGCGGCCGGAGCACCTGTCCGGCGTGACGATCGGCGATCCCATTCCCGCCGCACGGGCGGCGCTGGGATCTCTGCGAGATCAGGTGGATGTGACGCTGTGCATCTATCACGGCGGCTTCGAGCGGGATCTGGCCACCGGCCGCGTGCTGTCCGCCACCCACGAAAATGTGGCCTATCGGCTGTGTCAGGAGCTGGATTTTGATATCCTGCTGACGGGACACCAGCATATGACCGTCCACGGACAGACGGTGTGCGGCACCTTTGTGGTGCAGCCCACGGATCGGGGACAGGAATTTCTGCATATTGAAGCGACGGTATCTGAAAAGGAAAAGCACTTTACAAGTCAAACCATCCCCGCGGGGGGCGATTGCCGGCGGGAATGGCTGGAGGAATTTGCCGGAATGGAGCACGGCGCACAGGATTGGCTGGATCAGGTGGTAGGGCGTCTGCCGCGCCCGCTGCTGCCGGATACGCCGCTGCACATGGCGGCCAGAGGCAGCGGCCTGCCGGATCTGTTCAACGCGGTGCAGCTGTGGGCCAGCGGTGCGCAGCTCTCCGCCGCCAGCCTGGCCAACGATGTGGCGGGGCTGCCCCAGGTGGTGCGGCGGCGGGATCTGCTGATCGCCTATCCCTATACCAATACGTTGTCGGTGCTGCAGATCACCGGCGACATTCTGCGGCAGGCCATGGAGCGTAGCGCGGAATACTTTACCCGCAGCGCGGACGGCACGCTGCGGGTCTCGGACTGCTTTTTGGAGCCGAAGGTGGAGCATTATAACTACGACTACTATGCGGGGGTGTCCTACACCTATGACATCGCCCGTCCGGTGGGGCAGCGGGTGACGGCTATGACCGTGGGCGGCAGGCCGGTGGCGGATGACGATGTATTCACCATCTGCCTGAACAGCTACCGTGCCAGCGGTACCGGCGGGTACGACTGCTATGTGGGCTGCCCCGTGGTGCGGGAGATCGGCACGGAGATGTCCGATCTGATCCTGGACTACTTCAAGGAGTACGGCGACGCCATGCCGGACGTCCATGGAGACTATCAGGTGCTGCCCGCGGCGGCGGACTGAGCCGGAGGCGCGTGCGTCTGCCGGTCTCGGCGCAGGAACAAGAGCATAGAGACGACCCCTCCGGCTGAGCCGGAGGGGTCGTTTGTTTGAGGCGGCTTATATCACGTAGTCATATCCGGCGGGCGCGCTGCGCATCAGGTCCGCCAGGGTGATATTGGCAAAGTATTCCGTAATGAGCTTGTCCAGACCCTGCCACATGGAGAGCGTGCGGCATTCGGCTGCACGGGGACAGGCCTCGGCGCCGGGCTCAAGGCAGGCGACGGGCGCCATGGAATCCTCCGTGATCCGCAAGATGCTTTCCACGGTGTATTGCTCCGGCGCTTTGGTCAGCTGATAGCCGCCGCCCTTGCCCCGCAGGCCGGTCAGCAGTTTGGCCTTGACCAGCAGCTTGATGATGTTCTCCAGATATTTTTCCGAGATCTCCTGCCGCTCCGCAATGACCTTCAGGGGAATGAAGCCGTCCGACTGGTGCTCGGCCAGGTCGATCATGACGCGAAGCGCATAGCGCCCCTTGGTGGAAACCAGCATACCGTACCCTCCTTTTGAGAATAAACCCATTATACAACGTGGTAAATAGGAAAATCAACGTAAAATTTTGCAGATGGCTCTTGACAAACGGGGGAGTTGGCGCTATAATCATACTAACCTACAAGAAAGGTTGGTATTAATATGAAATACGACCTTCACCTCCGATGTTGCCGCGGTGATCAATAAACCGGAACACACAAAACAAATCACAACAACATCATTTAGGAGGAATATAGTTATGAGCAAGATCTATACATCCGCTGACCAGCTGATCGGCAAGACTCCGCTGCTGGAGCTGACCCATATCGAGAAGGAAGAGGGCCTGGAGGCCAAGGTGCTGGGTAAGCTGGAATACTTCAATGCCGCAGGCAGTGTGAAGGACCGCATTGCCAAGGCCATGATCGACGACGCGGAGCAGAAGGGCCTGCTGAAGCCCGATTCCGTCATCATCGAGCCCACCTCCGGCAACACCGGCATCGGGCTGGCCTCTGTGGCCGCCGCCCGGGGCTATCGCATCATCATTGTGATGCCGGAGACCATGAGTGTGGAGCGCCGCCAGCTGATGAAGGCCTATGGCGCGGAGTTAGTGCTGACTGAGGGCGCCAAGGGCATGAAGGGCGCCATCGCCAAGGCCGACGAGCTGGCCAAGGAGATCCCCAACAGCTTTATCCCAGGCCAGTTCGTGAACCCCGCCAACCCCGCCGTGCACAAGGCCACCACCGGCCCTGAGATCTGGGAGGATACCGACGGCAAGGTGGACATCTTTGTGGCGGGCGTCGGCACCGGCGGCACTGTCACAGGCACCGGCGCGTATCTGAAGAGTCAGAACCCCAACGTGAAGGTGGTGGCTGTGGAGCCCGCGTCCTCTCCCGTTTTGAGCAAGGGCGTGGCAGGCAGTCACAAGATCCAGGGCATCGGCGCAGGCTTTGTGCCCGACGTGCTGGACACCAAGGTGTATGACGAGATCATCACCGTGGAAAATGAGGACGCCTTTGCCACCGGCAAGCTGATCGGCAAGAAGGAGGGCGTGCTGGTGGGTATCTCCTCCGGCGCTGCCGTGTGGGCCGCCATTCAGCTGGCAAAGCGGCCGGAGAACAAGGGCAAGACCATCGTGGCCCTGCTGCCCGATACCGGCGACCGCTATCTCTCCACGCCGCTGTTTGCGGAGTGAAATCATCATAACTACATAAGCACAAGGGAGACTGCCTTTGATGGGCAGTCTCCCTTATTGCTGATTACTTCCACGTCAGATCCAGATGACGCTCATGCGTCATGCAGTCTCGCAGGTACATATTGATGAGGGTCTGATAGGGAACCCCAACGCAGTCAGACTCTCTCTTGAAATAGCCGATCACACTTTCGTCAAGGTTGATGGTCACGGGTTTCTTCAAAGCCTTTGCATAGGGGTTTTTTCTCGGATTGAGGCTTTTGATATCGTATTCTTCACGCATGAGATACACCTCCTAAAACTGCTCGTCATAAAAGCTTCGCTCTGTTTTCGTTGCCTTTCTTGCGGATATGATCCGAATGGCCAGGGTCATCAAACAAAATGGCGTAGGTATCTTCAAATACTGTTTGTGCTTCTTCAAAAGATATTCCGTGCTTACGCTGGTTTATATGGTTTTTATTTTCATCCCATTCAAAGGTCATTGTCTCACCACTCTGATATATTTATATTATACGTATTTTATAAATATCTGTCAACTTAATCTTTTTGTACCGTGTGCAGCCTCTTAAGAAAACCTTAAACCTCTGCCTGATTGTTTCTTAATCCCCTGTTTGCTACCATAAGGGCAGAAAGAGACGAAAGGATGAGTCTTTATGGAGACCGCGCTGCGTACTGTCAACGCCGTTATTTCGGCACTGTTTTTTATCTGTTATGCCTACCAGTTTCTCTATATTCCGCTGGTGCTGGCAAAGAGGCCGAAGCCCCTTGCCGCGCCGGCAGGGCGGCACCGCTACGCGGTGCTGATCGCCGCGCGGAATGAGGAGCGGGTCATCGCCGGTCTGCTGGAGAGCCTTCGGGCGCAGACCTACGACATGTCCCTTGTGACGGTGTTCGTGGCGGCGGACAACTGCACGGACGACACCGCCGCCATCGCCCGCGCCCACGGCGCGGTGGTCTATGAGCGGTTCGACCGGCGGAACGTGGGCAAGGGCTACGCCCTGGACTTCCTGCTTCAAAACATCGGCGCGGACGATCCGGCGGGCTTTGACGGCTATTTCGTGTTCGACGCCGACAACCTGCTGGCACCGGACTACATAGAGAGAATGAACGAGATGTTCTCCAACGGTCATGACATGAGATCATTACCAGCTACCGCAACAGCAAGAACTTCGGCGGCAGCTGGAGCAGCGGGGGCTACATTGGCCTACGATGGGGAACCGTTTGTCGGGCTGGTGCTGTATTGGGAAACACCGGACTTCCTCTATGTGGAGCATTTCTGCATCCTGCCGGAGCTGCGGAACCGGCACTACGGGCAGCGCATTCTTGCGGCGCTGGGTAAGCAGAGTAAGACCATCATTCTTGAGATCGACCCGCCCACAGACGAGATATCTGTGCGGCGAAAGGGCTTCTATGAGCGCTGCGGGTTTGCGGAGAATCCCTATCCGCACGTTCATCCACCCTACCATAGAGGGAGCCATGGACACGAACTGGTCGTGATGTCCTATCCGGAAAGGCTCACGCCGGAGGAGTATGCGGCGTTCAGCGGGTATTTGAGCGGTGAAGTGATGCGGGATGCTTTTTAAGGGATCATCTGCAGGGAAGCGGTTTTTTACGGTTTAATAGAAAACGCGGGCGTCGCTTATGGCGGCGCCCGCTTGCTATGTACGCTTATGTGGTGGAAGATGTCTCCGCGGGGAATTGCCGCCCCGTGTGGTCGATGGTATAGTCCCCCGTCAGGATCAGCTGACTGATGGGCAGCACGGTGTAGCCCTCGTTGATGAGGTACTCCAGAATCCGCGGCAGCGCCTCCGGCGTATGAAGGGCCGCATTGTGGAACAGCACGATACTGCCGGGCTGCACCTTGGAGGTGACCCGCTGGTAGATGGTGTCCGCATCATAGTCCTTCCAGTCCAGAGAATCCCTATCGGTAACGACTTGAAGCCGTTGCGGTGCAAGAGCTTGCGGGTTTTGCGGCGACGCGCATCAGGTAAAAAATTGACCTGTAAATGGGGTGTTTGAGGGGCGTTTCAGGCGCGGGAGAGGTCAAAAGTGAGGGGGTATGCGCAAGGGTGGATGAGGTTGAAAGATGGGGTGGATGCGGTATGCTAAAAATAGGATATGGCGACGCCCTCTTGCTGGATATTGCACTTACATGGTCGACGATGCCTTTGTTGCCTTGAATTACCAATGCCGCGGCCTGCTTCAAATAAGTCAAGGCGATCTGACGCAGACGGCACGGAAACCCCGTGCCGTTTTCTCATATTACTGCCTATTTGGATGCTCTATCTGCATATATCTCAAAGAAGTATATGCAGATAATTGGGATATCAGCTTGTTTTTCTGCACATAATATGCTATAATTATATGCAGAAAGGCTGGTGCTGTATGAGAAGATTCGATTACTCCTTTTTGAATAACGGCTTGCTGCCGGCAAACCTTGTGAACCTCACTTCCAATATTGCGGCGCTCAAAACTATGGCTGGCGTGCGCAAGGAAGAATACACGCAGATCTTCACGGAGCTGGAAGCTGTCGCAAAGGTGCAGTCCATCAAAAGCTCCAACGCCATCGAGGGCATTGTGACCAGCGACGAGCGTATCGCTGCCATTGTCAATCAGAACAGCGCCCCGCTGAACCACAACGAGGCGGAGATTGCCGGGTACAGAGATGCGCTGAACGAGATCCACTTGGGATATGAGCATATCGACTTCCGGCAGAGCGACATTCTGCGGCTGCACGAAATGATGATGAGCTTTGCGGGTTATGAGTACGGCGGGCAGTACAAGACAGACGACAATGTAATTCTGGAGATCGATGCTGACGGAAACCGCCGTGTCCGTTTCCGCCCCACGCCTGCAAGCGAAACGCCGAAAGCAATGGAGCAGTTGGAGCTAGCCTATCTGGATGCCAGAAGCGATGCGAATATCAATCAGCTCCTTTTGATCCCCTGTGTGATACTGGACTTCCTCTGCATCCACCCGTTCCGGGACGGCAACGGCAGAATGTCCCGCCTGCTCTCACTGCTGCTGCTATACAAAAATGGCTTTGACGCCGGTAAATATGTGTCCTTTGAGGAGCAGCTCAACAACTACAAGGCGTATTATTACGAAGCCCTGCGGCAGTCCTCGGCAGGATGGGAAACGAATGAAAACTCCTATTTCCCCTTTATTGAGAATTTCCTTTCCACACTCTATATGTGCTATAAGGAACTGGACAAACGGTTTGCAGTGGTACACGGCAAGAAGATCACGAAGAAGGCCCGTGTGGAGGCGACCGTCCTGAACAGCCTAACACCGCTATCCAAAGCCGAGATTTGCAAAATTCTCCCCGATGTCAGCCCCACAACCGTTGAAGCCGTCCTCGGCGCAATGGTCAAGACCGGTTCGGTAAAGCGGATCGGTGCAGGACGGGCGACGAGATATATTAAGGTATAGGCGTAGCATAGAATGGATTTTTTGTCAGCAGCTAAATATCGATATTATGATAAAGATGACTCACAAAATATCCTCCCAAAAGTTAATAAATGAGCTGTTAACAGATGCGAAACGGCTGGAAAGCAAATGGACGATAAGGAGAGGAATATGACCGAACAAGATGTCAAGTTTTTATGCAAGTGGGCAATCGAAAACGGACAGCGCCAGTTAACACCAGTGGCTATCAGTTAAAACATGTAGGACAGACTGCATGCCATAAAGGCAGAAAAGTGTGCAAGCATTGCACACTTTTTCCTGAAAAGCTCGTGATGGCTACTAAGTTTTCATTACACGCTGTCTGTCTGTCTACTACATACGGAGGGAAGGAACATGCGTAAAATACGATTTTCCATTTATTTTTGTGGCATGAGTGACGATACCTTTTCAGCGCAAATAATGATATATAAACCACAAGCGTCTATCAGCCGAGATTTCGATGAGAGTCTTTTACAACAACTTAAGATCACATCTATAAACGATTTGATCGTTTATATGAAAACACTTCCTGAAGTTGCCGAAGATATTGGATTCACCGGATTCGATCAATTCAATATAGATGCCGTTTATATCCAACATTGCAGCTACTTGCTCGGCTTTCAAGACGATAAAAAGATTGAAGATATATTCCGTGATTTCCCCGAAAATCAACTGAACTTTGCATTTTTTATTGTTGGAGGAGCATCAATTCACAATGAAACCGGCTATAGATTCATCATTCATCCCAACGAAAAAATCCACGAGCATATGCCACATGTTCATGTTGCAAAAGCCGAGGTGGAAATACGATATTCTTTAGAGACTTTACTACCGCTTGATCCTCTTGTCAATCCCCATAAACGTGATAACAAAAAGATTATTACGCCATTTTTAAGCCGCAATCACAAGCTTCTACTTGAAATGTGGAGTTATTATATGAAGGGATATACTACACCAGAAATAGCTCAAACTGGGCAGCAGTTTTATAAAGAGTCCTAACCCAAAAGGCCGGTTTGTTGCTTCCCAAGTTTCAGGATCTATACAAGGATTGCATACAAAAGACACTGAAATTGCGTAATTTCAGTGTCTTTCCTTTTGCTCAATCCCGTCATCGCACCGTGTTTCGCAGAGTGCCGATGCCTTCAATGGAGCACTCCACCACATCGCCAGGCTTCAGGAATTTCGGCGGGTCGAAACCCATGCCGACGCCGGACGGGGTGCCGGTGGAGATGATGGTGCCGGGCAGCAGCGTCATGCCGGAGGACAACTCCTCAATGATGTCTGCGATGGCGGTGATCAGCAGGTCTGTGGTGGAGTCCTGCCGCAGCTCACCATTGACGCGGGCGGTGATATGCAGGGCAGGCGGAAAGGCGATCTCGTCAGCGGTGACGATGCAGGGACCCATGGGGGTAAAGCCGTCCAGACTCTTGCCGAAGTACCACTACTTGTGGGCGGTCTGCAAGACGCGGGCCGACACATCGTTGAGGACGGTATATAGATATTGTGGAATCTGCACACCAGCAAACTCCCCCATTTTTTTAAGCATTACAATTTTTGCAAAGTTAGTAGCGTCATACGGAGTGTCCGAATAGTAGATGGGATATAGCGGAGTTCCAAAGTTTTTAATTCCACAATTCTGGCATTTTTCCTGCTTTCCGCATAGGTAGTTTTCATTGTTTTCGAGGTTGTAAATTTGAACAAACCCTTTATGTTGATCCGCATATTTCAGCCAGAGCACCTCATTGAATCCATTTTCAGAAAAACAGACCGACCAAGTGTCTTTTTTAACTTCATCGCGTAAGGCGAGTGCAGAATTGAGGAAATCTTCTAAAAGGCCTTTTGATATCATCTGTTGTATATTATCGGTTGTAAAAAACTTTTCTTGTTCTTCAGTTATTATCCCTTTAAATCTATGCTTAGCCATTTCTACCGCTGCCGCTGCTCGCTCATCTGTCTGAAGTCCTGATAGGATTTCGCTTCTGATATGCTCAATATCAATATGCAAAAATGTATCGAAAGGATCGTCATAGTAATTTGCTGAAGAAAAATAGAGCCTGTTGGTGCGCAACGCTTCCAAGCTACTTAAGGTAACTGAACGATATCGGAAAAGGAACTTTGGAAATTTTATAGTGTTCATCAGCTTTTCAGTGTCCTGCGTTGGGTCAACTCCAGATAATGCACAAAGAGTATTCCAGAACACTTCCCGTTCTTGAGCGTTCATACTTTCACCTCAAACAACGCTGTATCGCAGGTAAATAAGTTTCCTTGCAATCTACTACACCAAATGGTGCGGTACTCCAGACGCCGAATTTGTAATCTTTGCTTTTTCTGTATCTCGGATTCGATCCGCTATTTTTTGAACTCTGTTGGTAATCCACATATACGCAGTAGTTCCCTCGGAATAATCCGCTTCTGCATACATATCAACACGACCATCTTCACGCATTTGCTCTACCTGCTGCATGGCTTTGGGATCACCTTTGGGGTAAATGGCAAACGTTGCTCCGCCGCCCTTCTTTACAACAGAAAATGCCGGAATATCGCTGGGGCCATCTGCAATATAAATCATATTTTCAAAATGAACTCTACGATTTTCCTCCGGAATCTTAGAATTGACTTCAATTCCATCAATTTTATCGATTCCTTTGTTGATTTCAAATATTGCCCTAGTTTTCGATGTATTATCAATTGTGTATACCGTTTCTCCGATAACCATGTTTCCCTCGCTGTCTGGGGTTTCCAAAAGCTCGCAGCCCCATATTCCATCAACAAACGGCATCAGAGCTGAACCGCGGATAATTTCAGCAAACCCCGTGCTAACAATATAGTGTTCCACTTGAATCCCATATTCCGAATAGCGCTTGTCATCCTTGAACATCTTTTTGGTTTTCTCAAAGATTTCAGGAATGCCTTTATAGAATTTTTGTTTTTGTCCGTATTCCCTCAGCTTTGCATTGTTAAGCCCCTTTAGGGTGCCGTTATGCGCACACTGAATGAAGTAATTCAGATAATATGTATCTCGATTTACACGGATTTTCTGTTTTGCAAGCTCTGCTGGCCGTGCATTTACTTTTGCCCAGAACTCAGATGGGTTAATCTGATATTCTTCGAATATTGGATCCTGCATATAGCCATCGACCAAAGTTTTATCGCAGTCCCAAATGATTGCAATAATATTTGCCATTGCCTAAAGCTCCTTTCCTTAGATACCGATTTTATCGCTGCGCACATTCATCAGACGACAAAAATGCCCCGCCTCTTGGCGGGGCATTGATCCTTACAGAGCCGCTGCCAAGACGCACAACACTTGACAGCGTTGTATTTTATTATAGCATGACGAGGCGAAAAACACAAGGAAGTAGGAGGATCTGGTCATGTTTCTTTGTCTCAGAGACGCTGAACGGCAAACTTTCGCGGTGCCATTTTCGCCTGAAAGTCTGTGCAAGTATGGCTACCATCAACCAGCAAAGACAAACATGCTTGTCAGTTGATGGTTTGTCTTGCGTTAAAGTTTTTTTTGTGGTATGTTGATAAAAACAATAACGTGTTATTTGACGTTGGGTGACAGGAAAAGGAGCATGGATGGAGATCAAAGACGGGAAAAAGGTTTCCCCCAGAAGTATTAAATCCGCAGAGGTACGGAAGCGTATTTTGAATACAGGCTATGAGATGATCCGCCAGTACGGTATTGACATGGTGGGCATCCGTGATATCGCAGAGCATGCGGGCGTATCCACCGGAACGCTGTACTACTACTTCAAGAACAAAGAGGAGATCCTGTGGGCACACGCGCAGGAAAACAGCGTTCACTTCCTGGATCAGTTAGCGCAGATGCAGGCAGGCCCTGCATACGAGCGGATCGTAAGCTACTGCAGCGGCTGTCTGGCGGATATCGTTCTTGAAGACGGCCCCGATGTGATCATCTGGATATTGCAGCGGAAGCAGACCAGCAAGGGGTTATTTGACGCCATCCTGTCGCTGGTTCGGGAGGGGATCGCGTCAGGGGAATTTACCACGGAGAAAACGGCGGAAGATCTAACGGATTTTATTCTGGACTGCTATCGCGGGGCGACCTACGCATGGTATCGGAGTGACGGAACGATCGATCTGCGCCACGCTATTGCAGAGCACGTCGGCTTTGCGTTGGAGCATTTTCTGCGAAAATAAGTTACTATATATGAAATAATAAAAAAACAGCCATTGAGAGGCCTTTCTCAACGGCTGTTTTTGTCTTTTTAGAAAAAAACACTTGACAA
Source organism: uncultured Oscillospiraceae bacterium (assembly GCA_934573935.1). GTDB lineage: Bacteria > Bacillota > Clostridia > Oscillospirales > Oscillospiraceae > Vescimonas. Next base: position 4,941 of record CAKTMO010000027.1, on the reverse strand, counting down.
AGAGGCGGACGTTTTATATATTTTGTTATATAACATGTTATATAACCTGTTTAGGAGGTGCGCAATGCTGGAAGTATATACCCATTATGACCCGCCAGCAGAGACCAATGTACCAGGCATCATTTATCTGCCGCGGCTGCCTGTCATGGATATGACGCCCCTGCCGCCCTGTCAGCTGTTTGATGATCTGTTCTTCATTGGGACCACATTTGTTGGTGTGCTGGTGGTCAAAACAACGGACGGGCTGGTTCTGATCGACAGTATGAACTGCCGCAGGGATGTGGAGGAGATCCTGTTTCCTGGTATGCGGACATTGGGGCTGAAACCGGAGGATATCCGAGCTGTTCTGGTCACACACGGCCATTTCGACCACTTTGGCGGCGCCGCTGCCATTCATGAGATGACTGGATGCCAGGTGCTCATGAGTAAAATCGATGCGGCGTTTATGCGGGTCTGCCCCCTGCTGCCGGAGGAACCGCCGGAGTTTCCCGCGATCACCCGTTTTGTGGGAGAAGGCGACCACTATGTGTGCGGAGAAACAGACTTTCTGTTTTCCTTCACGCCAGGCCATACGCCCGGCGGCCTGTCTTTGATCTTTCCTGTACATGACAATGGACAGCGGCACATGGTCAGTCTGTGGGGCGGTATCAACCCTCCCCGCGATAAGGAAGGATGTCAAACATACGCCAATTCCGCCGAAGCCTTTACGAAACTGAGTCTGGCCCACGGATGCGATGTGGAGTTCAGTGTGCATCCCTTTGTGGATTACTCCATTGATAAAATGAGAAATCTGGCGCAGAAAAAGCGCACGGCACATCATCCGCTGGTCATTGGCCAGGATGGCGTAGCGCTGTTCATGCGTATCGTTCGGTTGACAGCAGAGCAAATGCTGGAAAATATGTGACAATCGTCAGGAGGGAGTATTTCGATGAGCGACAAAGACTTGATGACCAGAGAATATGATATCCGTCAGGTGGAGGAGGATCCTCGGCTGGCGCGATGCAAAAAAGAATTTTTGATCTTGCTGGCAATGATCACCGTGACGGTCCTTGCGATCATTGTGATCTGCTATGTGATCGATTGGGGCCCCGTGACCTCCTATCGCTACCTGCTGGGCGTTCCCATGTGGATGGCGCTCAGTGCCATTGTGGCGCTGGTGGGAACGGCAGCTTGTCTTATCTACTGCCTGCGCGGCGTGAAAGATGTCTCGCTTGACAGTGAAGCAGCGGATACGGAGGTACAGTCATGAATCTGGAAATAACAACGACGGGACGCATCGTAGTTCTGGTCACATTTGTGGCATATATTATCGCAGTAACATTGATCGGTGTATTTGCCAACCGCGCCGCGAAAAAGCAGGCTGCGGAGGGCTATACCGGCGGCTTCTTTGCCGGAGGCCGCGGACTGGGCGGTCTGGCCCTGGGCATGATGATGATGGCGACGCTGCTGAGCTCCGGCACCTTCGTCAGCAGCCACGGCATGATCTATAAGATCGGCCTTTCCTATGCGACGATCTGTCTTGTGGCGCACTTCTCCCTGATCCTTTCGCTGGGAGGTACCGGAAAAAAGATCGGTATTATCGGCCGCCGTACCGGTGTGGTGTCCTTTATCGGCTTGTTAAAGAACCGCTATAACGGCAATAAGGCGCTGGTGGTCGTTCTGGCACTGCCTATGGTCATTTTCCTGGTGTGCTATTCCGCCAGTCAGGTGGTGGGCGGCGCACGGGTGTTTGAAGTCATGACCGGCGGCTCCTATTGGGTCGGCCTGCTGCTGTTTGGTGCGGTCATCGGCGTGTATACGCTGCTGGGCGGCATGAAGAGCGTAGCCGCCACCTCGATCTTCCAGGGGTTTGTTATGATCGCCGCCGTGGTGGCGCTGGTCTTCGGCTACAGCAGCTATATCGGCCAGCACTACGGTTCCCTGACCAACGTGGTGTCCAGCCTCGCCGAGAGCGAGCAGACACAGTACATGCTGGCCCCCACCGGCGCGCTGACGGCTCCTGTGTTGATCTCGTTGATCATTATGTTTGCTATCTCCAGTGTGGCGCTGCCCCATGTGGCCCAGGGCAACCTGGCCTACAAGAACACAAAGTCCCTGAAGACTGCCGTTGTGGTGGGCAGCATTTCCTCTGTGATCGTCTATCTGGCGCTTTTGCTTGTCGGCGTCATCGTCCGCGTGATCGCGCCGGATATGACGGTGTCCGACTACGTGACCCCGTATCTGTCTTTCCTGACGATGCCCTCGCCGCTGGTGGGCGTGATGCTTTCCGCGGTGGCATCTGCGATCCAGTCCACTGTGGCGTCCATGCTGCTGGTGATCTGTGCCGTGATCTGCAAGGATCTGTACAAGGATGTGATCCGGCCTGACGCGTCTGAAGCACAGATCAAAAAAATCACCCCCGCGGTGCTAATCCTTACCTGCGTGGTGGTGCTGGCGATCTCCTTCAATCCTCCGGATGCGGTCCAGGTTCTGGTGAACTTCGCAGTAGGCGGTCTGGCCTCGGCACTGCTGTTTCCGCTGCTGCTGGGTCTGTATTGGAAACGCGGCAACGAGTACGGCGCTCTGGCCGGTGTGATCTCCGGCTTCGTCTACTACATTCTGGCATCCTCTGTCTGCAAAGGCCTGGCGTTTGGTCTTAACGCGTTTATCCCTGCGGTGATCCTGTCCGGCCTCCTGATGGTCGTGGTAAGTCTGGCGACCCCGAAACCGCCCCTGGGTGTGGTACAGGTGTGGTTCGGAAAAACATACGACCACGACTTTGCTCATCGGAACTGAATATACTCAGTCAAACCCACCATTCTAAGGGTTGGCATGACAAAGCTCTACAAGCGATTAGGACAGCCAGCGCCTAAAAGACGCTGGCTGTCACTTCGTTCAAGCTATTGTGGACTGATTACTTGGCCGATCCATTAAAAGAATCTATTCTAACTTCTTTTGAAAAAGTGTGCAATCATTGCACACTTTTTTCTTGCAGCACAGCAGGATGGCGATTTCACGCAAATTTATATTGATTCAGCAACAGACCACGGAACTCTTACCATGTAAGAGTTCCGTGGTCTGTTGCTGTAGTATCGACGAATAAGCAAATGAAGTCTTTCGGGGAAAGACATTAGCTTATTCGTTTTCTATCCGGTAATGCCGAAGGGAATCTTTCAAGGCGAGAACGGTATCTGTGATAATTTTGATTTCGTCTTCGCTGCAATCTGCTACCAAGTCAGAAAGCCAATTGTTCAAGGCGTATCTGGCGCGCTTTGTTTCCATCGCAAGCACTTCGTTCGGCTCACAGTCCAGCAGATCCATCAGTTCTACCAGCAGCTTTGTACTGGGAATTGTTGTACCCGTTTCGATGTGGCTGATGTGCGTAACGCCCACATCAACCATGGCAGCTACCTGCTCCTGGGTAAGATTCTTGTTGAGCCGCGCAGCCCGCAGACGTGTACCAATAAATTTATAGTTGACCATACAAACAAATCTCCCTCTGAAACATCTTGACTTGTATTGTATGCGCAATTCGTCCATGATATAATATCCTAAAAGTGCAATTACCTATATAGGCATATACGCAAGAAAAAAGTGGACAAGTGCATAAAAACTATCTCAATCCGTCGGCTGCAAAGCCCTCAAAACCGCCTGCTGTGGTATAGAAAAAAGCCGCAGGCGGGCAAGCCTGCGGCGGGTAATAGCAAAGCGATCTTTCGTAAATCGTTCCCAATTTACGAAAGACGAAATAAGAATTTTCTTGAGAGATATGATACAAGAAAGAACGCAAAAAGTCAACGAAAAATCGCGGGACGCCTGTATAAAGCACACGTTTTTGTGCATGTCACCAAATCTGTTCAACAAAAAAAGAAGAATTTGCACAAAAATATTTTAGAACGTATCCTGTCCATAAATTATTCTCCGTCAAAAATACCGTCAGTAAGGAGGGGCTGATTACTATGGCACGTCGTGGAGAAAACATCTATAAACGCAAAGATGGACGCTGGGAAGGCAGGTATATTTGCGGGCGAACACCTGCGGGAAAGGCAGAATACGGGTATGTTTACGCCCGAAGTTACAGTGCCTGCAGGGAGAAATGCCGTAAGCAAGCAGAGGCCTTGCGGCCTGTACCACCACCCCAGCACAACATGACAATGCTGCAGGCAACAGAGCACTTTCTGGGGAAAAAGCAGGATGCCGTAAAGAAATCCACCTATAACCGCTATGCGTATATGTGCAAGCGATATATTCTGCCGGAGCTTGGCACTATCCAACTCTGCACTTTGACGGCGGATAGACTTTCTCGGCTATTTCGGCAGCTGCGTAAGAAGAATCTATCCGAAAAAAGCATCCGGGATGTTGGCGTCCTGATAAAGTCTGTATTGAAGTTTGCGCGGAAAAAGCTGAACTGCAGCTGTCCTGCCTGTGAAGCGCCGCTGCCCGCCTGTCACAGCAAAAAAGTGGAAGTGTTTACGGAGCGTGAAATCACGCTATTGGCTGGTCAGATAGCGGCAGAACCAAATTTAACGGGTTTGTGTGTCCTGCTGGTATTGAATACCGGCTTATCTGACCTTTACACTGTCAACAACCGCTGTTTGATAAGGGACTTTCTTCAAAAAGGCATCGTATTCTCTCTTGAAGTCTCTGCTGTCATTCATGATGGTTCTCCTCCTGAATTTTGGCCTGTTAATCTATTACCTCTGTGCCAATCCATAAAGGCTGCGGATGGATTCCATGACCATATGCCACGACAGATCGGCAGCACCGTCTTAATCATAAAAGTACCTCCAAATACCGCCGAAGCAGTTTTTCAACACGGAACATCTGCGCATAGCGCATCAGCTTCCTTAAGTCTTTGTCTTTTCGTCTTGCGTATTGCTTGAGTGCATCCTGAAAGGTCTGCATCTCGATCCCGCTGCGGCTGCGGATCAGGTCGCAGATGGTGCGCTCCATATCATAGAC
>CAKTMO010000026.1 GCA_934573935.1 uncultured Oscillospiraceae bacterium | reverse complement strand
TGGATGGCGTGGCCATTACGGTCTATGCGACTCAGGCTCCTGTGGAGTATGACAGTAATAACAATACTTATGATAAGTTTGCCCAGTATGGTGAGCGTACTGTAAGCAGCGACGGGCTTGTAAAAGCGACTGGCTCTAAGGGTGAGTACTATGGCTTGGATGTTGACGGAAATAATGTCAATACCGAAAATGTCACTTACAGCATCCCTGGCAATGTGTATGATGCAGGCTTCTATTCACAGCATTTTGGCGTGAATTCCACATTTAACGGTAATGGTGCAACTTTCCCCTCATTTGAGGTGAACTGCGGCTATGTTCCGAATACCAAGGAGAGCACGTTGGTGGTGTCCAACCTCAATGTGGAGGGTGACTTGGTGATCTCTGCATATAACAATGATGTGATCATCAACAATTGTACAGCAAAGCATATTTCGGTGCTTAGAATTCAAAATGGAAGAACGGTGACCATTGACGGCTGTAATGTTACCGGCACATCTAAGGAGGCCGTGGTCGGCAACAATAAGTACGGGATCTACATTACGACCGATGGCGGCGGTACAGCAAATGTTAATATTCTGAATTCCAACATTTCCAACAGCCAAAGTCATGCCATTGGTGTGAATGGAGGCAACGCAACATTTACCTTTAATATTGCGGGCAATACATTCTCGGCGTATGGAATTGGCGGTGAAGACAACAGAGCAGCCTTTAAGATTTGGGGCGATAAAGTGCTGGCACCGGCTGCAAGTGATGCGATGAATGAGCAGGCAGCTGCGCTTGCCAACGCGATAAAAGAGAAAAATGCATTTGCCAATTTGGGAAAAAACTGCGTTGTTGCAGAATTCTATGGAGCGACCTTATCCTTTAATTGAAGCACGTAAATGCATATACAGAGAAGCACCCCCTCCGGCTAATGCCGGAGGGGGTGTTTTCCATTCTCACACGCTTCATGCAAATTCCGGTGCCCGAAGAGTGAAGCAGACGGCTTCCACCGCGCGGTCGTCCTCCTCCATTCCGGCGATCACCGCCTTGACGGCGCTCCAGCAGAAGACAAAGCCGAACAGCAGCGGTATGCACAGGGCACCATGGCCGCTGTCCGCCAGCAATAAGGCGGACGCCGCCACCAGCATGAGGGAAACCACGGCGGTCGTCAGGTAGGCACGGATGTTTTTCATGGCAGATTCCTCCTTAAAATGTCGTTTTGGGGCTTGTGCTTTCGTCACATATATAGTAGAATATTTAACAAGAATAGTAAAGCGACAGAATCTGTTGATCGCTATCAGAACAACTGATAATAAGAAGGAGGCGGATGTATGGAGACCGCACGGTGCAGAGCGTTTTTGGCGGCGGCAGAGACCGGCAGCTTTTCCAAGGCGGCGGAAGCCCTCAGCTATACGCCCTCCGGCGTGAACCAGCTGGTGACGGCGCTGGAAAAGGAGCTGGGCTTTCCCGTGTTCCGGCGCAATACCAAGGGCGTCACGCTGACGGAGAACGGCGAGCTGCTGCTGCCCACAGTGCGTGAATTTCTGCGGCAGGAGGACCGGATCTTCGAGCTGTCGGCCGAGATGAACGGCCTGCTGATCGGCAGCGTCACCATCGCCGCCTATTCCAGCATTGCTACCCACTGGCTCCCCGCGGTGATCAGCGCCTTCCGGCGGGATTACCCCCAGATCCGCATCAAGCTGATGGAGGGCATCTGGCAGGAGGTGTCCAAATGGCTGGATGACCGCGCCGCCGATATCGGCTTTTTCAGCTATCAGGAGGGCATGCCCTACGAGTTCATTCCGCTGGCGGAGGACCCCATGCTGGCGCTGCTGCCGCGGGATCATCCCCTGGCCAACGCTGCGGCCTACCCCCTGGAAAACTGCGCCACCGACCGTTTTATCATGCCGGCGCTGGGCTGCGATGACGACGTGGAGGCGCTGTTCGCCAAAAACGGCATTCAACCCAATGTGCAGTTCACCACCCTGGAGAGCTTTTCCGTCATGTCCATGGTGGAGCAGGGCCTCGGTATGACGGTGATGAACCAGCTGATCACCGAAAAACGCATCTGCGACATCGCCATGCTGCCCATCGACCCGCCCTCCCAGATCACGCTGGGCGTGGCCATGAACTCCCGTGCGGACGTGTCGCCCGCGGTGAAGATGTTCCTGAAATACGCCGTCCGGATGCTGACCCGCATCGAAAAATAACGGACGCGCACCATAAGAAGGGAGGGACAGCCATGGCGCAACAGAAGAGAGATAATACCATCAAAAGCTGGATGGCCCGCCTGCTGGCGCAGCCGCTGGGCCGCTGTCTGCCGGCCATTGGCCTGTGTCTGCTGCTGTGCTGCATGGTGACAGGCTATACCGTCCTGCGCCTGGAGCAGCGGGAGCAGTACCGCCAGGACACCATCGTGGTATACCAATCTCAGCCCCAGCCCTCCGCGGCGCCAACGTCTCAGTCACCGCAGAAATCCGCGTCCGTTCCGACAGAGACGCCGGACACGGCGGTAACAGGCGCGGAGGAGACCACCCCAGCCGCGCAGCCCGGCACCGGGGGCTTGTACGCCTCCCCCAGCGGCAAGCGCTATCATTACGACGCCGCCTGCCCCGGCAAAAACAGTCAGCCCATCACATGGGACGAAGCCCAGCAGCGCGGCCTGACGCCCTGCAAAAAGTGCGTGCCGTCATAAACCATGAAAAAAGCAGCCTGTGGCCGTAATCGGTCCCAGGCTGCTTTTCTGCTATGCATAAAGGGAATCCACCATAGCAATGACCTCATCCCGCGACAGACTTGTGACGATGCAGCACTCCAGATTTCCGGTGTGCCATACGGCGCAGGAGGAGGCATTGTTGTTGTACAGGTAGTGGGTAATGCCGCCCTTGACATATTCAATCAGCTCGGTGCCGTCCTTCTCGTAATAAACCGTTCGGGGATCTCCCAGGGCGAAAACGTCGATGCTGAGCCGCTCCCCATCCGCCTCATAGCTTGCCGTGAAAAAGACAGTGTTGCCGAAGGTGTCTACCGTCACGGTTCCCGTGTCAAATACCGCCGGAATATAGGATGGCGCCACCGGCGCGGTGATTCCATAGGCGGTAAGGGCCTCCTGCAAGGTCGCGTACGGTGTGTCCTCCGCAGGCGTGGTGGGCGTGGGCGTCACCTGCTGCGTGCCGCCCTCCTGCCGGTTTTCGATGGTCAGGATGTCCGACGTCCACGCAACGATCATCTGATACACATTGTCAAATCCCACCGCCGTGCAGACCAGCAGCAGCGTCAGACACGCCGCCGCGGCCGCCGCCAGCAGCCGCCTGCGTACCGTGCGCCCCCTGCTTTTGTCACGCTCCGCCTCGGCGGGGTACAGCGAGCGGCCTTCTCCCTCCGCCGTGTTGTACAGGGTGCGGAACTCCCGCAGCATGCGCTGGGCGTCCTCCTGTGAGACCTCCAGCTGGGGGCTATGCAATTGGTTCAGGCGGGAATGGTCGTTCCTGTTGTCCATACGCCGAACCTCCTTCTATTGAATATATGTATTCACCGCAAAAAAGCTGACAAAAGCAGTCTAAAACTCCGGAAAAGCTTCCCGAATACGCTTCCGGATGCGTTCAAGCCGTTTCTGGCTGTTCCATATGCTGATGCCCAGCGCCGCCGCGGCCGCCTTGTGGCTGACGCCCTCCACCAGCAGCATTTGAAAGAGAAGCTTGTCGGTCTCGTCAAACGATTCCGTCACAAAGGCCTGTATGGCCGATACCTGCTGCCGGTCAGACGCCTCCGCGGCAAGATCCCCCGGCGCGGCGATCTGTGCGCCGTCCTCCGGCCAGCCGGTCAGCAGAGTCATCTCCCGCTGCCGCGTGCGCTGATAGTTCCTCAGCTTGTTCTTCAGCGTCTGCATCAGCCATCCGCCCGCGTTCTCATGACGCCGCAGCCGCTCGAACTGCACATACGCCTCGTGAAAGGTGTCCTGCACCAACTCCTCGGCAATCTCGCGGTTTTGCGTGCGGGTATAGGCATACCGGAGCAGCCCCTCCACATGGGCAAGATACAGCGCGTCAAACGCGCCGTCATATTCCGCCGCCACAGCGTCACCTCCCTTGCCTGGTCTGCATGGGTCATACTATACCACAGGATCTTCCGTTCCGCCACCACGAAAAAACAGGATGCGGGAAAAAGAGACAAAAAATCCCTCCGATCCTGTCAGCTTTTCCCGCCATCCGACATATAAAAAGTAAAGGGCGGCAGCCGCCGCCTCTGCACACCGGAAACATTTTTCTCCCAAACAGCATCTTATGGAGTAAAGAGGAAAATTCCACCAACCGTCGGTTGTCTTTGCACCCCCAGCGCAATAGAATAGAAGCAGAAAGAATCGCATCGCCGGAAAGGAGCTTATGTATGAAGCGGAAGTTTTTGCTGCTGCTGTTGGCGGCGGCTATGGCATTGACCCTGCTGGCCTGCGGCGGAGAGACCCGCGCCGTGGAGCAATGCGCGCAGCGGTATTTGCAGACCTTCAAAACCGAGGGCATCGAAAAAGCGGTGACCTACTGCCACTTTGAGGCCAGCGAGTTTTATTCCCAGGATGCGCACCGCGACCTGTTTGCCCGCTCCGGCTGTGCCATTCAGGATTACCGCATCCGGAGCATCGACAAGATCAACGACGGACTCTACGCCCTGACGCTGGAGCTGCAGGACGCCGACGGGCAGTGGAAAAATGTCTATAACTTCGTGGGCCGCATCGACGGCGCTTACCGCTATATCAGCGGCGTTAGCCACATTCCGGAGACGTTGCGCACCGGCTTTTCGCCGGAGGACTACCGCGTTACCGATATCACCTGAGGCAGCCCCTACAGAAAAGGCAAGTCGTCCGACTTGCCTTTTTTCCATGTCATCCCCCAGCCGTTTTCACGCATATTGCCCGTCCCGTGCCGCATATAGTGTGGCAAAGAACAGGAGGTGCGCCATATGGCAGCGGGAAAACGTGTAGGGACCGGCGCTCCATCGCCGGCAAGAGGAAAAACAGCGGGCGGCAGGCGGCGCGGCAAGCGCCAGCAGTCCGGCGCGGGCAGTTCACGCACCATGATACAGCTGCTGGTCAGCGCCGCCATACTGGTGGTGGTCGTGACGGTAAAGTTTACCATGCCGGACGTGGCGCATCAGTATGGCGGCGCGCTGCTGCGCCTGATGGGCGAGGACACCGATTTCGTGGCGGCATTTTCCGCCGCAGGTCGCGCCATCGGCGGCGATGATCTGGCCCAGGCCGTCACCGACGCCTGCGCGGCGGTGTTCGGCGCGGAACAAGTGACAGTCGGTCAGCAGACGGACCGCAATGCCGTCACCTATGGCGCCGAAACTACGCCGGAGATCGCGGATATGCTTCAGCAGGTGCTGGGCTTCGCCTATCAAAAGCCGGTGGAGGGGACCGTGACCTCCTCCTTCGGCTTTCGGGATCACCCCGTGGCGGGGACGGAGCGGTTTCACTACGGTCTTGACCTGGGCTGCGAAAAGGGGACCGTCATCCATGCCTTTGCCGACGGCACCGTGACGGCGGTGGCGGACAGTGCGGAGCTGGGCAAATATCTGGTGCTGTCCCATCAGGACGGCTATACCACCCTGTATGCCCATTGCAGCCGTATCAACGCCTCTACCGGCCAGTCCATCCGGATGGGCGACCCCATCGCCGAGGTGGGGGACACCGGTGACGCCACCGGCTACCATCTGCACTTCGAGCTCCACCACAACAATATTTATCTCAACCCCATCTATTATGTCTCATAAGCCGCGTGCCGCCCTGTCCGTCTCTCCCACAGCGCCGCTTTTGCTGGCGCTGTTTGTGCTGCTGTCCTCGCCGCTGCTGCTGGCCGCGCTGCTGCTGGCGGCGGTGCTGCATGAGCTGGGGCACTGTCTGGCACTGCACGTCCTCCATGCCCGTGTAACGGCCATCCGCATTTCGGCGCTGGGGGCGGAGATGCAGGTGGCGGGCCATCTCTCCTATGGCGGCGAACTGCTGGCCGCCGCGGCGGGACCCGCCGTCAATCTTGCGCTGGCGCTGCTGCTGGGCCTTGGCGGCCGTCTCTGGGAGGGGCTGTACCTGTTTTCCGGTGCCCAGCTGGTGCTGGGTGTGTTCAATCTCCTGCCTATCCAGCCGCTGGACGGCGGCAGCCTCCTGTGGAACCTGTCCGCCTGGCTGACGGAGCCCTATACCGCCGACCGCGTGGCCTCCGCGGTTAGCTTCGGCATGGCGGCGCTGCTGACGCTGGCCGCCGCCGCGGCGCTGTGGCTGGGGGGCAGCCCGTTTCTGCTGCTGGCGGCCATGGCCCTGTTTGTCCGTGCCGTGCGGGAAATAGGACTTGTCAAATGGGTGCAAAACGGGTAAAATAATAAGATACATTACACAACAGGAGAACAACTGTGGATAAAAAGCTGGAACGCATCCTGCCTCGGGTGCAGAAGCCGGCCCGCTATGTGGGCGGCGAATATAACGCGGTCATCAAGGACAAGGCGGCGGTGGATACCCGCATCGCCTTTTGCTTTCCCGATACCTACGAGATCGGCATGTCCAACCTGGGCATGCGGATCCTGTACGGCGTCATGAACCGGATGGACGGCGTGTGGTGCGAGCGTGTCTTTGCCCCCTGGGGCGACATGGAGCAGGAGATGCGCCGCGCGGACATGCCCCTTTTCGCCCTGGAATCCGGCGACCCCATCACAAATTTTGACATCGTGGCCTTCTCTGTGGGCTACGAGATGGCCTTTACCGCCATCCTCAACATGCTGGATCTGGCTAAGATCACCCTGCGCAGCGCCCAGCGTGACAGCCTGACCCCGCTGGTGATCGCCGGCGGCACCGCCATGTACAACGCCGAGCCCATCGCGGATTTCATCGACCTGGTCAGTCTGGGGGAGGGGGAGGACATCACCGTCGAGCTGGTGGAACTGCACCGCAGGGCCCGCCGTGAGGGCTGGAGCAAAGCGGAATTCCTCCGCGCCGCCGCCCAGCTGGACGGCATCTATGTCCCCAGCCTGTACGATATCTCCTATCACGACGACGGCACGGTAAAAGCCATCACCCCCCGCGACGGCGCACCCGCTGTGGTGACCAAGCGCATCGTCCACAACATGGACAAGGCCTATTTCCCCGTAAATACCATCGTCCCCAGCACCGAGATCGTCCAGGACCGCGTGATGCTGGAGCTGTTCCGCGGCTGCATCCGCGGCTGCCGCTTCTGCCAGGCGGGCTATGTCTACCGCCCCGTCCGCAATCGAAGCCGCGACCTGTGCGCCCAGTACTGTCTGGACGCCTGCAACGACTCCGGCTATCAGGAGGTGACCCTCTCCTCCCTCAGCACCAGCGACTATCCGCCCCTGACGGACCTGTGCGACCAGCTGGAGCCCTTCTGCGAGAGCCGCCATGTGAATCTGTCCCTGCCCTCTCTTCGGGCGGACAACTTCTCCATGGCGCTGATGCAGCGTCTGGCCAAGGGCCGCAAGACCGGCCTGACCTTCGCGCCGGAGGCGGGCACCCAGCGGCTGCGGGACGTCATCAATAAGAACGTAACGCTGGAGGCGCTGCTGGACTCCTGCCATACCGCCTTTGCCGGCGGCTATAACGCGGTGAAGCTCTATTTCATGCTGGGCCTGCCCACCGAGACGGACGAGGACGTGCTGGGCATCGCCGACGTGGCTGCCCGCGTCATGCACGCCTGGCGGGAGAGCGCCCCCAACAAGCAGCGGGGCGTCCGCATCACCGTCTCCACCTCCTATTTCGTCCCCAAGCCCCACACCGCCTTCCAGTGGGAGCCCCAGATCACCCGCGAGGAATACGAGCGCCGCGTGCAGCTGCTGCGGGAGAATATGACCACCAAGACTGTCACCTACAACTGGCACGACGGGCAGACCTCCTTCATCGAGGCGGTGCTGGCCCGCGGCGACCGGCGGCTGGGCAACGTGTTGGAAGCCGTATGGCGTAAAGGCGGACACCTTGACGCGTGGGAGGAGTATTTCTCCCTGGATCGCTGGCTGGAGGCCTTTGACGAGTGCGGTGTTGACCCCGCGTTTTACGCCTACCGCCGCCGTGAAAAGGACGAGCTGATGCCCTGGGGTATGATCTCCAGCGGCGTGACGAAGGAGTACCTGTGGCGTGAGCATGAAAACGCCGTGGCAGGCGTCACCACGCCGGACTGCCGCACCCGCTGCAGCGGCTGCGGCGCCAACAAACTGGTAGGGGGGAAGTGCCATGTCTAAGCTGAGACTGCTGTTTGTCAAGGAAGCCCAGGCGGCCTATATCTCCCATCTGGACCTGATGCGCACCTTCCAGCGCTGTTTCCCCCGTACCGAGCTGGAGATCAAGCACACCCAGGGCTACCATCCCCATCCCATCATCTCCATCGTCCTGCCCCTGCCGGTGGGGCAGAGCAGCGACTGCGAGCTGCTGGATTTCGAGGTGACCCAGGCCAGCGACGGCAGCGGCATCGCCGAAAAGCTCAACACCGGCATGCCCACCGGCATCCGCGTGCTGGACTGCTACGAAGCCCTGCGTCCCATCCGCCAGCTGGACAGCCTTCAGGCCGACGTGACGCTGGAATACGACGCCGGTGTGCCGACGGACGCGGTGGAGAAGCTTCAGCAGCTGCTGCACCGTGACACCCTCGTGATCCAGAAGCGCACCAAGCGCAAGGAGCTGGCGGATGTGGACATCGCCCCCATGATCCGCCGCGCCATTGTAACGGCGGACGGCCATAACCTCTTCATCGACCTGACCGTTCAGGCCCAGAACCCCGGCCTGAACCCCCAGCTCATCGAAAAAGCCGTCGCCGCCTACCTGCCTGAGCTGACGCCGGACTTCGTCCGCGTCCGCCGCCGCCGGATCCTGGACGAAAACGGACAGGATTTTCGATGATTTTCCCGCAAACGTGAAAATAATGCTTGCATTTGCCGAATTTCTATGGTATTCTATCATGGCGTGAAAAGGGCGGTCCTCTGTCGCCGGTGCGGGAATGCACCCTTGTGATGGCGTTACGAACACCTATAAATACAGGAGGAAATATCCATGGATCTCATCAAAGCATTGAACGAAAAGCAGCTGAAGGAAGTGCCTCAGGTGCAGGTGGGCGATACCGTCCGCGTGCACGTGAAGGTCAAGGAAGGCTCCCGCGAGCGTATCCAGGTTTTCGAGGGTACTGTCATTGCCAAGAAGCATGGCGGCATCGAGGAGACCATCACCGTCCGCCGTATCTCCTACGGTGTGGGCGTGGAGAAGGTGTTCCCCGTACATTCTCCCTCCATCCAGACCATCGAGACCGTGCGTCACGGCTTCGTGCGCCGCGCCAAGCTGTACTATCTGCGTGACCGTGTCGGCAAGGCCGCCAAGATCCGCGAAAAGCTGTAAGCGAATTCGATCCAAGAAAAACCGCCTGCTTATGCGGGCGGTTTTTTCCTTTTCATTTCACGAAAACTGTGGTACAATAGGAAAAATTATTAGCTTGACATTTGATTGTGAGGTGACCCACCATGCAGATAGAAGGACTGAGCTGGTTCCCCGGCCATATGACAAAAACCAAGCGCATGATCGTGGCCGAGATCAAGAACGTGGACGCGGTGTGCGAGATCTTGGATGCCCGCATCCCCCTGTCCAGCCGCAACCCCGATGTGGATGAGATGACGGCGGGCAAGCCCCGCCTGGTGGTGCTCAACCGCGTGGATCAGGCCGACCCCAGAGAGACGAAGCGCTGGGCCGCCTATTTCCGGGGAAAAGGCTATGCCGTGCTGGAGGCCAACGCCAAGGGCGGCGTGGGCACCGCCCAGTTCGCCGCCGCCGTCCGTGAGCTTTTGAAGGACAAGCTGGCCGCCTACGCCGAAAAGGGCCAGATCGGCCGCACCGTCCGCGTCATGGTGCTGGGCATCCCCAACGTGGGCAAATCCACTTTCATCAATAAAGTGGCCCACCGCAAGACCGCCAAGGCGGAGGACCGCCCCGGCGTGACCCGCTCCAAGCAGTGGGTGCCGGTGGATCGCACGCTGGAGCTGCTGGACACCCCCGGCATCCTCTGGCCCAAATTCGATGACGTGAAGGTCGGCAAGCGTCTTGCCTTTACAGGCGCCATCAAGGACGACGTCATGGATATCGAGGAGCTGGCCTGCTACCTGATGGAATACCTGGGTCGGCACTATGCCGATATCCTCACCGATCGGTATAAGATCGACGTGGAGGAGGGCGACATGGGCTACGACCTGCTGACCAAGGCGGGCCGCAAGCGGGGCTTTCTCATGCGGGGGGCCGAGGTGGACACCGAGCGTATGGCCCGCATCCTGCTGGATGAATTCCGCGGCGGCAAGCTGGGCCGCTTCACGCTGGAAACGGCAGAGGAGGTGCAGGGATGAACTGTCCGGACTGCGGAAAAGAAATGGAACAGGGCAAGGTCGTCACCTCCTACAGCCGCGGCCTGTTTTTCCTGCCGCCTGACGGCGATATCGACGCCATCATCCTGACCAAAAAGTACGTCACGCGGCAGAACGGCATCGTGCTGGACGGCCCCTATAACTCCAATTTTCCCAACGAGTCCAGCTTTTCCGCCTGCGTCTGCCGCGACTGCCGCAGGATCATGCTGAAGTATTGAAGGAGCCGCCTATGGAACTTTGGACATACGAACAGGAGGCCTGGGCACAGGGCTATGCGACCGTCTGCGGCGTGGACGAGGCCGGTGCGGGCCCCCTGATGGGCCCTGTGTACGCCGCGGCGGTGATCCTGCCCCGCGGATGCGTCATCGACGGCCTCAACGACTCCAAGAAGCTGACGGAGAAGAAGCGGGACGCCCTTTACGACGTTATCACCACCGCTGCCCTGGCCTGGTCGGTGGCCAGCGTCAGCGCTGCGGAGATCGACGCCACCGATATCCTCTCCGCCCGCATGAAGGCCATGCAGCTGGCCATCGACGGCCTACCCCAGAAGCCGGATCTGGCCCTTATCGACGGCAACCGTGACCACGGAAAGCACGCCGCCATCACCACGCCCCACCGCTGCCTTGTCGGCGGCGACGGCTGTTCCGCCTCCATCGCGGCTGCCTCCATTCTGGCCAAGGTCAGCCGTGACCGGTACGTCACCGACGTGCTGGATAAAGAATACCCCCAGTACCAGTTTGCCAGACACAAGGGCTACGGCACCAAGCTCCACTACGCCATGCTGGACCAATACGGCCCCTGTCCGGAGCACCGTATGACCTTCCTGAAAAAGTGGGAGGCCAAACGATGAGCAGAGCCGAGGGCATCCAGGGCGAGGCCATAGTGGCCCGCTACCTGCGGGAGCAGGGGTACAGGCTGGCCGCCCACGGCTACCGCAGCCGCTACGGCGAGATCGACCTCATTGCCTGGGACGGCGGCGTGCTGTGCTTCGTGGAGGTCAAGACCCGTACGAATCTGAACATGGCCCTGCCGCGGGAGTACGTCACGCCCCAGAAGCAGAACCGCCTCCGCAAGACCGCCATGATGTATCTGGCGGAAAAGCGGCTGGACTGCTGCGCCCGCTTTGACGTGGCGGAGGTCTACGCCGAGCACGGTTTCGATCAGGCCCGCATAGAATACATCAAAAATGCTTTCCAATAAGGAGAACGCTATGATACCCTATTTTGACGCCCACTGCGACACCATCTACCGCTGTCTGGAGACGGGGGAGACCTCCGCCCTGGACTACGGCGAAAACCGCGACGAGCAGCGCCGCTACTATGCCGCCTCCACCCACCTGCGGAAAAACGGCGGCCATATCGACCTGGAGCGCGGCCTGCGGTTTTCCCGCTGCGCCCAGTTTTTCGCCCTGTTCCACGACGCGGCGGAAGCCCCAGCCGACGGCCTGTGGGCCCAGTGCAGGAGGATGCACGACTTCTTCCTGCGTGAACTGGCGGACAACGCCGATATCGCCCGCCACTGCCGCACCGGCGGGGAAGTAGACGCCACGGTGGCGGAGGGCAAGGTGGCCGCCCTGCTGAGCATCGAGGGCGCCAACCTTATCGACTGCGATGTCCATAAGGTGGAGACGGTGGCCAACTGGGGCGTGCGGCTGCTGAATCCGGTGTGGAACCGCGCCAACAGCCTCTCCGGCACCAATGCCGAGGAGCCGGAGCGGGGCCTGTCCCCCGCGGGTCGGGAGTTCATTCGGGTGTTGGAGGAATATGCCATCTATCCCGACGTATCCCATCTGTCCGACGCGGGCTTCTGGGATCTGATCCATATGGCGCGGCGGCCCATCGTGGCGTCCCACTCCAACGCCCGCGCCGTCTGCCCCCACCGCCGCAACCTGACGGACGACCAGTTCCGCGCCATCCGCGATCTGGGGGGCGTAGTGGGCCTGAACCTCTATCTCAGCTTTGTGGGCGAGCCCACCATGGACGCCCTGGTGGCCCATGTGGAACATTTTCTGGATCTGGGCGGTGAAAAGACCCTCTGCTTGGGGGGCGATCTGGACGGCTGCGAGTCCCTGGCCGCCGGTATGACCGGCATGCAGGACGTCCCCCGCCTGTACGACGCC
Source organism: uncultured Oscillospiraceae bacterium (assembly GCA_934573935.1). Taxonomy (GTDB): domain Bacteria; phylum Bacillota; class Clostridia; order Oscillospirales; family Oscillospiraceae; genus Vescimonas. The sequence continues at coordinate 8,360 of CAKTMO010000026.1, read as the reverse complement.
CTGAAGGCGCGGGGCTACAGCGAGACACTGCTGAACGACATGTTCTGGAACAATCTCCGCCGCCTGATCTGACGCAAAGGAGCGATGTATGGCACTATACGCAATAGGCGACCTGCACCTGTCGCTGAACTCGGACAAGTCCATGGATATCTTCGGCGACGGCTGGCACGACTACGTCAACCGCATCAAAGAGGGCTTCGCCCCCCTTTGTGACGACGACGTCACCGTGCTGTGCGGCGACCTCAGCTGGGGCATGAGTCTGGAGGAATCCCTGCCGGATCTCCGGTTCATCAACGCCCTGCCGGGGAAAAAGCTGCTGCTGAAGGGCAACCACGACTACTGGTGGAACACCGCCGCCAAAATGAAGCGCTTTTTTGCGGAAAACGGGCTGGACACCCTGGATATCCTCCATAACAACTGCCACCTTTACGGCGACGTCGCCCTGTGCGGCACCCGCGGCTGGTTTTACGAGCTGGATCACCAGGGTACCCACAACGAAAAGGTACTGCTGCGGGAGGTCGGCCGCCTGGAGACCTCGCTGAAGGCGGCGGGGGACAGGGAGAAACTCTGCTTCCTCCATTACCCCCCCATCTATCAGGGCTACGAATGTCCCGAGATCCTGCGCCTGCTGCGGGAATACGGGGTAAAGGCCTGTTATTACGGCCATTTGCACGGCGCATCCCACCGCCGCGCCATCGAGGGGACGCGGGGCGGCACCCTGTTTTCCCTGGTTGCCGGTGATTTTCTGGGGTTTGTTCCTAAAAAAATTTGCGAATCCTGCAAAAAGGTATGGTAATTCCAGATGTTTTCTGTTATCATATACACTTGGCTATTCAAATGTATTCTTATGCCATCACAACATAGATGTAAACTGGAGGAAAAGCAACAATGACTGTCAAAAGCTGCGAAAAACTGGAGAAGAGCAGAGTCGCTCTGACCATCGAGGTGGGCGCTGAAGAGTTCGAGACTGCCGTCAACAAGGCGTATCTGAAGATGCGCGGCAAGATGAACATTCCCGGCTTCCGCCCCGGCAAGGCCCCCCGCAAGATGATCGAGAGCATGTACGGCGCCGAGGTCTTTTATGAGGAAGCCATCAACGCCATCCTGCCTGAAGCGTACGAAAGCGCCGTGGACGAGCAGAAGCTGGAGGTCGTTGGCTATCCCCAGGTTGAGATCGAGAGCGTTGGCAAGGAAGGCGCCTCCTTCAAGTGCACCGTCGCCGTGTATCCCGAGGTGGAGCTGGGCCAGTACAAGGGCCTGGAGGCTGTGAAGGCCGAGGTCAAGGTCATGGCCGCCGACGTGAACGCCCGCCTGAAGGAAATGGCCGAGCGCAACAGCCGCCTGGTGGCGGTCGAGCGCGCCGTTAAGAAGGGTGACACCGCCAACATCGACTTCGAGGGCTTCGACCAGGGCGTGGCCTTCGAGGGCGGCAAGGGCGATGCCTTCGATCTGGAGATCGGCTCCGGCAGCTTCGTCCCCGGCTTCGAGGATCAGCTCATCGGCATGAAGGCCGGCGAGGAGAAGGACATCGACATCACCTTCCCCGAGAACTACACCCCCGAGCTGGCCGGCAAGCCCGTGGTCTTCCACGTGAAGGTCAACGAGGTCAAGGTCAAGGAGCTGCCCGCCATCGACGACGAGTTCGCCAAGGACGTGTCCGAGTTCGATACCCTCAAGGAGCTGAAGGCCGACATCAAGAAGAAGATGATCGACGAGCGTACCACCGCCGCCCAGCACGCCTTTGAGGATGTGCTGATGACCAAGGTGGCCGAGGGCATCAAGGCCGACATCCCCGAGGAGATGATCGAGCTGCAGGCCCAGCAGATGCTGGAGGGCTTCAAGCAGCAGCTGGCCTCCCAGGGCATCCCCTTCGACCAGTACACCAAGATGACCGGCATGAATGAAGAGCAGATCATCATGGACGCCAAGGAGCCCGCCACCAATCAGGTGAAGATGGATCTGGCCATCCGCGCCATCATCAAGGCCGAGGGTCTGGAAGTCTCCGACGAGGAAGTGGAGAACGAGATGAAGACCGTGGCCGAGAAGTACGGCATGGATCTGGATACCGTCAAGAAGTATCTGCGCACCGCAGACGTGAAGGAGCAGCTCATGCGCGAGAAGGTCATCAAGGTGGTGGCCGATTCCGCCAAGGCTGTCGCCCCCGAGGTCAAGGAAGAGGAGACCAAGACCGAGGAAACCGAAGAGAAGAAAGATTAAATCACATTTCAGGGTGGGTATACTTTGACTATCTTTCGTAATGGAGGTATTTTACAATGAGTTTGGTTCCCTATGTTGTTGAGCAGACCAACCGCGGCGAGCGGTCCTACGATATCTTTTCCCGTCTGCTGAACGACCGCATTATCTTCCTGGGCGAAGAAGTGAATGATACCACCGCCAGCCTGGTCGTTGCCCAGTTGCTGTATCTGGAGGCTCAGGACCCCGACAAGGACATCCAGATGTATATCAACAGCCCCGGCGGCAGTGTGACGGCCGGCATGGCCATCTATGACACCATGCAGTACATCAAGTGTGATGTATCCACCATCTGCATCGGCATGGCCGCCAGCATGGGCGCGTTCCTGCTGTCCTGCGGCGCCAAGGGCAAGCGTATCGCCCTGCCCAACGCCGAAGTGATGATCCACCAGCCCTCCGCCGGTACCAAAGGTAAGGTCACCGACATGGAGATCGACGTGGAGCATTTCCTGAAGATCAAGCAGCGTATCAACCGGATCCTTGCCGAAAACACCGGCAAAACGCCGGAGCAGATCAAGGTCGACTCCGAGCGGGATAACTGGATGATCGCGGAAGAAGCACGTGAATACGGCCTGGTGGACAAGGTCATCTATAAGCGCTGAGTGAGGTAGCATATGGCTGAAAATTCTAAGGCACTGCGGTGCTCCTTCTGCGGCAAGACCGAAAATCAGGTCCACCGCATGATCCAGGGGCCCGGTGTCCGTATCTGCGATGAATGCGTGCATCTTTGCCTGTCTCTGCTGGACGACGATTATGACGCCGAGCCGGAGCTGGTGGAGAGTCTCGACCAGCTGCCCACCCCGCGGGAGATCAAGGCCGTTCTGGACGAGTACGTGGTGGGGCAGGAGGCGGCCAAGATCGCGCTTTCCGTCTCCGTCTATAACCACTATAAGCGCATTTTCTTCGGCGGCGGCGAGGATGTGGAGCTGCAGAAGAGCAACATCCTGATGGTGGGCCCCACCGGCAGCGGCAAGACCCTGTTTGCCCAGACCCTGGCCCGCGTGCTGAAGGTCCCCTTCGCCATCGCCGACGCCACCACCCTCACCGAAGCCGGTTACGTGGGCGACGATGTGGAGAATATCCTGCTTCGTCTCCTGCAGGCGGCGGATTTCGATGTGGAGCTGGCTGAGCGGGGCATCATCTATGTGGATGAGATCGACAAGATCGCCCGCAAGAGCGAGAATACCTCCATCACCCGCGACGTATCCGGCGAGGGCGTGCAGCAGGCGCTGCTGAAGATCCTGGAGGGAACCGTGGCCAACGTGCCGCCCCAGGGCGGCCGCAAGCACCCCCATCAGGAGTTCATTCAGATCGACACCCGCAACATCCTCTTCATCTGCGGCGGCGCCTTCGACGGCCTGGAAAAGATCATCGAGCGCCGTACCGACCGCAAGGGCATCGGCTTCGACGCCGTGGTGGAGAGCAAGGCCGAGCGCCGTCAGGGCCAGCTTCTCAAAGAAGTGCAGCCCCACGACCTGCTGAAGTTCGGCATCATTCCCGAGCTGGTGGGCCGCCTGCCGGTGATCGCCGCGCTGGACGGTCTGACCCGCGACGATCTGGTGACCATCCTGACCCAGCCCAAAAACGCGTTAGTGAAGCAGTATCAGAAGCTGCTGGAGTATGACGACGTGGAACTGAAATTCACGCCGGACGCACTGGAGGCTGTCGCTGATAAGGCTATCGAGCGCAATATCGGCGCCCGCGGCCTGCGCGCCGTCATGGAGGGCGTGCTGACCAAATTGATGTATGACATCCCGTCCGACCACACCATCGCGCAGGTGACCATCACCGCCGATTGCGTGAAAAACGGCGCCCAGCCCGAGATCGTTCACGATCCCGATCACGCCGTGCGGCGTGCAAAATTAAAGACCGGAAAGCAGCCGGAGAAAAAATCCTCCGCACCGGCCTCTTAAAGCATAAACAGGGGAGAGGCTACGCCTCTCCCCATGCGCTTTTTTCAATACCGGAGAACAGAAAACGCCTCTCCGGCAAAAGGAGAACCCCCTATGGAACGAACGACTTTGAATATTCCTGTCATCGCCCTCCGCGGCCTGACAGTTTTTCCCGACCTGACGCTGAGCTTTGACGTGGAGCGCGAGATCTCCATTTACGCCCTGGACAGCGCCATGGAAAGCGACGATCGCGCCATCTTTCTGGTGACCCAGCGCGAGATCGCCACCGCCGCCCCCACGGAGCAGGATCTCTATACCGTCGGCACCATCTGCCGCATCCTGCAGATCCTCAAAACCTCCGAGACCAGCGTCCGCGTCATTGTGGAAGGCCAGCAGCGCGCCCGCATCCACCGCCTGTGGCAGAACAAGCCCTTTCTGCAGGCCAATGTGGAGCTGCTGGAGGAGGATTTCCCCGGCCGCATGACGCCCCGGACTGAGGCCATCATCCGCCAGACCTATGTGATCTTCGGCGAGTATAAAGAGCTGGTCACCAACCTGAACGACGACTTCGTCTCCGCCGTGCTGGACTGCCGCGACCCCGGCCGTCTGGCGGACTTCATTGCCCAGAACATCAACCTGCGCCATGGCGAGCGGCAGCGCGTACTGGAGGAGCTGAACCCCGTCAAGCGCCTGCGCCTCCTCAACGAGATCCTGGCCCACGAGGTGGAGGTCATCTCCCTGGAGGTGGAGCTGGAGCACAAGGTACGCTCCCGCGTGGCACAGGTGCAGAAGGACATGATCCTGCGGGAGCAGCTGAAGGTCCTGAAGCACGAGCTGGGCGACGACGGCGACGAGGAGATCGAGGAATACGCCCAGAAGATCGAAGCCCTGAAGCTGCCGGAGGAGATCCACAACAAGCTGATGAAAGAGGTGGACCGCCTTGCCAAGCAGCCCTACGGCAGCGCCGAGGCCTCCGTCATCCGCAACTATCTGGATGTGTGTCTGGAGATGCCCTGGCACAAGACCACCCGCGACCGCGCCGATGTGGCAAAGGCCCGCGCCATCCTGGATAAAGAGCATTTCGGACTGGAAAAGGTCAAAGAGCGTATTCTGGAGTTCATCGCCGTGCGGCAGATCAACCCCGATGCCAAGGGCAAGATCCTGTGCCTGGTGGGCCCCCCGGGCGTGGGCAAGACCTCCATCGCCATCTCCGTGGCAAAGGCCATGAACCGCAAGCTGGCCCGCCTCAGCCTGGGCGGCGTGCGGGATGAGGCGGATATCCGCGGCCACCGCAAGACCTATATCGGCGCCATGCCCGGCCGCATCATCGACGCTCTGAGCCGCTCCGGCTCCATGAATCCCCTGCTGGTGCTGGACGAGATCGACAAGCTGGCCAGCGATATGCGGGGCGACCCCGCCTCCGCGCTGCTGGAGGTGCTGGACAGCGAGCAGAACTACGCCTTCCGCGACCATTTCCTGGAAATTCCGGTGGATCTGAGCTGCGTCATGTTCATCACTACCGCCAACACGCTGGATACCATTCCACGTCCCCTGCTGGACCGCATGGAAGTCATCGAGCTGTCCAGCTATACGGACGAGGAAAAGCTGCAGATCGCCAAGCGCCACCTGCTGCCCAAGCAGATGAAGGAGCACGGCCTGAAGCGCACCCAGCTCCATATCAGCGATGCCGCCTTCCGCGCCGTCATCTCCGGCTATACCCGCGAATCCGGCGTCCGCGTTCTGGAACGTCAGTTGGGCAAGCTGTGCCGCAAGACCGCGATGCTGCTGGTCGAGGGAGAGGTAAAGCGCGTCAATATGACCGAGAAAAACCTCTCCGACTATCTGGGCACCCTCCGCTATACCCCCGGCGTACATAGCGAACAGGACGAGGTGGGCGTCGTCAACGGCCTTGCCTGGACAGAGGTGGGCGGCGAGATCTTGGAGGTGGAGGTCAACGTCATGGACGGCTCCGGCAAGCTGGAGCTTACCGGCAATCTGGGCACCGTCATGCAGGAATCCGCCAAAGCCGCCCTCAGCTGCCTCCGCAGCCGGACAGAGAGCCTGCATCTGGAAAAGGACTTCTATAAGACGAAGGATATCCATATCCACTTCCCCGAGGCCGCCACCCCCAAGGACGGCCCCTCCGCCGGTATTGCCATCACCACCGCCATGCTGTCCGCCCTGACGGGCCGCAAGGTGCGCCGCGATGTGGCCATGACCGGCGAGGTGACGCTGCGTGGCCGCGTACTGCCCATCGGCGGCTTGAAGGAAAAGACCATGGCCGCCCTGCGCAACGGCGTCAAGACCGTCATCATCCCCAAGGAAAACGAAAAGGATCTTGCGGAGATCGACCAGACCGTCCGCAAGGCCCTGCACTTCATCCCCGTGGAGACCGTGGACGCCGTGTTCGCCGCGGCCCTGGTGCCGGAAAGCAGCGCCGACGCGGTGGAGCATATGGCCACCCTTGTCACCGACACGCCCTATCAGGAGGTACGCCATGGCCATCAACTTTAATAAAGCGGAGTTCGTCCTCTCGGCGGTGAAGCCCTCCGCCTTCCTCCGCGACGGCCGCCCCCAGGTGACCTTTGCCGGCCGCTCCAATGTGGGCAAATCCTCCGTCATCAACCGTCTGCTGAACCGCAAAAATTTCGCCCGCGTGGGTGCCACCCCAGGCAAGACCACCCAGATCAACTATTTCCGCATCGACGACAAGATCTATTTCACCGACCTCCCCGGCTACGGTTACGCCAGGGTCTCCAAGGACGAGCGTGACCGCTGGGGCCGCCTGATGGAAAGCTACTTCGCCGAGGAGGACCTCATCACCCTTGGCGTCCTCATCGTGGACGCCCGCCATAAGCCCACCGCCGACGACGTGACCATGTGCGACTATTTCAAGTCCACCGGCTGTCCCATGGTGGTGGTGGCCAACAAGCTGGACAAGCTGAAGAAAAGCGAGATCGAACCCAATCTCGCCCTGGTCCGCCAGACCCTGTCGCTGGCGGAGACCGTGCTCCTGATCCCGTTCTCCGCCGAGAAGGGGACAGGCAAGACGGAACTGCTGGCCGCCATCGGCCAGTATTGCGGCAAATAACCGTCCTGAAAGTCCCTGACGGCGGCGCTCACGCGCCGCTGTCAGGGACTTTTTTCCATTTACCGCCATCCTTGCGCCAAAAACTTGTTGCGTCACAGGAAAAAATTGCCATTGAAACACTATCCGCAATAAAAATTTGCCATTTGTTACAGATTTGACAATCCAAATTTGGGCAAGCCGCCGAAATTGACATTTATTTAACAAAATTGGTTGATATTTTTTTAACGAAGTAGTACAGTATACTACAGAGGAAAACTTTGGGATAGAAAAAGAAAGAAAACAGGAGGCATAACGACAATGGCATACGAAGAATTTCTGGGTATGTACCGATCCAAGCTGACCACGGCAGAGGAAGCGGTCAAGGTCATCAAGTCCGGCGACTGGGTAGACTATGGCTTCTGCAACACCCATCCCCATGTCCTGGATGAAGCCCTGGCCCGCCGCGCGCCGGAGCTGGAGGATGTCAAGGTCCGCGGCGGCATCGCCCTGTGGAAGCCTGCGATCTTCGATATTGAGGATCCTGTCCATCATATTATCTATAATTCCCATCACACAGGCGGCTTCGAGCGCAAGCACATCGAGACCGGTGCCTGCTTCTACGAGCCCATGCGCTATTCCGAGCTGCCCCGTTATTATTACGATCACATCAACCCGCCGGATGTTGCCATGATCCAGGTGGGCCCCATGGATAAACACGGCTATTTCAACTTCGGCGTCTCCGCTTCCCACATGAAGGCCATTTGCGACACCGCCAAGATCCTGATCGTCGAGGTCAACCAGAACATGCCCCGCTGCCTGGGCGGCTTTGGCGAAAGCGTACATATCACCGACGTGGACATGATCGTGGAGGGCCGCAACGACCCCATGGGCCAGCTGCTGTCTGCCCCTCCCACCGAGATCGACAAGGCTGTGGCCAGACAGGTGGTGGAGCGCATCCCCAACGGTGCCTGCCTGCAGCTGGGCATCGGCGGTATGCCCAACGCCGTGGGCAAGCTGCTGTGCGAGTCTGACCTGAAGGATATGAGCGTCCATACCGAGATGTACGTGGAGGCCTTCGTGGATCTGTCCCTGTGCGGCAAGATCAGCGGCGCCAACAAGAGCATCGACCATGGCCGCCAGACCTA
>CAKTMO010000025.1 GCA_934573935.1 uncultured Oscillospiraceae bacterium | reverse complement strand
GTTCTCAGTTGAATTGTGAAGCGGCTGCCCATCATCTGCGCCAACAGATGTGTCCGGGGCGGTCGTTTTCTTTTTGCTATTTTCATTCTCCATAGGCATTTTCCTCCTTCATGCCGTCCATGATGGCGGCAGTCATTTCAATCACATCCAGCAACTCGTCGTTCACGCTGCCGCCTGCTTCAATGCGCCGCAGCTCGTCCAGCACGGCGGCAAGCTGGTCGCGCAGCGCCTTGTAAACTCTCGGATTGCCCTGCACCACCACGTCCTTGCCAGTCAAACGGCGGGTGATGTAGTCCTGCTTCGTCAGCCCGGAGAGCTTGACAAAGGTTTCGATTTGTGCATCTTCCTCCGGTGATACCCGGAAGGCAACAGTCTTGTTGCGCCAGCGGTTGTGGTTGTCTCGGTTTTTCAGTGACATTTTAATTGCTCCTTTCGACGTTCAATTTATCTGCCATTTCCTTCTGCACAGTTGGGAACAGATGCGCGTACCGATAGGTGATCTCCACACTTTCGTGTCCCACACGATTGCCGATGGCAACGGCGGAATAGCCCATGTTGATAAGTAAAGAAACGTGGCTGTGTCTCAAATCGTGGATTCTAATGACCTTGACACCAGACGCCTTGCACCCGAACTCCATGCCGCGCTTCAAGGTGTGCTTGGTCAGAGGAAAGATGCGGCTGTCCGGTTCCAGTCCATAAAGCTGCTTGAAGTAGTCCTGTATCTCGTCGCAGAGGAAGTCAGGCATCTGGATCACGCGGTTGCTTTTCTTCGTTTTCGGCGTGGTGATAACGTCCTTGCCCTGTAGCCGCTGATAGGATTTATTGATGCGGAGCGTTTTCTTCTCAAAATCGAAGTCCGCGGGCGTCAGTGCCAGCAGTTCGCCCTCGCGGATGCCGCACCAGTACAGAATTTCAAAAGCGTAGTACAGCATGGGCTTGTCCATCATGGCGTCGATAAATTTGAGGTATTCTTCCTTCGTCCAGAACAGCATTTCCTTCGGCTGCTCGCTGCCCATATTCCCGGCCTTTGCAGCGGGATTGATTTGCAAGCCGTAATACTTGATGGCGTGGTTGAAAATACAGCTTAGTTGGGTATGGACGTTCTTGAGATAGTCCGGTGAATAGCTTTCACCGCTTGACTTGGTGTGCTGCCGTATTTCGTTCTGCCAGTCGATCACATCGCGGGCGGTGATCTCCGAAAGCTTGCGCTTTTTGAAATACGGCAGAATCTTTGTGCGGATGATATGCTCCTTGCTGAGCCATGTGTTGAGCTTCAACTTGGGCTTGACGTCCTTTTCATAGAGCGCCACAAAGCTCTCGAAGCTCATATTGACATCAGCCTGCTTCTGCATCAGAAACTCGCGTTCCCATGCCTGAGCCTCTTTCTTGGTCGCAAAACCGCGCTTCAATTTTTGCTGGCGCTCACCGCGCCAGTCGGTATAGCGAAACTGCACATACCATGAGCCGTTCTTCTTGTCCTTAAACGCTGCCATTCGATTCCCTTCTTTCCTTCGTTTCTCTTGTTCCATAGAACTTCTCATGGAAGAACTTGCGGTCAATCCTGCCTGCAATGGTGATGCAGCCAGTCTCTCGCAGCTCTTCGTTCAGCTCACGGATGAGCTTATACGCATATGGAACCGATACGCCAAGCTCTTCCGCAACTTCATTTACTCGCATAAAAATTTCTCCTGCCATAGGCAAAATACCTTCCTTTCCTGATTTGTGGTTGATTGCTTCGCCGTTCTATCCGCAGGACTCTGACAGGCAACCCTTTTCGGCGCTGTGCCGTTTTCTTTTCTCCTTGGCACGCTCATTTCATCGCCTGCTTCCCCGGAGAAAGTATCCCTTGGACGGTCATTCAGTTTGGCTCTTTTGGATTTCACCCCCCTCTCACCTTACAACGGACATTTTTTCTGCATTTGTTGACTATCCTAATTGTAAAACTTCTATGAATTAAGCTAATATGCTTAGCTTACAGCTATTGTACTATACATATTGGTTTAAGTCAAGCCGGTTTGCAGGAAAATATTAAATAAATTTGCTTAGATTTTTCTTGACGAAATTAAACATATCTGCTATACTCGTTATCAAAGACAACCGACACAGGAGATGGCTATTATGGCGATTGGTGAACGCATCCACTTTTTCCGCACGATGCGGGGCATGACACAGAAATACCTTGGCATGGCGCTGGGTTTTCCGGAGAAATCCGCAGATGTCCGCCTTGCGCAGTACGAGAATGGTTCCAGAACGCCCAAAGCGGACGTGACCGCTGCGCTGGCACAGGTGCTTGACGTTTCGCCCAAGGCGCTGGACGTACCGGACATTGACTCCTATATGGGGCTGATGCACACGCTGTTCACGCTGGAAGACCGCTACGGTCTTGAGGTCTGCGAGTGTGAGGACGAGGTGCATCTGCGCGTTCATATCCACAAAGGACGCGACGCAGCGGAGCTTCACAAAATGCTTGCCGCGTGGGGCGCAGTTGCCGCCAAGCTGAAAGCGGGGGAGATCACCAAAGAAGAATATGACCGCTGGCGCTACCGCTACCCTGAACTTGACACCTCCGGTCAGTGGCACAAGATCACGCCGTCGCAGGAGCTGAGTGACCTGCTCCTTGCTGATCTCAAGGAACATAGCGAAGAATAACAAAAGGCTCTGCCGACCTTCTTTTACAGAAAGTCAGCAGAGCCTTTTTCGCTCTCAATATAGGATTGGATGCGACAGCAAACCTGCAAACCATTCGCTCGCCAAAACAAGAACAAACAAAATGGCTTTGGTATCTGCTATCATTTTGCTATCAAACAGGAAATGAGATTTTCAAAAAGTGAGTGTTTTCAAGGCTTTGCAGCCCATCATATTCACTTTTTTCTCATTCCCACTCCACCGTTGCAGGCGGCTTAGAGGTGATGTCGTAGCAGATGCGGTTAATGTGCTTCACCTCGCCCACGATGCGGCCCGACACCTTGTCCAGCAGCTCGTAGGGCAGGCGGGACCAGGTGGCGGTCATGAAGTCCTGCGACTGGACGGCCCGCAGGGCCAGGGTATAGTCATACGTCCGCTCGTCGCCCATAACGCCCACGCTGCGCAGATCGGTCAGCACGGCAAAGAACTGGCTGGTGGTGCGGTCCAGACCGGCAAGGCGCATCTCCTCGCGGAAGATGGCGTCGGCGTCGCGGAGGATGGAGAGCTTCTCCTCGGTGATATCGCCGATGACACGGATGGCAAGGCCCGGGCCGGGGAAGGGCTGGCGCCACACTAACTCGTCGGGCAGACCCAGCTCGGTGCCCAGCTGGCGCACCTCGTCCTTGAACAGACGGCGCAGAGGCTCCACGATCTCCTTGAAGTCCACGCAGTCCGGCAGACCGCCCACGTTGTGGTGGCTCTTGATGACGGTGCTCTCGCCGCCCAGGCCGGACTCCACCACGTCGGGATAGATGGTGCCTTGGGCCAGGAAGTCCACAGCGCCGATCTTCTTGGCCTCCTCCTCAAACACGCGGATAAACTCCTCGCCGATGATCTTGCGCTTGCGCTCCGGCTCCGTCACGCCCGCCAGTCTGGCCAGGAAGCGGGGACCGGCGTTGACGCGGCGCACGTCCACGTGGAACTGGTGCTTCATCACCTGCTCCACCTGATCGCCCTCGTCCTTGCGCAGCAAGCCGTGATCCACGAAGATACAGGTCAGCTGATCCCCCACGGCGCGCTGCAGCAGGGCGGCGGCCACGGAACTGTCCACGCCGCCGGACAGGGCCAGCAGCACGCGGCCGCTGCCGATCTGGCGGCGGCACTCGGCCACCGCCTCCTCCAGATAGGAGGCCATGGTCCACTCCGGCTGGAAGCCGCAGATGGTGTACAGGAAGTTCTTCAGGATCTGGGTGCCGTACTCCGTATGCAGCACCTCGGGGTGGAACTGGACGCCGTAGAGCTTTTTGTCGGCCCGCTGCACCGCCGCGTGCAGGCAGCCGTCGGTGGAGCCGATGATCTCGAAGCCAGGAGCCATGCGCTCCACCTCCACACCGTGGCTCATCCAGTAGACGGCCGTTTCCGGCACGTTATCAAACAGCGGGGATGCCTTGTGTGTCAGCTCCACCTTACCGTATTCGCGGGTCTCGGCCTTGCGGCACTGGCCGCCCAGCAGGTGCATCATCAGCTGCTGGCCGTAGCAGATGCCCAGCACGGGGATGCCCATTTCAAACAGCGCCTTGTCCACCATGGGGGCGTTGGGCTCGAACACCGTGGCGGGGCCGCCGGTGAAGATCAGCGCGTCGGGGGCAAAGGCGCGGATCTCCGCCATGGACAGGCGGAAGGATTTGATCTCGCAATACACGCCGCATTCGCGGACGCGGCGGGCCACCAGCAGATTATACTGGCCGCCGAAGTCTAAGACCAGAACTTTCTTCATCGTCAGTCGTCCTCCCGGAAGGTAAAGCCGTTCTCCGCGCTGGCGGACTCGATGACGGCCAGCGCCTTATAGGGCACGTCGGGCATGGCGCGGAACTTGTCGCCGCCGCCCTGGAAGCCCTTTTCCACCGCCACGCCGATGCCCACCAGCTGCGCGCCGGCCTTTCTGACGATGTCCACCAGGCCGCCCATGGCGTAGCCGTTGGCCATAAAGTCGTCGATGATCAGCACGCGGTCGTTTTCGCTCAGCCACTCCTGAGACACCAGCAGCGTCACTTTCTTTTTATACGTATAGGAGAAGATCTCACTCTGGATCAGGCCGCTTTCGATGTTGTCGCTTTTGGCCTTTTTGGCAAACAGCATGGGAACGCCGTACCGCTCGGCACACACGGTGGCAAGGGCGATGCCGCTGGCTTCGGCGGTCAGCACCACCGTGGCCTTGCTGGTATCGAAATACTTGGCGAATTCATCTGCGATGTCACCCAATAGCTTCGTGTCCACCCGATGATTCAAAAATCCGTCGATCTTGACGATATTGCCCGGCAGCACCTTGCCCTCGCGGCGGATGCGTTCCTTCAACTGCTCCATGGGAATATTCCTCCTTATAATAGTTTACTCTAATGATACCCTGTGGGGAAATAAATTACAACTGACAAATACCATAACTTTTTCCCCATAAAAACTGCGGTTTTGACGGTTTCCACAAGGAAGAAAGCCCACCTTATCCAACGCATAAGGTGGGCTTTTGGCATATCAGAATTTCAGCAGCACGCCCACCACCGCCGCCGCGGCGATGAACACGATGGGGTGCAGCTTTTTGGTAAAGGGCACCCAGCGGGTCAGCACCAGGATCACCGCCGCCAGAGCGATCTCCTTCCAGCGGAAGAAGGCAAGACCGGCGCCCTCGGTGTTCACCAGACTCAGCAGCACCACGCCGATACCGGCGGAGGCCACCATGGCGGTGGAGGCGGGGCGCAGGCCGTAGAAGGCGGCGTCCACATACTTGTTGTCGCGGAAGGCCTTCAGGAAGCTGGCGATGATCAGGATCACGATGATGGACGGGGCCACCAGCCCCAGCGTGGCGATGATCGCCCCCAGGACGCCCGCCGTCTCAAAGCCCACATAGGTGGCCATGTTGACCCCCACGGGGCCCGGGGTGGACTCGCTGACGGCCAGCATGTCCGCCAACTGGGCCTGGGTGAACCAGCCGGTGCGCTCCGCCATGTCCGACAGGAAGGGCAGGGTGGCAAGGCCGCCGCCGATGGCGAACAGGCCCGTCTTGAAAAACTCGTAAAACAGCTGTAAATAGATCATTTCTTCGCACCTCCCACACTGCGCAGGATGATGCCCGCCACGGCGGCGGCCAGCACGAACAGCACCGGCGACAGGTCCGTCAGCAGCGAGGCGGCCAGCACCGCCGCGAAGATCAGCGCCCCCCACACATCCTTGACAGCCCCCTGCCACAGCTTCAGCGTGGCGTTGAAGATCAGCACGCACACGCACACGCGGATACCGGCAAAGGCATTCTGCACCCACTCCAGATGGGAAAAGCTGGTGATAAGTCCCGCCAGCGCCGTGATGATGAGCAACGACGGGAACACCATGCCCAGGGTAGCCACAATGCCGCCCCAGACGCCTTTGCGCTTCTGGCCGATAAAGGTGGCGGTGTTGACGGCGATGATGCCCGGCGTACACTGGCCGATGGCGAAGTAATCCGTCAGCTCCTCGTCGGTGGTCCAGCCCTTGTTCTCCACCACCTCACGCTGCAAAATGGGCAGCATGGCCATGCCGCCGCCAAAGGTCATCACGCCCACCTTGGCGAAGGTCAGAAACAGCTCCAGAAACTCTTTCAATTCAAAACACCTCTTTTGTATGGTTCTATCCTTATTCCGCGTAGCCGTACAGGCCCCGCACCGACACCTCGCCGCAGCGCAGGGTCTCCTTTGCGCCGTCCCCGCGGCGCACCACAAGGCCGTACAGGGGGTCGATGTCCAGCGCCGTCACCTGCTGCCCCGTCTGCAAAACGCGCACCGGCTGCCCCAGCGTCAGGCACAGCTTCCGGTAGTCGTCCACATAGGTCTCCGGCGCGCACAGGTGGCGGAAGGCCTGCCGCAGCGCGTCCACCAGCGCGGCCTCCAGCGCGGCCTGATCCACCGCGCAGCCCTCCGCCTCCAGCGAGGTGGCCGTCCGCGCCACCTCCGGCGAAAAATCAGAGGGCCGCTGGCGCAGGTTCACGCCCACGCCGATGACCACGTGATCCACGCCGCTGCCGGACAAAGTCACTTCCGTCAGGATGCCCGCCAGCTTTTTGCCATGCAGCACCAGGTCGTTGGGCCATTTGATCCGCACGTCCGCACCGGTGACGCGGCGGAGCGCCAGAGCGGCGGAGGCCGACGCCATGGCCGTCAGCGGCAGCAGCCCCTCCGGCGACGACACGGGCCGCCACAGCATGGACAGGTACAGCCCCAGCCCCGCGGGGGATTCGAACCCCCGCCCCATGCGGCCCCGCCCCGCCGTCTGGCGGCGGGCGATGACGGCGGTGCCGTCAGGCGCACCCTCCCGCGCCAGGGTCTTGCACACGGCATTGGTGGAATCCACCGTTTCATAGCGGTAAATGACCGGCTGCTCCATGGGGGCGCCTCCTCTCCTTTTTGGCCCATATATTACCACGTTTTTCCCCCGCCGTAAAGTAAAAAAATCGTCAACTGCTCTTGACAGCGGCGCGGCAGGCGGGCTATCATAACACCATTCTTTCCCAAAACAGGAGGGACGTTGCATGACGGCACGAAAATTGGTCTATACCGCGCTGCTGGCCGCGCTGACGGCGGCGGGCGCTTTTATCCGCATCCCCCTGGGGGTGTCCTCCATCACGCTGCAATTCCTGTTCACGGCCATGGCGGGCGTGCTGCTGGGGGCAGGCGGCGGCGCGCTGAGCCAGGGAGTCTATGTGGCCCTTGGCCTGCTGGGGCTGCCCATCTTCACCACCGGCGGCGGCCTTGGCTACGTGCTGCAGCCCACCTTTGGCTTTCTGCTGGGGCTGATCCCCGCCGCCGCCGTCATCGGCGCCGTCAGCGGAAAAAGCCCCTCTCCCCTGCGCATCGCCCTGGCCTGCGCCGCGGGACTGGCGGTGCTGTACGCCGTGGGCGTGCCCTACATGGCCCTGATCCTGAACGGCTATATGGGGAAAAACATGTCCCTCTCCGCCCTTTTGTGGGCGGGCATGATCCCCTTCCTCCCCGGCGACGCCATCAAGATCGCCATAACGGCGGCCCTGTGCCCCCTGCTGCAGAAACGGGTGTCCGCCTTCCGGTAAGGGGCGGTGTATTTACAAAGGTTTCCGCAAATGCTATAATAATAAGATGTCAATGGAAAGGAGCCGTGGCCTATGGAGCTTCACGCCAAGCGGGTGCGGGCACAACTGAATTTGTTCAAGCCCATCATGACCAGCTGCTCGCTGGAGGCCAGCCGCAAGGGGCAGGATAAGCTGGGCGAGCTGATGACCGCCCTGCACCGCAGCGAGATCATGGCCAAGGAGCATGATTTCGGCCGCTTCCAGGGGGCGTGGATCATGCCCCAGGACCAGCGGCGGGGCGGCGTGGTGCTGTATCTCCACGGCGGCGGCTATACCTGCGGCAGCCTGGAGTACGCCAAGGGCTTCTCCTCGGTGCTGGCGGCGGAGTGCGGCGTGCGGGTGTTCTGCGCGGCCTACCGCCTTGCGCCGGAGCACCGCTATCCCGCGGCGCTGGAGGACGCGCTGGAGGCGTATCAGTACCTGCTGAAAAAGGGCTACGCGCCGCGTCAGATCCTGCTGTGCGGCGAAAGCGCTGGCGGCGGCCTGATCTACGCCCTGTGCCTGAAGCTGAAGGCGCTGGGCATCCCCCTGCCCTGCGGCCTGATCGGCATCTCCCCCTGGACGGATCTGACCGGCTCGGGCAGGTCCTACGAGGAGAATCGGGAGATCGACCCCTCCATGTCGCCGGAGCTGCTGCAATTCTACGCCAAATGCTATACCGACGACCCCACCGACCCCCTGTGTTCGCCCCTGTTGGGCGACGTGACGGGCTTCCCCCCGTCGCTGCTGTTCGTGGGCGGAGACGAGGTGATGCTGGACGACACGCGGCTGCTGCACGAAAAGCTGGTGAAAAGCGGCTGCCGCAGCAGGCTGATCGTGGCGCCGGAACGCTGGCACGCCTACGTGCTGTACTGTCTCAGCGAGAATATGCCCCAGGACTTCGAGGCCATCAACCATTTCATGGACAGCGTCCTCTCCCCCGCCCGCAGCCTGCGGTGGATGAAGCTGGACAACGCCGCCAAGATCTACCCCGCCGCCAAGCGGCGGAACTGGAACAACTTCTTCCGCATCTCCGCCACGCTGACGGAGCCCATCGACACGGCGGTGCTGCGCAGCGCGCTGGATGTGACGGCGCGGCGGTTCCCCTCCATCGCCGTGCGGCTGCGGCGGGGCGTGTTCTGGTACTATCTGGAGCAGGTGCCCCACCTGCCGGACATCCAGCAGGAGAAGAGCTGCCCCCTGGCCCACACACCGTTTCATGAGGTACGCCAATGCGCCTTCCGCGTGCTGGTGTATCACGACCGGTTCGCCGTGGAGTTTTTCCACGCCCTGACGGACGGCACCGGCGCGCTGATCTTCGTCAAGACCCTGCTGGCGGAGTATCTCAGCCAGAAGCACGGCCTGACCATCCCCGCCACGGACGGCGTGCTGGGGCGGCTGGAGGAGCCGGACGAGGAGGAGCTGGAGGACAGCTTTCTGCGCTATGCCGGCGACGTAAAGGCCAGCCGTCAGGAGTCCACCGCCTGGCACCTGACGGGCACGCCGGAAAAAGACGGCTTCAAGAATCTGGTGACCATGATGATCCCCGCCGACAAGCTGAAGGCCTGCGCCAAAGCCCACGGCGTAACGGTGACGGAGCTGCTGTGTGCCGCCATGATGCAGGCCATCTGCCGCCTGCAGGCGGAGAAGGTCCCCCAGCGGCGGCTGCGCAAGCCGGTAAAGGTGCTGCTGCCGGTGAACCTGCGGAACCTGTTCCCCAGCCGGACGCTGCGGAACTTCGCCTCCTACATCACGCCGGAGGTGGACCCCCGCATGGGGGACTATACCTTCGACGAGATCTGCGCCGCCGTGCACCACCGGATGGGACTGGAGAACAATCCCCACACCATGCGGGCCAAATTCGCCGCCAACGTAGCCAGCGAGCGCTCGCCCCTGCTGCGGGTGATGCCGCTGTTCATCAAGAATCTGGCCATGAAGGCGGTGTTCGACACGGTGGGCGAGTGCAAATCCTGCCTGTGTCTGTCCAATCTGGGGGTGGTGCGTCTGCCGGAGGTAATGACCCCCTATGTGGCGCGGATGGATTTCATCATCGGCGTGCAGGCCAACGCCCCCCACGACTGCGGCGTGCTGACCTGGAACGACACCGTGTATATCAACTGCATCCGCAGCATTCGTGAGCCGGAGCTGGAGCTGCGGTTCTATCAGGTGCTGCACCGCCTGGGCCTCCCCGTAAAGGTGGAGAGCAACCAGCGGTAGAACGGGAAAGGAGCGCGTTATGTATTGTGTGAAATGCGGCGTGGAGCTGGCGGAGAGCGAGAAGGTGTGTCCCCTGTGCGGCACGCGGGCCTTCCATCCGGATATGCCGCCCCAGCAGGGCCAGCCCCCCTATCCCGCCGACCGCCGCCCCCACGCGGAGGAGGTCAGCCGTTCCGGCATCCTGTTCCTGCTGACGGTGCTGGCCCTGCTTCCGGCGGTGCTGTTCATCCTGTGCGACTGGCGCATCAACGGCCGCATCGTCTGGTCGGGATACGCCTCCGGCGGCGTGGCGCTGCTGTATGTGCTGGTGGCGCTGCCCCTGTGGTTCCGCCGCCCCAATCCGGTGATCTTCGTGCCCATCGACTTCGCGGCCATCGGCCTTTACCTGCTGTATATCAATTTCGCCACCGGCGGCCACTGGTTTTTGTCCTTCGCCTTCCCCGTCACGGGGGCCATCGGCCTGCTGGTAACGGCCATGGTGGCGCTGCTGCGGTATCTGCCCCGCGGGCATCTGTACGTGTTCAGCGGCGCGCTGCTGTGCGCCGGTGGACTAGCAGTGCTGATCGAATTCCTCATCAACCTGACCTTCCAGCTGCACGAAACCTTCTTCTGGTCCCTCTACCCCCTGACCGCAGGCGTCATCCTGGGCCTCATGCTGCTGGTGGTGGCCATTTGCAAACCCCTGCAAAGGTCCCTGCACCGGAAATTCTTCATCTGATCAAAAAGCTCCCCTCGCCGCAAGGGGAGCCTTTTTGCAGGTGCGGTGGAAATCCAGATGGATGCTACGGCAGCATAGCCGCGACGGAGGGATTGTTGCAAGATGGTGCGGTGGATAATTGATGGATGCTGTGGCGACAGAGGATAAATCGTTGTACGCGGCGGCCTGAGGGCAGGCCGCCCTACAAAAATGGTGACCGCATTACTCCGTAGGGCGGGGTGCCCTCACCCCGCCGTGCGATGAACGCAAGCACTTCCGTTATGCGGCACACCCAAGCCACCCTTGTGTAAGGGGAGGTGGCGCGAAGCGCCGGAGGGGTTGTTACCAAGGCTTCCGCAGGCCGACAATCCCCCAGTCTCGCTCACGCTCGACAGCCCACTCCCAGAGGGGGCCTTGCCTTCTGCATCCTGCCATCCATTTCCAATCATGCCGCGAAGCGGCATACCTCAACTCTTCCCTCTTCCCTCTTCCCTTTTCCCTTTTCACTTTTCACTGATAAAAAAACCGTGTACCCAACTGGGTACACGGTTTTTTTACGCTACTCCAACGCATCTCTGCTGTTGAACACGTCATTGATGCCGCCGTAGGGATCGGGATGCCCCTCCGGCTCCGGCGCCGCGGCGTCGAAGGCGCCTTTCATTTTCAGCTCCTGCCACTGTTCGCGGGTGATCAGCAGCTGGCGGGGCTTGCTGCCCTCGAAGGGCCCCACGATGCCCCGCTCCTCCATCTGATCCACCAGACGGGCGGCACGGGAATACCCCAGCTTCAGCCGCCGCTGCAGCATGGACACGCTGGCCTGTCCCGTCTCCAGAATGACCTCCACGGCGGCGCTGAGCAGCTCGTCGCAGCCCTCGTCGCCGTCGGTGGGAGCATTGCCGCCGGACTTGCCGCCGCCCTTTTCGCTCTGCTTCATGACCTCCTCGATCTTCTCCATGACCTCGTCGGAGTAGTCGGCCGCGCCGCTCTCCTTGACGAAGTTCACCACACGCTCGATCTCCTCGGGGGTGATAAAGCAGCCCTGAACGCGGGTGGGCTTCTGGTTGCCCAGGGGGAAATACAGCATATCGCCCTTGCCCACCAGCTTCTCCGCGCCGGTGGTGTCCAGAATGATGCGGGATTCCAAAGACGACGCCACGGCGAAGGCGATGCGGCTGGGGATATTGGCCTTCATCAGACCGGTGATGACGTCAGACGAGGGCCGCTGGGTGGCGATGACCAGATGCATACCGGCGGCGCGGCCCATCTGGGCCACGCGGCAGATGGATTCCTCCACCTCCTTGGCGGCCACCAGCATCAGGTCCGCCAGCTCGTCGATGACCACCACCACGGTGGGCAGCTTTTTCAGCTCGGGATCGCTCTCGCACAGGGCGTTGAACCCCGCCAGATCCTTCACCCCCCGCTCGGAGAACATCTTATACCGCTTCATCATCTCATACACCGCCCACTGCAATGCGCCCGCGGCCTTTTTCGGGTCGGTGACCACAGGGATCAGCAGATGGGGGATGCCGTTATAGGGGGCCAGCTCCACCATCTTGGGGTCCACCATGATAAAGCGCACCTCGTCAGGGGTGGCCTTGTACAGCAGGCTGACGATCAGGGAATTGGTACACACGGACTTGCCGGAGCCGGTGGTTCCGGCGATCAGCACATGGGGCAGGCGGGCGATGTTGCCCACGATGGCGCTGCCGCCGATGTCCTTGCCCACGGCAAAGGCCACGGTGCTGGGGTGGTTGGTGAACTCCCGGGATTCGATCACGTCACGGATGCGGACGGCGGTGACGGCGCGGTTGGGCACCTCGATGCCCACGGCGGAGATCTTGCCGGGGATGGGGGCGATGCGCACGCCGGTGGCGCCCAGCGCCAGGGCGATATCATCGCTGAGGTTAGTGAGCTTGCTGAGCTTCACGCCCTGATCCAGCGTGAACTCATAGCGGGTGACGCTGGGGCCGTGGACCACCTCGCCTGGGTGGGCGTCCACGCCGAAGGAGGCCAGGGCCGACGCCAGCCGCTGGGAATTCAGCCGCAGCTCGGTGCCCACCTCCTGATGGTTGTCGTCGGTATTCTCGTCCAGCAGGGTGATGGGGGGATAGCGGTACGCGCCCTCCCCCTCCGCCAGCTCCTTCTCGATGGCCTCGCTGACCTCGGCGGTAGCGGTCTCCACCTCGGCGCGGACGGCCTGCTTGCGCTGCTTCTCGG
The DNA here is from genome assembly GCA_934573935.1 of uncultured Oscillospiraceae bacterium. Taxonomy (GTDB): domain Bacteria; phylum Bacillota; class Clostridia; order Oscillospirales; family Oscillospiraceae; genus Vescimonas. The sequence goes on along the minus strand of CAKTMO010000025.1, from coordinate 11,473 downwards.
TCAGCGGCTCCTTGACGGGCGCGGGAGCGGGCTCCGGCTGGGGCGGGACCTCCGCGGCAGTCAGGGTGGGGTCCAGCAGCTCCGCCGGAGTCTTCACGTCGCTGGGACGGCTTTGGAACAACGGCGCGGCGTCGCCCTTCAGCGCCGCCGCCTCGCGGCTGGCGGGGATCTCGTCATCCAGCGGGATATCGATGCTGGGCCGCCGCCTGCGGGCAGGGGCGGCAGCGGTCTCTTTCACCGGCTTTACAGGCGGCGCAGGCGGCTCGTCCTCGTAATCGTCCTCCTCCGCCCACTGGGCCCGTTCCTCGGCGCGGCGCTTCATCTCCGCCGCCAGATCGGCGGGCTTGATGTGCAGCGCCCCCAGCACCGCCAGCAGCGTCAGAATAATGGTCAGGATCAGCGACACCACGCGGCTGAGCAGGGCCTCCGCCCCCACCGCCAGCCCGCCGGACACCACGCCGCCGCACTGCAGCGCCTGTCCGTCCTGCCACATGGGCTTGATGGCCTCCAGCGAGAAGGCGTAGTCCCCGCGGCTGAGGAGCAGGTGCAGCACCATGCCCAGCAGCACCGGCAGCAGCAGTGTGCAGGTGGTGCGCAGCTTCACGGGGCGGCCCCGATGGTTCAGCAGAATGATACCGGCGTACAACAGCGCCGGAGCGGCCAGCCAGTAGCCATAGCCCACGCAGCCCTTCAGCACGTTGGCCAGAAACGCCAGCAAAATGGCGTCCACATTAAAATAGGTCACCAGCACGCACAGAGCCAGCAGCAGGCACACCACGCCGCCGATGATCCGCGCCTGGGCGTTATAGGCCGGAGGCGGCGGGGCGGCGCGGCGCTTCGTGCCGCCGCTTTTGGCGGCGGTGGATTTTTTCTTCGGTGTATTCGCCATGGTCGATCCTCACTTGACGGCATTCAGCAGCAGGGTCAGCAGACCCACTGCCCAGCAATAGTACGCAAACGCGCCGAAGCGGCCCTTTTCCGCCACCAGACGCAGCAGCCGGATGCAGGCGTAGCCCACCACCGCGGCGGTGACCACGCCCACCAGATACATGGGCACCTCCGCCCAGACGATCCCCGCCTCAACGGCGTCCTTCAGGCTGAGGATATTGGCCCCCAGCACAGCGGGGATGGACAGCAGGAAGGAAAAGCGCACGGCAAACTTCCGCTCAAATCCCACAAAGCAGCCGGTGGTGATGGTCATGCCGGAGCGGGAGATGCCCGGCATGGTGGCGATGGCCTGGCCCGCGCCCACGATCAGCACATCCAGCACGGTGGCATTGCGCTCGGTCTTATTGCCCTTGCGCACCAGGTCGCAGACGAACAGCAAAAAGCCGGTGACCACCAGCGCCGCGCCGATGAACACCATGTTATTGCTCAGAGCCTGCACCTGCTTGTGGATGGGCAGCACGACGAACAGGGGCAGCGTGCCGATGATGATCAGCAGGATCAGACGGCGGGCGGGAGGCACCTGCCGCGGCGTGGTGCCGTGGGCCAGATCGCCCACACCGTGGATCAGCTCCCGCACCATGTCGCAGATGTCCCGCCAGTAGGCCACGAACACCGCCACCAGCGTGCCCAGATGCAGCAGCACATCAAAAAACTCCGGCACCGCCGTGTCGATCTTCAGCAGATTCTGGGCGATGGACAGGTGGCCGGAGCTGGAGATGGGCAGAAATTCCGCCAGCCCCTGCACCAGTCCCAGCAGGAAAGAGGAAAAATAGGTCATAGTGTCACCTCATGTCACGATCGGATACCATTTGTCATATCCGGTGGAAAAAGTACGGCTTGTTATCAGCCCGACTGTGTATGCAGTGGATACAGTATACCATATCTATGAAAAAAATGCCACATTTATTTGCGGAGCCCCTCCAAGGCGGGGCGGGTATTTCCCCATTTCCCCGCGGGAAATACGCTGGGTAATCATTCAGGGCGGAATGAAAGTTTTCTGGCAGGCCCTCCCCTTTTTTCGGGGGCTTCCGTGCTCCTTCGGCAAAATCACCAATCGACAAAAATCGCGCCCACCTCGCTCTTTCACAGATTTTCCGTATTTTTCCGCCGTTTTTCGACAGGCATTTCCCTTTACATTTCGTTGACATAATTCTGCGCCGCATAACTTTTACAAGGAGTTATCCACACTTTCCACACCTTTTTCCACCGCGCGGAAAGTCCAGTATTCACGCTGCTTTTGCCGCATTTTTCCGCTTTTTGGAAAACCCGCAAACGTGGTTTGCACTTATTTTCCCCACTCGATTTACTTAACATAACGCGACGCGAAAGCATTTTCTCCGTCACAAAAAATTTCTCTGTTCTGTCAAAAAATTTTTCAGCCCATCAGGTACTGGGCCAGCCCCACCACCGGCGGAATAGTCAGCACGGAGATGGCGGTGAACACCGACACCATGCTGGCGGCCAGACGGGTATCCTGGCCGAACTTCTGGGCGAACATGCTCAACAGCGCGGCAGGCGGCGTGCTGGCGGCGATGACCGCCACCAGCGCCACGGCGCTGTCCACCCGCATGGCCCAGCACAAAGCCACCGCCAGCAGCGGGATCACCGCCAGCCGCAGGGCCAGAGAGATCCAGGCGCGGCGGTCGGCAAAGGTATGGCGGAAGTCGGCATGGCTCAGCTGATAGCCCACGACGATGGTGGGCAGAGGCGTGTTCATGTCGGCCAGATAGTGCAGCGGCGTCATCACGATCTCCGGCAGGCGCACCGACAGCAGATACAGCGCCATGGCCACGATGACGCTCAGCACGCCCGGGTTCAGCACGATGGCCTTCAGCCCCAGCTTGTGGGCGTCGTGGGTCACCATATAGATGCCCGCCGTCCAGGCCAGCACCGTGAACACCACCACATAGGCGGAGCCGTAAAACACGCCGATGCTGCCCAGCAGCGCCGTCATCAGCGGATAGCCCATGAAGCCGCAGTTGGAAAACACCGCGCCAAAGCGCATGGCGCCGCAGGCGTGATCCTTCCCCCGCAGGAAGAGGTACGCCAGGGCGATGCTGACCACGTGGACCACCACGGCCAGCAGCATGCACACGAAGAAATTGTGCAGATCCGCCGTGTCCTTCTCCCGCTGAAAGGCCACCACCATCATGGCGGGCGACACCGCGTAGATCACCAGATTCGTCAGGGTCAGGCTGCTCTTGTCGTCCATCCTTCCGGTCTTGCCCAGCGCAAAGCCCACGGCCATCAGGGCAAACAGGATCAGCACCTGCTGCCCCACCGTCAAAAAAGAAGCGATCATGTTCTGTTACTCCTCTTCTCCCAAAAATGCGCGGTGGCCGCCAGCACCACCACAAAACCCAGTGCGGCGGCGGCGGAGGTGAACCCCAGCATGGCGTTGATGCCGCCCCTGTCGATCAGGCGGCCGCCCACGGCGGTCATCACCGCCGGACCCAGTCCGTTGGAAAACACGTGGATCAGCCCCTGGCCCTTCACCTGATTGGCGGCGTCCAGCTTTTCGGCCACGTAGTAGACGGTGGCCGGCAGGAAGATACCGAACTCCACAAACTGGATCACCGCCGCCGCATACAGCAGCACCGGCGAGGCCGCCAGCCAGAACAGCACATTCCGCACCACAAAGGCGGCGGCGCAGATCCGGAACATCGTCCCCAGCGTCAGCCTGCGCCGGATGCGGGGAAACAGCGCCATGGACGGCAGCTCCATAAAAGCCGACAGGGCCAGGATCGTGCCCATCAGGCTCTCCCCCGCCCCCACCTTGGCGGCAATGTGGATCATATACGTATTGCAGGCGTTGTGGCTGCCCTGCAGCAGCGCGCAGCCCACCAGCAGCACCGCAAAGGCGGGATATTTCCGCAGCAGCGCCCCCAGCCCCAGCACCGGCGGGGCGGCCTGCTCCCCCGTCTCCGCCGCCGGCGGCAGCGGATAGCGGAAGCTCCACACCGACAGGATCTGCGCCGCCAGCGCCGCCAACAGCACCGGCAGGATCACCGTGGGGGGACGCCGCTCCAGCACAAAGCCCAGCACCAGCGCCACCAGGGCATAGGTGGTGGAGCCGGTGCCGCGGCCCAGCCCGTAGTTGACGGACACCCCCCGCAGGTGGAACTCCATCACCATGCTGTTGAAAAACGGCGCCACGCACACCAGTAGCACGCACAGCACGGCGTAGGCCGCCAGCAGCACGCCCTTCCGCCCCGTGCACACCGTCATGACCCCCGCAGCCATCAGCGTCAGCACCGACAGGGCCAGGGCGATGCGGCGGCTGGTCCAGCGCCGGTCGGCGTCCGACACCGCCGCCAGCGCCGGCTGCACCAGCAGCGGCAGCAGCAGCGCCAGCGACGTGACGGCCCCCAGCACGCTGTTGCTCAGTCCCAGATGCAGCAGCAGCACGGGGCCAAAGCCGATGGCGGCGGAAAAGCCGATGAAATAGCTGCCCTCGATGACGGCGTGATGGAGATTCACTTTTACAGAAAGCTTGTCCATAGCGGCTCCCTTATTATATATGGTATAACGTCATTTCAGTCTATCACAAAAGCAAAAACTGTCAAGACCGGAGGTTGTGTTTTGCCGGAAAATGGACTATAATAGTAGTCTATATCACCGACCAGTGAGGAGATACGCCATGAAACTGATGGTTCTTGACGGCAATAGCATCATCAACCGCGCCTTCTTCGGCCTGAAGGCGCTGACCACCCAGGAGGGGCTGTACACCAACGGCGTACTGGGCTTTCTGAACATGCTGGGGCGCTTTGTGGACGAAGAACAGCCCGACGCCCTGTGCGTGGCCTTTGACCGGAAGGAGCCCACCTTCCGCCACGAGGCGGACGCCGCCTATAAGGCCACCCGCCGGAAAATGCCGGAGGAGCTGGCCCAGCAGATGCCGGTGATGAAGCAGGTGCTGTCGGCCATGTCCATCCCCTGCTACGACCTGGTGGGGTACGAGGCGGACGACCTGCTGGGCACCATCGCCTGCCGCTGCCGGCAGCGGGGCTGGGAGTGCGTGGTGGTCACCGGCGACCGCGACAGCCTGCAGCTCATCACCCCCACCACGCGGGTGAAGCTGGTCAGCTCCCACATGGGCAAGACCATCACCGCTGACATGACGGAAGACACCTTCCGCGCCCAGTACGGCTTTGACCCCATCCATATGATCGACCTGAAGGCCCTGATGGGCGACAGCAGCGACAACATCCCTGGCGTGCCCGGCATCGGCGAAAAGACCGCCATGGCGCTGATCCAGCGCTACGGCAGCATCGACGCCCTGTACGCCGCCATGCCGGACGTGGAGCTGAAGCCCTCCGCCCTGCGCAAGCTGGCCGAGGGCGAGGAGTCCGCCCGCCGCAGCTACTGGCTGGCCACCATCGTCACCGACGCGCCCCTGGAGTTCGATCCGGAGGACGCCCTGCGCCAGCCCTTCCGGCCGGAGCTGTACGACCTGTTCGTGAAGCTGGAATTCACCAAGCTCATCAAAAAATACGGCCTGACCCCCGCGCCCACGCCGGAGGAGCAGGCGGCCGCCGCCAAACGGGCGGACTATACCGTCACCGTGGAGACGGCGGAGACGGACGCCGACGCCACGCGCCTGCTGGCGCTGTGGCGCGCCGCCCCCCACACGGCGGTGTACGCCCTGGAGGATCTGAGCGTGCTGGCCGTGACCTGCGACGCCGACGATCAGCACGGCGTCACGGCCATCCTGCGGTCCGACCGCTTCACCGGCGACTGGGACGGCCTGCTGGACGCCCTGTTCTCCGCCGATATCCGCAAGGCGGCCCACAATGTAAAGGACCTGACCTATACATTATTGGAGCGTGGCCTGCACGCCGAGGGCTTCGTGTTCGACACGGCGCTGGCGGCCTATCTGCTGGACGCCACGGCGGGCAGCTACGACCTGCCCCGTCTGTTTGTGGCCTATTGCGGCGCGGAGCTGCCGCCGGCGGCCCATCTGGATCCGGAGGCCTTCTCCCTGCTGGGGGACGACCGCATCGCAGAGGCCTCCCTGTGCAGCTACACCAGCGCGGTGGACGCGCTGTATCAGGTGCTGGAGCCGAAGCTGGAGGCCCTGAACATGACGGCCCTGCTGCACGAGATGGAGCTGCCCCTGTGCCGCGTCCTGGCGGAGATGGAGCTGACGGGCTTCCGCATCGACGGCAGCGCCCTGGCGCGGCTGGGCCAGGACCTGCAGCGCCACACCGACGAGCTGGAGCAGTCCATCTACGACATGGTGGGCCACCATTTCAACATCAATTCCCCCAAACAGCTGGGCACGGTGCTGTTCGACGAGCTGCTGCTGCCCCACGGAAAGAAGACCAAGACCGGCTGGTCCACCAATGCCGAGGTGCTGGAAAAGCTGCGGTACGAATCGCCGGTGGTCAGCCGCGTGCTGGAGTTCCGCCAGTACGCCAAGCTGAAAAGCACCTACGCCGACGGCCTGCTGCGGGCCGTGTCCCGTGACGGCCGCGTGCGCACCCGCTTCCAGATGACCGTCACGGCCACCGGCCGCCTCAGCTCCACCGAGCCGAACCTGCAGAACATCCCCACCCGCACGGAGCTGGGCAGCGAGATGCGGCGGGTCTTCATCGCCGACGAGGGCAACGTGCTGGTGGACGCCGACTACTCCCAGATCGAGCTGCGGCTGCTGGCCCACATGGCGGGAGACGAGGCCATGATCGAGGCCTTCCGCTCCGGCCAGGACTTCCACACGGTGACGGCGGCCAAGGTCTTCCACGTACCGGAGGCGGAGGTGACCCACCAGATGCGCTCCCGCGCCAAGGCGGTGAACTTCGGCATCGTCTACGGCATGTCCAGCTTTTCGCTGAGTCAGGACCTGCAGGTGACCATGGCGGAGGCCAAAAGCTACAAGGCCAGCTATTTCGCCACCTATCCCGGGGTGAAGCAGTATATGACCGACATCGTGGCCCAGGGCAAGGCCCATGGCTACGTGGAGACCCTGTACCACCGGCGCAGGGCGCTGCCGGAGCTGAAGGCCCCCGTCTTCGCCCGCCGCGCCTTCGGCGAGCGGGTGGCCATGAACATGCCCATTCAGGGCACGGCGGCGGACATCATGAAGCTGGCCATGCTGCGGGTACACGACCGCCTGCGGCGGGAGGGGCTGAAAGCGAAGCTCATCATGCAGGTCCACGACGAACTGATCGTGGAGTGCCCCGAGGCCGAGCGGGAAACGGTGGAGACCCTGCTGCGGCAGGAGATGGAGCAGGTGGCCGCCCTGTCCGTCCCCCTGATCGCCGATGCCCACAGCGGCAAAAACTGGCTGGAAGCCAAGGGATAAGGTGAACATCATGGAAAACACACAGATCAGGATCGTCCCCATGCACGCCGACCATCTGGACGAGATCGCCGCGCTGGAGCGGGCGTGCTTCTCCCGCCCCTGGTCGCGGAACATGCTGGCGGAGGAGCTGGAAAACCAGTGCGCCGCGTTTTTGACGGCGCTGGACGCCCAAAGCGGCAAGGTGGTGGGCTACGCGGGGCTGCTGGTGGCGGCGGACGAGGGGTACATCACCAACGTGGCCGTGTTCCCCGAATATCGCCGTCAGGGCGTGGCGGGGCAGCTGCTGCAGGTGTTCTGCAATTTCGCGGCGGGGCAGCATCTGGCGTTTCTGACGCTGGAGGTGCGCCCCAGCAACACGGCGGCCATCGCCCTGTACACGTCCTTCGGCTTCACCGAGCGGGGGCGGCGGCGCAACTATTACGACCTTCCCAAAGAGGATGCCCTCATCCTGACGCGGGATTTTGAGGAGGCGAACGCATGAACATACTGGCATTTGAATCCTCCTGCGACGAGACCGCCGTGGCGGTGGTGCGGGATGGCCGTCAGGTGCTGTCCGACGCCATCTTGTCCCAGGCGGACATGCACGCCCTGTACGGCGGCGTGGTGCCGGAGATCGCCTCCCGCAAGCATGTGGAGGCCATCGCGGGGCTGACGGAGCAGGCGCTGCGGGACGCGGGCCTGACGAAGCGGGACATCGACGCGGTGGCCGTCACCTATGCCCCGGGGCTCATCGGCGCGGTGCTGGTGGGTGTCAGCTTTGCCAAGTCCGCCGCCTGGGCGCTGGGGGTGCCGCTGGTGCCGGTGCACCACGTGCGGGGCCACATCGCCGCCAACTATCTGGCCTTTCCGGAGCTGGAGCCGCCGTTTTTGGCGCTGGCTATCTCCGGCGGCAACACGCTGATCGTGGACGTGGCGGACTACACCGATATGACGGTGCTGGGCGCCACGCGGGACGACGCGGCGGGCGAGTGCTTTGACAAGGCCGCCCGTGTGCTGGGCCTCCCCTACCCCGGCGGCAGGCCCATGGACCTGCTGGCCCAGCAGTCGGCGGGCGGGGTGTACGACCTGCCCCGGGCCCATGTGGACGGCGCGCCGCTGGACATGAGCTTTTCCGGCCTGAAGACCGCCGTGGTGAATCTGGCCCACAACGCGGCGCAGAAGGGCGAGGCACTGGACGAGGCCGCGCTGGCGCGGGACTTTACCCAGGCCGTCAGCGACGAGCTGACGGAGCGGGCGGCGCTGGCGCTGGAGCAGACGGGCCGCAAGATCCTGGTGGCGGCAGGCGGCGTGGCCGCCAACTCCATCATCCGCGCCGACCTGCAAACGCTGTGCCAAAAGCGGGGCGTGAAGCTCTATCTGCCGCCCCTGAAATGGTGCGGCGACAACGGCGCCATGATCGGCGCGCAGGGGTATTATGAGTACCGCTCCGGCGTGCGGGGCGACCTGACGCTGAACGGCTTTGCCACGATGGAATTGGATCGGCTGGTGTATTGAACATGAAAAACGCTCCCTGTTGGGAGCGTTTTTTGCAGGGATCTCGCGCCTGCGGGCGCGACTTTCTTTTTCCCACGGCGGCAAAAGAAAGCAAAAACGCCGCTGGGGGAGAGGGATTTCGTACTCCCTCTCCCCCCGTCCCCCTCTCTAAACGACCAAGGGGGAAACCTGCGGTTTTCCCCCTTTGGAACCCCCCTTTCAGGGGATGGGCGACAAGAAAACGAGCGTTTTTGCCTGTTTTATTGGTACATTAAGGCCTGTTATGGGTACACTTTCGGTACATAAAACGGGGTTATTGGTACAGGAAAAATCCCGCCCCACAAAGGGGCGGGATTTTGTTTGAGATTGGGATTAGGGGTTGGTAGGATAAACCTGCGTACCACCAACAGTAACGGTGGTGGGCTTGTTACCCTGTTTAACATTCCAAACAGAGCTGCCGCTCACAGAACCAGTGCCGAAACCGGTTGTTACATTATTGGCAGTAGCCTGGTCGATGATGACGTTGTAACTTGTAAATCTGCAATCAATCTCAATAGCAGCCTTACCAGAAACAGCTGCGGTAGCAACGAACTTGCAGTCTTGGAATTCAACCTTACCTGCCGTCAGAGCGCCCTCATTGTAAATCAGCACGGCCTTGCCAGCGCAGTTGAAGGTGCAGCCCTTAAAGAGGACTTTTTCAGCACCGTAGGTCCAAACGTTATAGGCATCACTGCTGTCCTGTTCAAACGTGCAATCGATAAACTGAGCATCCTTAGCATACAGGAACGGCTGACCCTTAATCACGCAATTCTTGAAGATGGTCGCCGTAGTGTGCTGAAGGCCAATATAGTTATCGTTCGAAGAGTTCACGGTTACGCCATCCATGGTGATGGTCGCGTTGTGCGGCGCAATAGCCCGCTCAATATTGATCACCGTGTCCTTAGTACCAGTGATGGTCACGTCCTTGTTGTCCATTCCGGCGGGCAGGGTATAGTCGCCGGGATTCAGCTTAGCGACAACCTTATTGGTCGCGGCACCGCTGGCATCCTTGGCGCTGCTGATCGCTTCAGCCAGGGCAGTGGAATCACTTACCGTCACAAACGCCGTGTCCGGATACTGGGCGCTGGCGTCGTAGTTGGGGCCGAAGCTGTCGGACTCGCTGTTGAGCTGTGCGGCCAGGACGGTCAGGTCAAACTCCACCTTGCCGCCCATGTAGGTATTGCCGGCGTTCTCATCCATATGTACCAACAGGGCAAAGTAATGGGTCTCATTGTGCTTCAATACAACGCCGTCAGGATTCGTCTCAGTCCCAGTATTTGCAACGCTGACAACCTGAGCGCCAGCCACGACAGGCAGACCCTTGGAGGCATCCCAGCTGCTCACGCTATCCTGCGCATCGGGCACAATGGCGTACTTCATGACCTCGTACAGGTTCTTGCCATCGGTAGGGTTGGTGACCTTCAGCTGCACCTGATACTTCAGGTCCAGATTGCCGTTGTTCTTGATGGCCAGATAGGCCACCTGAGTCTTGCCCGGCTCCCAGAGGGTATCGGAGTTGACGTTCTGTGCCTTTTCGCTCTCATAGCTGCCGAAAATGGGCGTGGTGGAATCGCTGATATCATCGTATTCATTCGTCTGGCTGTTCTTCATCAGCAGCTGGACGTCCAGGTTACCGGCCTGGATCTTGTTGACGCCGGTGCTGGCAGTGTCGGTGAACCACGCGAAGGTGGAGCCGATGAGCATCACCAGGCACAGGCAGATGGCCAGAATACTGGTCAACAGCGCGCGCTTTGTTGCTTTCTTGGTTGACATAATATGTATGTCCTCCCCATTTCAAAATTTACCGGCGGGGCAAACATCTGCGCTCCGGCATGCCGCGCAGACGCCGCGTATGGCCTGTCTCCGTCTGATAGGGGCAGGCAGAGCAAGCGACCACGCTCTGCCTGCCCGTTTCGGGGAGGTCAGACGCACAAAGGCCGCAGCATTGCCACCCGCGACCGTTATGCCAGCTTCCACACGAGGACGGCTTGTCCTCTGTTTTTCCTTTCAGAAAAAACAGCAAACCCTATAGGGTTTGGCATGTGTATAGGTATAGTTTAACACTTTCTCCGGAAAGTGCAATGCGTTTTTCCCATTTCCCGCACATTTTGTCACATTGGCGAAAAATGTGGCGGCGGATTGGGGGAATTGCACAAAATTGAGGAGAAAAAGGGCAGGGTGTGGTCACCCCGCCGTGCGGAGGGGATAACGAGACTGTTTGTAGGGGCCGGCGTCCCCGACGGCCCGTTCGGGTTGTGATGGCACTTTCGTTCACCGGTGCGGGGCGTCGGGGACGCCGCCCCCTACGGAGTTTCGCCGTGCTCTCTGCGTGCGGCGGGGTGGGGGCACCCCGCCCTACGGATTTTCGCCGTGCTCTCTGCGTGCGGCGGGGTGGGGGCACCCCGCCCTACGGATTTTTGACGGGCCATCTGCGGTCACCGGTGCGGGGCGTCGGGGACGCCGGCCCTACGAGGCTTCGCCGTGCTCTCTGCGTGCGGCGGGGTGGGGGCACCCCGCCCTACGAAATGGTGCGGTAACCATTTGCCTGTAGGGCGGCCTGCCCTCAGGCCGCCGCGTACAACGATTTATCCCCTGCCGTCGTAGCATCCGGCAGGTTTCCACCGCACCATCTTGCGGTCACCGGTGCGGGGCGTCGGGGACGCCGGCCCTACGAGGCTTCGCCGTGCTCTCTGCGTGCGGCGGGGTGGG
>CAKTMO010000024.1 GCA_934573935.1 uncultured Oscillospiraceae bacterium | reverse complement strand
AGAAAATGAACCGGACAGATTTGAAAGACGCCTCCGGTATCAGCTTCAATGTGCTTGCCAAGATGGGAAAAAACGAATTTGTCTCTATGGAAAGCCTGCATAAGATTTGCTTGACGCTCAAATGTGATGTAGGAGACATCATGGAGTTCATTGATGAAGGAGATACAGAACAGTCATGATTTCAATCGAACTACGCAGGAGTGAAAAGAAAATGCAGCAACCGTTGACTTGTGTTGAAATATGCGCTGGCGCTGGTGGACAGGCTTTGGGGCTTGCAATGGCGGGTTTTGTCCATGTTGCGCTTGTCGAGTATGAAGAAGATTATTGCAAGGTATTAAAGCAGAATCGCCCGGAGTGGAACGTCATTTGTGCAGATGTTCACGATTTTGACGGACGCCCATACCACGGCGTCGATCTGCTGGCTGGCGGCGTTCCTTGCCCGCCTTTCTCCGTTGCAGGAAAGCAACTCGGTCAGGACGACGAAAGAGACCTTTTCCCGGAGGCCATTCGGCTTATCAAAGAAATTCAACCGCGTGCTGTCATGCTTGAAAATGTCCGTGGCTTTCTTGATCCGGGCTTTGATGAATACCGCGACCACATTTTTACATCGATTCAAAAGCTCGGCTATGTAACCCATATCAAGCTCTTGAACGCCTCTGATTATGGTGTTCCGCAGCTACGTCCCAGAGTGGTTATCATCGGCATTCGGAAGGATCAGATTGGAGCATTTGCCTATCCTGATGAACAACCAGACATCGCCCCCACTGTTGGTGATACGCTCCGTGATTTGATGGCGCAGAACGGATGGGAAGGTGCGAAGCAGTGGGCATCTAATGCAAACCGGATCGCTCCGACCCTTGTAGGCGGCTCCAAGAAGCACGGTGGTCCTGACCTTGGTCCCACACGCGCCCGTAATGCATGGGCAGAGTTGGGCGTAGATGGTCGAGGAATTGCAAACGAAGCACCCGCCCCCGGATTTGAGGGTATGCCCCGCTTGACAAGCCGAATGATGGCACGGATTCAAGGTTTCCCCGATACATGGACATTCGGAAACCGGAAAACCGTAGCCTGTAGGATGATTGGAAATGCATTCCCGCCCCCGGTTGCCCGGGCAGTTGGAGAAAAAATAAAGGAGTGTTTGGAGCATGGATGCATTGATAGCAAACGCGAGATTCCACTTTCACAAGCAGTTGTTTGAAACCAACACACTGACGTTGACCACGGCAGGTGTCGCATCCAATGCAGACACCAGCAGCCGCGGCTCAAAGGCGATTGCGCGGAGGATCGTTGACATTCTTGTAGAGGAACAGCATCATGCTGTCTCCACGGTTGACAAAATTTCCGGGCAGACTCTCGGAAAGCAATTTGAAACGCTGACAATGGAGTTCCTGCGTGAAACCTTTCCCTATTTGCAGAACCTCCGTCCCGGAAACTGGACAATTCTTCAGCTCGGCAATAACAACAAACTGAAAACAAGCGATTTTGCGCAGTACGAGCATCTTGCTTACTTAAATGCGCTTACGACACAGAACGCACAGTTGGCTGCTGCACTCGGGAATGATTACCTCGTTGCACCTGACGTTGTTGTTTACCGCGATCTCTATGAGGACAGCGAGATCAATGCCGCTCAGCCCATTGTTGATGACGAAATCTGCAAGATGGCTGATATTCGGAAGTCTAACGGCGGCAAGCCCATTCTTCATGCGAGTGTTTCTGCAAAGTACACGATGCGCAGCGACCGCGCACAGAACAGCCGCACAGAGGCATTGAACCTGATCCGCAACCGAAAGGGACATTTGCCGCACATCGTTGTTGTGACGGCTGAGCCTATGCCGAATCGCTTGGCATCTCTTGCGCTCGGCACTGGCGATATTGACTGCGTATATCACTTTGCACTCTATGAACTGATTCGAGCAGTTAAAGAGGCTGGTTCTGAGGATGCGGTGGAAACGCTGGAAACCTTGGTGCAGGGCAAGCGGCTGAAGGATATTTCCGATCTGCCGCTGGATTTGTCTGTGTAATGGCTGATTCTGTTTCCTCTGTCCGCCGTAGTGAGATCATGTCGCACATCAAAAGCAAAGATACCAGTATTGAACTTTTGGTGCGCCGCAAGCTGTTTTCTATGGGATACCGCTACCGTGTGAATTACAAGGCGCTGCCCGGAAAACCGGATATTGTATTCACCAGAAAGAAAATTGCTATCTTCATTCATGGATGCTATTGGCATGGGCATGATTGCGGCAGTCATTATGCTCATGCCAGCCAATCCAATAAAGCATATTGGGGACCCAAGATAGAGCGAACAAAGCAACGAGATCAAGAGCATATTCAGGCACTTGAGGCTGACGGCTGGAAAGTCATTGTGCTGTGGGAATGTGAAATAAGAGGTAATTTTGAAAGTACTATGCTCAGACTTGAGCATTGCTTAAGCCAATAATGCAAACAACGGAATGAAAGGATGTGTATAAATGCTACTAGTCGATGTCAGAATTAAAAACTACAAGTGCATACTGGACTCTGAAACTTTTACAGTCGACCAAATGACATGTTTGGTTGGCAAAAATGAATCTGGAAAAAGCGCTATTCTCCAAGCGTTATATAAACTCAATCCTGTTGATAAAGAGGATATTTACGACGCACTTTATGAGTATCCTAAAATGTATCAAACCGATTTTGAAGCTGGAGAAATTCCGGATGGTAACACAGTGCTTATATCTCACTGGAAGTTTACCGAAAATGAAATTACTGAGATTGATGCTCTTTTTGGAAGTGGATTTATTACAAAGTCAACCATCGTGACGATCACAAATGGCTATGATAATCATCGCTCATGGTCTTTCGAGCCAAACTTCGAAAAACTCTTTACAAAGAAAACGGCAGACTTTGCATTTGGCGATCCCGATAGAGCGCAAATCACCAAATTCGATTCCATCTCGGACATTCGTACGCAACTCAATCAACTCTCCGTCCTATCTGACGCAGAGCAATCCTTTAAGGATTGGTTCGATGAAGCATTCCCAAACGATAAACTTGATACTTTCTCAGAAAGATATCTCCTAAAATATTTGCCAAAGTTTTCGTATTTTGCAGAGTATCAAAAGCTTCCTGGTAAAATTGCGATTAACCGCTTTATCTCCAGAAGTAATTCCGGGCAGTTGACTAAAAATGAAAAAGTATTTGAGGCACTCCTGTCGCTAGCCAATTCCTCTGTTGAAGAAATAAAGGATTCCAATCGCCTAGAAGCTTTGATAAATAAGACTCGTGGCATCTCAAGCAAAATCACACGAGAAATCTTTTCCTATTGGAGTCAAAATAAACACTTGTGGGTCGAGTTTAGATATGACATGGCAAAGCCGGGAGATGAAGCACCTTACAACGATGGTTATATTTTTTCGACACGTATTGAAAACACACGCCATGATTCATCCGTGTCATTTGACGACCGGAGCGCTGGATTTGTATGGTTCTTCTCGTTTTTAATTTGGTTTAATTACTTACAGAAAAAAGAAGATAATTTAATAATTCTCCTTGATGAACCTGGACTAACCCTCCACGCCAAAGCCCAAGGAGATTTGATTCGCTTCTTTAAGGAAAAAATTACGCCCAAATTCCAGTTGCTATATACCACTCATTCTCCATTTATGCTTGACTTTTCTGACATTCTATCTGCCAGAACAGTTGAAGATATGACAGGTGAAGATGATACGGTACTAGGAACGAAAGTTGGCTCTAAAGTATTGAGTAAAGACCGCGATACTACCTTCCCACTCCAAGCAGCATTTGGCTATGATATTACGCAAACCCTCTTTATAGGTAATAACACTTTGCTCGTCGAGGGACCGTCAGATATCTTGTACTTAACATATTTTTCGAATAAGCTTAAGGAACTTGGTAGAACAGGCTTGAGTAGCGATTGGACACTATGTCCATCTGGCGGCATAGATAAGATACAAAGCTTTGTATCTCTATTTGGAGGAAATGCCCTCAAAATTGTAACACTAACAGACTATCACAATGGCGACAAAAACAAAATCGACCGATTGAAAAAGAGTGGTCTTTTGAGCGCGAACCGTGTCTTTTTAGCCAGCGATTATACCCAATATCCAACAAGCGACATTGAGGATATTATTGGGAAAGAACCGTATATTAAACTTGTAAATGCATGCTATGGACTGTCTGCTGATGCAAAAATAAATGGAAAAAACATCAAAGACGGCGATGTTTTACATTCTGTCGAAAATGTTCTATCATCTAACTCAGAGATTCGCTTCGATCATTATAGACCAAGCATGTATTTGATTCAAAATCCTGATATCTGGACAGAGAAAGACATCTCTTCTGCTTTGGATAGATTTGAAAAGCTCTGTACTGATATCAATGAAGCACTTTGATAGCATCCCCTGATAGCTTTTTGATAGCAGAAAGTCGGATACCCCATAGGATTGGGATAATAGGTATCAAATAAAACCAAATGGAATCAAACGGTCTATACAAAAAAGTTTAGAGTGCGTTTCCACTTGGCGAGTGGGAGTGATCCCGATAAGACCAGCCAACAAAAAAGAGCGCTCTGACTTCGTATGGAGTCGGATCGCTCTTTTTGTTTGTGGCGGTTTTCTTTCCGCGCCGCAGGGAGCCTATTGTGCAGCGCGGCTTTTTCGGAATTTCTGGAAAAATTCTTGACAGGGAGGTTTATTGATGATAAACTCAAGGTACAGTTTATTTGAGATAAACCAAAAGGAGGAGATCCCATGGAGCATATGGAACTGGGCGAGGTGCAGCTGCGGTTTGCGGAGATCGTGTGGCACTACGCGCCGCTGCCGTCGGGCGAGCTGGTGAAGATCTGCCAGCGGGAGCTGAACTGGAAAAAGCCTACCACCTACACCGTGCTGCGGAAGCTGTGCGAAAAGGGGCTTTTCAAGAACGAGGACGGGCTGGTGTCGGTGGTGATGACCCGCCGGCAGTTTGACGCCGCCCGCACGGAACAGTTTGTGGAGGACGCCTTTGACGGGTCGCTGCCCGCGTTTCTGACCGCCTTCACCACCCGCAAAAAGCTGTCGGCGGCGGAGGTGGAGGAGATCCAGAAGATGATCGACACATTCCGGAAGGAGGGTTGACGGTGGGGGACAGATTGCTTTCGCTGTTTGTGGCCAATCTGAATCTGGCGGTGGCCGCCGGTTGGCTGATCGCGGCGCTGTTGCTGCTGCGGCCGCTGCTGAAGAAGATCGCCCCGAAGTGGGTGCTGTGCGCCGCGTGGGCGCTGGTGGCGGTGCGGCTGGCGTGCCCTGTGGCGCTCCATTCCGACCTGTCGGCCTACCGGCTGGCGGGCGACGCCGTCCAGCCCAGCGGGCAGGTGACGTATTTTCAGGACACCGGCTTCTGCGGCGACGTCAGCTACCATCCCGCCGCCCTGCTGCCCAGTGTACCGGCGGCGCAGTCCGCGCCCACCGGCGGCGCGGCGGTGTCTGCCGCCGGAACCGCTGATACCTCCGCCCAGAGGGGGACGCCTGTCCGCTCGCTGGACATGACGCTGCCCTCCATCATCTGGGCGCTGGGCGTGGGCGCGATGGCGGTGCTGGCGCTGGTGGGCTATGTCAGCCTGGGGGAGACGGTGGCGGCGTCGGCGCCCCTGGGAGGAAACGTGTATGTGTGCGACGAGATCCGGTCGCCCTTCATTCTGGGGCTGTTCCGGCCCCGCATCTATCTGACCTCCGGCATGGACGAGACCGCACGGGCCTGCGTTCTGCGGCACGAGCAGGCCCACCTGCGCCGCTGGGATCATGTGTGGAAGCCCCTGGGCTACGCGCTGCTGGCGGTGTACTGGTATCATCCGCTGATGTGGGTGGCCTACGTCCTGTTCTGCCGCGATATGGAGCTGGCCTGCGACGAGCGGGTGATCCGCGGCATGGCGGCAGGGGAGCGGGCAGCCTATTCCCAGACCCTGCTGGACTGCAGCCAGGGCCGCCGCTGGGTGGCCGCCTGCCCCCTGGCCTTTGGCGAGGTGGGGGTCAAGACCCGTATCAAGGCGGTGCTGCGCCACAAAAAGCCCGCCCTGTGGGCGGTGCTGGCGGCGGTGGTGGTCTGCGCCGTGCTGGCGGTGTGCTTTTTGACCGATCCCAAGGGGGCGGCGGAGCCGGAGGGCCCTGAGACCACCCAGACCGATCCCGACCTGCTGGCGCTGGCGGAGCAGGCCGATGGGGTGGACACGGTGACGTTCACATGGCACGACGTGGGCAGAGAGTTTTTTGACGATACCGTTCCGGGCCATCTGCTGGCCCAGCTGCTGCGGGATTCCGGCTGGACGTATCGGGACGGCGACGCGCCGAAGGGCAGCGGCGACAACCGGTATACTGTTCTGCGGGTGGACATGGACGGGGACACCCTTCTGCGCTTCTGCCGCTTCTATCCCGATGAGTTGGAGGACAGCGTGGAGGTCACTGTCGGCGGCGTGACCCGCTGGTACGACATGGGCGACATGACCTGGCTGGATGTGAAGCATGTTCTGGGCCCCGATCGGGAGTATCTGGGGGAGGCGGGACAGACGAAGGAGGTCGTCACCTTCGGCCATTACGAGATGGACGACGACCGCTCCAACGGCCCCGAGGCCATCCCCTGGCTGGTGCTGGCGCGGGAGGGGAACAGGGTGCTGCTGATCAGCGATTATTCCCTGGACTACCAGTCCTTTACGCCAGCCTATCAGAGCTATGAGGGCGTTCCCAGCTGGGAGACCAGCAGTCTGCGCACCTGGCTGAACACCGACTTTTGCAGCGCCGCCTTTACAGAGGAGGAGCAGCGCTGTCTGGTGGCTGATCCCGATCCCGTGTTCCTGCTCAGCGGCGATGAGGTCAGGCGCTACTTCGTCTCGGAGGCGGACACCGAAAACCGGCCCACCCTCTATGCCGACACGGTCAATATGGAATCCGGCTATATGAACGTGGACGCGGGCTGGCTGCTGCGCTCCATGTATGACGGCGGCGGCCATCCGGAGCAGGTGTGCGCCTGGGGCGGCGTGCGCATCGGCCCCCGCAGCTACGAGCCCGCCTACATCCGCCCCGCCATCTGGGTGGACACCAGCCTGTACCCCCTGTCAAAAGCATCATGAGACGAAAAGCGGTTTCCGATGTGGAAACCGCTTTTCCTTTGATGGGTGTTATGCGTAGACAGGCCCCACTGCACCCGTAGGGGCCTGCGGCCCTTACAAACAGTCTCGTTATCCCCTCTGTAGGGCGGGGGGCCCTCACCCCGCCGCGCGATGAACGCACGCATTTTCGCCATATGGCACGTACCAAAGCCTCCCCTGTGTAAGGGGAGGTGGCGCGAAGTGCCGGAGAGGTTGTCGCGGGATGGTGCGGTGGTTACTTGCTGGATGCTACGGCAGCGTAGCTGCAGAGATCGCGGCTAAAAACATGCCACTGGCATGTTTTTTCACGCCGCGACCCTTTACACAAGGGGGCCTTTTTGGTGGTGCGGTGAATGTTTGCAAGGGAGGGGCAAAGCCCCTCCCTTGCGGATCGTGTGCCTATTCTCCGGTCTCCGTCTGCTGCATCTGCTGGCGGAGGGTCTCGTATTGCTGCATGACGTCCTTCTGCTGCTGGCGGTACTCCAGCTCCGATTCGTAGAAGTTCATGCCGAAGATCACATGGTCGGGCTTGCCCTGGATGGTGGTGATCCGGTAGTTCACGCTGCAATAGCCACCGCTGACCTCCGTTCCCCAGCTGGCGCCGTAGTAGAGATCGCTGCCGTCGGGGACCTCCAGCACGGAGAGCTGGCGATAGAGCTGGCCGTCATCGGAGAAGCCGCCCCACAGGGTGTTGGCCAGGGCGATGGGCCTTTGCCAGTCCGCCCAGCGGAAGGTGACGTCCTCCCCAGGACGGGTCATATACGTCACCGACAGGAAGCGCTTGCCGCCGTCATAGACGGCGCTGCTGACGGCGCCAAAGGGGTATTGGTCCTCTCCGCCGCTGCGGAGGGTATAGGAGACATTCCCCTCGCCATTGGACTGGGTCTCCTCCGCCGCCACCCGCACAGGCAGGCCCACCGCCGCCAGCGTGTCATCCACCGCCTGCTGGGACAGGGGGAAGATCAGGGACGCGCCGCCGCTGCTCTGGCCCTGGGGCATGGGGGTCAGCTGGGCCTCCAGCGCCGTCAGCCACGCGCCGCCGTCCTGACTGCTGACCGCGGAGGGCCAGGCGCTCAGGCCCAGGGCATCCAGCAGGGGCTGGGTGCCGGTGGATTCATAGTCGTTGTACTCGTAGTAGTAGAAGGGCGGCAGATAGACGCGGGGCGTATCCGGCGCCACCAGCACGGAGAAAACAGTGCCGTTGCTGCGGGTCAGCCGCAGCTGCACGCACTCCGACGGGGTCTTGGCGGCATAGCTGCACTGGGTGCCGCCCTGCAGCAGATTTTGCAGCTGCGCCATCTTTCCGGCGTCGGTGACGGTGTGCAGGGTCTCGCCATTGTAGATCAGCTCCGCCGACAAAAGGTCGGAGAAGCGCTCCCGTCCCATGGTGGTCTGCCAGCCGGTGAGGGAGGCGATCAGGGACAGC
Organism: uncultured Oscillospiraceae bacterium; assembly: GCA_934573935.1. Taxonomy (GTDB): domain Bacteria; phylum Bacillota; class Clostridia; order Oscillospirales; family Oscillospiraceae; genus Vescimonas. Next base: position 16,739 of record CAKTMO010000024.1, on the reverse strand, counting down.
AGCTCCCGCACCTCGGCGTCCGCCTGGACTGCGCCGCTCTCTGTCCCGATACCCCAGACGCCGCCGTCGCCCCGCAGCAGGGAATAGGTCTCACGGGGTGAGTCCTCCGTGAAGATCAGATGCACCTCGGGCCTTTCCGCCGTCCAGGAATTCAGCGGACGAAGCCAGCCGTGGGTGTCGGCGGGGGGCTCAAAGCCGCCCAGGGTCACGTGCTCCGCCGCCCGCTGGCGGATGCGGGTCACCAGATCGTCGGGGACTTCCATATAGAACACCCTGCCGCTGCCGTTGACGGTCATATAGGGGCCGCTCAGGGCGCTGCTGTCATAGGACCAGCGGATGGCTCCGGTGGGCTGGGGCAGGATGCCCTCCTGATCCCGAAGGGACGCCTGCTGCTGGGCGGTGGTCAGGCCCCGCCAGGCCTCCATATAGGCACTTTCGCTGCTTTGATAGGCTGCCGTCAGCACCGCGATATAGCCCTCGGTATACGCGCCGTCCAGACCGTCGGTGCTCAGCAGCAGGGCGCGGCACTGGGCCGCCGTCAGGCCGCCGCTCTGGGCGCGATCGCTCAGCAGGCCCAGCAGCACCATGGGGTCGCTGCCGCCGCGGCTGTAGATATCCCAGCGGAAGCCGCCGTCGGGGAAGCGCTGGAAGAAGGTGTCCGCGTCGGGTATCGCCTCCTTGGAGCGGGCGATGTTCCGCTTCATCTGCCATGCCCAGCCAGACAGGGCGTCGATGATCTCGCCGCCGGTCATGTCGCCGGCATAGCCGGTGGACACGCCCTCGGCGCTGTCCCACAGCAGGGCATCCATGCCCCGCTCCGCATACAGCGTGTCGCCGGACGCGGCGTGCAGCGTGATGGACGGGGCCGTTCCGGTGGGCTGGACGGTGACGGGCATGACCCAGCGGTGATCGTTGATGAGCATGTCAAGGCTCTGGACGCTGCCGGTGTCCTCCACGCCGTCGATATCCACCTCCACCGGCAGGCGGAAGGTGGGCAGCAGGTATTCGTGGGCGCTGTCGGTGTCCTTGCCCAGCACGTCTTCGCCGGAGGTCTCCTCCGCCGCGGCGAAGGCGGCGCGGACCACGATCATATAGTCGGCGCTCTCAGGCAGGCGGGGCTGTTTCTCCAGGGTGCGGCAGTCAAACTCCGGCAGGCCGCCGCCCAAGTCCGCGGCCACGGCCATCAGGACGACGTCGTCCCCCGCCTTCACCTGGCGCGTTTCTCCGTTTCCATAGGCGGCAAAGGCGGTGTCCTGAGGCAGCTGCGGCAGACCGTCCGACAGGGAGCCGTAGCCGCCGTAGGCGTCGGTGGCGGCCCAGAGGGTGAACTGGGGCAGCATCTGCTGGTTCCGCTCCGGCTGCTGCAGCTGGAGGCTCAGTTCACGGACGTGCCGGTTCATGGCCAGCAGCTGGGTGGTTTCGTACTGGCCGTCCCGCCACACGTCGGCGTAAAGGGCGGCGTCCAGCGCCGCGTCCTCCGTGTCCACGGTGAAGTCCGCCCGATAGGTGGAGACGACGGCCTCCTTCTCCACAAAGGTCAGGGTGCCCTTTTTGCCGCCGCCCATGGGATCGGTCAGGAAGCAGACGGCCACGGCGGCGCAGATCAGCAGCGCCGCCAGCACCACCCACAGGGCGGGCTTTTTGTACCGCAGCACCGCCTTGATGCGGCCCTTTACCCCCTCCTCGCCAAAGGCCACGGGGCAGGCCAGCACCATGCGGCGGCCCTGGCTGCAATCCAGCAGGGCGGCGGAATAGGCCTTTTTCTCTCCGGCATCCATCCCGCGGACCACCCGCTGGTCGCAGGCGGTCTCGATATCGCGGCAGAACAGGACGTAGGCCAGCCACACCAATGGGTTGAACCAGTGGATGGCCAGCAGCACGTAGCCCAGGGGCTTCCAGAGCTGGTCAAGGCGCTGCAGATGGGCGTTTTCGTGGGCGATGACGTAGGCCATCTGCCCCTCGTCCATGCCGCTGGGCAGGTAGATGCGGGGGCGGAACAGCCCCAGCAGAAAGGGGGAGGTGACGGCGTCGCACACCCAGATGTTATACCGCAGGTACATGGCCTCTCCCACCCGACGGCGCAGGCACAGGGTGCTGACAAGGCCGTACAGCAGCAGCGCGCTCCCCACCGCCAGCCAGACGGCCACAAAAGGCGGCAGATAGCGGGTGACGGTGCCGCGGGCCGTTCCGTCACCGGCAGGTGCGGCGTCCGCGGCGGGTTCGCCGGTGATGTCCACGGGGCGGATGGCCTCCACATCCAGCTGGATGGAGGGCTTATTGCCGCCGGCGTGGACGTATTGGAAGTACTCCACCTGCCCCGTCTCCTGCACGGCGGCGGGGGTCGCCACCTGATAGACGGACACCGGCGAGGGCAGGCTGACGGGGCACACCAGCCGCACCGCCACCAGCGCCCACAGCAGGCAGGTGATCCAGCGGGGCGCCCGTTTCAGCAGCAGCCGCAGCACCAGCACCGCCAGGATCAGCCATCCGGCGGCCACGCTCATGTTGACCAGCTTCACAAAGATCTCGTTCATGCTCAGCCCTCCGTTTCGTCGATCATGCGGCGCAGCTCCGCCCGTTCCTCCTCCGTCAGCCTGCGGCCCTGGGTAAAGGCCGCGATGAAGGCGGGCAGCGAGCCGTGAAAGCTGTCCGCCACATACTGGCGGCTCTGGCGGGCGTAGAACTCGTCGCGGGTGATCCGCGCGGTGACCACGCCGCCGTCGTTCCGGAACAATCCCTTGTCACACAGCCGCCGCAGTACGGTGTGTACGGTGGTGCGCTTCCAGCCCATCTCCGCCTCCCCCAGCTTCACCAGCTGGGAGGAGGTGACCGGCGCGGTGCGCCAGATGATATCGGCGAATTTGGACTCCACCACGCCCATCTGCCATTCTGCCATGCTCGTTTCCTCCTGTCCGACTACATAGTGTAGTCTTTTCTATAGACTACACTATGTAGACGCTCTTGTCAAGAGTCGGCGCGTGAAAAAAACATGCCGGTGGCATGTTTTTAGCGCCGATCGCGGCGGCTATGCCGCCGCAGCATCCAGCAAGTTTCCACCGCACTCTCAATAACCGCCTCCACCGCACCCACCAAAGGCCCCCTTGTGCAAAGGGGGCTGTCAGCCGTAAGGCTGACTGGGGGATTGTCGGTCTACGGAAGCCTTGGTAACAACCCCTCCGGCAAAAATCAAAGATTTTTGCCACCTCCCCTTACACAGGGGAGGCTTTGGGGTGCTTGCGTTCACCGCGCGGCGGGGTGAGGGCACCCCGCCCTACGGAGGGTTACACCGTATTTGCTGCGTTCATCGAGCGGGCCGTCGGCGCGTGAAAAAAACATGCCGGTGGCATGTTTTTAGCGCCGATCTCGGCGGCTATGCCGCCGCAGCTTCCGGCAGATTTCCACCGTACTCTCTTGCGGTCAATCCCTTCGTCAGCGCTTCGCGCTGCCACCTCAGCTGTGCACGCCCCAGTGTGAGCACTGGGGTGCCTTTACACAAGGGAGGCTTTGGGCGTGCCGTATGGCGGAAGTGCAATACGGTTCGTATATTTCCACAGAAATATTACCCCTCGTCGAATTTTTCCGCCCTGTTCTGATGCAAGCCATAAGCCCTGTTGATGGATTTGTGCAATGTCCACGAATCCGGCGGGGAAAATTCGGCGGATGTTTGGAGAAGAAAAAGCTTGCATTTTGCCGCGGAGGCCGCTATAATAAGCAAGAAAATTTTGAAAGGGGGGCGCGCCATGACTACCATCCGTAAAAGCAAGTGCAAAGCCGTCCCCGCTGTTTTTGTTTCTATTGTTGATATCGTTGTTTGACCGATGTTTTTCATCGGTCTTTTTTTTCGGCCAAAAGCCGCTGACAGCGTTTGGTAAGTAACATCACATACAAGACAAATGAAAGAGAGGAATCACGCCATGAAGAAAGATCTCGGCCAGGTGGCCATCTACGACGCGAGAGAGTTGGGTGTCCCCCGTATGCTGGTGCTGGGCCTGCAGCACCTGTTCGCCATGTTCGGCGCCACGGTGCTGGTGCCCATCCTGGTCAGCTCCTACGGGCTGCCCCTGTCCATCCAGACCACCCTGCTGTTCGCAGGTCTGGGCACGCTGCTGTTCCATCTGTGCACCAAGTTTAAGGTGCCCGCCTTCCTGGGCTCCTCCTTCGCCTTCCTGGGCGGCTTCGAGGCGGTGGCCCAGCTGGATGTGGGCAAGTTCGCCGGCATGAGCGGCGAGGAAAAGCTGCCCTACGCCCTGGGCGGCGTGGTGGTGGCGGGCCTGCTGTATCTGGTGCTGGCCCTGCTGTTCAAGCTGGTGGGCGCCAAGAAGGTCATGCGCTTCTTCCCCCCCATCGTCACCGGCCCCATCATCATCCTGATCGGCCTGAACCTGTCCGGCACCGCCATCGCCAACGCCTCCACCAACTGGTGGCTGGCCCTGCTGGCCATCGCCATCATCATTGTGGCAAACATCTGGGGCAAGGGCATGGTCAAGATCATCCCCATCCTGCTGGGTGTGGTGGGCAGCTATGTGGTGGCCCTGATCACCGGACAGGTGGACTTTACGGAAGTGGGCCATGCCGACTTCGTGGGCCTGCAGCAGTTCGTCATCGCCAAGTTTGACATCACCTCCATCCTGGTGATGGCCCCCATCGCCATCGCCGCCATGATGGAGCACATCGGCGACATCTCCGCCATCTCCTCCACCACCGGCAAGAACTTCATCGAGGACCCCGGCCTGCACCGCACCCTGCTGGGCGACGGTCTGGCCACCGCCATGGCGGGCATGTTCGGCGGCCCCGCCAACACCACCTACGGCGAGAACACCGGCGTGCTGGCTCTCAGCAAGGTCTACGATCCCCGGGTCATCCGTCTGGCGGCCCTGTACGCCATCATCCTGAGCTTCTCCCCCAAGTTTGACGCGCTGGTGAACTCCATCCCCACCGCCATCGTGGGCGGCGTCAGCTTCGTCCTGTACGGTATGATCTCCGCCGTGGGTGTCCGCAATGTGGTGGAGAACAAGGTGAATCTCACCAAGTCCCGCAACCTGATCATCGCCGCGGTGATCTTCGTCAGCGGCCTGGGCTTCAGCTCCACCGGCGGCATCACCTTCACCGTGGGCAGTGCCGACATCACCCTGACCGGCCTGGCCATCGCCGCCCTGGCGGGCGTGATCCTGAACGCCATCCTGCCCGGCAACGACTACGAGTTCGGCGCCAGCGTCGAGGGCGACAAGTCCGCCGACCTGGGCAGCTATTAAGAGACAAACCCAAAAGCGCCTCAGACCTACCGGCCTGAGGCGCTTTTCTATATTTTCTATAGGAACAGGAAAAGAGGACGCGCAGGCGTCCTCTCTTCTCACACTCACTCTTTTGCTGTTTTGCCGGCTCAGCCGCGGAAGATCTCGCCCACGGTGGGGTTGCCGGCGGCCTGGGACTCGTCGGTGTCAATGTGCATGGTGGTGGCGCCGTCCTTGTTGACGCGGACCACTACGTCGTCGAAGATCAGCTTACGGCCCTCGCCGCCGCAGGCGACCTTGATGATCTCGCCGTTCTTGATGCCCAGCTCGTTGGCCTCGTTCTCCAGAATGTGCAGGTGGCGCTTGGCGATGATGACGCCCTCGGTCAGATCCAGCTCGCCCTTGGGGCCGATGAGCTTGCAGGCGCCGGAGCCCTTCACGTCGCCACTCTCGCGGACGGGGGCGTCGATGCCCAGGGTGCGGGCGTCGGTGGCGGAGATCTCCACCTGGTCGGCCTTACGGGTGGGGCCCAGGATGGACACGTTGGCCATCTCCTTCTTGGGGCCGACGATGGTCAGACGCTCGTTGCTGGCGTACTGGCCGGGGTAGGACAGGGGCTTGCGGATGGTCAGCTGATAGCCCGCGCCAAACAGCTTTTCCACGGACTCCTGGGTCAGATGGATGTGACGGGCAGACGTTTCGATCATGAAAGACATGGTGATGCTCCTCCTTATACACGGCGAACCGTGTCATATGATACAAAATATTGTATCACAGCGCCGCGGCGGTTGCAAGGGATATTTCGTCCGCCCCTTGCCTTTTCCCGTCCAGGTGTGGTAGGATGAAGAAAAAAGCAAGGAGGCCCCACCATGACCCTGACCTTTCAGCTGGACGCTGCCTGGGGCGGCGGCTGCGTCTGCCGCGCCGGCGGGCGTGACATCCCCCTGACGCCCCCTGTCTATGACGGCCGTCCCCACGAAACGGCGGCGCTGGCCGCCTGCTATGCCGCGGCGCTGGACGGCGCGCTGACGGCGGGGGAGAGCGCCGTCGCCATCCCCACCTTGGGGGCGGCGGGAGGCTGGCCGCCCCAGTTCGCCGTGCCCGCGGCGCTGGTGGCGGTGGAGAACTGGCGCAAGGCCCATCCCCAGGCGGCGCTGGCGGTGACGCTGCTGGCGCCGGATGCGCGGACCTACGGGCTGTACGAGGAATTCACCGTGACGGAGGCGGACGCCCCCATCACGGGGTGTGTGGTGGGCTTTTTCCACGAGTACGGCCCCAACGGCTGGTTCAGCAACTGGTATCCGGCGGTGTTCACCGTGGACGGCGTGACGTATCTCAACGCGGAGCAGTACCTGATGTATCAAAAAGCCCTGTGCTGCGGCGACGCCACCACCGCCGAAAGGGTGATGGAGAACCCCGACCCCAAGACGGTGAAGCTGCTGGGCAGGGCCATTACCCCCTATGACGAGGGCAAGTGGGCCGCCGTGCGGCAGGAGGTCATCTATCGCGGCCTGCTGGCAAAATTCGGCCAGAACAGCGGCCTGAAGCACCAGCTGCTGACCACCGGCGACGCCCTGATCGCCGAGTGCTCCCCCAACGACCGCATCTGGGGTATCGGCATCCCACTGGAGGATCCCCGCCATCAGGACCCCGCCCAGTGGCAGGGACAGAGCATTCTGGGCAACGCCCTGATGCGGGTGCGGGAGACCCTGCGCAGCGAAGAATAGACACACAGAAAGCCCGTGGCATCGCCACGGGCTTTTCCCTTACAGATAGCCGTATTTCTTCCGCTTGCCCAGCAGGAACGCCGCGCTCAGGGCGAAGGCGCAGATCTCCGCCGCCACCTCGGCCCACCAGATGCCGTCCAGCTCCCAGATCAGGGGCAGCAGCAGCACCGCCGACAGCTTGAACACGAAGGTGCGCAGGAAGGAGATGACGGCCGATACCACGCCGTCGTTCAGCGCCGTGAAGAAGGAGGAGGCGAAGATGTTGAACCCCACCAGCACAAAGACCAGGGTGGAGATGCGGAAGGCGTGGACCGTCATGGCGCACAGCCCGTCGTCATACCCCACGAACAGCCGCGCCATGGGGCCTGCCAGCCCCTGGGCCACGGCCACCATCAAAAGGCCGCCTGTGCCCATCAGCAGCACGCTCTTTTTCAGCAGGTTCTTCAGCTCGCCCCGGTTGCCCGCGCCGAAGTGATAGCTGACGATGGGGGCGCAGCCGATGGCGTAGCCGATGAACACGGCGGCGAAGATGAATTCCACGTACATCAAAACGCCGTAGGCCGCCACGCCGTCCTGTCCCGCCAGCCGCAGCAGCTGGAAGTTGTACAGCATGCCTACCACCGAGGCCGTCACGTTGCTGACCAGCTCCGACGCGCCGTTGCCGCTGGCCTGCAGGATGGGCCGCAGCTCCAGCCTGGTTTTCGTCAGCCGCAGCAGGCTGCTGTTGGGCCGCAGGAAATAGAGCAGCGGCAGCACGCCGCCCACGATCTGGCTGATGCCGGTGGCGATGGCGGCCCCCGCCACGCCCCAGTGGAACACCGCCATGAACAGGGCGTCCAGCGCCATGTTGGTGACGCCCGCCGCCACCGTGACCCACAGCCCCAGCTTGGGCTTTTCCGCCGCGATGAGGAAGCTCTGGAACACGTTCTGCAGCATGAAGGCCGTGTTGAAGGCCAGCACGATGCGGCCGTACAGCACGCAGTCCGCCAGCATCTCCTCGTCCGCCCCCAGGAAGATGGAGATGGGCTCCATAAAGATCACGCCCACCACGGAGATGATGACGCCGCAGATGAGGGTGACGGCGATCATCATGGTGAAATACCGGTTGGCCCGCGCCTTGTCCCCCTCGCCCATGGTCTTGGCCACCAGGGCGCTGCCGCCGGTGCCGAACATGAAGCCGATGCCGCCGAAGATCATGATGAAGGGCATCACCAGATTCACCGCCGCAAAGGGGGTCTTGCCCACGAAGTTGGACACGAACAGCCCGTCCACCACGCCGTAGATGGAGGTGAACACCATCATGACGATGGAGGGCAGCACGAACCGCAGCAGCATTTTATAGGAAAAATGGTCGGATAATTGAATTCTCATGGTAACTCCTTCTTCTGTATCACCGCGGCCAGCGAGCGCCGCAGGGCGTCGTTATAGCGATGGCAAAGGGTCAGGAACTGTTCCCGCTCCGCCGCCGACAGGGTGCTCATGGCCGCCGCCTCCGCCGCCATGACCGGATCGACGGTGCGGGCCATCAGCGCTTCGCCCGCCGCCGTGAGCAGCAGGTATTTGCTGCGCCGGTCGCGGCCCTCCGCCAGCTGGAGGAAGCCCGCCGCCATCAGCTTTTTCAGGGCGGAGTGTACCGTCTGCTTGGGCTGGTACACGGCGGAGCACACGTCGCTTTGCGTCATGGGCCGCCCCGCGTCCCGCAGGGCGTACAGCGCCCAGAAGGCGCAGTCCGACAGCCCGCACCGGCGGGCCGCCGCCCGATACAGGTCGTCCTGCTCCTTATAGGTGTCGTTATAAGCCGTCAAGGCGCTGCGGCAGTCCATGGAAATTCCCCCTCTTTGTCTGAAATCGGACTTTTGCAGTATAGTACGATTTCGGATGATTGTCAAGCTGTCGCGGCTATGCTGTCGGCACTAAAAACATGCCGGTGGCATGTTTTTAGTGCCGATCTCGGCGGCTATGCCGCCGTAGCTTCCATCAAGTTTCCACCGCACCCTCAATAACCGCCCCCACCGCACCACCAAAAAAAGCCCCCTTGTGCAAAGGGGGCTGTCGAGCGGCAGCGAGACTGGGGGATTGTCGGTCTACGGAAGCCCTGGGAACAACCCCTCCGGCAAAAATCAAAGATTTTTGCCACCTCCCCTTACACAGGGGAGGCTTTGGGATGTGCCGTATGGCGGAAGTGCTTGTGCTCACCGTGCGGCGGGGTGGGGGCACCCCGCCCTACGAAGGGGATAACGAGACTGTTTGTAGGGGCCGGCGTCCCCGACGGCCCATTCGGTTTGTGACGGCATTTTCGTTCACCGGCGGGGTGGGGGCACCCCGCCCTACGAAGTTTTGACGTACCCTCTGCGTTCACCGGCGGGGCGTTGGGGACGGCGGACCTGCGTGCCGATCACCGCGGTATCTATGGCGGTTTCACCGCAGCATTTTTACCGACACAGGTTCAGGGGGTCGTCCTGGGGCATGGCGGCGGCGGTGAGGCGGCGGGGGGTCAGGGGACGGGACATGCAGAAATAGCGGGTCTCGTCGGCGATGTGGTCCTCCTGGCGGGTGTCCACGTCTTCGGCGTCGGTGTCGCTGTACAGCAGGGCGGGCACCGTCCGCAGAAAGCTGCGGCAGGTGTCGAATACGTACAGGCCGGGGTAGCCCTCGTCGTCAAAGGCCAGGCGTTGGTGGAGCTGCATCCAGCCCGCCACCCGGCGGTTGTCCCCCCGCTGGAAGTAGATGCGGTATTTCAGCGCCGTTTCATAGATGCTCTCGCCGCGGCTGGCATCCCAGATGGCGGGGTCGGCCACGCCGGTGATGGTGCGGCCCCGCAGGTAGGGGTGCTGGTCCTCCACGCGGCGGATCTCGGCGAACTGCCGGTCCGGCGTCCACAGCACGCCCTCGTTGGGGGTGGCGGTGCAGCCGTACAGCTCCAGAATACGGTACAGCACGCCGTCGTGATCCACCGCCCACCAGCCGCAGGAGAAGGGCTTGGCATAGCCGAAGTCATAGCTGCGGTACACCCGCCACTCACGGGGAATGTCAAAGGCGGGGATGACGTGGGTGAAGCGGCGGTCGGCATAGTGGGCGGGATCGTCGGTGAACTCGCTGAACACCTGGCCCTGAAAGATATCCCAGCGGCCGTCCAGCCACGCCTGACGGAGCCTGCGGGGCAGAGCCTGCAGCTGCTGCAGGTAGTCGGGCTGGGCCCGCAGCAGCGCGGTGTTGTCGGTGACGCGGGCGGGGATGAAGCGGTAGTCGTCGGGGTTTTCACCGGCCTCGAAGCGGCGGTCGATGAACAGCCGCTTGATGTAGCTGTGGCCGGGGCCGCCGGGGTTGCAGGTGTAGTAGATCCGCTTGGGGAAGTCGTTGACACCCCGCAGGCAGGCGGCAAACTGCCGCATCCACTGCTCCCGCAGCTGGGTGCACTCGTCCAGGAAGATCACGTCGTATTCCGCGCCCTGGTAGCGGTCCATATCGCCGTCCGCGGCGCAGTAGCCGAACTCCAGGGTGGAGCCGGTGCAGAAGGTGAAGGTGCGGGTGGCGGCCTTGTACTCCGCCACGTTGTGGAGCAGGGGGCGCAGAAGGCGGATGTGGTTGTTTTCCAGCTCCTGATAGGTGCGGCGGACGATCAGCAGGCGGATGCCGCTGTAGTGCAGGGCCAGCAGAATGGCCTTGACCCGCACGGCCCAGCTTTTGCCGCCGCCCCGGGCGCCGCCGAAGGCGGTGTATTTGGTGGTGCTCTCGAAAAAGAGCTGCTGTTTTTTGTTGGGATAGGGAAGGGTCAGCTGAATAGTCTCGTTGTCCGGCATAGGGATGCCTCCTTTGAATGATGATGTGGCGGGTGCGGTGGAAGCTTGCGGGGAACTGCGGCAGAAGTTTTCCACCTGCTTTCCACCAGGTTTTCCACATTGACAGGAAAACCGATGATTTTTTAAGGGGGAACCAGGGGGTTTGTTCAGATTACGGTTGTTTTTTATTTGGGGATTACGGTTTGTGGTTGGCATCATATGTATGCGGATGCATCCGGATCTTCCGTCTCACAGGCGTCCTCCTGCTTTTTTGACCAGCGCTTCTGGGCGGCCTTTCGTTTCTGTGCCACCACCTGCTCATACCGTGCGGCGTCCCGCTCGATGCTTTGCTGGATGAAGCGCCAGGCGTAGGTCAGGGCGGGATTCCGGAATTTCGGCGCCACGCCGTGCTGGGCGAATTCGAAAATGGCCATCAGCACCGCGTAGGCGTCCTCCATGGGCATCTGCCGCAGGACGTCGTACAGGTCGAAATAAAGCATCACGCCCGGCCGTTTGGGTTCGCGCATTGCAATTCCTCCTTTGTGCGGGGGGGGGGTCCCCGTTTATCCGTGACAACAGGCGGCGGAGCTGTTGCACGGGGCGGGGCAACCGGAGGAAAAATGCCCGCGGGGATAGAGGCGCGGCCTGCTGGAGCGGGGCATTGGGACAAGCTTGACAGGTATGTTATAATAGAAATGATTGAAATTTTTGAGAAATACGAGGAAAAACGCTATGGAGATCACCCAGGGGGTGGCATTTGAGAGCTTCGGTCTGTCCGAGGCCACACTGCGGGCCATCCGCAACAAGGGATATACTGTTTCCACGCCGGTGCAGGCCGGCTGCATCCCGCCCATGATGGCGGGCAGGGACGTCATCGCCAAGGCTCCCACCGGCACCGGCAAGACCATGGCCTTCGGCATCCCCATCATTGAGAAGATCGATCCGGAGAGTGAAGAGGTGCAGGCCGTGATCATGGCCCCCACACGGGAGCTGGCTATGCAGATCACTGACGAGATGCGGGACATCGCCGTGTATCACGAGGGCGTGCGGCTGGTGTGCCTGTACGGCGGCCAGCCCATCGGCAAGCAGATCAACGCCCTGAAGCGCAAGCCCCAGATCGTGGTGGCTACCCCGGGCCGCCTCAGCGACCACATGAAGCGCCGCACCGTGGTGCTGAAGGCCGTGAAGACCGTGGTGCTGGACGAGGCCGACCGGATGCTGGACATGGGCTTTATCCACGATGTGACCCGTATTTTAGACAAGATCCCCAGCCGCGAGAATCTGGGTATGTTCTCCGCCACCATCTCCCGTGAGGTGATGGACATCTCCTGGGTCTACCAGCGTGACCCCGAGGAGATCACCGTCCAGGCCACCAAGGAGAACAAGCCCGACATCCTGCAATACCGCATCGAGGTGCCTTCCGACGGCAAGGTGGATGCCATCGCCAAGATATTGGAGCACGAGGGCTATGACCGCGTGATCTGCTTCTGCAACACCAAGGGCAACACCGAGCGGCTGACCAAGTTCCTGCAGATGCGGGGCGTGGACGCCAAGTGCATCCACGGCGACATCCCCCAGAGCAAGCGGGAGGCCGTGATGCAGCAGTTCCGCGACGGCAAGCTGCGGGTGTTCGTGGCCACCGACGTGGCCAGCCGCGGCATCGACGTGGACGACGTGGACGCCGTGTTCAACTACGACGTGCCGGAGGAGAACGAGTACTATATCCACCGCATCGGCCGCACGGGACGCGCCAAGCGCCACGGCGTGGCCTACACCCTGCTGAGCGACTTCCCCAGCCGCATGCGCCTGGACGACATCGTCCGCAACACCCGCAGCCAGATCGTGGCCGCCAAGGTGGCGGAGGACGGCGCAGTGGTGACGGAGTGAGATTTTATGTACAGCATACCCGTAGGGGCCGGCGACCCCGACGGCCCGCACGGTGAACGCACCGGCCATCCGAATTGATCGTAGGGCGGGGTGCCCTCACCCCGCCGCACGGTAAACGATGGCATTTCCGGTGAACGGCGGCCTGAGGGCGGGCCACGCTACGGGAATGCATAAAATGCATCTGATATACGACGGGGCGTCGAGGACGCCGCCCCCTACGCACTTCCTTGCAACCCCAACAAAGAGGAGAAAACCCATGAAACCAACCAAACGTCTTGTATCCCTCCTGCTGGCGCTGTGTATGGCGCTGTCGCTGTGCGCCTGCGGCGCGGCGGAGGCGGAGCACATGACGGTGCGCGCCGCGCTGGCGGACGCGCCCCGCACACTGGACCCCGCCATGGCCGTGACCGAGTCGGAAAAGACTGTGGCCGCCCAGCTGTTTGAAAACCTGATGAAGCCCACCGCCGCCGGCGGTGTGGTGGCCGCTCAGGCCTCCGGCTATACCTATGTGGACAATATGGACGGCACCGAGACCTACACCTTCACCCTGCGCAGCGACATCTACTGGTCGGACGGGCAGAAGGTCACCGCCCACGACTTTGCCTACGCCTGGCAGCGGCTGGTGGATCCGGAGACCAACTCGCCTCACGCCTCCATCTTGAACATGGTGGCGGGCTATGCCGATGCGGTGTCCGGCGATCCGGCGGCGCTGCAGGCCTGGGCCAATGACGACCGCACCTTCGTGGTGGTCATCAACGGCCACTGCTCCTATTTCCTGTCGGTGGTGTGTACGGCGGTGTCCACCATGCCGGTGCGCGCCGAGGTGACACAGCCCCAGGAGGGCGATGCCGCCGATACCGTTGACGGCGCCGACGCCGCGGCGGCCGACTGGTCCATGTCCGCCGCCACGCTGCTGACCAACGGCCCCTACGCCGTGTCCGCGATGGATCAGAACGGCCTGACCGCCGCCGTGGTGAGCAAATACTACGATGTGCGCCGCGTGGGCCCCGACCGGCTGGAGTTCCTCTATGCCGCTGGCAGCGGCGAGGCCATGGCGCTGTATGAGAGCGACCAGGCCGATTTCGTGCTGGATGCCGGTCAGGCGGAGGGCGCGGTGGAGGCCTCCTCCTCCGCGGTCAGCGTGGTGCTGGTGAACCAGATGGCCGCCAGCCTGGGCGAGAGCATGCGCCAGGCCATGTCCCTGGTGATCGACCGCAACGCCCTGGCGGAGCTGGCCGTGACGGGCGACGAGGTCTATCGCGCCGCCGACGGGCTGATCCCCGACGGCATCACCACCTCTCAGGGCCAGTCCTTCCGGCAGGCCAACGGCGCGGCCATCGACAACGATCCGGAGAAATACCAGCAGCGGTGCGAAACAGCGACGGAGCTGCTGCGCAGCGCCGGTTATACCGCCACCATGCTGGAGCATATGGTGCCCGTGACGCTGCTGTACGAGAATACCGCCGAAAACGCCAAGGTGGCCCAGGCGCTGCAAACCGTCTGGCGCGAGAAGCTGGGCATCCGCATCGCCGTCCGTGCCGTGGCGCCGGAGGATATGATGACCACCCTGAAAAGCGGCGAATTCTCGCTGGTGCTGACCAATGTCAACGGCGACCGCAATACCGCCCTGGGCTATCTGAACCGCTTCAGCAGCGGCCAGACGGAGAACTACGGCCAGTTTTACTCCAACGCCTACGACATCCTGATCCGCACCGCCGCCAACTCCAGCAGCGACGAGGCGCGGGACGCCTATCTGGCGGACGCGGAGACCATGCTGCTGGAAAGCGGCTACGTGATGCCGCTGTATAACGAGACCTATACCTATCTGCTGCGCTCCACCCTGACGGGCCTGCACACCGACGGCATGGGGGTGTATTACTTCCAGAATGTGGTAAAGGCCGGTTCATAAGCAAAAGAGCCGCCGTTGGCGGCTCTTTTAAGTGAAAAGTGAAAAAAGAAGAGTGAAGAGGTGAGGTATGCCGCCGCTGGCGGCATGGTGAGAAAGAACAGGCGCAGTGTGGGTCAGATTTGACAAAATTTATCCACAGGAAAATTTGGCTTTTCTCTTGACAACGTCCACCAGGTATTGTATAATGTCTCTCGGACATCACGCCTTGGTGACATAGCCAAGTGGTAAGGCAAGGGTCTGCAAAACCCTCATTCCCCGGTTCAAATCCGGGTGTCACCTCCATAAAGAGTTACCGGTATAGATGCGTCTGGCGCAAAGCCAGGCGCATCAACCGTTTCCGGGCTTTTTCGAGCCCGGATTTCTTCTTTTGAACCATAGATTTTTATGGAGGTTTCGGAGCAACTGACCGGATTTGAACTGGAGGATCTCATGTCTTGGACAGTTTCCAACCTCCAGCGCCCTTTTAGAGAGGACTTTTCTCTCGAAAAAAACGGCATCATCGCAGAAAAAGAATCACAAATATTTGGGCGTCATTTTGCCGGCTTTGACGGGCCGAAAAAAGCGGCGCCCTTTTTCAATTTCTAAAAGGGCGCTGGCTGCAGCGTCTGAAACGGCAGGCCAGAGAAGACCACTCCGGCCTCATTTTTTTACAACAGGAGGATCGCTCACATGGACACCCAAAACACAAGCCGTCAGCTTCGCTACCTTGAAGAAGTCCGTACTCCCCTGCACCGTGCAGGATTTGGAACCCTGCCGGTGGAGGGAGAGCAGTTGCCTGTCCATTGGAATGGCACACCCCTCTGCCGTATCACCGGCAAGGGCAGCGTATTCTATCGGCGAGAGGATGCGGACACGCCCCAGGCAGAGGATGCCCTATATCGCGTCGAGGACATCGCTGCGAAGACGCTGGAGTATATGACCGCTATGGAAGCCGCCCCGCAGCTCAAAGCCAGCGGACTGGATGGTGACTACCGCATCCTCGCCGACTTCGGCGGCACGGTGCTGGCAGGCACTCCGAGCAAATACGGCGTTCAATTCGTCACATGGGATTGGGACTATGACCGTACGGGTGTGGTACACGGACACTACTTTATGGAGAACTACGATGGCGCCAAGCAGGACTTCGCCACACGCTCGGGACTTATCCAAAAGGAACAGCTTTTCAGCCCGGAGCAGCTAACTGAGATATTCCGCTGCTGCGCCGATTCTGTGGATGAGGACTTCTTTGAGCTTACGGATACGCAGGAAGAAATGATCCGCGGAATCCAGCAGCAGATCAGGGTGTGCGTACCGGATCTGGACGAGCGCGTTCGTCAGCAGGAGGAAGCATTGGAACGAGCCTCGCAGGAGCAGACAATGTAATACGGCATGGCATGAGCCGGAGTTTTAGCAATAAGACTCCGGCCCTTTTTTATTTCCAGAAAGGAGAGGGATTATTTGACGCGATACTTTATGAAGTTCACACCCCTGTTCGCCGCAGAGGTGCAGATGATGACACCACCCCGTCATCAGCCTTGCGGCAGCGGACGCATCCGCAGCAGCTTTCGCTACAGTGCTGACGATGTGCGCTGCAAAGACTGCACGAGATACGACAGCGGGCACCCCTGTCACCTGAATGAATGCGTCTGTCTGGAGGAGCGCATCGAGGCCGGCGTGGTGGAGCTGAACACTCTGGCGCGGGAGTGCTTCGGCGGGAGGATGTTCCGCCCGCTGCAAAGACGGCTGCGAGATGAGCTGAACCGGCAGCCCTTTCGCTTCTTCCTCGGTGACGCTCACAGAGAACGATGGACGCATTGGAAAAACCGCTGCTACGGTATGTCCGAGCGCAACGCGGCTGCGCTGTTTCTGCTTACCGCCGATGAGGAGCTTTGGCAAAGAGTCCTCTGGCATTTCGACAGCAGCGGCTTCAACTTCTCCGCCATTCGTCTCTCCGGTATTCACCCGGAGCTGTACAGCATTTATCAGGCGGCGAAGACCATTTCTGTTGGCGGTGACAACATCGTCATAGAAGACCTTGCTTTTTCAGAGCTGGTCAGTGACAGAGCCTTCCGGCTCATCCTCGGAGCACTCCTGCTGTGCAGGTATGGCGAGGTGGTCTTAAATCTGGAAAGAAAAACGGAGGAGATAACATGATGATTCAAGCGGTTCTCAGTAATCCCAGCCACCCGGAATACGGCGTGGCAACTATCCCGTTCCCCATTCCGCA
>CAKTMO010000023.1 GCA_934573935.1 uncultured Oscillospiraceae bacterium | reverse complement strand
GTGAAGGTGGGCGACGTCATCACCATCCGCTTCGGCCAGAAGGCCCTGTCGGTGGAGGTGCTGTCGGTGGCCGACAATGTGGGCAAGGCCGATGCCGCCGCCATGTATCGGGAAACCACGGACAAGACGTTATAATTTTCCGCACCCTCTCATACAATGCACTAACGCTTTGTAGGAGAGGGTGTTTGATTTGGCATACGACATGAACGGCAGCAGCGGCGCCATGTATCACCGACTGACGATGGAGGGACGGGAAAAGCTGACCGTTTCCGGCGTGGAGGATGTGGAACGGTTTGATGAAAACTGCATCGTCATGTCCACCTGCGCCGGAACGCTGATCGTCACCGGCGAGGCCCTGCACATCGGCAAACTAAGCCTGGACGGCGGCGAACTGCACGTGGACGGCCACATTGACGGCGTCAACTATGAAGAGGAGCAGCCCCAGCGCGCCGGTCTGTTCAGCCGCCTGTTTGCCTGATGGAAAACTATGTGTCGGCGCAACTGCAGCAGCTGGGCGCGTCGGTGGCGCTGGGCGCCGCCGGCGGACTGGTATACGATGTGCTGCGCGCCGCCCGCCTGCTGGACCGCCGCGACCGGCGGCTGACCCACCTGCTGGATGGGCTGTTCGTGGCGCTGCTGGGGGCGGGCGCCCTGTGGCTGGCCCTGGTGGTGGGGGATGGTGAGCTGCGGCTCTATATGGTCACCGGCGTGCTGCTGGGGGCGGTGCTGTGGTTCTTTCTGCTGTCGGCGCTGCTGCGTCCGGTGTGGGATTTCTGGGCTTCCGCTCTGCTGGAAACAGGCCGCCTGCTGGGCCGTCCCATTCGATTTGCGGCACGGCAGGCAAAAAAAGCCGCGCTGGCGACGAAAAAAGGCTTTTCTTTTTGCCGGAAGTGCGCTACAATGAAGGTGGAAGCATGGCGCTCCCGCCGCGCAAAAGCGCCATCCGCACCGCAGAAAGGAGGCAAGGCTATGGCCGATAAAGCAAACCGCAAAAAAGCAAAAAAACGCGCCAACCCCGTGCTTTTTCTGGTGATCGCCCTGCTGGTGACCGTGCTGGGCGTGCAGATCGTTCGGGTCTACGGCCAGCTGAAAACCGCCCGCTCGGAGGAGGCCGTCCTCTCCCAGCAGCTGCAGGAGCAGCAGCAGGAAAACGACGCCCTGCGTTCCGATCTGGCTAAGAAAAACGACGAAAGCTTCATCAAAGCCCTGGCCCGCGACCTGCTGGGTCTGGCAGAGGAGGGTGAGCGCATCTTTTACGATGTGAACGACTGAGCAGGACACCCCCTTAGCCATCGAAACAAAATGGAACGCCCCGCGATGCAGCAGCACCGCGGGGCGTTTTTTATTCCGTTCTCAGAACTCCGCCTTAAATACAGGCGGCAGGTCGGTGTCCTCCGGCAGAACGCCCAGCACCACGTAGCTGCCGTTGACGGTGACGGCGGCGTTATTCTTCCAGGCGGGGGCATTCTCGGGATAGGCGGTGTCGTTGGCAAAGCCATCCACGCGCGCCTGGAAAATCCCGCGAACCGTCTCGGCGTCGGCGGCGTTGGCCACCTCCACCATCGCCAGCTCACAGCCGAAGCCGGACACCGGCGGCTGATAGGCCACGACCTGTTTGGTCTCAATCGCGCTCAGGCCGGGGTAGAGGCCCTCCAGCTCCTCCGCGTCCTCCACAGGGAACATGGGGTACTCGTCGCCCAGCGCGGCAACGGCGTCCGCCGCCGTCTGCTTCAGATCCACGGACTGGGTCTGAGGCTCCTGCTGGGGATCGTTGTCACCATTCGCGGCAGGAGCATCGTTCCCGCCGCAGGCGGCCAGGGCCAGCACCATCACGGCTGCCAGCAATATACAAAGCAATTTCTTCATCTTGTTCCTTCCTTTCTTTCGCAAAGGCGTCTTCCTTACGTCCGCGACAAGTATAGCGCATTTTCCCTGCAATGCAAGTACTATTTTGACGAAAGCCACTGGAAAAATGTTCCCGCCGGTTTATTAAAAAGCGGCCCGCCGGATGGCGGGCCGCTGCGGTTTACTCGTTGGTGTAGTTGTCGAAATACCCCTGGATGTAGATGATGGGGGTGCCCTTGTCGCCGCTGCCGGAGGTCAGGTCGCACAGCGAGCCGATCAGGTCCGTCAGGTTGCGGGGGGTGGTGCCCTCGGACACCATGTTGCCCACCAGGCTGACGGAGGCGTCTTTCTGGCGGATCTTCTCGGCCACGGCCTTTTGCAGCGCCTCGCCGGTCAGGTCGCCGAAATCATGGTCGGCCAGATACTTCAGCTTCAGCTCGTTGGGCGTGCCGATGAGACCGGCGGTATAGCCGGGGGACACCACAGGGTCAGCCAGCTCCCAGATCTTGCCGGCGGGATCCTTAAAAGCGCCGTCGCCGTAGACCATAGCCTCGATCTGCTTGCCGGTGGCCTCGCACATAGCCTTGCCGATGCCCTCGGCCACGGCCATGGCGTCGCGGGGGAACAGCTTGACCCGCTCGTCGTCTGCCTTGTTGCTGCCCAGCAGGCCGTACTGAGGGTTGTAGCCGCTGCCGTCCACAGAGGCGGTCAGCAGATCATCCAGGCCCAGCACCGTCTTGGCGCCGGCAGCCTTCAGCAGCCGCTTGCTGCGCTTGCGGGTGTGGATGTCGCAGCAGATAACGGTGTCGGTGTAATCCAGCACCGCCTGCACGCGGTTGGCAAAGACGATCTCCGCCTGGGCACCGGCGGATTCGATGATGGACTTGTAGTAATCCACGTAATCCACGCCGGTGAAGGGATGGATCACCGAGCCGAAAGCGTCACGGAACTGCTTCAGGGACAGCACATCGTGCCAGGGGTCGATGCCCGCCTCGTCCAGCTGGTCCATGGATACCAAATGGTTGCCCACCTCATCGGAGGGATAGCTGAGCATCAGCACCACCTTTTTGCAGCCGCCGGCAATGCCCTGCAGCAGCAGAGAGAAGCGGTTGCGGCTGAGAATGGGGAACACCACCGCCACGGTCTCGCCGCCGGTCTTGGCGCGGACGTCGGCGCTGATCTGCGCCACGGTGGCGTAGTTGCCCTGGCAGCGGGCCACCACAGATTCGGTGATGGCCACCACGTCTTTATCGTGAGGTTCGATGCCGTTTTCGCGCAGCGCGTTCAGCACGGTCTCCACAGTGATCGCCACGGCGTCGTCGCCCTGACGGAAAATCGGCGCGCGCACGCCCCGCACAACAGTTCCCAGCGTTCTCATCATATCGTTCATCCTTTCGTGGTCGTTCAATTTCGTTTTGCAATTTATTATAGCAAGCTTTTACGCATAAGTAAAATACCCGTTTTTAATATTCGGCATAAGTGATACTTAATATATTTCCTCTTGCATTTCTGCAAAAACTGTGTATAATAAGAGAGTACGGGCTTGTAGCTCAGCTGGGAGAGCGTTCGGTTCGCATCCGAGAGGTCGAGGGTTCGAATCCCTTCAGGTCCACCACAACACAAAGGCCACCCAACGGGTGGCCTTTGTGTTTTTCTGTTGTCTGCGGAGGAATACCGCTTTGTTCGGCTCCCTGCCAGCGGCGTCATCCCTTCTGGGCCGGAGCAGGGCTTGCCTGCATCAGCTCATAGGCTTGTTTCCGCGCCCGCGTCAGCACCATGCGCACACTGTTGGGGCGGATACACAGCTCCTCCGCGATCTCGGCGTCCGTCTTCTCCAGTATGTATCGCGCTTCCAGGACGAATTTGTTGCGGGGATCCAGCATGTCCCAGATCTCCGCCATCCGCCGCAGATCCTCGCCGCGGATAAGGTCCGCCTCCACGCTGTGGACCGTATGCTCACCCGCATCCGTATCCCAGTCCTCGTCTATGCTGAATATCGGGTGACGTGATTGATATCGCAATTCATTGTACGCATTATGCCTGCATGCGGTAATGATATAGTTGGCCAGGCGCTTTTCCTCCAGCGCTTTGAGCTTCGCCATTTTGTCGATCAGCTTTTCCACCGTCGCCTGGACAACATCCTCGGCCACCCAATGGTCTTTTACGATATCCTCGATCGTGCGGTACATGAGCCATTGGTACTGGACAAATATCCTGGCCATGAATTCTCTGTCACTCTCGTCTTCTATAGCTAAAATGCATAAAGGGAGCATACTGTATAGATCCTCTCTTTTCAAAATTCCTGGCCGTGCGGCATCGCCATTTGCCGCTTCAAAATGATCCGCCAGCCGGATACCTTTTCTACCATATTATAACAATCGCAAAAACCCGTAAAGCCGCAAAATTGCCATATTTCGCGGATCATTCTGCCTGCTGTTTTAGTAAAACTGTCCTTTTTTTCATTAAAATGCAGCAGAATAACGACTGTCTTCCCCTTTTTCCCGCTCCTTTCTCTCCCTGCGGCCGTCGTTCTTGCATGATCCCTCTGTTGCAACTTTTCTCAAAAGGTGTTTCCTATCATAGCACCTATGCCGCAGGCTTTACCTGGTGATACAAAAAACTCGGCGGAACGGCCATATCTGACGAAAAAACTGCTGAGAAACCTATCGCCATGCACTGATATATCCATAGACCCCTGCATTCCCTTGTGCTATAATAAAAGCCGTTCTTTTCGTCTGACATACATAGACGCGCATTGCGCATGATCCTGGATAGGGGGTGGAGCCGATATGACAAGACGCGAAATACTGATGGAGCAATACGAGGACGCTCGGTTCGCTTTGCTTATGGACGCGGTCGCGGAGTCGCAGGGGCAAAAGGCGATCGAGGAGAACCGGCGCCTTCGGGACAGCGGCGAGCTTGAGATCCCCGCATCCGTCCACCAGCGCTGCCGGCGCGCGATCGCAAAAAGGACGGCGGAGCGCGATCTGAAACGGTTCGGCCGCGGATTCAGCCGCGTTCTGACAAGGATCGCCGTCGTCGCCCTTGTGGGCCTGCTGCTGTTTACGACCGCGTTTGCCGCGTCGGAGGACTTCCGCCTGAAAACGCTGAATCTCCTCATAGAGACCTTTGATAACCGGATCAAGCTCACCCTTGTCTCCGACAACGCCCTTTCGGAGAACCAGACCGGCGGCGCGCCGGAGATCACGGTGGGGTGGCTGCCGGAAGGCTTTGCCCTGACCGCAGAGGAGACAACGGATTTCTCCGCATGGAAAGAGTATTCCACTCCGGCCTCCGACGCAATGCTGGCCGTATATGTGGTGGATCTGTCCACCGGCGGAAGTAATTTTGACACAGAAGCTGCAGAAAAGGTTTCCACGACCATACAGGGCACGGACGCGTTTTATATCACCGATGGCTCCGTTGTACAGGTGGTGTGGGGATACGACGCCCCCTCCCAATGGGTGTATTATGTTACCGGCACGCACACGGACGTGGAAACAGTCCTGAAGGTCGCCGAAAACGTCACTGCCTGAAAAATTTTGTTGCACGTTGCCGGATATGGTGTTTACTTGTTGTTGCGAAGCAACCGGTAAACACCATATATTTTTTAAGGAGGATCACATGAAAAAGCCGACTCGTCAAATTCTGTCTCTGTTCTTTGCCCTCTGCATCCTTTTGACCACCGCCACGACCGCCCTTGCCGCGCAGCCGCCTGTGGTCAAGCCTACGTACATTGGTATTTCCAGCTTTTCCGCCCATTTGAAGATTTCTTCTCTCGGCCTTGCTTCCTGCGGCGCCGTGATCCACAACGACGGTGACTACACCGTGGATGTGACCCTTTCGCTGAAGCAGGACGGCACCACCATTAAAAGCTGGTCCCTTACCACCAAAACCGGCGCCAACAGCTTCCAAAAGGATTATTTCGTTGCATCCGGACACGATTATCAGGTAGTGGCGACTGCTAACATCAAAAACTCCAGTGGCATTCTTCTGCGCTCCTACAGTACGACGAGTACGACTGTGAGCTACTGATTTAGCTGAACCAGCCCCCTTTGATCCTGTGTCCAACAGGCTGAAACGCTTTGAAATTTCGAGGGGAAAGAGGATTTCTGGACACGGATCAAAACGGGGAATAAACGGCCAAGCAGTTCTTTGCCAGAGCTGCCTGGCCGTTTCTCTTTTCTGCGGTTTCGGCAGCCGCCGCTGGGGTGGTTCGACGCAGGCCTCGCCGCTTCACAAAATTCCGCCCCGCCGACGAAAATCGCCGCCTTCCGCACGAGGGATGGCGTACAATGGGAGAAAAGGAGTGAAACGCCATGAAAAACCGCCGCAAGAGTGATTTTCTGTCCAGTCGGGTGCAGTACATCTCCCTGTCGCAGCTGTCCCCTAATCCGCAGCAGCCCCGCCGCACCTTTGACGAGGCAGGGCTGAGGGAGCTGGCCGACAGCATCTGCGCCTACGGTATCCTGCAGCCGCTGACGGTCCGGCGCGTCAGCGGCGGGTATCAGCTGGTGGCAGGCGAGCGCCGCATGCGGGCCGCCCGTCTCGCGGGGCTGCGGGAGGTGCCCTGTCTGGTGGCCCAGGTGGACGAGCAGGACGCCGGTATGCTGGCGCTGATTGAAAATCTGCAACGCCGCGACCTGGACTGCTTCGAGGAGGCCGCCGCCATCGCCCGTCTCATCAGTCGTTACGGTCTCAGCCAGGAGCAGGCGGCGGAAAAGCTGGGCAAATCCCAATCCGCCGTGGCCAACAAGCTGCGGCTGCTGCGGCTGGGCGAGCCGGTGCGGCAGGCGCTGCGGCAGGCGGGACTGACGGAGCGTCACGCCCGTGCGCTGCTGCGGCTGCCGGACGATCCCGCCCGCATGGCCGCCCTGTCGGTGATCGCCGGACGTAGCCTGAACGTGGCCCAGACCGAGAGCTACATCGAGCGCATGCTGACCCAGCAGCCGGACACGCCGCCCCAGGGCCGCGCCACCTACATCATCAAGGACGTGCGCCTGTTTCTCAACAGCATCGACCGCAGCTTTCAGGTCATGCGGCAAAGCGGCGTGGACGCCGACCTGGGCCGCCGCGACACCGACAGCGAGATCTTCCTGACCATCCGCATCCCCAAGACCCGCGCAGCGCAAAAGGCATAAAAAAAGAGCAAGTCTTTCGACTTGCTCTTTTTGTATCTGCTTTTGTCCTTACAGGATCTTCTCGCCGGCGGCTTCCTTGGCGGCGATCTCCTTCATGGCGTCCTTGTGAGACAGGTTCCAACGGCCCTTCTCGTCGATCTCCATGAACTTGACCCACATCATGTCGCCCACCTTGCAGGCGTCCTCCACCTTCTCGATGCGCTTGTCAGCCAGCTTGGAGATGTGGACCAGACCGTCCTTGCCGGGGGCGATCTCCACGAAGGCGCCGAAGGTCATCAGGCGCACGACGCGGCCGTAGTACAGCTTGCCCACCTCGGGGACGAACACGATGTCGTCGATGAACTTCTTGGCCTTGTCGCAGCTCTCCGCATCGGGGGAGGCGATATGGATGGTGCCGTCGTCGTCGATGTCCACCTTGGCGCCGGACTCGGCCACGATCTTCTGGATCACGCTGCCGCCCTTGCCGATGACCTCGCGGATGCGGTCGGGATCAATGTGCATGGTGATCATCTTGGGGGCATACTTGCTGACCTCGGGCCGAGGCTCGCTGATGACGGGCAGCATCACCTGATCCAGGATCTGGCAGCGGGCGTCATAGGTGATATCCAGCGCGTTGCGGATGATCTCCATGGTCAGGCCGTCGTTCTTCAGGTCCATCTGGATGGCGGTGATGCCCTTCTTGGTGCCGGCCACCTTGAAGTCCATTTCGCCGTGGAAGTCCTCCACGCCCTGAATGTCGATGAAGGTGGTAAAACCGCCCTCGTCGTCCTGGATCAGACCGCAGGAGATGCCCGCCACGGGAGCGGAGATGGGCACACCGGCGTCCATCAGCGCCAGGGTAGAGCCGCAGATGGAGCCCTGGGAGGTGGAGCCGTTGGAGCTGACCACCTCAGACACCACGCGGATGGCGTAGGGGAACTCCTCCACAGGGGGGATCACAGGCAGCAGAGCGCGCTCCGCCAGCGCACCGTGGCCGATCTCGCGGCGGCCGGGGCTGCGGGCAGGCTTGGCCTCGCCCACGGAGTAGCCGGGGAAGTTGTAGTGGTGCATGTAGCGCTTCTCGGTCTCTTCCCAGATGGTGTCCAGCTTCTGGTTGGCGGACAGGGTATCCAGGGTGCAGACGCTCAGCACCTGGGTCTGGCCGCGGGTGAACAGGCCGGAGCCGTGAACGCGGGGCAGCACGCCCACCTCGGCGTCCAGGGGACGGATCTCGTTCTTCTGGCGGCCGTCCACGCGATGGCCCTCCAGCAGCCAGGCCTTGACGATCTTCTTCTGGAACTTATAAGTGATCTCGTCCAGATACTGATCCATATTGGGATAGTCCTCCAGGAACAGCTCGTGCCACTTCTCGATCAGCTGATTCCAGCGGGACTCGCGGACGTTCTTGTCGTCGGTGTCCATGGCGGCCTTGGCGTCCTCCATCGTGGCGGCCACGATCTTATCAAACAGCTCCTGATCGAAGTCGGCATGGGGATAGTCGAACTTGGGCTTGCCGATCTCAGCCACCATCTGGTTGATGAGGGCCACCTGCTTCTGGTTCTCCTCGTGGGCCAGCTTGATGGCCTCGAACATGGTGTCATTGGTCACCTGATTGGCGCCGGCCTCGATCATGACCACCTTCTTGCCGGTGGACACCACGGTCACGTCCAGATCGCTGACCTTGCGCTGCTCGCTGTCGGGGTTCAGCACCAGCTTGCCGTCCACCAGACCCACCTTCAGGGCGCCCACGGGGCCGTTCCAGGGGATATCGGAGATGGCCAGCGCGGCGCTGGTGCCGATCAGGGCGGCGATCTCAGGGGAGCAGTCATGATCCACGGCCATGACGGTGCACATCACGGACACGTCGTTGCGGAAGTCGTAGGGGAACAGGGGGCGGATGGGGCGGTCGATGACGCGGCTGGTCAGGATGCCCTTCTCGCCGGGGCGGCCCTCGCGGCGGTTAAAGCTGCCGGGGATGCGGCCCACAGCGTACAGCTTTTCCTCAAAGTCCACGCTGAGGGGGAAGAAGTCGATACCGTCGCGGGGACGGGGTGCGGCGGTGACGCAGCACAGCACACGGGTGTCGCCATAGCCCACCATGACGGCGGCGTTGGCCAGCTCGGCCAGCTTGCCCACTTCCAGCGTCAGCGGACGGCCTGCCAGGTCCATGGTGTACTTGTGGTACTGGGGGAATTGGCGATGGGTGATGATCGTTGACATGTCGTTTCTCCTTTTTGTAAAAATATGGCTTCACCATCACCGCCGCCACCACCGTTAGCACTTGAAAACGCCCCGAAACGCCCTGTTTCGGCACATTTTCAACTGCTAAAGGCCGGTCTTGGCACAGATGGCAAAACGTGAAAGAAGGGTGACGCGTTAAACACGTCACCCTGTTTCAACAAATTACTTACGCAGACCCAGCTTGGCGATCAGGGCACGATAGCGCTCGATATCCTTCTTGGCCAGGTAGTCCAGCAGACGACGGCGCTTACCGATCATCATCTGCATACCACGGCGGCTGTGGAAGTCATGGGGATGCACCTTCAGGTGAGCGGTCAGCTGGCTGATACGCTCGGTCAGGATGGCAACCTGGACTTCGGGGGAACCGGTGTCGGTCGCGTGGGTGCGATTGTTCTCGATGATCGCGGTCTTCTGGTCTTTCAGCATCATAGTGTGTTTCCACCTTTCGTTTATTTTGCCGCGCCGCTGCGTCACGGGACAGGTGAATGATCCGCGCAACGAAGCCGGACGGCCATAATCATGCACATTAACGTGCTTGAATAGCATACCACAGAAAATCGGGGTTGTAAAGTATTATTTTACGCGATCTGGCGATATTTTCGGGGGAGATTCGGGGAAGCAAAAAATAAGGCCCCCTTGTGTAAAGGGGGCTGTCACCGAAGGTGACTGGGGGATTGTCCCTTAACCGGACAACCCCTCCGTCAACGCTTCGCGTTGCCACCTCCCCTTACACAGGGGAGGCTTTGTTCTACTCCCGAATCTCAATGGCCCCTGTGGGGCAGCTGTCGGCGGCCTCCTGGGCGGTCAGGCGGCAATCCTCCGGCACAGGGTCGGTGACGGCGTGGGCGGGCGCACCGTCGTCCAGCGAAAACACCTCCGGACAGATGCTGGGACACAGACCGCACTGGATGCAGGCCTTCTGATTCACATTTGCGTACATGGCAGCACACTCCTTTATTCAATATGGAATGGCTGCAGTATGCCCAACCCTGCGGAAAATTATTCCGGCAGCGGCAGGCCGTGCATCATCACGCGCCCGAAGCAGGTCAGGCTGCGGCCGCTGCCCCGATGGAACACCACGTCCATATCCGCCCGTTTCCGGTTCAGGGAGAACAGATACACCATGCCCAGCGGATCGCGGTAGTACTGCTTGCACAGCATGTCGCCATCCACGCAGAAGATGCCCACGTCGCCGTTTTGCAGCGGGTCGTGGTTCACGTACACCACCGCGCCGTCGGCGATCCAGGGGGCCATGGAGTCGCCCTGGATCCGCACCGCCAGCTCCGCGCCCCGGGGCACGTCTCCGGTAACGGGGATCAGCTCATAATCCTCCTGAAACACCGGCGCGGCAAAGCCCGCGGCTGAGGGGGAGGCGTACAGGGGGATGGTGCGGATGTCCTCCTCCGGTGCGTCCTGCTGCCACTCCTGCCGCAGATCGGACAGTCCCTCTAAAATGGTATGAACCAGCTGACGGGCGCTCAGCGGCAGAACGCGGTATTTCTCCACCATCCGCCGCTCCTCGTCCGTGCAGGTAAATGCGTGGCGAAAGCTGCCCTGATATAAATAGTTGGGGTCGATCCGCAGCGCGTCAAACATCCGCAGCAGCACGTCCTCCTTCGGCACGCTGACGCCGGTCTCGTAATTGCCGATGGCGCTGCGGCTGACGCCCAGCGCCTCCGCCAGCGCGTCGCGGCTCATACCCAGCTCCTCCCGCCGCTTCCGCAGCTGCTCGCCAAAGCTCATGGCACGTCCTCCTATCACAAGAAACTTGTTGCTTGGCTCCATTTTACAAGGACTACGGGCATATGTCAAGAAAAATAACAAGAATCTTGTGAATCCGCGCTTGACAAAGCAAGATTCTTGTGATATTATGGCATTGTTAACAAGATTCTTGTTTGAGTAAAAGGGCGGTCATGCGGGCGACCGCAAAGGCTGCCCCTACGTGCCGAGCAGGGAAAGAATGCTCGTAGGGGCCGACGACTCTGTCGGCCCTATCGGGAACACTTCGGTTTCTGTCAAGGTGAGGTGAATTGAAAAAGCGCTGACAACGTCGATGCTTTTTCTGATAGGGATGGTGGGGTTACCCCGTTCGGGGCATAAACTTCGACTCCACCGCACCGCCCAATAAAAATACCGACCACCCTCACGGGTAATCGGTATTTTTGGTGGGGGATGGTGGATTCGAACCACCGAAGGCGTTGCCAGCAGATTTACAGTCTGTCCCCTTTGGCCACTCGGGAAATCCCCCATATGAAATTGGAGCTGGTGGACGGATTCGAACCCCCGACCTGCTGATTACAAATCAGCTGCTCTGCCAGCTGAGCTACACCAGCATGCTACCAGCGAAGATTATATTAGCAGAACTCACTTTATTTGTCAACAACAATCTTCACAAAATGGCTGCTTTTTTCTGCTATTTTTTCTACCATTACAATAAAGAGGAGGAGAAATTTTCATGACACTACAACAACTATCCGCGGACTACGCCTATTCGGCGGAGCTTTTGTCCCGCCGCCTGTCCCAATTGCGGCAGGAACAGCAGCAGACGGATGATCCGGAGCTGCGCTTTCATCTGCGGCGGCGGGAGCTGGCCCTGACGCCGCTATTGCAGCAGTGCCGCCAGCTCTGGCGCCTGACCGCCCATTACTATGACAGGAGCTATCACAAGGATGAACGATTTACTCTTTGATTATGCCCAGCTGGCCGAATGGCGGCAGGGGAGCGGGGACAACAGCCAGCGCCTGCGCCGTCTGCGCCGCCGCCTGCCGGACGCCATCGCGGAACTGACGCCCCGCCAGCAGCAGATGATCCACATGCAGTTTCAGGAGGGCCTGTCCGGCACCGAGATCGCCCGCCGTCTGGGCGTGAACAAATCCACCGTGTCCCGCTGCCTGGGCCGCGCCCGCCGCCGGCTGTACAGCCGCCTGCGGTTCACCCTGTAAAAAGGGCGGAAATCCTTGACAAGCCTGGGGGGATATATTATAATCGCCTCGCAAATACTGACACGCGCGGACGTTTCACACCGCGCTTGATAATGGGGCGCAAAACGGCCTTTAATGTACCAAAAGTGTACCTTATTTGTACCGGAATTGCCCCTATAAGGAGGGGACCCACCCATGCTGCAAAAGGTTCAGCAAAACAAATGGCTCCGTCTGGCCGCGGGCGTATTCGGCGGTATTCTGATGGCGGCGGGCATCAACCTGATCATCGTACCGCAGGGCATGTACAGCGGCGGCCTGTACGGTCTTTGCCAGGTGATCCGTACATTGATCGTGACGAACCTGGGGGTGCAGACCTCTGTGGATCTGGCGGGTATTCTGTACCTGCTGGTCAACCTGCCGCTGATCGCGCTGGCGTGGCGCTCGCTGGGGCGGGAGTTCGTGCTGGGCATGGCGGTGGTAACGGTGGTCAACTCCGTGGCGCTGGCGGTGATCCCTTCGCCCGCCACGCCCATCATCGCCGACAAACTGACCTCCTGCCTGCTGGGCGGCATCATCAGCGGCTTCTCCAGCGGCCTGATCCTGACCTGCGGCTGCTCCACCGGCGGGCTGGACGTGCTGGGCCTGTATCTCAGCAAGCTGGGCAAGGGCTTTACGGTGGGGCGGTTCTCCATCACCTTCAACGCCGCGCTGTACACCCTGTGCGCCGTGCTGTTTGACCTGAGCACCGCCATTTATTCCGCCATTTATGTGGTGTTTCAGGCGCTGTTTCTGGATCGGGTGCATCAGCAGAACATCTCTGTGCAGATGCTGATCTTCACCAAGGAGGACCCTGAACGGCTGAACCAGACCATTCTGGAAAAGCTGGACCGCAGCTTCACGCTGTGGGAGGGCCGCGGCGGCTATTCCCACGATCAGGTACACGTGCTGTGCGTGTGTCTGAGCAAGTATGAGGTGGTATCGGTGCAGATGGCGCTGAGCGAGATCGACCCCCACGCCTTTACCATTATTCAGGAGGGCATCCGCGTAGGCGGCAATTTCGGCAGGCATCTGTCGTCCTGAGAGACAGAAACGCCCCATCGTCGGTTTGGCGATGGGGCGCTATTTTTTATTCCTCTTCCGGCAGAGAGATCTCGCCGTGTGCCTGCTCATAGGCGTCTACACACTCCTGAGCCAGATGCTCCAGCTGCGCGTTCAGCGAGCGATGGTTCTTTTTCGCAATATAGGTGATCTTGCGCAGCAGCGCCTCCGGAAAGCGGATGCCCGTCTGAATTCGATCCGTAGCCAAGTGATAACACCCCTTACGCAGTTTGACCACATTTTACCCAAAATAGCGTTGACTATCTACAAACAATGTGTTATCGTTTTGCTATCGATCAAAGGAGGCGTTTTATGAAAGAGGTCAAAATAAGCCTTCCGGAGTACCTATACGATTTTTACCGGAAGATCGGCCAGCAGGCAGGCGGCTTGACAGTGGAGCAGGTCATCGGTGACACACTGTTTAAACTGGCAGGCGAATTGAGTCTAAACGCTTTGCATCAGAAAGGCCATTCGTAGGGGCCGACGACTCTGTCGGCCCTGTCGGAAATGATACGGTCATCGTTAGGGCGGACAGAGTCGTCCGCCCCTACAACGTTCTACCGAACAGCGACGCACAATATGCCATAACACCGTATCCTCTCCGCAAGGCCTTGCATCCTCCCTCGATTTCAGGTACAATAGAAAAAAACACAGCCACAGGGAGGAACGATATATGGAAAAAATCGCGCTTGTCACCGGCTCCAGTCGGGGGATCGGGCGGGCTGTGGCCCGTGAGCTGGCGCATCAGGGCTGGCGGGTCTGTATCAACTATCGGGTGCGGCGGGACTGCGCCGAGCGTCTGGCGGCAGAGCTGGCCGCTGAGGGACACGAGGCCATGATCCGGCAGGCGGACGTATCCCAGCGGCAGCAGGTGCAGGCCATGGTGGGGGCCATCGAGGAGAAGTGGGGTCCCGTGTCGCTGCTGGTGAACAATGCCGGTGTGGCGGGGCAGGCGCTGTTTCAGGATGTGACCGACGAGATGTGGCACCAATACTTTTCCACCAACGTGGACGGCGCGTACCACGCCATTCAGGCGGTGCTGCCCGCCATGCTGCACGCGCACGAGGGCTGCATTATCAACATCTCCTCCATCTGGGGCCAGCGGGGGGCAAGCTGCGAGGTGACCTATTCCTGCACCAAGGCGGCGCTGATCGGCCTGACCCGCTCGCTGGCAGCGGAGCTGGCGCCCACCCGCATTCGGGTCAATTGCATCGCCCCGGGGGTCATCAAAACGGACATGCTGGACGCCCTGCCGCCGGAGATATTGCCCCAGCTGGCGGAGGAAACGCCGCTGCGGCGGCTGGGCACACCGGAGGATATCGCCCACGCGGCGGCATTCCTGGCCTCAGACAAGGCGGATTTCATCACCGGCCAGGTGCTGACGGTAGACGGAGGGTTTATTTTGTAAGTGAAAAGATAAGAGAGAAAAGCGAAGAGAAGCGGTGTGCCGCTTTGCGGCACATATTGAAATCATGCCGCCTGGGGCGGCATACGACAACTCTTCACTTTTCACTCTTCACACTTCATTGAAAACGCGCCTGTCGCAAAAGCGACAGGCGCGTTTTTCATATCGCCGCGTAGTACATGGCGCCGATGGCCTGGCCGAACTGGGCCACGGTCACGTTGTGGGCGGGAAGCTGGCGCATGAGGGGGGTGCAGGTCAGATCCTCGTCCGCCGCCTCCAGACGGAGATCGGGGACGATCTCACGGCAGCCCTGCTGCAAAAGCCGGAAGCAGGCCGGATGCTTCACAAACCGGCCAAAGAGATAGCGCACGTCCGTCCGCGGGTGCATCAGATACCGCATTTCGCGGCTGATCTGGCCCACGCCGCGGCCGATCTGACGGAAAACGCTCTGGGCGGCCCCATTGCCTGCCGCCGCCTGCTCCATCAGATATGCAAGGCAGGACTTGCGCATCTCCGGCGGCACGGAAAGGATAGCGCCATGCCGCTCCACAAAGCCCTCCAGCAGCGCGGGGTCGGCGTCATAGGCCAGCCGGAAGGCCGCCGCCTGTCCCAGATAGCGTCGGGCGCCGGGCAGGCCGGAATTCTCGTTGCGGGTGGCGCGCAGATCCTCCGGCGGCAGCTGCCGCTGGGGGAAGCTGCCCAGATCCAACAGGAAGTCATACAGCTCCACCGGCATTTCCGGAATGCTGCCGTCGCTGTTCAGATACCCTACGCCGAAGTCGGTGCCCAGGGCGTGGGCCACCACGCCGCCGGAAAAGTCCGGCGTCCGGCCGCTGAAGGCCAGTTCCGCCGCCGCCGTAAAGGCGGCGATGTGTCCGTCGTTGGTCATGTGAATGGCCGCGTCCTCCCGACAATAGGGCCGCAGCAGCTCTACCAGACCGCCCAGGCCGGCGAAGGCCGTTTCATAGTCAATGGCGGGATTCTCCCGCATGCCCTTGGTCTTGGGGCTTTCGCCGCCTACGATGCGGTCGCGGATCACCACGTCGGGGAAGCTGACACCCAGCACGTCGATGGGCAGGGCGCTGCTTTGGGCCACGGCACGGGTCATCTCGGCGTCGCTGGCATCCTTATCCAGCGCTGCCTGAAGCGCCGGCGTCATACCGGCGGCGCAGCAGGCCATCAGCCGCACCAGCAGCAGGATGGGGCCGGTGATCCCCTCAGCCACGGGGCTGGCGGCGGGGTCCCAGTCGTACTCCTTCACGCAGATCAGGCGGCCGTCCACGGCCACCGCCGCTTTGATATCCGTACCGCCGATGTCGATGCCGCAGCATACGCCGCTGCCGCAGCACTCCACCGCCTGACGCAGACGGGGCAGCAGATCGCCGCCGCGGGGCATCTCCGGCGGGGCGGGAATGTAGGCGCTGCGGTCGCGGACGACAAAGGCAAACGCCCCGCCGCCAAAGGCGCGGCACAGCCTGTCGGCGATGTTGATGACCTTGCCATAGCCGCTGCGGGCGGCCTGGCGGACTTGAAACACCGTCTCCAGCTCCGCCAGCAGGGCGACGGCCTCCGTCTCCCGCAGGTCCAGATAAAAGGCCATCTCCCGCCCGCTGAGGGCGGAGAGGGTGTTGAACACCTGGGCGGTGATATACTGCGCCACGAACTGCCGCTGCTCCGTATTCTGCCAACGGGGGACGGGCAGGGCAAGATCCCGCTTTGTGCCGTCGATCAGCGTCAGCTGCACGGTGACGTCGATATGATCCGGCAGCGCGGCGCACTGCTGCCGCACATCGCTGAGCCAGACGCTCTGGCCGGACGCGGCCTGCTGTAACCATTGAGAAAGCATCATAGTTCCTCCTGAAAGAAAGGAGCGCCGCCGAAATGGCGGCGCTCCGAGCATTAAAACGCCTCGCAGATTTCGTGTCCGCTCAGAGGACGTGTACCTCCTCCGGATCAAACACCAGGTGACATGCCTCGCCCACCTGATAGATGCGCTTGTTCTTGGGGTTGTGCTCCGCCAGCTTCACCAGGGTGTCGCCCACCATCACGTGGTAGTTCTGGTAGCTGCCCATGAAGCAGGAGACCACCACCTTGCAGGGCAGACCGCCCGCATCGGCCAGATGGCCGGACTCGGGGCGCAGCACCACGGTGTAGGTCTCGCCCGTCTGCATGCCGTCACGACCCGCCACGGTCATCTCGTGTCCCCCGATGGTCAGGCGGGCGTGGGCGCCGTCGCTGCCGGTCATGGTGCCCTTGAGGAAGTTGGCTTCGCCGATGAAGTCGGCCACGAACTCGTTGACGGGGTGGTAATAGATCTCCTGGGGGGTACCCATCTGCTCCACCACGCCGTTTTTCATGATGATGATGTTGTCGGAAAGGGCCATGGCCTCAGACTGGTCGTGGGTGACGTAGATGGCGGTGATGCCCACCTCCTGCTGGATGCGGCGGATCTCGGTGCGCATGGAGACGCGGAGCTTGGCGTCCAGGTTGGAGAGGGGCTCGTCAAACAGCAGGACGGACGGCTCGATGACCAACGCGCGGGCCAGGGCCACGCGCTGCTGCTGGCCGCCGGAGAGCTGGTTGGTCATGCGGCCCTCCATGCCGGTCAGCTCCACCAGATCCAGGATCTTCATGACACGTTCCTTGATCTCGTCCTTGGGGACCTTCCGCAGCTTCAAGCCGTAGGCCACGTTGTCAAAGACGTTATAGTGGGGCAGCAGGGCGTAGGACTGGAACACCATGGCGGTGTCCCGCTTGTTGGGGGTCAGGGCGTTGATGGCCTCGTCACCCAGATAGATCTCGCCCTCGTCGGGGCTTTCAAAGCCGGCGATCATGCGCAGGGTGGTGGTCTTGCCGCAGCCGGAGGGGCCCAGCAGCGTCACGAAGCTGCCCGGCTCGATGGTCAGGGAGGTGTCCTTTACCGCGTAGAAATCCTTGCCGGTCTTGGGATCCTGATAGATTTTGGAGATATGGTCCAGACGGACGCCTTTTTTCACTTTATCCATGGTTTAGTTGTCCTCCTTGAGCTTTCTGCTGGTGCCGAAGTATTTCATAAACAGGTTCATCAGCAGCACCGCGCCGTAGGTGATGACGATCAGGATGGTGGCGAAGGCGCAGGCCAGACTGTAGGAGCCCTTTTCGGCGAATTCGTTGATCTGCACGGTGATCAGCAGGAACTGCGGCGTCACCAGCAGGATGATGGCGGAGATGGCGGTGATGCTGCGGACGAAGGCCGTCACCAGACCGCTGAGGAAGGAATCTTTGATCAGCGGCAGCGTCACGGTCATGAACACCTTGAGGCTGTCCGCGCCCATATCGTAGGCGGATTCCTCGATGGATTTGTCGATCTGGCGCAGGGCGGAGATACCGCTTCGGGTTCCGGTGGGCAGCGAGCGCACCACGAACACGATGATCAGGATCAGCCCCGTGCCGTACAGGCCCTGCAGGAAGCCGGTATTGAACACGCCGTTGGCGAAGCCGCGGATATAGCCCACGCCCAGCACCGTGCCGGGCACGGCCATGGCCAGCATGGACACGGCCTCGATAAAGCCCTTGCTCTTGAAATTCCGCTTCACCACCAGATAGGAGATGATCATACTCAGCAGCGCCGTGATGGGGGCGGAGATCAGGCTGAGCACGAAGGAATCCCGAAAGGCCTGGAAGCCGTGGTAGCGGGTGAACACCAGCTGGAACCACTTGCCCGTCAGGGGGAAGAACTTAAAGCCCCATGTGGGGAAGAACGCACCGATAGGCACGCACAGGTACATGAGGATGACAAAGCCGGCGGCCAGAGCGCACAGCACCGTCAGAGGCACCTTGACGCTCTTGTCCTCGATGAGCATACGGGCGCGGGAGGCCTTGCCGGTAAGGGTGGCGGCGGTTTTGCGCTCCAGATAATACTTCTGCACGATGAACATGGCCAGGGTGATGCACAGCAGCACCACGGCCATGGCGGCGGCGCCGGGCTTATCGTAGGAGCCGGTGATCTGCAGATAAATGGTGGTGGCCAGGGTATCGTAGGAGCCGCCGATGATCATGGGATTGGCAAAGTCGGCGATGGACTCGATGAACGTCACCAGGAAGGCATTGCCAAGGCCGGGGAGCATCAGGGGCAGAGTCACGCTGGTGAACACCTTCCAGCGGGAGGCGCCCATATCACGGGCAGCCTCCTCCAGCGAGGGATCGATGTTCTTCAAAAGGCCCTTGAGCATCATATAGCACACGGGGAAGAAGGTCAGCGTCTGGACGATGACGATGCCCCAGAAGCCGTAGACGCTGTTGTCATAGATGCCCAGCAGGAAGCGGGTGATGATGCCCGCCTTGCCGAACAGCATGATCATGGACAGCGACAGCACGAAGGGCGGGGACACCACCGGCAGCATGGAGACGACCTTGAACAGACCGCCCACGAATTTGCCCATGCGGACATAGACCTCCACATAGGCAAACAGCAAGCCGATCAGCGCCGAGAGAATACCCACCAGAAAACCCACCTTCAGTGTGTTGGTGATGGCTGTGGTAAAGGTCGGCATGGCGAAAATGCGCTGGAAGATGGACACGCCGAAGGTGCCGTCGCCCACAAAACTATCCACCAGCAGGATCGCCAGCGGGTAGAGGATAAACAAAGTCAGAAATGCGATCAGCACGACGATGGTGGTCACCATGATGGGATCGGCCATCAGCTTTTTCCGGTCCAGCGCCGCACTTTGGGTTCTTGCCATAGGGGGACTCCTTTCTCATCCCTGCCGTGGAAAGGAATGGTAGATGATAGTAGGGGGAAGGAATAAAAAACAAGCGGGGCGGCGGCATGTGCCGCCGCCCCGTAAAGGTTGCTGGTGAGAAAACCGTTATATGCCGTCCGTCAGATCACTCGGTCTGGAAACGGCCGGTATCCTCGGTGTTGGCGCCGTTATCGGCCAGAGCCTTCATGACTTCCTCCACATAAGTGGTGGTGTTGGCCTTGGCGTCCTCGAAGTCATATTCCATGACGTTATTGGGATCCAGACCGAACTCGGAAGCCTGGGAGGGCTGCTCGGCGTTGTCGATGACCAGGAACTGGTAGGAACCGTTCTGGGCAGCCAGCTCGACGCACTCGGGGGACAGAGCGTACTCGATCCACAGCTTGGCGGCGTTGGAGTGGACAGCACCCTTGAAGATGGCGGTGGCGCCCACCTCGAAGGAGGTGCCGCTGGAGGGGATGATCAGGCTCACGTTGGTGTAGCCGTTATCCACGATCTGGGTAATGCCGTCATGCAGGAAGCCAATGCCGATGACGCACTCGCCGGTACCAACATTCTTGCTGGGGCCGGAGCCGGACTTAGTATAGACCTCGATGTTCTTATCCAGATCCACCAGGTACTTGATGCCCTCGTCGTGGCCGTACTTCTGGATCATGGTGTTGACCACCAGCTTAGCGGTGCCGGCGGTGTTGTAGTTGGACAGCCAGATCTTGCCCTGATACTCTTCCTTCAGCAGGTCGGTCCAGTCAGCAGGCGCTTCCAGATTCAGGCGGGCCAGCTCGTCGGTGTTGACCATGAAGCCCAGAATGCCCTTATAGATGCCGTACCAGTTGCCGTCGGCATCCTTGTACATGTCGCTGATCAGGTGGGAGGCGTTGGTGGCCGCATAGGGCTCCAGCAGGCCTTCAGCCGCGCAGACATTGTACGGATCGGTGGTGCCGCCGAACCAGACGTCGGCGGAGGGGTTGCCGTTCTCTTCCTCGATCTTGGCCTGCACCTCACCGGTGGACAGACGCTGATAGGTGGTCTTGATGCCGAACAGCTCTTCGAAGTGCTGGCAGGCAGCGGCCAGATACTCTTCCTCGCAGGAGCCGTAGACCACCAGCTCGCCCTCGGTCTGGGCATCAGCGATCAGCTGCTCCATGCCGGCGAAATACTCGGGATACTGAGCGGCATCGTCGTTGCCCTGCTGGGCGTTGTTGCTGTCGCCGCCGCAGGCTGCCAGAGACAGCGCCATGACCAGCGCCAGCAGAAGTGCAAAAAACTTCTTCATAACAATGATCCTCCATGTAAAATTTCCACGTCCGGCGCATACACCGGATGGAATAGCCATTATTATAGACACGTCACTTTTGTTTGTCAACAATTCACACAGCAAAAGCGGAAACGTTTTCGGCATTTTTTGCACATTCTCCAAAAACGCAGCAAAAAATCCGGCAGAATGACGAATCCACTCCCGCAAAAATAGTGTTGCAATCTCGCGTAAGCGTGGTAAAATAGCATAACTACTCACCATGTAAGGAGGCGCTGCCATGTTCGCGGGATTGAGCAGTTATCTGCCGGAAAGCACATTGACACTATTTGACAATCTGGAATTTTTGATCCGCCTGCTGCTGAGCGCGGCACTGGGCGCGCTGGTGGGACTGGAGCGCAGCAAACGGCAGAAGGAGGCGGGCGTCCGCACCCACTGCATCATCGCCTGCACCTCGGCCCTGTTTATGATCTTGTCCAAATACGCCTTTATCGACGGGACCTCCATCGACGGGCTGCGGGGCGCGGATCCGGCCCGCATCGCCGCCCAGGTGGTCAGCGGCATTTCCTTCCTGGGCGCGGGCGTCATTTTCAAAAACGGCAACTCCATCCGCGGGCTGACCACGGCCGCCGGCATGTGGGGCACCGCCGCCGTAGGCATGGCGGTGGGCGCGGGCATGTACTGGCTGGGACTGATCGAGGCGGCCATTCTGGTAGCCATCCAGATCATTCTGCACCGCTTCCCCGTGGGGGCCGACGCGCTGACCACCCAGGAGATCGTGGTGGAGCTGGCGGACACGCCAGAGCTGCAGGCGCAATTCGATGCCCTGCTGGCCGCCCATCACGGGCAGGTGGTGGAGAGCAGTCTCAGCCGCGAGGCGGGCTATCTCCGCATGGAGATCACCGCCAAGCTGGAGCCGCCCATCAGCCACGACGAGGCCCTGTCCTTTCTGAAGGCCAACGACGGGGTACGGCGGGTGTCGGTATAAGTTTCACGAGACGATACTATATGATAGAGAGGGAGGATGCACAGATGAAGCGTTCCGAGATCAATCGCGCATTGCGGGAGCTGGAGGCCATGGTACGGGAATACCGGTTCTCCCTGCCGCCCTTCTGCCATTTTACGCCGGAGGAGTGGACCGGCAAGGGCCATGAGTACGACGAGATCCGCCACAACATGCTGGGCTGGGACATCACCGACTACGGCCTGGGGGATTTTGAAAAGGTGGGGTTCTCCCTGATCACCTTGCGCAACGGCAATCTGGCCATGGCGGACAAATACCCCAAGACCTATGCGGAAAAGCTGCTGTTTCTGAAAGAGGGGCAGTACTCCCCCAACCACTTCCACTGGCACAAGATGGAGGATATCATCAACCGCGGCGGCGGCACGCTGCTGATCCGCGTGTATAACTCCCTGCCGGATGAGGGGATCGACCGCGAGAGCGATGTGACCGTCCACATGGACGGCGTGACCTATACGGTGCCCGCCGGAACGCAGCTGCGGCTGGCGCCCGGCATGAGCATTTCCATCCAGCCCTATCTCTATCACGATTTTGAGGTGGAGGCCGGCACCGGCAATGTGCTGATCGGCGAGGTCAGCCAGTGCAACGACGACAACACCGACAACCGGTTCAATCCCCCCGTGGGCCGCTTTCCGGCCATTGAGGAGGACGAGCCGCCCTATCGCCTGCTGTGCAACGAGTATCCGGAGGCCGCGGAATGAGCGGGCGGTACGATATCGCGGCCCTGGGGGAGCTGCTGATCGACTTTACGGACAGCGGCGTATCTTCGGGTGGGATGCGGCTTTTTGAGCGTAATCCAGGCGGCGCGCCTGCCAATGTGCTGACCGCCGCGGCGCGGCTTGGCCGCAGCACCGCCTTTCTGGGCAAGGTGGGCGACGACATGCACGGACGGTTCCTTCGCCAGACGCTGGTGGATGCGGGCATCGACGCATCGGGGCTGATGATGGCGGCGGACGTGTTCACCACGCTGGCCTTTGTGGCGCTGGACGAGCGGGGAGAACGGCACTTCTCCTTTGCCCGCAAGCCCGGGGCGGACACCTGCCTGCGGCGGGAGGAGCTGAACGCGGCGGTGCTGGACAACACCCGTGTGCTGCATGTGGGGTCTCTGTCCCTGACGGACGAACCGGCGCGCAGCGCCACCTTTGCGGCGGTGGAGCGGGCCAGGGCTTCCGGCGCGGTGATCTCCTACGATCCCAACTACCGCGCCGCGCTGTGGCCAGACGCCGGAACGGCGGCGCGGCAGATGCGGGCCATGGTGCCGTATGTGGATGTGATGAAGCTGTCGGACGAGGAGACGGCGCTGCTGACGGATGAGGCCGATCCGGCTGCCGCGGCGGCGGTGCTGCTGGCCCGGGGCGTGAAGTGCGTGGCGGTGACGCTGGGCGCGGAGGGCGCGCTGGCGGCCACGGCGGAGGGCATGCGGCACGTGTCCGGTTTTTCCGTAGCCACGGTGGACACCACCGGCGCGGGAGACGCCTTCTGGGGCGGTTTTCTGCACCGGATGCTGGCACTGGGCAAAGCGCCGGAAGAGCTGACCCTCGACGACGCGGCGGACTGCGCCCGCTGGGGCAACGCTACGGCGGCGCTGTGCGTCACAAAGCGGGGCGCGATCCCCGCCATGCCGTCTCTTGCCGCGGTGGAGACACTGCTGGCGGAGTAAGGACGTTTGGCGATATTGCCCAGAGGCCGTGGTGATAATTTGGCAAAACGGCCGAAAATTTTCCTTTCACGCAAAAGACCGATTGACACGAAACAGCCCGTGTGCTACAGTGAAACCACCTACTAAGACAACTGAAAAGGGACACATCGGACGATGGGATCGGGAGAGACCGCCTTGCGCGGCGCCGAAGGGGAACGCAGAAGCTCTCAGGCAAAAGGACCGGTTCCGGACGATACTCCGAAAAGGCCGGGCGGCGACACCCGACCACCGAAGGTGCAACTCTTCCCACTTTGCGGAAGGGGAATCTCTCAGGTAACTCAACGGGGGCACAAAGCAGGCTTTGCAAGCTGCTTTGTGCCCTTTTTTGCTGCTTAAAACCGGAACATTTTAAGGAGGACGAATCGTATGAGCGAACTGAAGCGTACCCAACTGTATGACATCCACGTGGCCGCCGGTGCGGAGCTGGTGGACTTCGGCGGATGGGAAATGCCCATCCAGTACCCCAGCGGCATCATTGCCGAGCATCTGTACACCCGTCAGGTGTGCAGCCTGTTCGACGTGTCCCACATGGGCCGCCTGCGGATCACGGGGCCTGACTGCAAGGCGTATCTGCAGCACGTGCTGTCCAGCAACGTCAGCGCGCTGGATCTGAACATGGCACAGTACTGCATCATCCCCGACAGAGACGGCGGCGCGGTGGACGACGCCTATCTGTACCTGTTCGAAGAGGACAGCTATCTGCTGGTGGTGAACGCCGCCAACACCGACAAGGATCTGGCCCATCTCTACGAAGCGCTGAAGGGCTTTGACTGCCAGATCGAGAACATCACGGATCAGTGGGCCGCCATTGCGGTGCAGGGCCCCAAGTGCAAGGAGATGCTGACCCAGATGGCCGGCGGCGTACAGCTGACTGAGCCCATGAAGAACGCCCTGGGCACCGTCTCTCTGGAGGGTCACACCGCCCGCGTCGCCAAGACCGGCTACACCGGCGAGCCTTTGGGCTATGAGGTCTACGTCCGCAGCGAGGACGCCGCGTGGCTGTGGAACCGTCTGGTGGAGCTGGGCGCACGCCCCGCGGGCTTAGGCGCCCGCGACACCCTGCGTCTGGAGGCCGCCCTGCCCCTGTACGGCCACGAGATGGGCACCGCCCCCGACGGCAGCGTGATCCCCATTTTCGCCGTGCCCCTGTCCAAGTTCGCCGTCAGCTTTGCCGCCGAGAAGGGTGATTTCATCGGCCGCGAGGCGCTGGAAAAGCAGCATGAGTCCTTCGTCCGCCACATGGATCGGGATTTCAGCGACTTGAGTGTGCTGCCCCGCAAGATCGCTCCCATCGCCCTGCTGGACCGCGGCGTGATGCGGGCCGGTATGGAGATCTACAAGAACGGCAAGCATGTGGGCTGGGTCACCAGCGGCACCATGGTGCCCTACTTCAAGAGCGAGGGCGAAGGTCTGGAGACCGTGATCCTGGAGGCCAGCGGCAAGCGGGCCATCGGCCTGTGCTATATCGACAGCGATATTCTGGAGGACGACGAGGTTGAGGTGGACATCCGCGGTAAGCGGCTGAAGGCCGTCATCCCCGCCCGCCACATGAGCGTGGCGGCTCCCCCCTACGCCCGTCCCCTGATCTACGGCCTGCAGGAAGAGGAACACAAGGTAGGCAGCGGCGACCGCGCCCCCAAGGCGCTGGAGTTGCTGACGAAGGCGCTGGAGAATCACCAGTGGCGGCAGGAGCAGTGCGTGAACCTGATCCCCTCGGAGAACACCCCCAGCCGCGCCGTCCGCATCCTGTCCGGCAGCGATCCCTGCTGCCGCTATGCCGAGCACAAGAAGGTGCTGGCTTTCTATGACAAGGACATCTTTTATTATCAGGGCACGGAATTCATCGACAAGGTGGAGCAGCTGCTGGTGGAGGAAATGCGGGCCTACTTCGGCTGCACGGAGGTGGAGACCCGTACTCTCAGCGGCCAGATGTCCAACATGGCGGTATTCTCCGCGCTGATGGACTGGAAAAACCGCGCCGACCGGAAGGTGGAGGCCAAGCGTCTGGGCTACGTGATGAACAACCACATCATCAAGGGCGGCCACCTGTCCGCACAACCCATGGGCGCGCTGCACGACTACATCGCCATCGACCCCGTGACGGAAAAACCCGCCGTGGCGAATTTCCCCGTCTGCGCCGACAACCCCTATAAGATGGACGTGGAGGAGACCAAGAAGCTCATCGAGCGCTATCGCCCCGAGCTGATCGTGTTCGGCAAGAGCATGGTGCTGCACAAGGAGCCCGTGGCTGCCATCCGCCGGTTCGTGGACGAGCAGAAGATCCCCACCACCATCATGTACGACATGGCTCACGTGCTGGGCCTGATCGGCGACCACTTCCAGAACCCCTTTGCCGAGGGCGCGGAGATCGTCACCGGCTCCACCCACAAGACCTTCTTTGGCCCCCAGCGGGGCGTCATCGGCGTCAACTACAAGGAGGAGGATCTGAAGTACGGCCTGTGGAAGACCATCGAGACCCGCACCTTCCCCGGCAGCGTGTCCAACCACCATCTGGGCACCCAGCTGGGCATGCTGATGGCCGCCTATGAGATGAACCAGTTCAAGGACGCGTATCAGAAGGCCGTCATTCAGAACGCCAAGTCCTTTGCCCGCAGCCTGAAGGCCGAGGGGCTGGATGTGATGGGCGATCCCGCCATCGACTACACCGAGACCCACCAGGTCATCGTCTCCGTGGGCTACGGCGAGGGCGCGGAGATCGCCAACCGGCTGGAGCGCAATAACGTCATCGTCAACTATCAGGCCACCCCCGACGAAGAGGGCTTCACCGCCTCCGGCGCGCTGCGCATGGGCGTCAGCGAGATGACCCGCTTCGGCTTCGGCGAGAAGGAGTTTGCCCAGCTGGCGTCCCTGATGGCGGACTGCATCCTGCGGGGCAAGGAGATCGGCGAGGACGTGGCAAAGCTCCGCAGCCGGTATCTGGAGATGGGCTACTGCTTCAACGACGAGCAGTTTGAGACCGCGCTGGAGAAGCTGGCGGAAAAGACCGGACTTTAATTGATCAAATCCAGGGGCAGCGCCGCGCACGGCGGCGCTGCCCCGCAAAGCCAAACCATATTAGGAACAAAAAAATATTTGGAGGTAAAGTATCATGTTGTTTCCCGCTGAAATGAAGTATTCCAAGGATCACGAGTGGATGAAGGAAGAGAACGGCGTTGTGGTGATCGGCATTTCCGACTTTGCCCAGGACGCGCTGGGCGACGTGGTGTTCGTGAACCTGCCCGGCGAGGGTGACGAGGTCACCGCCGGTGAGGCCTTCGGCGATGTGGAGTCCGTGAAGGCCGTGTCCGATCTGGTGTCCCCCGTGTCCGGCACCGTGTGCGCCGTCAACGAGGATCTGCTGGACGAGCCGGAGCAGCTGAACAAGGCGCCCTACGACGCCTGGCTCATCAAGGTGGAGAACGTGGGCGACACCAGCGAACTGCTGGACGCCGCCGCTTACGAGGCCTTCTGCGCGCAGGAGGGCTGATATGGGCAGCTACATCCCCTCTACGCCCCAGCAGCGGCAGGAGATGCTG
>CAKTMO010000022.1 GCA_934573935.1 uncultured Oscillospiraceae bacterium | reverse complement strand
GGGCGTCGGGGACGCCGGCCCTACGAGGCTTCGCCGTGCTCTCTGCGTGCGGCGGGGTGGGGGCACCCCGCCCTACGGAGTTCTTCGTACGTTTCGGTCAGCGCACCTATTGTTGTCATTCATATGTGGCGCGGTAGGCGCCGTCGAGGTAGACCTGGACGGTGGAGACGCCTTCCAGCGACAGCAGGGAGACGGCGACCCCCTCCTCCAGCTGCGCCACCGCGTCGGACGGCAGGTCCGTCAGGGCGTCGGCGGAGAGGTTCAGCTGGCACACGCCCTCCTCCGCGCGGACGGTGATACCGGCTGCGCCCTCCGGCAGCAGCGGCAGCAGGCCGTCCTGGGTGGGGCCCTCCGCCAGCGCCGACAGGACCACGTCCGCCGCCGACTGGCCCTCGTACTGGGTCAGCAGGCGTTCCTCCGGCGTGAGGACGCCGTTTTCATCGGGAAAATACAGCTGGGCGGTCACCATCCGCACCACGTCGTCCATGGAGGTCAGCAGCACGTCGCTGGCCATGAAGAGATTGCTGTCACGATAGGCCAGTTCCTGGCCGTTGGCGGTGATGCGCACGGCGTAAATGCCCTCCAGCTGGGTCAGGGACAGGGTCACGCAATAGTCGGCGATGGTCAGGGCCATGCCGCTGAGCTGGCTGTAGCTGCCGGTGAAGTCCACGCAGGCGGTGCTGCCGTTGATCTCCACCCCCCGCAGGAAGGTGCCCGCCGGAAGGGGACTCTGAAAGCCCTGCTCATGACATCCGCCCAGCAGCAGGTCCAGCACGGCGCGGGCCTGGGCGGCCTTGTCCTGGGCGGGCAGGGCGTCCCAGTTGATGGTGACGCTGCCGATGGCGTCGCCGCCCTGATGGCTCTCCAGCGGAATGGCGCAGTACAGCCGCAGGCCGTCCTTTTCCGCGCCGGTGACGGCGCAGCCCGCCAGCAGCACCGCCGCCAGCAGCGCCGCCGCGAGAGTGATGTATTTCCGTTTCATTCCTGCTCACCGCCTTCCCGGGGTGTTTCCTCCCCGCGGGGCAGGTACACGGTGAACACCGTGCCGCCGCCCTTTCGGGGCGCGGCGGCGATGCGGCCGCCGCGGCTCTCTACGGTATCCTTGACGATGGACAGGCCCAGGCCGGTGCCGCCGATGGCGCGGGAGCGCATCTTGTCCACGCGGTAGAACCGCTCGAAAATATGGGGCAGGTCGTCGGCGGGGATGCCGATGCCGTTGTCCTCCACCGTCAGCACCACCCAGTCGCCGTCCGTTCTGGCGGCGGCGTGGACG
Organism: uncultured Oscillospiraceae bacterium; assembly: GCA_934573935.1. GTDB lineage: Bacteria > Bacillota > Clostridia > Oscillospirales > Oscillospiraceae > Vescimonas. The sequence goes on along the minus strand of CAKTMO010000022.1, from coordinate 29,174 downwards.
AAGCCGTCGGTGCCGGAGTATTTGATGCCGTTGTCCATCAGGTTGTACAGGATCTGGTGGACGTCGTCCTCCGTGGCCAGCGCCACGGAGGACGACGCGGCCTCGTAGGTGAGGGTGACGCCCTTTTCGCGGGCCAGCACCGCCAGCATGCGGGCCACCCGCTCCAGCACCGGCGCCACCGGCACCGGCGTCACCGGCTGCACCGCGCCGCTGTCCAGGCGGGTCAGCCGCAGCAGGTTTTCGGTGATGCGGGTCAGGCGCTCCGCCTCGCGGCCGATGTCGCCCACGAACTCGCGGGTGGTGTCGGCGTCCATGTCGCCGGTCTGCAGGATGGAGTCCGTCAGCAGGCGGATGCCGGCCAGGGGCGTTTTCAGCTCGTGGCTGGCGTCGGACACGAAGCGGCGGCGGGCGTTTTCGGTGGTCTGCAGCCGGTCGGTCAGGCTGTTGAACTCCGCCGCGATCTGGCCGATCTCGTCGCTGCCCTTTACGGCGGCGCGGTGGCTGTAGGCGCCCTCCCGCACCTTGCGGATGGCGGAGAGCAGGTCGGTGATCTGCATGGTCAGGGCGCGGCTGAGGAGGATGGACAGGCCGATGACCCCCAGGGCGATCAGCACAGAGATCTTCATTAGGTTGGACTGGAAGCTCTTCAGGATGTCCGCCTGCTGGGTGTCGTATTCATAGGTATACACCGCCCCCACGATCTGGTTGTGGTACACCACCGGCGAGGCCATGCGGCTGAGGAAGGCGGTGGAATCGTAGTAGCAGTAGAAGGCGTCGTTGCCCTCCAGGGCCTGGACGATCTCGGTATAGAAGGCGTACAGGCCCACGGCGCCGCTCTCCTCGCGGGTGTCGTAGAGGATGCGTCCGGCGGTGTCGGTCACCAGGATGCGGGAAACGCCGGTCTCCCGCATGGCGCTGAGGGCCTTGGACACGTTCTCCTCATCCAGCTGCTTCAGACCGCTGAGGGACGCCTCGATGAGCTTGACGGAGCTTTTCATGGAGGTCTCCTTGGACTGGAACACCATGGTCTGGGACTGCAGCAGCGGATAGGTGTTCAGCAGCACCAGCACCGCGGCGATCACCAGAATGTAGCTGACGCCGAACTTAAATTGTAGGCTGATTTTCCCCCTGAAAATAGTAACCCACTCCCCACTTGGTCAGAATATAGACCGGCTCCGCCGGTACGCGCTCCAGCTTTTCCCGCAGGCGGCGGACGTGGACGTCCACGGTGCGGTAATCACCGGCATAGGAATAGCCCCACACCAGGTCCATCAGGCTTTCGCGGCTGTAGACCCTGCGGGGGTTCTTCATCAGCAGCTCCAGCAGGTCGTACTCCTTGGCGGTCAGGTCGATGGTCTTGCCGTCCCGTATGGCCACCCGCTGCTGGGTGTCCAGGCTCAGGTCGCCCACGGTCAGCAGGGTGCGCTGGGTGTCGGGGCGGCCGGCGCTGCGCTTCAGCAGCGCGCGGATGCGGGCCTTCAGCTCCAGGATATTGAAGGGCTTGGTGACGTAATCGTCCGCGCCGCAGGCAAAGCCCATCAGCTTGTCCGCATCCTCGCTGCGGGCGGTCAGCATGATGATGGGCACGTCGGAGAATTCGCGGATCTTCATGCAGGCCTCGGTGCCGGACAGCACCGGCATCATCAGGTCCAGGATAATCAGGTCAAAGCGCTCTTTCTTCGCCAGCTCCACGGCGGCTTCGCCATCGTAGGCGGCGGCGACCTGATAGCCCTCGTTCTCCAGATTGAACGTGATGCCCTTGACCAACAGCTTCTCGTCGTCCACCACTAATATCTTCATGGCGTCACCTCCTGAAAAAATGTTTACATTTGTCATTCCACTCCCCGTTGACGGAAGGGCGGAACTTGTTTATAATAATATGTCGGAAATAGTTGGCGGCACGCTTCGGGCGTCCGCGCTTACCTTATATTATAGCACAGATGGAGAAAATGTCATTATGAAATTCCGCCGTTTTTGCACTCTTTTTCTGCTGCTGGCGCTGCTGCTGACGCAGCTGCTGCCGGTGACCGCCTACGCTGTGGAGGATATCCAGCTGGACGCCAAGGCCGCCCTGCTGGTGGACGCCGCCACCGGCACCGTGCTGCTGGATCAGGACGCCCACACCAAGCAGTACCCCGCCAGCATCACCAAGGTGATGACGGCGCTGCTGGTATTCGAGGCCATCGAGCGGGGCGAGCTGCGGCTGAGCGATTCCATCACCGCCAGTGCCAACAGCGTGGCGGGCCTGCCGGACGACGCCAGCACCGCCGACATCGTGGCGGGAGAAATGCTGACGGTGGAGCAGCTTCTCTACTGTCTGCTGATGGTGTCCGCCAACGAGGTGGGCAACATTCTGGCGGAGGCCGTCAGCGGCAGCGTCACCTCCTTTGTGGCCCTGATGAACCAGCGGGCCCAGGAGCTGGGGTGCGAGGACACCCATTTCGTCAACACCTCCGGCCTGCCGGATAACGAGCACTATACCACCGCGTGGGACATCTATCTGTTCACCCGCGAGGCCATGAAGTACGACGAGTTCATGACCATCTGCAACACCAAGGCCTACACCGTGCCCGCCACCAACAAGAGCGAGGCGCGGGAGCTGCACAGCACCAACTACCTGATCTCCAACTGGCGTGCCACCGGCTATCTGTACAGCGGCGCACAGGGTATCAAGACCGGCTCCACCGACGCGGCGGGCTACTGTCTGGTGTCCTCCGCCGTGCGGGCGGACCGGCAGATGATCTCGGTGGTGCTGGGGGCGCGGCTGATGACCGCCAGCGACGGCAGCTATAAGGTGGGCAGCTTTACCGAGACCAGCCGGTTGTTTGACTGGGGCTTTGAAAACTTTACCACCAAGACGGTGCTGACGGAGAACGAGATGATCCAGAGCGTGCCGGTGGCGCTGAGCAAGGAGGTGGACAGCATCGCCGTCCATCCCGCCTACACCGCCGAGGCGGTGCTGCCCAGCGATCTGGAGCCGGAATCCCTGGAGCGGACGGTGACCCTGGACGCGGAGATCGTGGACGCGCCGGTGGCCGCGGGACAGCAGCTGGGCACCATCACGTTGAGCTATGACGGCGTGGAGTACGCCACCGTCCCCCTGCTGGCGGTGGCCGATGTGAACGCCAGCCGCTTTCTGGTGGTCAAGCACGCGCTGAAGGAATTTTTCGCCCGCCCTGTGGTGAAGGTGCTGGTGGTGATCCTGGCGGTGCTGATCGTGCTGGTGTTCCTGTTCGGCAAGACCATCATGCGCCGCCGCCGGTACGGCAGCAGGCGCAGCAAGCGGCGGCAGAGCCGCAGCTATCGGGGCCGCCGGTTCTGACGGACATGGAAATCCTGTATCAAGACCGGTATCTGGCAGTGGCCGTCAAGCCGGTGGGGGTGCTGTCAGAGGACGATCCCAAGGCCGCCTGCATGCCGGCGCTGCTGCGAGAGCACTTCCGCGCGCTGGGGCAGCCGGACTACATCGCCACCGTGCACCGGCTGGACCGCGTCACCGGCGGGGTGATGGTCTTCTCCCGCCGGAAGGAGATCACGGGAAAGCTGACGGCCGCCGTGGCGGCACATGAGATCACCAAGGAGTATCTGGCGGTGCTGCGGGGCCATCCGGAAAAGGACGCCGACACGCTGACCGACCTGCTGTTCCGCGACGCCGCCCACAACAAGAGCTATGTGGTGCAGCGGATGCGCAAGGGCGTGCGGGAGGCCACCCTGGACTATACCGTGCTGGGCAAGACCGACGCGCTGACGCTGGTGAAGGTGCGGCTCCACACGGGGCGCACCCATCAGATACGGGTGCAGTTCTCCCATCGGGGGCTGCCGCTGCTGGGGGATATCCGCTACGGCAGCAAGGCGGCGTGCTCCGCCGCCCTGTGGTCGTACCATCTGGCCTTTACCCACCCCGTCACGGGAAAGCCGGTGGACGTAACGTGTCCCCCGCCGGAGGCGTATCCCTGGGACCTGTTTACCTGATAAATACCGAGACCGCCGCCCAACGGGGCGGCGGTTTTTCTTGACCTTTTCCGCCCCAGCCCCTATAATGAGGGTACTTTGCCGAAAGGGAGGGAATCGTGTGCCGAAACAGGATCTATTGGCCGCCGTGCGCAGCGGCGGACAGCTGACACTGCGCCAGCAGATACGGCTGACGCTGCAGCTGAGCGTGCCCGCCATTCTGGCCCAGGTCTCCTCCATCGCCATGCAGTATATCGACGCCTCCATGGTGGGGCGTCTGGGACGGGACGCCTCCGCCGCCATCGGACTGGTGGCCTCCAGCACGTGGCTGTTCAGCGGCCTGTGCAGCGCGGTGGTGGTGGGCTTTTCCGTGATGGTGGCCCAGCGCATCGGCGCGGGGGAGGAGCGGGACGCCCGCAACCTGACGAAGCAGGCGCTGCTGGCGGGACTGGCCATCGGGCTGCTGCTGGCAGCCGCCGGCGCCGCGCTGTCCGCGCCCCTGCCCCGCTGGCTGCGGGCGGAGGAGGGGCTGTTCCACGATGCCTCCGCCTATTTTCTGGTGTTTTCCCTGTCGCTGCCCTTTGTGCTGACCAACCGGCTGTCGGCGGGACTTTTGCAGTCCAGCGGCAACATGCGCCGCCCCAGCGTGCTGCTGGTGCTGATGTGCGGGCTGGACGTGGTGTTCAACCTGCTGCTGATCTTCCCCTCCCGCACCGTGGGCGGCCTCACCCTGCCGGGCGCGGGGCTGGGCGTGACGGGCGCGGCGCTGGGCACGGCGCTGGCGGAGGCTGTGGTGGCGGTCATCATGTGTCTGAGTCTGCTGCGCTCCCCCGTGCTGGGACTGCGGCGGGAGGAAAAGCTGCGCTTTGTGCCCGCCCAGCTGCGGCGGGCCCTGCAACTGGGCGTTCCGGTGGCCATCGAGCGGGCGGTGATGTCCAGCGCCCAGGTGTTCACCACCGGCGTCATCGCACCGCTGGGCACGGTGTCCATCGCCGCCAACTCCTTCGCCGTCACCGCTGAGGCGCTGTGCTATATGCCCGGCTACGGCGTGCAGAGCGCCGCCGTGACCCTGATCGGCCAGAGCGTGGGGGCCAGGCGGCGGGATCTGGTGGCGCGCCTGGGCTGGGTGACGGTGCTGCTGGGCATGGGGATCATGCTGGCGGCGTCGGTGCTGATGTACGCGCTGGCGCCGTGGATCATCGGCATTCTCAGCCCCGACGCCCAGGTGGTGGCGCTGGGCACGGAGATCCTGCGGATCGTGGTGTTCTCCGAGCCGCTGTTCGGCGCGGCCATCGTGACGGCGGGGGTCTTTCAGGGGGCGGGCAGCTCCCTGCTGAGCTCGGTACTGAATTTTGCCAGCATGTGGGGCGTGCGGGTGACGCTGACGCTGCTGATGGCGCCCCATTGGGGCCTGCGGGGCGCATGGATCGCCATGTGCATCGAACTGTGCTTCCGCGGATTGCTGTTTCTGTTCTTTCTGCGGCGGAGGAAATGGCTGCCGCGGGAGCTGCGGGAGGGGATGTAGGGCGTGCGGCGCTTCGCGCTTCCGCCCGCGGCCTGCTTTTGTCAGATCACACCGCAGCTCCCATCCGAATTTCCACCGCACCGCAAAGGCCTCCTTGTGTAAGGGGGGCTGTCAGCCGCAAGGCTGACTGGGGGATTGTCAGCCTACGGAAGCCTTGGTAACAACCCCTCCGGCAAAAATCAAAGATTTTTGCCACCTCCCCTTGCACAGGGGAGGCTTTGGCGGGCCGTACAACGCGGCAGCCTCCGCCGCGAAATCCGACCCTTGACAATCCCTCCGTTTTCCGGAATAATAAAGGTAACACTACCACAAAAGGAAGCAAATCATGGACGAACGCAAAGCCACCATCGCCAGCAATCTGATCCGGCTGCGGCTGGCCGCCGGTATGACCCAGGCGGAGCTGGGCGAAAAACTGAATTATTCCGACAAATCCATCTCCAAATGGGAGCGGGGCGACGTGACCACCGACGTGTTCGTGCTGATGCAGATCGCCGACATCTTCGGCGTGGACGTGGACTATCTGCTCAAGCCCCACAACGAAATCGAGCCCGCCATCTACAACAAGCCTGCGGCGCAGGCCACCTATACCACCAACATGATCACGCTGGTGACCATACTGGGCATCTGGACGGTGGCGCTGTTCGTGTTCGTGATTTTGTGGATCTGCGGCATGGTGGTGTGGCTGGTGTTCGTGTACGCGGTGCCGGTGTCGCTGATCACGCTGCTGGTGCTGAACTCCGTGTGGAACGGCGGGCGGCGGAACCGGTACATCATCTCCGCCCTGGTCATCAGCATCATCGCCACGGTGTATCTGACCTTTTTCGCCCGCAACCTGTGGCAGCTGTGGCTGCTGGCCATCCCCGCCCTGCTGCTGGTGTTTCTGGGGGCCCGCATCTATCACGGGGCTCCAAAGCGTTGATATCACTGGGATTCTACTGGGAGTAGAGCCGCTCTATACCGGCGGCGCTGCTCCCGTTTCGTTTTGTAGAGTGCCCTCTCCCCCGCCGTAGGTTGGCTTTTGGGGCGGCGGGGCATATACTGTAGGCAGATCAAATTTGACCGGAGGAACCATACATGGCATCTTACGCACTGACCTGCTGCTCCACAGCCGACCTGACCCACGAGCATTTTGTGGCGCGCGATATCCAATATGTCTGCTTCCACTTCACCTTGAACGGCGAGACGTATCCCGACGATCTGGGCCAGTCCATCCCCTTCCCCATCTTCTATCAGGCCATGGCCAACGGGGCGGAGACCAGCACCTCTCAGGTGAACATCTCCGAGTATCTGGACTTTTTCACCCCCATTCTGAAAAGCGGCAGGGACATCCTGCACGTGTGCCTGTCCTCCGGCCTGTCCGGCTCCTACAACTCCGCCTCCAGCGCCGCGCTGATCGCCCGGGAGCAGTTCCCCGACCAGAAGATCTATATTGTGGACTCTCTGGGCGCCTCCTCCGGCTACGGGCTCATTATGGAGACGCTGGCCGACCTGCGGGACGGCGGCATGGACATCGACACCCTGCACCAGTGGATCGAGGAGAACAAGCTGCGGATGAACCACTGGTTCTTCTCCACCGACCTGACCTTTTATGTCAAGGGCGGCCGCATCTCCAAGGCGGCGGGCTTCATCGGCGGCGTGCTGGGCATCTGCCCCCTGCTGAACATGGACGAGCAGGGCCATTTGATCCCCCGCTCCAAGATCCGCTCCAAGAAAAAGGTCATCCAGGAGATGCTGCTGCGGATGGAGCAGTACGCCGATAACGGCCTGGACTATGACGGCAAGTGCTTCATCTCTCAGTCCGAGTGCTACGAGGACGCCCGCGCCCTGGCCGATCTCATCGAGGCAAAGTTCCCCAAGCTCAACGGCAAGGTGGACATCAACTATGTGGGCACCACCATCGGCAGCCACACCGGCCCCGGCACCGTGGCCCTGTTCTTCTGGGGCCGCGACCGGAAACTCCCCTTACTTTGATATCTTCTCTCTCCCCATAGAAAGACGCCTGCCGCGGGATGCGGCAGGCGTCTTTCCCGTTGTTTGTCGGGGGGCCGTATGATGCGCATCAAAGGCCCCCTTGTGCAAAAGGAGGCTTGGGTGCGCCGCATAACGGAAATGCTTGCGTTCATCGCGCGGCGGGGTGAGGGCACCCCGCCCTACGAAGTAATGCGGTCACCATTTGTTTGTAGAGCGGCCTGCCCTCAGGCCGCCGCGTACAACGATTTATCCTCTGTCACCGCAGCATCATCCATCAATTATCCACCGTACCCTCAAAAAAGGCCCCCTTGTGTAAAGGGGGTCGGCGCGTGAAGAAAACATGCCGGTGGCATGTTTTTAGCGCCGATCTCGGCAGCTATGCTGCCGTAGCATCCATCAGCTTACCACCGCACCATCTTGTGACAACCCCTCCGGCGCTTCGCGCCACCTCCCCTTACACAGGGGAGGCTTGGGTGCGGTGCATAGCGGAAGTGCTTGCGTTCATCGCGCGGCGGGGTGAGGGCACCCCGCCCTACGAAGTAATGCGGTCACCATTTGTTTGTAGGGCGGCCTGCCCTCAGGCCACCGCGTACAACGATTTATCCTCTGTCACCACAGCATCCAGCAGTTATCCACCGCACCACAAAGACGCCTGCCGCGTTTTGCGGCAGGCGTCTTTCTGTTTGTTTTTCAGCGGGTGTAGGTGCTGGTGAAGGTAACGGCCTGTTCGGCGGTCAGGTCGGCGTAGTAGTGTCCGGCGTAGGTGACGGAGGTCACGGCGTCCACGTCTACCATGCGGTTGAAGCTGTAGGCGCTGCCGATGATGCGATAGTCCTCATCCACCATGCACAGACCTACCACCCAGTTCATGATGTTGTCCTTTTCGCTCTCCACCACATACTGCGTGCCGTCGGCCATGTGCAGCACCAACTCGTCGGTGACCGCATCGGTCACGGCGTCCCCGACGGCGGCGGGGTTGAGCATGCGGATGCCCAGGGCGGACACCGTCACGGCGTCGCCGCTCTCCGCCGTAAAGGTGGTGACAGGCAGATAGGTGCGGGGCGTGATGCTGATGGTGCCGCCCCAGTCGCCGCCGCTTTGACCGGCCACGGCGAAGACCAGGTCATCGCCCTTATGCCAGAAGCCGAAATCGCTGAAATAGGCCACCAGATGCAGCTCCGTACCGGTGCTGGCGGCGGTGTCCAGATACACCTCCGTGTCCATGTGGTGATCGCTGTCGGCATACCCCCCGAACAGCACGGGATCCTTCGCCGTGCAGACCCTGCCGTAGCCCACGTCCTGATAATCCACACCGTCGGGGTTGGACATGGTATAGGTCAGGAAGCCGGAGCCGTTTTCATCAATGAGAAACGTCTGCAATGAGAAGGTGTCGCCGTCCACCTCCATCACGGCGTCCACGGTGGACAGATAGTCCCCCACCAGACGCTGCATGGTGCCGGCGTCCACGGCCACCCGCTCCATGCGGGGCAGGTTCAGCACCTGGCCGCTGTTGTCGGTGACGATGGGGGTGTCGCTGCTGATACCGGCGGCGTCAAAGGCGTGCAGGTCGGCGGCGGTGACGCTGTCGGCTGGGGTCACTCTGGCCTTGATGAGATTGGCGATGCCCACGGCGCCCGCCACCGTGACGCACAGGGCCAGCACGGCGGCGATGAGCACCGTCTTGGACAGGGGATGGCGGGACTTGCGTTCTTCTTTACGTACCACTTTATATACCTCCGAAAGTGTGTCAGGGGAGGCATGCAGCGCGGAAAAGGTCTGCTGGAATACTTTCTTGTCAATCATACTGCGGCACCTCCGTCAATGTTGCTTTTAATTTTCCTCTGGCGCGGAACAGGCGTGTCCGGACCGTCTCCTCTGGGATCGCCAGCATGTCGGCGATCTCCTTCTGGGCGTAGCCCTCGTAGTAATACAGCAGTACCGGCAGGCGATAGCGCTTGTCCAGCGCCATCACCGCGTCGAACAGTTCGCGGCACTCCGGCGCTTCAAAAGACAGGGTGTTTTCATAGTCCGCGATGTCCTCCATTTTATGCCAGGGGGAGCGGAACACGTTCTTGCACCGGTTCACCGTCACGCGGATGAGCCAGCGCTTGAGATGTTCGCTGTCCTGAAAGGGCGTGTCGGTCTTATAGAGCTGTATCAGTACGTCCTGCGTCACGTCGTCGGCGTCCGACCGGCTGCGCAGGCAGCTGTAGGCCACGCGGAAGATGGTGTCCATATACCGTTCCGCCGCCTGGGAGAACTGTTGATCTGTCATGGATTCGATCTCCTTGAAAAGCTTTTCACTGATAGAACACACGGGGAGGGGGAAATGTTTCAAGGGGGGGAGAAAATAATGAGCCGCAGCTGTGCTGCCGTAGCTGCCACCTCAGCTGTGCACGCCCCAGTGTGAGCACTGGGGTGCCTTTACACAAGGGAGGCTTGGGTGCGCCGCATAACGGAAATGCTTGCGTTCATCGCACGGCGGGGTGAGGGCACCCCGCCCTACGAAGGGAGATAACGGGGCCGTTGGTAGGGGCCTGCCCAAAAACGTAAGGGGAGGGGTAGAACCCCTCCCCTACGCGCTTCTATCATACTTTTTTGCGCTTCACCGCGCGCTCCGCATCGTTACGACGCTGCGGGACGGCAAAGGCGGGCCCTTACCCCACCGTGCCAAATACTGTGACGCCCAGCTGGCTCAGCACGCCCATGATGACGCCGGCCAGCACCACGCCGCCCATGCAGGCGGCGACGCTTTTTTTGAAGCCCATGTTCAGCAGGCTGGCCGCCAGCGTACCGGTCCACGCGCCGGTGCCCGGCAGGGGGATGCCCACAAACAGCAGCAGCGCCCAGAACAGGCCGCGGCCCGCTTTGGCCTTCAGCTTTTCTCCGGCGGCCTCGCCTTTGCGCAGGCAGAAGGTGAAGAACCGCCCGATGACGGGCTTGTCCTGTCCCCACACCAGCACCTTGCGGGCCAGAAAGTAGATCAGCGGCACCGGCAGCATATTGCCCACGATGGCCACCACAAAGGTCAGCCACAGGGGCAGGCCGTACAGCACGCCGTAGGGGATGGCGCCCCGCAGCTCGAGCAGGGGCACCATGGAGACGAAAAAGACGATGAGAATGTGTTTCAGCATAAGCTTTGTTTCCTTTATTCCTGTGTAGCCAGCTCTTTCAGCAGGGCGATCTCTCCGGCATAGCCGGACAGGTCGTTGGGGGTCTCCAGCACCATGGGCAGCCCCCGCAGGGCGGGATGGTTCACCACGGCGCGGAAGGTGTCCAGCCCCAGATAACCCGCGCCGATGCAGGCGTGGCGGTCCTTTTTCGCGCCGCAGGGGTTGAGACTGTCGTTGACGTGGACGGCCTTCAGCCGGTCAAGGCCGATGACACGGTCGAACTCCGTCAGGACGCCGTCCAGATCGTGAACGATGTCGTACCCCGCGTCGGACACGTGGCAGGTGTCCAGACACACGCCCATTTTGCCGGAGAGCTGCACGCGGTCGAGGATCTCCCGCAGCTCTTCGAAGGCGCCGCCCACCTCGGTGCCCTTGCCCGCCATGGTCTCCAGCAGCACGGTGGTGTGCAGATCGGGGGTCAGGATGGCGTTCAGGGCGTCGGCGATAAGGGCGATGCCGGTCTCGACGCCCTGGCCGGTGTGGCTGCCGGGGTGGAAGTTGTAGAGGTTGCCTGGCAGGTGTTCCATGCGCTGAAGGTCGTCCGTTAGGGTCATGGAGGCAAACTCGCGGGTGCGCTGGTCCTTGGAGCAGGCATTGATGGTATAGGGGGCGTGGGCCACCAGGGGGCCGAAGCCGTTTTCACGGCACAGGGCCATCAGGGCCGCCGCGTCGGCGGGGTCGATGGGCTTTGCCTTGCTGCCCCGTGGGTTGCGGGTGAAGAACTGCAGGGTGGTGGCGCCGATGGACAGCGCCGTCTCCCCCATGGCCCGCAGTCCGGCGGAGGGGGACAGGTGACAGCCGATATAGAGCATGGTCATTTCACTCCAAAACAAATGTGGCGCAGGAGGCCCTGCCGTTTTCGATGGTCAGCACCCCGTAGGTGGGGCGGCGGAAGTCGCCGATGGCGCCTGGGTTCATGGTGTACAGCGCGCCGTCATAGTCCACCAGCGGGCAATGGGTATGGCCGAACAGCAGCACGTCCACCCCCCACTCCCGCGCGGCGTACTGGGCTGCCAGAGGGGAGGACTTCACGTTGCGGGTGTGGCCGTGGAGCATCAGCACGCGGACACCGTCCAGCTCCAGCAGCCGCTCCGGCTGGTCGAAGCTGCCCCAGTCGCAGTTGCCGGGGACGGTGTCCAGAGGAATAGCCGGAAAGCGCTCATGCAGCGCCTGAGCGTCCCGCAGGCAGTCCCCCAGATGCAGGATATGGCGGGGCTGGATCAGCTCCACAGCGCGGGACATGTTGTCGATATTTCCGTGGGAATCGGAGAGGACGAGGAGTTTCATAGGTGGGTTCCTTTCTGAATGTGGGAACTTTGGATAGACCGATTGTAGGGGCCGGCGTCGGGGCGTTAAGAAAACATGCCGGTGGCATGTTTTTAGCCCCGATCTCAGCGGCTATGCCACTGTAGCGTCCATCTTGCTTTTGAAGGCACTATCTTATGTCATTAGGGCGGACAGGGTCGTCCGCCCCTACGTGGTCTCTATCGATAGACTCCCGTGCGGCGGGGTGAGAGCACCCCGCCCTACGAAATTCTATCAACGGCTGGTGCTTGGCCCCCTCTGGGATGGGGCTGTCAGCGAAGCTGACTGGGGGAGAGAATTTCAGTCTTTTGTTCTCTCCCTCCGGCGCTTCGCACCACCTCCCTCACAGAGGGAGGCTTTGGGGTGCTCTATATGACGAAAATGCGTGCGTTCACCGATCGGGCGGATACCCCAAGGGTACTCGTTCCGCTGCGCTTCACCGCGCAGGTCGTCCGCCCCTACGTGGTCTCTATCGATAGACTCCCGTGCGGCGGGGTGAGGGCACCCCGCCCTACGAAATTCTATCAACGGCTGGTGCTTGGCCCCCTCTGGGAGGGGGCTGTCAGCGAAGCTGACTGGGGGACAGAATTTCAGCCTTTTGTTCTCTCCCTCCGGCGCTTCGCGCCACCTCCCTCACAGAGGGAGGCAATGAACGATGAGTTGCCAGCGTTTATGTACTATTATTATACCACCTTCTCCTTGCAAACTCAAATCTTTTACGCTATCATAAAGAAAAACACCACAGGAGGGCGGAATATGGCGGTTGGGGGGATCGTGGAGATCGATCTGCACGGAAGGAATGTGTATCAGGCGAAGGTGACCATCGACGCGGCGCTGCGGCGGGCGAAGGCGGGCACCTACCGGCTGCGGATCATCCACGGCTACAGCGGCGGCACCGCCCTGCGGGACATGGTGCGGCGGGACTACGCCGGACAGGTGCTGCGGGTGGTGGCGCTGGATCAGGGCCGCACCGATCTGGTGCTGCGGGAATTTTAGGAGGCTTTTATGGAATTGAGGATCGCCCAGATACAGATGCCCGTCACGGCGAACAGGGCGGAAAATCTCCGCCGCGCCTGTGGCATGGTGCGTCAGGCGGGGGACGTGGACATGGCGGTGCTGCCGGAGATGTTCTGCTGCCCCTACGACAACGCCTGCTTCCGCCCCTATGGCGAGGCGGAGGGCGGCGAGGCCTATCAGGCTCTCCGCGCTCTGGCGCAGGAGCGGCACATCTGGCTGGTGGGCGGCACCATGCCGGAGCTGGCGGAGGGCAGGGTGTACAACACCTGCTACGTGTTCGCGCCCGACGGACAATTGGTGGCCAAGCACCGGAAGATGCACCTGTTTGACATCGACGTGGCGGGCGGCCAGCGGTTCATGGAGTCGGAGACCCTGACGGCGGGGGACCGCGTCACCACCTTTGCCACCCCCTGGGGCGTGGTGGGGGTCTGCGTGTGCTTCGACTTCCGCTTTGCCCCGCTGGCGGGGCTGATGACCCAGGCGGGGGCACAGCTGATGGTGGTGCCCGCCGCCTTCAACATGACCACCGGCCCCGCCCACTGGGAGCTGCTGTTCCGCCAGCGGGCGGTGGACGGCCAGTGCTACACCGTGGGCACCTCCCCCGCACGGGACACGGCGGCAGGGTATGTGGCCTGGGGCCACTCCATCGTCTGCGACCCCTGGGGCACGGTGATACACCAGTGTGACGAGACGCCCCAGATCGCCGTGACCACCCTGGACATGGCGCGGGTGGCGGCCATCCGACAGCAGCTGCCCATCCTCTCCGCCCAGCGGACGGATGTATACGAACTGCGGAGAAAATAGCTTCGTTATCGAATATATAGATAACCAGATGGAAGAAAAATAGAAATTGCGGTTGACAATGGGAGCCATTCTCCTGTATGATACCTTTTGGAAGATGTCCACAGGGCGGAAACACCCTGCGGGCATTTTCTGTGGAAAGGAAAAGTACGTGTGTAAAGGAGAGCATCCCTGAAATGAACCATTCCCTCAACGAGAAAAAGCCCAACGGCTGGGCGCTGATCCCCTTTGTGATCTTCATTGTCATCTACATGGGCGCGGGCATCTATTACCAGGCCCGCGGCGTGGGGATGGCCTTTTACCAGTTCCCCTCGGTCACCGCCATGTTCGTGGCGGTGCTGGTGGCCTTCATCATGTTCAAGGGCACCATCAACGAGAAGTTTGACGTGTTTGCTAGGGGCGCGGCCAATGTGGATATTCTGACCATGCTGATGATCTATATTCTGGCCGGCGCCTTTGCCCAGGTGGCGGCCGACATGGGCGGCCGCGAGTCCACGGTGAATCTGGGCCTGTCTCTGGTGCCGGTGCAGTTTCTGGCGGCGGGCCTGTTCGTCATCTCCGCCTTTATGGGCACCGCCACCGGCTCCTCCATGGGCACCGTGTCCGCCGTCATCCCCATCGCCGTGGGCATCGCGGAAAAGGGCGGCCTGTCCCTGACGGTGGTGATCGGCGCGGTGGTGGGCGGCGCCATGTTCGGCGACAACCTGTCCATGATCTCCGACACCACCATCGCCGCCACCCGCAGCCAGCGCTGCGAGATGCGGGACAAGTTCCGCGTCAACTTCCTGGTGGCCCTGCCCGCCGCGCTGGTGACGCTGGTGCTGCTGCTGTTCATCGGCCGTCCCGAGGTGGTCATGCCGCTGGAGGCGCTGCCCTTTGACATCATCAAGGTGCTGCCCTATCTGCTGGTGCTGGTGCTGGCGCTGTGCGGGCTGAACGTGTTCTTCGCCCTGACCATCGGCGTCTTCTCCGCCGGTATCATCGGCATCTGCACCGGCGACATGACCATCGCAGGCTTCGCCCAGAGCGTGTGGACGGGCTTTACCGGCATGAATGAGGTATTCTTCCTGACGCTGCTGTGCGGCGGCATGTCGGAGCTGATCGCCCAGAACGGCGGCATCGCCTGGATCATCCGGAAGCTGCGGGCCGTCATGAAGGGCAACAAGTCCGCCCAGGTGGGCATCGCCGCCATGGTATCCCTGTGCGACTGCGCCACCGCCAACAACACCGTGGCCATCATCGTGGCAGGCGACATGGCCCGCGACGTGAGCCTTGAGTACAAGGTGGACCCCCGCCGCACCGCTTCGCTGCTGGACATCTTTTCCTGCGTGTTCCAGGGCATCATCCCCTACGGCGCACAGCTGCTCAGCGCCGCGGCGCTGACCAATGCCACCGTCACCGCGCCGGAGCTGTACACCAGCCCCGCCGCCATCGTGGGCGGCATGTGGTACTGCTGGCTGCTGGCGGCCTTCGGCCTGCTGTCCATCTTCGTGCCCTATGCCGACGGCGTGTGCCGCAGGGATCCCTGGAACTGGGAGTACGGCTGCGCCCAGTCCGCCGTGGCGGCCAAAAAGGCCCTGCGGGAGAAGGAACAGGCAGAGGAAGAGAACGCCTAACAATTTACACAAAATTGCCGTGGGAGACCGCGGCAATTTTCTCCTGGAAAAATATCGTTAGAAACGCGCTTAAGGCGTCATGATCTGTTGCAAAACGGCTGCAAGTGTGATAGACTGTCGGTCAACAAGCGATGCAACCGTGACAAGGAGGAACGAATATGAAACGATATACCGAAATGAGCCTGGCGGAGCGCCAGGCGGAATACGCCGCCGTGCAGGCGGCCTACGACCGGCAGAAGGCCCTGGGCCTGAAGCTGAACATGGCCCGCGGCAAGCCAGGCCGCGATCAGCTGGACATGGTCACCGAGGTGTGCGCCATGCTGCTGGATCCCGAGGAATTCATCACCGACGACGGCATCGAGACCCGCAACTATGGCGAGGTGGCCGGTCTGCCCGCCGCCAAGGCGCTGTTCGCCGACCTGCTGGGCTGCCGTCCGGAGCAGGTGTTTGTGGGGGGCAACGCCAGCCTGCAGCTGATGTACGACGCGGTGTCCAAGGCCTTTACCCACGGCCTGCTGCACAGCGAAAAGCCCTGGAGCAAGCTGGACAAGGTAAAGTGGATCTGCCCCGCCCCCGGCTATGACCGCCACTTCAAGGTGACGGAGTCCTTCGGCGTGGAGATGATCACCGTGCCCATGACCGCCGACGGCCCCGACATGGACATGGTGGAGGCGCTGATCCAGGACCCCGCCGTGAAGGGCATGTGGAACGTGCCCAAGTACTCCAACCCCGAGGGCGTGGTGTACTCCGATGAGACCATCCGCCGTCTGGCCGCCATGAAGCCCGCCGCGCCGGACTTCATGCTGATGTGGGACAACGCCTACTGCATCCACGAGTTTGACTGCGACTTCGTCCCCTTCCCCGATATCCTGAGCCTGTGCGCGGAAAACGGCAACGCCGACATGGTGTACGAGTTTGCCTCCACCAGCAAAGTGACCTTCCCCGGCGCGGGCGTGGGCGTGATGGCCGCCAGCGTGGACAACATCGCCTATTTCACCAAGCTCATCAGCATCCAGACCATCGGCTTTGACAAGATCAACCAGCTGCGCCATGTGAAGTATCTGGTGGACAAGACCCACACCCTGGCCCTGATGAAGCGGCACGCCGCCATTCTGGCCCCCAAGTTCCACGCGGTGCTGGACGCCCTGGATGCGGAGATCGCGCCGCTGGGCATCGCGGACTACAAGCGCCCCGTGGGCGGCTATTTCGTCAGCGTGGACGCCATGCACGGCTGCGCCAAGCGGACGCTGCAGCTGTGCAAGGAGGCGGGCGTCACCATGACCGGCGCGGGCGCCACCTTCCCCTACGGCATCGACCCCAACGACAGCAACATCCGCATCGCCCCCTCCTTCCCCCCTGTGGAGGAGCTGAAGCAGGCCATCGCCATCTTCTGCAACTGCCTGAAGCTGGCGGCACTGGAAAAGCTGGGCGTGTAATTTCTCAGACAAAAAAATGCCCCTCTGTAACGAGGGGCATTTTTGTATACCGACAGCAGGAGGGGCATCTGCCCCTCCTGCTTTGGCTTTATTCCGTTTTGTCCGCTTCGTGGGCCGAAGAGGCTTTCTCAGTCTCCTGGGCGGCTTCGGCGATGGTCTCGGCCTCCGCCTCGGCGGCGGGGACCTTCTCCACGGCCACCTTGCCGTCGTGAAGGACCACCTTGGCGGTGTCGCCGGACTTCAGGCTGCCCTCCAGCATCTGCTCGGCCACGGCGTCCTCCACGGTGTTCTGGATGGAACGGCGCAGGGGACGGGCGCCGTACTCGGCGTCAAAGCCATCCTTGGCCAGCGCGGCCACCGCGTCCTCATCGGACTCCAGGGTGATGCCCTGCTGGGCCATGCGCTTGCCGGTGACGGACAGCATCCGGTGGGCGATCTTGACGATATCCGCCTCCGTCAGCTGGCGGAAGACGATGGTCTCGTCGATACGGTTCAGGAACTCGGGCTTGAAGGTGCGCTTCAGCTCCGCCATGACGGCCTCGCGGATGCGGGCGAAGCGGGCGGCCTCGTCGGCCCCGGCCTTCTCGCTGCCGTCAAAGCCCAGGGGGGCGTTTTCGGCGGCGGTGATGTTCTTGGCGCCCACGTTGGAGGTCATGACGATGACGGTGTTCTTGAAGTCCACGCGGCGGCCCTGGGAGTCGGTGACGATGCCGTCCTCCAGAATCTGCAGCAGGATGTTCCACACGTCCTCGTGGGCCTTTTCGATCTCATCGAACAGCACCACGGAGTAGGGCTTGCGGCGCACCTTTTCCGTCAGCTGGCCGCCCTCCTCGTGGCCCACATAGCCGGGAGGCGAGCCCACCAGACGGGACACGGTATGACGCTCCATATACTCGGACATGTCGATGCGGATCATGGCGTTTTCATCGCCGAACATGGCTTCGGCCAGCGCCTTACACAGCTCGGTCTTGCCCACGCCGGTGGGGCCCAGGAACAGGAAGGAGCCGATGGGCCGCTTGGGGTCCTTCAGACCCACACGGCCGCGGCGGATGGCGCGGGCCACGGCGGTGACGGCCTCATCCTGACCCACCACCCGCTGGTGCAGGGTCTCCTCCAGCTTCAAAAGCCGCAGGCTCTCGTCCTCCGTCAGACGGGTGACGGGGATGCCGGTCCAGCCGGCCACCACGTTGGCGATGTCCTCGGCGGTGACGGTGCCGCGGTTCTGGCTCAGCTTTCTGCGCCAGTTGTCCCGCTCGATCTCCACCTGATCGGTGTAGTTCTTCTCGATATCCCGCAGCTGGGCGGCCTTTTCGTAGTCCTGGGCGGTGATGGCCTCGGCCTTCTCCCGATGCAGGGCGGCGATCTTCTCCTCCAGGGACTTCAGGTCGGGGGAGGCGCTCTCCGCCTTCATGCGCACCTGAGAGGCGGCCTCGTCCATCAGGTCGATGGCCTTGTCCGGCAGGAAGCGGTCGTTGATGTACCGGCGGGAGAGGGACACGGCGGCCTCCAGCGCCTCGTCGGTGATGGTCAGCTTGTGGTGGGCCTCGTACTTATCCCGCAGGCCCTTCAGGATGGCCACGGTGTCCTCAGCGGAGGGCTCGCCCACGGTGACGGGCTGGAAACGGCGCTCCAGAGCGGCGTCCTTTTCGATGTACTTGCGGTACTCGTTCAGGGTGGTTGCGCCGACGACGCGGATCTCACCACGGCCCAGGGCGGGCTTGATGATGTTGGCGGCGTCCACGGCACCCTCGGCGGAGCCTGCGCCCACGATGGTATGCAGCTCGTCGATGAACAGGATCACGTTGCCGTCCTTCTTCACCTCGTCCAGCGCATTCTTGATGCGCTCCTCAAACTCGCCGCGGTACTTGGTGCCGGCCACCATGCCGCTCAGGTCAAGGCTCAAGAGCTTCTTGTTCAGCAGCTCCTCCGGCACGTCGGCGGCGGCGATGCGCTGGGCCAGCCCCTCGGCGATGGCGGTCTTGCCCACGCCGGGCTCGCCGATCAGCACGGGGTTATTCTTGGTGCGGCGGGACAGGATCTGCACCACCCGCTGGATCTCCTTGTCGCGGCCGATGACGGGGTCCAGCTTGCCCTGACGGGCGGCCTCGGTCAGATCGCGGGTAAATTCCTCCAGTGTCTTGCCGGTTTTTTTATTCTCCTTGTTGGGGGTATTGCTGCCGCTGGTGACGGTGTGGGGGGCGTTTTCGCTGAGCTTCTGCTGGACGCCGGCGTACATCTTGCGGGGATCCACGCCCACGGTGCGCAGCACACGCACGGCCATATTGCTGCCCTCACGCAGCAGGCCCATCAGCAGATGCTCGGTGCCGATATAACCGGCGCCCATGCGGTGGGATTCGCCCACTGCCAGCTCGATGACGCTCTTGGCGCGGGGGGTCAGCCCCTGACTGGGGGCGTCACCGGCATTGCCCTGTCCCACGCTGCGCTGCAGAATACCGGTGATCATCTCGTCGGTGAGACCGTACTCCGTCAGCACGCGGTGGGCAATGCCCTCCTCTTCCCGCAGCAGGCCCAGCAGCAGATGCTCGCAGCCCACATAGCCATGGCCCAGCTCCTGAGCCGCCTCCTGCGCCAGACGCAGGGATTCCTCCGCACGGGGGGTGAATTTATTCTCATTCATATAGGGTCACATCCTTTTTCTCGTTTCTTGCGCCTCAGGCGGAGAGCTTTTTCAGCTCATCCCGCAGGCGGGCCGCCTCTTCGTAGTTCTCGCTGTCGATGGCGGCCTTCAGCTGGTTTTCCAGGGCGTTGTGCTGGCGCTGCTTCTGCAGCCGTACCTCCTCGTCACGGCCCACCAGTCCGGCGGGGGTGTCGGGGGTATCCTCGATACCGGCGGCGGCGCGGGCCGCCTCCTCCAGCGGCGCGGGGAACTCCGTCATGCGGTTGGACAGCATGCCGAAATCCTCCAGCAGCGAGAAGGGATCGAAGAAGCTGTGGCGGAAGGAACGGAAGCTGTCGCTCATCCCTCTGGTATAGCCCAGCTCCGCCGCGCAGTCGGGACACAGATGCACCTGCGTCACGCGGCCGTTGATGTTGCTCTGGTAATAGAAAGTGGCTTCTCTCCGGCCACAACGTTCACATTTCATATAGCATAACCTCCTTTGGGAAAATCAAACCAATTGGATCAGGACCTGCTTGAAAATATCGCTGCGCAGCATATCGCGGCAGCTTTTGTCCACGCGACGCAGGGCCCGATCGCCGGTACCCGCCAGCAGAGAGTGCCCCGCCTCGGCGGAGATGGCCTCGCTGCTGACCAGATTCTGGACGATGGCCCGGGCGCTGGCGGCGTCCAGCTCGTCGCCCACGGAGTTGATGACGTGCATCAACAGCGTTTTGCGGTCCGCCCGCACCCGCGTGATGCGGATGTAGCCGTTGCCGCCCCGTCGGGACTCCACGATATAGCCGTGCTCCGGCGAAAAGCGGGTGGACATGACGTAGTTGATCTGGCTGGGCACACAGTTGAACCGCTGGGCCAGATCGCTGCGCTGCAGCTCCAGCACGCCGTCCGCCTCCTCCAGTGCCGACTGGATAAAGCTGGCGATCACATCCGAAATGCCCATGCGCAAGACCTCCCCTTGTTTGACTTTGCCTTTCTTTGACCTTTGAGCATATGATACACCTGCCTCCCCATAATGTCAATAGGTAAATTTGACTTTCTTTGACGTTTTTTGTAAACAATTTATGAACGCCCCTGCGCAACCTGAGGTTGCGGGAAAACAGGGGAAAAATCTGAAAACGCAAGTTGAAATTGCTGTACAAGAGCGGGCGGGGTAGGGTATAATATAAAATATGTAGGGGCGGGCGACTCTGCCCGCCCTATCGGAAACGCACCGGCCATCGTTGGCGGGCGGACAGAGTCGTCCGCCCCTACGCACTTGTCAAGGCCCACCGGAAAGGAGCCGCCTATGAAAACCAAGACCGCCCTGTGCTTGACGATCCTTGTGATGCTGCTGTGCGCCATGAATATGGCGATGGTCTGGCAGCTGACCCATGTGAAGGAGACCGCCACCGTGGAGTTGACCGCCACGATGACGAGATTTGACGAGAAAAACGCCCTGGTCTACGTCACCCGTCCGGAGGGCGTCCTGTACCTGCCGGATGTGCTGCAGGACAGCCTGACGGCAGCGGACATGGAGCCGCTGGTGGGGCAGCAGGTACATTTCCGCATGAAGGAGAGCGCCGCCCAGTCCTTTGCCCAGCAGCAGAGCGGCGAGATCCTCTCGCTGGGCGCCGAGGGGCAGGAGATTTTCACCCTGGACGACTACAACCGCGCCATGCAGGCGGATAACGCCCAGGGCTGGCCGGTGTGGTATCTGATCGAAGGCGGATTGCTGGTGCTGCTGGTTTATTTTGCGTGGAAGCTGAAGAGGGAAAAAGCGGCGTCCGCACACAGAGCATGATACCACGGGCTGTCGAGGACGCCAGCCCCTACAGCGTTTTACCGTCTCTACGCAGGTATAACATATCCCGTCCGTAGGGGGGCCGGCGCCCACATCGGCCCGCCGAAAGACGCTGCGTCTGCCGTGCGGCGCGATGTGGGCATCGCGCCCTACGGAACGGCCACCGATAGAATATTCGTAGGGGGCGGCGTCCCCGACGCCCCGCCAACACTGTATATCCCCCACCATCTGAAAGGAGACCCTATGAACACCAACTGGAACGATCCCAATTTTCAGGGCTTCAAAGGCCAAAACCCCTTCCATCGGGAGGGGCATGCCCCCAGGCCCCGCAAGGCTGTGGGCACGCCCTTCGGCCGCACGATGCTGAATCTGGCGGTGACGCTGCTGTTCGCGGCGGTGTATTTTTACATCGTCCTGCCGCCCATCAATCTGAAGGCGCCGGAATTCTACGTCTTCGCCCTGCTGGTGTGCGGCGTGTACGGCCTGTGCGCCATCCTGACCTCCGGCTTTCAGGGGGACGGGATGAAGGGCTATTTCTCCTTCCTGAAAAAGCAGTGTCTGATCCCCCTGGCGGCAGCGGTGCTGCTGGTGGTCACGGCGCTGGTGGGCAGCGCGTTGGGCTGGCAGGTGTTCCGCGCCAGCAGCTACCGCGACCTGCTGACGGTGGAGAGCGGCGACTTCACCGCCGAGGTGGAGGAGATCTCCTTTGACCAGATCCCCATGCTGGACCGCGACAGCGCCGCCAAGCTGGGCAACCGCAAGCTGGGCGAGCTGGCGGACATGGTGTCCCAGTTCGAGGTGGCCGACAACTACACCCAAATCAACTATAAGGGCCGCCCCGTCCGCGTCACCACCCTGCAGTACGGCGACTGGATCAAGTGGCTCAACAACCGCAAGGCCGGTCTGCCCGCCTATCTCATCATCGACATGGTGACCCAGAACGTGGAGGTGGTGCGGCTTCAGGAGGGCATCCGCCACACCCCCGCCGAGCATTTCAGCCGCAACCTGTACCGCTATCTCCGGTTCCACTACCCCACCTACCTGTTTGACGAGCCCGCCTTTGAGATCGACGAGGACGGCCGCCCCTGGTGGGTCTGCCCCCGCATCGACCGCACCATCGGCCTGTTCGGCGGCACGGACATCACCGGCGCGGTGCTGGTGAACGCCGTCACAGGCGAGACGGAGTACCACGACGTGGCGGATATCCCCGCCTGGGTGGATCACGTCTACACCGCCGACCTGATCATCCAGCAGTACGACTATCACGGCACGTATATCAACGGCTTCTGGAACTCCCTGTTCGGCCAGCGGGAGGTGACCGTCACCACCGAGGGGTACAACTATATTGCCATCGGCGACGATGTGTATATGTATACCGGCATCACCTCGGTGGTGTCGGACGAGTCCAATGTGGGCTTCATCCTGTCCAACCAGCGCACCAAGGAGACGCGGTTCTACGCCGTGGCAGGCGCGGAGGAATACAGCGCCATGGACAGCGCCCAGGGCCAGGTCCAGCAGATGAAATACACCGCCACCTTCCCCCTGCTGCTGAACGTGGCGGAGCAGCCCACCTACTTCATGGCCCTGAAGGACGCGGCGGGGCTGGTGAAGATGTACGCCATGGTGAACGTCAGCCAGTATCAGATCGTGGCCACCGGCGTCACCGTGGCGGAGTGTGAGACCAACTACCGCCAGATGCTGCTGAACGCCAACCTGATCCAGCCGGAGGACAGTGCCTTGACGGAGGATCAGCTGGCGCTGACCGACGCCTATACCGGTGTTATCCGTGACATTCGCAGCGCCGTGATGGAGGGCAACACTTGGTACTATCTGCGCATCGACGGCGCATGGTACAGCGGAAGGGCCGCGGATATGCCGGAGCTGATCCTGCTGAACGTGGGTGATGCGGTGACCGTGCGCTGCTACGCGGCGGCCGGCGGGATCGCCCGCCCCCTCTACAGCGTGACCTACAGCGACGTACAGACGGAACCGGCCGCCAATAACGAACCGGTTTTGGATGAAACACCATAAGCAGTCAATGAAAAACAGCGGATGTCCGATGCCGGACATCCGCTGTTTTTATTCGTTGCTATAGAGAATATCCCGCGCCACGGGGGTGTAGAACAGCCGCTCCGCCGCCGCGAAATCGTGGGTCTGGCCCATGATCCACATCAGCTTGGCCACCGCCGCCTCCGTGGTCATGTCATAGGCCTCCAGCAGCCGCAGGGTCTGCTTCAGATGGCCGCCCACGTGGTACACCGTCAGGTCGCTGCCCTCGTTGGGCACCTGGGTGGTCATGACGACGATCTTGCCCCCCTCCACGGCGGCGCGGAGGATGTCGTACAAATTGCCGTATTCCGGCAGGCCGCCCACGCCGAAGCTCTCGATGATGAGGCCGTCGTAACGCTGGGTCATGAACTCCACCAGCTCCGGCTTTGTGCCGGGGATCAGCTTCAACAGCCCCACATTGTCGTCCAGCTTGTCGTAAAACACCGGTTTTTCCGCCACAGGGCAGGACATATACTGCAAAAGATGGTCGTCCTGCACCACCGCCAGATCGGGGTAATTGACGCTGGAGAAGGCCTGAAAGCTCTTGGAGCAGGTCTTGCGGGCGCGGGTGCCCAGAATGACCTTGCCGTTAAAGACGATCTGCACGCCGCCGCAGCCCCGGCAGGCGTAGAGGAAGGCGTCGGTGAGATTCCGCTTGGAGTCGGTGCCGTCGAACCAGATGGGCTTTTGCGCGCCGGTCAGCACGATGGGCTTGGGGCTGCCCTGCACCAGATAGCTGAGGGCCGCCGCCGTATAGGCCATGGTGTCGGTGCCGTGGCTGATGACAAAGCCGTCATAGCGGTCATAGTGCTGCCGTATGGCGTTGGCCACCCCCAGCCAGTGCCGCGGCTCCAGATTGGTGCTGTCCAGACTGTAGACCTGGATGCAGTCCACGCGGCACATTTCGCCGATCTTGGGAACGAACGACAGCAGCTGGGTGCTGTTCAGCTCCGGCGTCAGGCCCTCCGGCGTCATTTCGCTGGCGATGGTGCCGCCGGTGCCGATCATGAGAATGTTCTTCATGGTCCTCTCCTCCGTCCGATGTTGTTGGGTCACATATCCCGATTTTCAATGGCGGACAGGCCGAAGCGGGCCGCCTGGCGGATGGTCTGCCGCTGGGTCTCGTCCTCCGCGGCGTCGTACTGCTGCCGCAGCTTCTGCAGGAACAGGCCCCGCAGGGAATCCTCACCGCAGCCGTCCCAGATGTCCCGCCGCACGGTGGTGCGGTCCCGCACCTCCAGGTCGTAAAAGTCGTGGGCCAGCTCGTCGCGGAGGGCGGCGGTGTCCACGGCGCCGTCGGTCTCGCCGGTCAGCAGCAGGCGGTACATATCCCGCTGGGTGTCCGGCGGCAGGGCCTGCCGGATGGCCTCCAGCGGTTCCCGCTCCGTCACATCCACGGTGAGGATCTCATAGCGCCGCTTGGCGAAGGGGATGAACCGCAGCTTCACGCTGCCCTTGTCCACCTCCCCCAGCAGGAAGCCCTTGTCCCCCAGCTCGTCAAAGCCCCGACCCTCGGGGCAGCCGGGGTAGGCGTAGGCGGTCTTGCCCGCCGTCTGCACGCCGGAGCAGGCGTGGATATGGCCCAGGGCCAGATAGTCCAGCCCACTCTGGGCGATCTCCTGCAGGCTGATGGGCCGGTAATGGCTGTCCTTTACCCCCACCTCGCCGTGCAAAAGGCCGATGGCGATGCTCTCGTCCCCCACCGCGACATCCTTCAGCGCCGCGCCCTCCGATACCTCGGGGGCGGTGAAGGCCGCGCCGTACACGGTGCAGCCGTACTGGGGAAAGGCGAAGCGGGTCATGTGGGGCGTGGTGAACAGATGGACGTTCTCCGGCCACAGGATGCGGGCATAGGGAGACGCGGCGGTGTAGCAGTCGTGGTTGCCGGGGGCGATGACCACCTGGCCGCGAAAGGCCGACAGAGCGGCGGACAGCTCCTCCGCCGTCTGGCCATAGACGCTGTCGCTGTCAAACAGGTCGCCGGAGAGCAGCAGCAATTGCACATCGTGGTCGTTGGCGTACTCCACCATGCGGTGGGCCAGCTCACGGCTCTCCCGCCGCCGCTCCCGCGCCCGCTGCTCGCTCAGGCCGGTAAAGGCGCTGTCCAGATGGAAGTCCGCCGCATGCAGGATCCGTACCATTTACGCTTCCTCTTCCTGCCAGCCCTTGCACACGTCCACCCATTGGACGAAGTTTTTGCCGCAGCAGTGCTCCAGCTCGTCGCAGGTCAGCTCGATGGCGCTGGCGGCGCTGCCCACGGCGGGGAACACCGTGGCAAAACGCTTCAGCGACACGTCCAGATAGGTCTTCACATCGTCCGGCAGGGCAAAGGGGCACACGCCGCCCACGGCGTGGCCGATGCGCTCCACCGCCTCCTCGGCGGTCAGCATCTTGGCCTTGGCGCCGAAGAAGTGCTTATACTTGCTGTTGTCCACCTTGGCGTCGCCGGCGGCCACGATGAGGATGGGGTCCTCCCCCACCTTGAAGCTGAGGGTCTTGGCGATCCGCGCGCCCTCCACGCCCACCGCCAGGGCGGCCAGCTCCACTGTGGCGCTGGACACGTCAAACTCGCGGATACGGTCGGTAACGCCGTAGGGTTCCAGATAGGCTCTTACTTTTTCAACAGACATATGATTTGCTCCTTTCTCTCACCGGATGTCCACCCGCTCCACGGCGGCGCACAGTCCGGTATCGCTGTCCAGTGTGAAGATGCAGCCCTGGGCCTTGCAGGGGCCGTCGGCAAAGCGGTAGCGCCCCGCCAGTCCCCCCAGAAACGACTCGATGGACTGCTCCGGCGGGATGCCCAGCACGGATTCGATGGCGCCGGTCATGCCCAGATCGGTGATGTAGCCGGTGCCCTTGGGCATCACCCGCTCGTCGGCGGTGGGCACATGGGTGTGGGTGCCCCACATGGCGCTGATGCGGCCATCCAGATAGTAGCCCAGCGCCAGCTTCTCACTGGTGGCCTGGGCGTGGAAGTCCAGCAGGGTAAAGGTGGGCTTGTCCCCCTCCAGCTCCCGCAGCAGCTTGTCGGCGGTGGTAAAGGGGTCGGCGGCCTTCCAGTCCAGGTCGCACCGGCCGATCAGGGTCATCACGGCGATGCGGAGGGGCCCGCAGTCGTACACGCCGCAGCCCCGCCCCGGCATCCGGCCGGAGAAGTTGGCGGGCCGCAGGATGTAGCGGTTGTCCTCCAGATAGTCGGCGATCTGCACCCGTCCGAAGGTGTGGTTGCCCAACGTGATCACGTCCGCCCCCGCGGCAAACAGCTCGTCCGCCTGGGCGGGGGTCAGGCCGGTGCCGGAGATATTCTCCCCGTTGACCACGGTGAAATCAATACTTTTCAGCTTCTTCAGCGGCGATAGATGGCGGCGCAGGTGCTTCAGCCCGTCCTCGCTGGTCACGTCGCCGATGGCCAGAATGTGATACAGCATGGTGTCCTCCTTGTCCAGATTCTTTACTCCCCGCTATTATGCCACAAAAGAAGAGGGAGCGCAAGAGCGCTCCCTGATTTTGCAGATGGTGTTTGCCGGACGTTATTCCACAACGGCGGCGGCCTGAGGGCAGGCCGCCCTACGAAACAATACGGCAGAACTCCGTAGGGCGGGATGCCCTTACCCCGCCGCTATTCAAATCATGCCGCCACAGGCGGCATACCGAAGTTCTTCACTCTTCTCTCTTCCCTTTTCACTGCGCCCCGTCAGGGGTGCTCTCGTTCCAGCCGTAAATTTTGATCAGTCGGTGGCTGGTATAATAATACGCCCCCGCGGGGAAATCCGTGTAGTTGGTGGTGTTGGAGCACAGCAGATAGTCCACCGTCTCCCCTGCCTCGTTGCGGACGATGCCGGAGATCACCGTGGTGTGGTTGTGGCCGCCGTCGGGGCCCAGGATCAGGATATCCCCCACCTCGCCGGTGTAGTAATTGGCCTCGGTATCCGCCACCAGGCCGTAGCCGCGGTTCTCCCTGGCGTAGCTATAGAACCGGCCCACGTTGATCCAGGACAGGTCCAGGCTGTTCTGGCCGTGCCAGTACCACTTGCTGCCGCCCTCCTCGTCCATGGGGATGCCCCCCGCCAGCAGCACCTGCGAGCCGAAGTTCATGCAGTTGCCGCCCACATCGTCATAGGCGTACCACTGGCTGCTGCGCTGGTGGTCATACTGGCGCATATAGCGCTCCGCCGCGGCGCGGTCATAGGGATGGTCGCTGGTAAGCGTCACCTGCACCGTCTCCTGCCGCTGGAGCTGCCGCCGCTGGATGGCACGCAGCAGCTGGGGCAGCCGCTCGTCCTGGGCCAGCCCCTCCTGATAGGTCAGGCTGAAATAGGGGTTGTCGTCGGCCTCGTGATGGCGGATCAGCCAGCCGCCGGTCTCATCGGGCACCAGCTCGAAGATGTGGGGCACGTCGTAGAGCTTGCTGTCCACCTCCGGCGTGGCGGCAAAGTGCATCACCGCCGACTCGTCGGCCTCGATATGGATCTGTCCCGCCACGGCGTCCTCCTCGGTGGAGGGCTCCGCCTTGGTGACGGTCAGCACAAAGTCCACGTCCCGCATCCGCAGATCCGTCAGCGCCTGGGCGCGGATGGCGTTCAGGGTGCGGATGGACGCCTGATGCATGGCGGCGTCCTTCTCCTCGGAGAACAGGCCGTCAAACTGGGGCTCCTGCAGCAGTGCCAGATCGGTGTACCAGCGCTTCAGCAGACGGGTCATCAGCTGCTTCTGCTCCTCCTCTGCCAGATTTTCCGGATCCTCCGTCCGCCCGCTGACGGAGGTTTGAAAGCCGTCCTGGGGCGGCGTCTTCTCCGTCTGCGGGGTCTGGCTGTCCTGGGGCGGCGCGGCGTCCGGCTGCGCCGCCTGTCCGCATCCGGACAGCACCGGCAGCAGCATACAAAGGGCCAGCAACAGGGCCAAAAGCTTTCGTTTCATCAAGATCCCTCCCAAGATGCGACTGTGCGGCACCCCAGGGGAAGGGTGTCGCACAGCGGTTTTCTTTATTTTGCGTATTCCACGACCTTGGTCTCACGCAGCACGTGGACCTTGATCTGGCCGGGGTACTCCAACTCGTTTTCAATGCGCTTGGCAAGCTCGCGGGCCAGAATGACCATCTGATCCTCGTTGACCTGCTCCGGCTTCACCATGACGCGCACCTCGCGGCCGGCCTGGATGGCATAGCTCTTCTCCACGCCGGGATAGGAGCCGGTGATCTCCTCCAGCTTCTGCAAACGCTTGATGTAATTCTCAAGGTTTTCGCGGCGGGCGCCGGGGCGGGCGGCGGAGACGGCGTCGGCCGCCTGCACCAGACAGGCCACCAGCGTCTTGCACTCCACGTCGCCATGGTGGGCCTGAATGGCGTGGATGATCTCTTCTTTTTCCTTATACTTGCGGGCGTACTCCACACCCAGGGACACGTGGGTGCCCTCAAACTCGTGATCCAGCGCCTTGCCGATGTCGTGCAGCAGACCTGCCCGCTTGGCGGCGTGAACGTCGGCGCCCAACTCGGCGGCCATCATGCCGGCGATGTGGGACACCTCGATGGAGTGCTGCAGCACGTTCTGGCCGTAGCTGGTGCGGTAGTGCAGGCGGCCCAACAGCTTCTGCAGCTCCGGATGCAGGCCGCGCACGCCGGTCTCCAGCACGGCGCGCTCG
Organism: uncultured Oscillospiraceae bacterium; assembly: GCA_934573935.1. Lineage (GTDB taxonomy): Bacteria > Bacillota > Clostridia > Oscillospirales > Oscillospiraceae > Vescimonas. The sequence goes on along the minus strand of CAKTMO010000022.1, from coordinate 272 downwards.
CCCTCGGAACGGATGACGGCGTCCACCTCGCGGCGGGCCTTTTCCACCATCTCCTCGATGTGGGTGGGATGGATGCGGCCGTCGGCGATGAGCTTTTCCAGGGCCAGGCGCGCCACCTCGCGGCGCACCGGCTCGAAGCAGGACACGGTGATGGCCTCGGGCGTGTCGTCGATGATCAGGTCCGCACCGGTCAGGGTCTCGATGGCGCGGATGTTGCGGCCCTCGCGGCCGATGATGCGGCCCTTCATCTCGTCATTGGGCAGGGGTACCAC
>CAKTMO010000021.1 GCA_934573935.1 uncultured Oscillospiraceae bacterium | reverse complement strand
CCTCATAACGAGGACAAACTGATTGGAGGTCAAATGATGAATTATGAAGTAAACCCGTTTCAGGACTACGAATCGATTACCGTTGATGAGCTGAAAGATCAAGCTAACAGTTTACTGAACCTGGTAACGGAAGAACGGCGGCCGCTGCGCGTATTCATGAACAATGGCAAGGAGTTTCTGCTGTTCCCCCAGGACTTGCTCGCCCTGATCTGCGACTCTGACTTTCGCTTGATCCTGCTGTCGGCAATGCGGTATGCGATGGGCAGGAATACTTGTATGCCTGTGGTGATTTCCAATTATATTAAGCATCACATCCAGATTCTGGATGATAAGTTTCTCGTACTGGCTGCCGACGATATCCGGCGGCACCTTGAAGACTATGCAGAGCATGAACTGAATCCAAATCTTTGGCAGGGTCTTTTAGATGCACTTGAAACAGAGCAGAGAGAGCGTGCCACTCGTAAGGCGAGGAAGATTAGACCCTGCCCAGCCTGCGGGAAGCCCTTGGAGGTCATGAGCATTGCCGATAACCAGCATTCACCAGGCGGATTTGATGTAATTGCCCACTGCCAGAACTGTCTCGCTGATTACGAATGGTTCTGCGATAAGAATGGTGGCACCTCAGATATGAAGCAGTATTTCTTCAGGTAAGGCGAGTGTGTTTCGGCAGGGGACTTTGGGTATATTCCTTGTCTATAGCGGCTCAACCGTTGAACTATACGCCAACTTCCGTAAAGCGACCAAAAGGGCCGCACCTGCTCGTATGAACAGGTGCGGCCCTCTAATTTGACGGAAATTTAATTCAGTCTGAAATAGCAGGTGTTTTTACCTTTTCCTTCTTTTTTCAGTTCACCAACGGCGACTAACTTCCGCAAGGCTCCCTCTATGGAACTGTCGCTGAGCGTTGGACAGAACTCCCGGATGTCTTGCTTGCTGAAGCGCCCGATTCTATTCTTGCTTGCTCTGCGCACCATTTCCAGTGCGGGCAGCTTGGTTTCAACAAGCGCCACACGATCCTCAAAGTCCTTATAGGCTGCAAGTATTGTTCCAAGCAGATATTTGATAAAGGGCACTACATCCTCGGTGCCTTCGTGCCAGCCGGTTTGCGCCTGTGCAAGCGCATCGTAGTACAGATCTTTGTTTTTGGCGATTTTGGCTTCAAGGGAGATATACTTTCCAACATAAAAACCATTTCGGTACAGAAGCAGCGTTGTGAGCAATCTGCTCATTCTTCCGTTGCCGTCATTGAAGGGGTGGATGCACAGAAAGTCATGGACAAAAACCGGAATCGCAATCAACGGCTCCAGTTCCATATTCCCGATTACGCGGTTGTATTCCTCACAGATTCTGTCCAGCGCTTCCGGCGTTTCATACGGAGCAAGCGGCATGAACAGCGTTTCCACATGACCGTCCGGATAGGTGGCAGTGATATAATTCTGCACGCTTTTTGTGCGGCCCGCAAGCGGGTTATTCATGTGGCTGTACAGGATTTTGTGAAGCTGCAGGATATAGTTCCGCGTAATTGGAATCGCGTCAAAGCTCTCGTGAATGATGCTCAGCACATCACGGTATCCGGCAATCTCCTGCTCGTCACGGTTCCTCGGCGTGGTTTTCTCTTCGACAAGCTGCCGGATTCGGGTACTCGTGGTAACGATGCCCTCGATGGCATTCGATGCCTCAGTGCTCTGTATCTTGGCAATCTCCACGAGCTTTTCGAGCTCCTCCGGACGCTGCTTCAAATACAGTTCCTGCTTTCCAGCTTCCTTGTATATGGCTGCAATCAGGCCAAGAACATCCGAGTCCCACTTCTGTTCCTTAATTGCAGAGTAATTGAAGGTTCTCATTCCCTCACCTCCATTTGTTTTCCCTTAAATAATAACGCAAAATAAGGGAATAGTCAATGGATTGTGCCTTAAATTCCTTACTATTATGTCTGTATTAAGGGATTTATACTCAGAGAGTAAGAAAAGTACCTCTGCCTATCTTCCCGCCTATTCTTTGTTTATTGCGGCTCAACATTTGAGCTGCCGCTTTCGCAGAAACAACTTGCATAACCGTCTGCTCAGAGTTACAATACAGACCACACAGCAATGAGAAACGCTTCCCGTCCGGCACCGGTGAATCTTCACCGGAAACCGGGCGGGAAGCGTTTTTGACCACATAGATTACCACAGACGGCTCTGGAACACCCGGAAACAGCGGAGATAAGAGCGTCAAAGAGTAAGTGAAACAAATTAAAAAGCGCCGAAAACCGCTATAAACGAGCGGAAAAAGTATTCCCGATAAGTTTGGGACCAGGAGACCGTGCGTTCGAGCCGCACTACTCGGACCAAACCCCCTCTGAAATTGCTAATTTCAGAGGGGGTTTTCTTATTCTTTGTCTATTGCGGCGCAGGGGGGTGAGTTGGCTGCCCAGAATTATTGTTCTTCTTGAGACTTATGAGCATTTACAGTATAATGAATATTAGTAACTAAATGTCAGAAAGTTCCAATACTCTACCGTGTTTTATTAGGAGGCGCTCCATGTTTTTTGCTAACAACGTTCATGGTGAGCGGATTCATATCGGCAGCGCAAAACCTGACGACAAATACTATTGCCCTGCTTGCGGCAATTTGATGATTCAGAAGCATGGGAATATAAATGCGCACCATTTTGCACATAAATCTTGTGTATGCTGCGACCCATGGTACACTGAAAAGCTATCTGTTTGGCATGCAAAAATGCAGAACATCTTCAGAAAATCCGCACAAGAAGTAGTCATTTGGAATGCTCAACACACAGAGTATCATATAGCCGATGTTGCACTTCAAGCAGAAAAGGTTAAATATGTAATTGAATTCCAACACTCTGCAATTTCTCAAGACGAGTTTATTATCCGCTCGCTTTTCTATATGCAATGTGGCTACAAATTGATTTGGATATTTAATTTTTGCGAGTGCAAGAAGCAAAAAAGAATTCTGATTACCGCCGACGGATATGAAAACAACACAGTTCGGCTCGTATGGCCGGGGCGTGATAGAATTCGATTCTTTCTATAATCACTCCGAAAATTAGCTTCACTTTTCTTATCTATAGCAACTCAACTTCTGTCTCACCTCTCGCAGAAACCACTTGCATACAGAGTGATGCCGTTCTCAGTATAAACATCCACGCGGCCCTTGTCCAGTACCGCCGTGCGCTCAGCCGTCTTGTTCATGATCGTTACCTCCAAAAGTTTTTTCGAAAGCTTGCATTTCTCTTTCGTTGCCCTTATAATAACGCCATACAGCCCATTCGTAAAGTAAGCACAATATTGTGTCGTAGTTACCCAAAAGATACTATTGGACAAACCGGAGGTTTTCCCATGCAATTACCCGCCTGCCCTGTAGAGACGACACTGCTGCTCATCGGCGACAAATGGAAGGTACTGATCCTGCGGGAGCTGATGAACGGCACCCGCCGCTTCGGTGAACTGAAAAAGTCCATCGGCCACGTGACCCAAAAAGTGCTGACGGCCCAGCTGCGGGATATGGAGGACAAGGGCCTCCTCACCCGCAAGGTCTATGCCGAGGTGCCGCCGCGGGTGGAATACACCCTCACCCCCACCGGCTACAGCCTGAAGCCGGTCCTGGACTCCATGGTGGCCTGGGGCACGGACTATCAGCGGGCCAACGCCCGGCAGGAGGCCGCCCTATGATCCGTGACATCTGCAAGGACGCCGTCCTCCTCGCCCAAAAGTCCACGCCCGCCACGGCGGACGACCTTGCCTTGGCGCAGGATCTGCTGGACACCCTGATTGCCCACAGGGACGGCTGCGTGGGCATGGCCGCCAACATGATCGGCGTCACCAAACGCATCATCGCCTTTGAACACGACGGCCGCTATGAGGTCATGCTCAACCCCGTCATCATCAAACGCGCCCAGCCCTATGAGGCCGTGGAGGGCTGCCTGTCCCTGACCGGCAGGCGAAAAGCCACACGCTACCACACCATCAAGGTACAGTGGCAGAACGAAAAACTTCAGACCCGCCTGAAAACCTTCACCGGCTTCACGGCGGAGATCATCCAGCACGAGATCGACCACTGTGAGGGGGTATTGATATGATCTTCTATTTTTCCGGCACCGGCAACAGCAACTATGTGGCCCAGCGCATCGCCGATGCCCTGGGGGATACGCTGCTGCACATGAACGATGCCATCAAGGCGGACGACACCTCCCCCATCGCAACCGGCGAACGCCTTATCATCGTCACACCCACCTACGCCTGGCGCATCCCCCGCATCGTGCGGGACTGGCTGCTGAAAACGGAGCTGACCGGCTCAAAGCAGGCATGGTTCATCATGACCTGCGGCAGCGAGATCGGCAATGCCGACAGCTATAACCACCGGTTCTGCCAGACGAAGGGCCTCGCCTGCATGGGCACGGCACAGATCATCATGCCGGAGAACTATATCGCCATGTTCAACGCCCCCCAGGCGGAGGAGGCGCGGCAGATCGTGGCGAAGGCCCAACCGGACATCGACCGCGCCATCGCCGCCCTCCGCGCCGGTCAGCCCTTCCCCCCGCCCCGCAGCAACCTCTATGACCGCTTCATGAGCGGGCCGGTGAACCCCATTTTCTATTCCTGCTTCGTCAAGGCGGACGCCTTCACCGTCAGCGACGCCTGCGTCGGCTGCGGCCAGTGCGCCGTCCGCTGCCCCACCAACAATATCACGCTGCCCAACGGCAAACCCCTCTGGGGCAAAAACTGCACCCACTGCATGGCCTGTATCTGCTATTGCCCCGCAGCAGCCATCGAGTACGGCACAAAAAGCCGCGGCAAGCCGCGGTATCACTTCGAAGCCCTTTGAGAATCCTTCCCCATGCAAAAACGCCTCCGGCATAGCCGGAGGCGTTTTTGGTGTAAGCGGAACGATACCTTACTTCATGAAGGTGCCGTCCATCATCTGCTGCAGATAGGCGTTGTACTTCTCCACCTTCTCAGCGGGAACCAGCTCGGTGTTGATGGCACCGGCGGACAGGCCGCCGTTCTCCAGGGTACCGAACACGGTGGTGCCGCCGAAGTTACCGGCCACAACAGCGTCCATGCAGACCTCGATCATAGCGGCGTTATCGGTGACCTGAGAGCAGATGATGCAGGGATTCTGACCCAGGATATCGGCAGGCTGGCCGATGTCGTAGATCTTGATGGAACCGGCAGCGGTGTTGGCGGCGTCGATGGCCTCGCGGGCGCCGGAGTCAACAGCGGAAGCGTCGCCGAAGAACACGTCAGCACCCTGGCTGATCAGCTCAGTGGCGAACTCCTTGCCCTTGGGGGCGTCGGAGAAGGAGTTGGCATAGGGAACGGGCAGCAGCTCAACAGTCTTGCCTTCCTGCTCGCCGACATACTTGGCAGCCTCTTCAAAACCGGCGATCTTGCCCTTGGTGGTATCCAGCTCCATGCCGCCGATGAAGCCCAGCTTGCCGCTCTCGGTCATCAGACCGGCCAGAGCGCCGGCGATCCAGCCGATCTGCTGTGCGTTGGGCAGCAGAGAGGAGACGTTGCCGTTGACGGCCTTGGCGGGGGTATCCTCAGCGCCGTTCAGCAGGGCGAAGGCGATGTCGGGATACTCCTCGGCAGCCTGCAGCACCGCGTCGGTGTACTGGTTGCCGGGGGCATAGATCATGTCATAGCCCAGTGCGCAGTACGCCACGATGGAATCGTAGTAAGCGTCCTGAGAGATGGAGTCGGTGACCTCATAGGTCCAGTTCTTGGCCTCAGCAGCCTTGACCATGGCGTTGTAGCAGGCAGCGCCCCAACCACCGTCGTTGATACTGGAGTCGCAGATCATGGCGACCTTATAGGTCTTCTCGCCGTCGGTGTTGGCGTCATCGCCACCCTGATTGGCGTCCGTGTTGGTGTTGCCGCCGCAGGCTACGAGAGACAGGGTCATAGCCAGCGCCAGCAGCAGCGCGAGAAACTTCTTCATTCTTTTTTCCTCCTAAAATAGAATTCTCTTTATAATAGCGCCCTGAGGCGTTATTACCGTTTGTTACCGCTGTTCGCGGCGATAGGGCTGGCCGTTGGCCTTGGGTCCGGCCTGCCGTGTTCCGATGACGCTCAGCACCACCACGGTGGCCACATAGGGGATCATCTGGAAGAACTGATACGGGATGCCGATGCCGGACACCTGCAGGCGAATCTGCAGCGCGTCGCAGAAGCCGAAGAACAGGCAGGCCAGCAGGATACCCACCGCGTTCCAGCGGCCGAAGATCACGGCAGCCAGCGCGATGAAGCCGCGTCCGGCCACGATGCCGTCGGTATAGGTGCTGGAATAGCAGGTGGTCAGGTACGCGCCGCCCATACCGGCCAGCGCACCGCAGATGACGCAGGCCAGATACTTCACGCCGATGACATTGATGCCCAGCGTGGCGGCCGCCTGGGGATGCTCGCCCACGGCGCGGTAGCTCAGCCCCGCGCGGGTACGGCGGAAGAAGATCGCCGTGAACACCACCAGCAGCAGCGTCAGATACACCATGGGGTTCTGGTCAAACAGCAGCGGCCCGATGACAGGGATGTCCTTCAGCCCGGGAATGGCGATGCTGGGCATGGTGACGATCTGCTTCAGGTCGGAGCCGGTGCCGAAATAGATGCGGTAGATAAACGACGCCAGCGCCGGTGCAAAAATGTTGATGGCCATGCCGTACACCGTATGGTCGGCGCACAGCGTCACAGTGGACAGGGCGTAGATCATATTCACCGCCAGACCCGCCAGTGCGCCGCACAGCAGGCCGATCCAGTTGGAGCCGGTGATGTAGCAGGCCAGAAAGCCCACCAGCGCGCCGATGGAGGCCAGACCCTCCAGGCCGATATTGACCATACCGGCCCGCTGGCCGTACAGCTCCGCCAGCGAGATCAGCAGCAGGGGCACCGCAAGGCGCACCGTTGCCAACAGTAAGCTGGAGATCCAATCCATTACTTGTCACCCGCCTTTCTCTTGGAGAACAGCCGGTTCTTCCAAGCCTCGAATTCCGGCAGCTTCGTCAGTGCCATACCGGCCACGGAGAACACGATCACCAGTGCCTGAATGATATCCGACACGCTGGTGGGAACGCCGGTGGCCGCCTGCATGGTGGTAGAGCCCACCCGCAGCACCGCGAAGAACAGGGCCACCAGCATGGTGGCAATGGGATGCAGCTGGCCGATCAGCGCCATGGCTACGCCGTCAAAGCCGTAGCCCGCGCCGAAGCCGTTGATCAGCCGGAACTGGGTGCCCAGCAGCTCCGCGCCGCCACCCAGTCCGGCAATGGCGCCGGAAACGATGAAGCTGGCCAGCATGCAGCGCTTGACCTGGATACCGTTGAAGCGGCTGGCCGTCATGTTATAGCCCACCGCCCGCAGCTTGAAGCCGCTGCTGGTCCAGAACAGCACGTAGTACATGATCAGGCCCACCGCCACCGCGATCACAAAGCCCCAGGTAAAACGCATGCTTGGGATCACGCGGGGCAGCTTCACCAGATCGTCCACCGCCGGCGTCTGGGGCACGCTGGCGTCGCGGATCCAGTTGGTATACAGCACGCCCATAAACAGCGTCGCCACATAGTTCAGCATGATGGAGATGATCATCTCATTCTGTCCGCGGGTGATCTTCAGCACGCCGGGGATCATACCCCACACGCCGCCGGCCAGCGTACCGGCCAGCAGCGCCAGCACGATGCCGACAAAGCCGGTAGCGCCGGTGAAATACGCCGTCAGGAACGCGGCAATGGAGCCCATCAGGAACTGGCCCTCGCCGCCCAGATTGAACACGCCGCACTTATAGGCAAAGCAGGCGCACAGCGCCGTGAACAGCAGCGGCGTGGCCTTGGTCAGCGTGGTGCCGATGTTGGCCTTGGAGCCAAAGGCCCCCTGAAACAGATACTTGACGGCGGCAAAGGGATCGGCACCCAGCGCCGCCATGATGATGCCGCCGATGATAAACGCCAGCAGGATGGACAGCAGCGGAACGACGAAGCTGCCCAGGGACCGTTTCCATTTTTCCATATTGCAGCTCCCTCCTTACTTGCCCGTCATTGCCAGGCTGATCTCCTCGATGGGCGGATTCTTGCCGGAGTATTCCCCCATGATCTGCCCTTCGAAGCATACTAAGATCCGGTCGGACATCTCCAATACCTCATCAAAGTCGGCGCTGATGAGCAGGATGCCCACGCCGCGGTCCCGCGCGGCGATCATCTGGTCGTGGACAAAGCTGGCCGCGCCGATGTCCAGGCCGCGGGTGGGATGCGCCGCCACCAGCAGCGCCGGATCGGACTCCAGCTCGCGGGCCAGGATGACCTTCTGCTGGTTGCCGCCGGACAAACTGCGGACGCTTTGCTCCACCGAGGTGCAGCGAATGTCGTATTTCTTCACCATCTCCGCGGCGTAGCCCTGGATGGCGCGCTTTTTCAGCAGTGCGCCGTGGCCGCTGCTGAAGCGGGGATCGGAGGTCTCCTTCAGCACCAGGTTCTCCGCGATGGACATATCGCCCACCAGACCCTGGGCGTTTCGATCCTCCGGCACGTGGGACACACTGTCCTGAATGAAGGCGTGGGGATCGAACACCGCCACCTGCTTGTCCTTCAGGCGGATGGTGCCGCCCTGGGGAGCGATGACGCCGGTGATCAGCTGTGCCAGCTGAGTCTGACCGTTGCCGTCCACGCCCGCGATGCCCACGATCTCGCCGCGGCGCACCTGCAGGGACATGTCGTTGACGCCGCTGTGCTTATGCTCCTTGTTGTAATCCACGTGCGCCAGCTCGGCCACCACCTCGGCGCCGGCGCTGTCGCGCTTTTCGTACTGGGAGGTGGTCAGCTCCTTGCCGATCATCATGTTGGCCAGCTTCTGGCCGTCGGTCTCCTCCCGCTTGACGGTGCCCACCACTTCGCCCAGACGCAGAATGGTGATCCGGTCGGAGATATGCAGCACCTCGCGCATCTTGTGGCTGATGAAGATGATGCTCTTCCCCTCGCCGATCAGCTTGCGCATAATGGCGAACAGGCCCTCCACCTCGATATCCGTCAGGGCGGCGGACGGCTCGTCCAGGATCAGCAGCTCCGCCCCGTGGTACAGCGCCTTCAGGATCTCCGTGCGCTGCTGCTCGCCCACCGAGATCTCGGTGATCAGCTTGTCCAGCTGCACATCCAGACCGTAGCGCTCCGACAGCTCCTCGATCTCCCTGCGGCGGGCGGCGCGGTCGATAAATACGCCTTTGGCGTGCTTGTCGCCCAGAATGATGTTGTCAAAAACGGTCATGGCCTCCACCAGCATGAAGTGCTGGTGCACCATGCCGATGCCCAGCTTCACCGCCTGGCTGGGGGATTCGATGCGCACCTCTTTCCCCTCCAGGAAGATCTTACCCGCCGTGGGCTGGTACAGGCCGATCAGGATGTTCATCAGCGTGGACTTTCCCGCGCCGTTCTCTCCCAGCAGCGTCAGCACCTCGCCGCGGTTGACGGTCAGGCTGATGTCATGGTTGGCATAAAACGTGCCGAACCGCTTGCTGATATGCTCCATTCGCAGCAATTCGCTCAAGATCTCTCACTTCCTTTTTCTCTTCTCCGCCGCCGGTGCGTCTTTCCGCTGTCACATTCCGGCGGATCTTGCAAATTTATAATGCAGTATATCATATGCGCTGGTAAAAGAAAAGAGTTTTCCTTTCGGATCCAGAAATTTTTTTGCATTTCCATAAAATATGTCAGGCCAAGTCCCTCAGTCGTCCCAGCCGCTGAACTTTCCGGTGCTGCCGAAGGTGATGGAGCCCTTTCCGTACTTGTGGCGGATGGCGTCCATGGCCTGCTCCAGCCGCTCCTGCTTTTCCTCCCGTCCGGCGGCGTCCCCCGCCAGCAGATCCAGCTGCTGATAGCTGTCCCGCTCCTCCGTCAGATACAGGGCCGTGACGGTCAGTGCCCGTATGGGCTCCGGCGCGTGCCACGCCTGCTGGGCCAGCGTCAGCGCCGCCCGATAGATGTCCTTTTGCAGATGGGTGGGCGCGTCCAGCCGCGTCTGGCGGCTGAACTGCCGGAAATCGGCGTAGCGGATGGTCAGCGCCACGCCGCCGCAGTACATCCCGTGCCGCCGCAGCCGCCCCGCCACACTGTCCGCAAGGGCCGACAGCCCCCCGCGCACCTGCTCCCATCGGGTCAGATCCGCCGGATAGGTGGTACCGTTTCCCACGGACTTCACCGGCTCGGCCTCATGCTGGGGCCGGACGGGACTGTTCTCCCGCCCGTTGGCATAGTCGTGAAGCTGCGCGCCGTGCTTGCCCATCAGCGTCTCCAGTGTCTCCCGCGGAAATGCCGCCAGCTGGCCGATGGTCTCCACCCCGTACTGCCGCAGCAGCTTCTGGGCGGAGCGCCCCACCCCCAGCAGATCTCCCACCGGCAGCGGCCACACGATGTCCTGCCAGTTCTCGCGGTCGATCACCGTGGTGGCGTCGGGCTTCTTGTAGTCGCTGCCCAGCTTGGCAAATATCTTGTTAAAGCTGACCCCCACCGAGATGGTCAGCCCCAGCTCCTGCCGCAGCCGCTGCCGCAGCTGGTCGGCAATGGCCTTTCCATCGCCGCCGAACAGGTGCATGCTGCCGGTGATGTCCAGCCAGCTCTCGTCGATCCCGAAGGGCTCCACCAGATCCGTGTACTGCCCGTAGATGGCGTTGACCCTGCGGCTGTATTCCTGATACAGCCCGTGGTGGGGCGGCAGCGTGATAAGCCCCGGCGCCTTCTTCCTGGCCTGCCAGATGGTCTCCGCCGTCTTCACGCCCAGGCGCTTGGCCGCCTCGTTCTTAGCCAGCACGATCCCGTGGCGGGACTCCGGATCGCCGCACACCGCCACCGGCACCTCCCGCAGCGCCGGATAGCGCAAAAGCTCCACCGACGCAAAAAAGCAGTTCAGATCACAATGCAGTATCACCCGATCCCCCATGCCGCGCCTCCTCTCGACAGTTTGTTCGATGACAGTATAGCACATTTCTCCGCCCCTGCAAACCCCCTGCGGTATTTTTTTCGCTTTTGCGGCATACTGACACTGTCCCCCCATCGCCCCGCCTCCGTTTCCGCAAAACAGGAAATTTTTCCCAGCATCCACACATCGTCAAAAAAGGAAAAAGCTGTGCTGCGGCGGGGGTTGACAAGGTTCCGGACGGTCATTATAATATGGCATGAGCTGAAACCATATAGAAAGGAACCACTATGAGAAATATCACCTGCGGCATTGCCGATATCCGCAAGCGCGTGTTCGCCGAGGTGGCGAAAATGGCATATGACGCGGACTACTCCCGCATGGAAAAGCTGCCCTACGAGATCGTGCCCGCCGAAGAAGGCGCCGTGCGCGAATCCATCTTTTTAGAGCGCGCCATCGTGGGCGAGCGGATCCGCCTTGCCATGGGCCTGCCCCTGCGCTCGGTGGCGGAGCATAACCTGCTCAGCGACGGCGTGGAGGAGAGCGCCATCGCCGAAAAATATTACGATCCCCCCCTCATCAACATCATCAAATACGCCTGCAATGCCTGCCCTCCCACTCATTATGAGGTCACCAACATGTGTCAGGGCTGTCTGGCCCGCCACTGCTACCACGCCTGCCCCAAGGACGCCATCTCCTTCGTCCGCGGCAAGGCCGTCATCGACCAGGACAAGTGCATCAAATGCGGCCGCTGCAAGCAGAGCTGCTCCTATCAGGCCATCGTCAAATTCGAGCGTCCCTGCACCGAGGCCTGCGGCATGAACGCCATCACCAGCGACGAGCTGGGCCGCGCCCAGATCGACCAGGGTAAATGCGTCAGCTGCGGCATGTGCCTGGTCAACTGCCCCTTCGGCGCCATCGTGGACAAGGGCCAGCTGTTCCAGCTGATCCACGCCATCAATCAGGGCCAGAAGGTGGTGGCCATCATCGCCCCCGCCTTCTGGGGCCAGTTCGGTGACAAGGTCACCACCGGTCAGATCAAGGAAGCCATGAAAATGCTGGGCTTCGCCGCGCTGGAGGAGGTGGCCATCGGCGCGGATCTCTGCGCCATCGAGGAGGCCGAGGAATTCCTGGAGAACGTCCCCGACAAGCAGCCCTTTATGGCCACCTCCTGCTGTCCCGCCTGGGCCATGATGGCCAAGAAGGAGTTCCCCGGCATGGCGCCGTATATCTCCATGACCATGACCCCCATGGTGCTGACGGCCCGCCTGATGAAGCGGCGGGATCCCAACTGCCGCGTGGCCTTCATCGGCCCCTGCGCCGCCAAAAAGCTGGAGGCCAGCCGCCGCAGCGTCCGCAGCGAGGTGGACTTTGTCCTGACCTTTGAAGAGCTGCGGGGCATGTTCGAGGCCAGGAACATCGACTTCAGCACCATCCCCGACGCCCCCTCCCATTTCGAGGCCAGCGCCCCCGGCGTGGGCTTCGCCGCCAGCGGCGGCGTGGCCAAGGCGGTGGAGGACGTGATCCACCGCGAAAGCCCCACCATGGAGGTCAAGACCGTGTATGCCGAAGGTCTGCGGGAGTGCCGCCAGATGTTGCGGATCGCCCGCACCGGCAAATACAACGGCTATCTGCTGGAGGGCATGGCCTGCCCCGGCGGCTGCATCGCCGGCGCCGGCACCGTCCGCCCGCCGGAGAAGTCCAAGGCCTGGCTGGAAAAATACAAAGCCGCCGCTCCCCTCAGCAACCCCCTGGAGACCGCCTATATCAAAGACCTGTCCCTGCTGCACGAAGACAGCGAAGAATGGGAACGCGTCACCCACCACTGATACAAAAAATCCGCCTGAAAAGGCGGATTTTTTCTGTATATCCGGTCGCTGCAGCGCGCCCTTCTGTTTTTCTACTGCGCCTCCCACATCTGCCGGTATCTGCCGTTCCGGCGCAGCAGCTCCTCATGGGTCCCCTCTTCAATGATGCGGCCCTCCGCCATCACATAGATCCGGTCACAGTCCTTCGCGGTGGTCAGTCTGTGGGCGATCAGCAGGCAGGTCATTTCCTCCAGCCGAAACACCGTCTGCCTGACGCCGCCTTCGGTGATGGTATCCAGATGGCTGGTGGCTTCATCCAAAATCAACAATTGGGGCTTTCGCAGCAGCGCCCGCGCAATGGCAAGACGCTGCCGCTGCCCGCCGGACAGATCCATGCCCCTTTCGTCCAGCGGCGTCTCAAGACCCATCGGCAGCCGCCCGACAAATTCCGCCGCGCGGCTGATCCGGCAGACCCGCTGGATCGCCTCCTCCGTCACCTGCTCATTTCCCAGCGTTAGATTGCTGCGGATCGTATCGGAAAAGAAGAACGTGCTCTGCTCCACATACGCAATGCTCCCTCGCAGCGCCGAAAGCTCGAATCGTCCGATGTCTCTGCCATCCAGCAAAATGCTCCCCCGCTCCGGCTCATAAAACCGCATCAGCAGCTTCGCCAGCGTCGTCTTTCCGCTGCCGCTCTCCCCCACGATGGCCACCTTCTCCCCGCGCCGTATCGTAAGGCTGATATCGTGCAGGGTAAGCTCCCTGTTGCCATAGCGGAAATCCACATGGCGGAACGCCCACTCCTCCACGCGGCCCACGGACTCGCCGCCCGTCGTCCCCTCGCTTTTCAGCTCCAGAATATCGTTCAACCGGTCAGCCGCCACAAAGGCGGTCTGCAGCACCGGCTGAAGACCGATCAGGTTTTTGATGGGCTCCGTGAAATACGCCAGCAGCGCATAAAAGGTGATGACCGACCCCACCGTGATCTGCCCCGCCAGCGCCATGGAAAAGCCCGTCCACAAAATCAGCACCGTTCCCACCAGCTCGATGGTGCCCACCAGCACTTCCTGGGATATGCCGATCAGACTGCTTTTCACCACGGCGTCTAAAAACGCGCCGAATTTCTTTTCCGTTTTTGCCTTTACCTGCCTCTCCGCACAGGCCGCCTTGATGGTCTCCACACCGTCGATGCTCTCTTTGAAATAGGACTGCAAACCGGCATCCCGTTCCATGGCACGGCGGTTGCTGCGTTCGATAGGTTTGCGGAAGATCAGCACCACCACGGCATACAGCAGCACCATCAGCAGCGAGATATCAAACAACCTCCGGCATTGCGCGTACAGAATCACACCGCAGGCCGCCGCCATCAGCGTATCCATCAGCAGCGTTACCGTGGCCGTGGAGATAGCCTGCCGTATGATGGCCGTGTCGGAAAAGCGGGACAGGTACTCTCCCGTCTGCCGCACCGCCACCGAGGCCGCCGGCATGTCCATAATGTGATAGTAGTAGGACAGCGTCAGCTTCAGATCGATCCTTTTCGACAGCTGAATGATCAGCCACCCTCTGGCAAGCTGTATGCCCGCCTGCAAAAGATACAGCCCGATCAGGCTGATAAACACCACATGAACGCCGTCCATTCGACCGGCCACATATTCCAGCGTCCGCTCCAGCAGGTTCTCGTCCCCGTGTCTGTCTGCATGCTCCATTTCCTCGACAATGGCCTGTTCATCCGCTGGAGTTGTAAAATCATCCAGCACCAGCTGGAACACAAACGCACCCAGCATGCCGATGATGGACGCCAGCAGCGACAGCAGCAGTATTGCCGCCAGCTTCCGATACTGCCCCTTCAGCAGCGCGAAAAACTTGGTAAAGCTGCCCTTTACCTCATTTCCTCTGTGAAATTCCTCCGTTTTTGCAAAGGTAACGATATATCCGGTCCAACAGGCAAAAAAGTCCTCCCGCTTCACACGCCGCTTCCCCTTGCCTGGGTCGGCCAGCAGAAGGCGCCCGTTTTTCTGCCCATAGACCACCACATAGTGCAGCATGCCGTCCTGGGAAATAATATAGGCCACCAGCGGAAAGCGCAGCTCCCCCGCCGCCAATCCCGCCGTCAGCTCCTCCGGAGTGCCGGAAAGAGCCTCCGCCTTTAAGCCGAGCCTCTCCGCGCCGCTGACCAGTCCATAGAGATTGGTGCCGCTGTTGTCGGTCTTCGTCAGCTCTCTGCATCGGGAAATGGGCAGCCTTCTCCCATAGTGCGCCGCGATCATAGAAAGACACGCCGCCCCGCAGTCCCGTTCGTCATGCTGTAGGATCACTTTCATTTCTCTCTCCTGATTTGAAAACAGCGGGCAAACTATTCCTGCCCGCCGTTTCAGCAAAACTATTTAACACATTAATAATGCTTCACGTTTTTCTTGTAGCCAGAAGAAAAACTATCGTGTTTTGCCTGTGCCTGACCCTGTGCATTTGCGTAGGCAACTTTTTTACCGTAGAACCATACGTTTAAAAATAGTACACTGACTTTTTTACCGCAGATAGGACAGTTAGTGGAGTAACCGCCTTCCACAGCACGCATCTCCTTAGCGTCGATCTTCTTCATTCCTTTCACCTCCTCTCCCCTAACAAATCCATATAGCAGGGCGGAATAGTCGCCATACCACCAACCCTTTTTTCCGCTCTCACTATATCGCATTATTTACTTAAAGTTAATAATTATTTCCTTTAAAGAAATTATAATTTACTAAAAACACTGGTAGCATAGGTAGCGAGGTGAGGCCATGAATACCGAATACCCCGAAAAATATACTACGCTGGGGCTGAAGATCGCATACTATCGCAAGAAAGCGGGTTATACCCAGGAGACCTTTGCCGAAAAGATCGGCAAAAGCGTAAACTTTCTGGCGCAGGTAGAGGGTACCGGCACCGTCCGCGGGATATCTCTGGAAACCCTCTTCAAAATCGCGGATTGCCTCTCCATCCCCCCTTCAAAGCTGCTGGAGGACGACTGACCTTGCCCCGCCGCAGCCACAATTTCCACAAAAAAATCCGCCTTTTCAGGCGGATTTTTTATCTGTCGTTTCGTATGTGATCTGTGTGTCCTCTTCTCCTGCCGCGGGCTTCACAGGCCGAAGATGGTGCTCATGACCTCGTCAATGGTGATGCCGCCGAACAGCTCGTCCACAGGGCAGTCCTCCAGCACGGCGCGGACGGCCTCCGGCCGGAATTCCACGCCCTTCAGCCGCTCCACCAGCGTGTCCATGCCCCGCACCGCCAGAAAATCACCGTAAAATCGCCCATCAGTGATGACGCCGTTGGCAATGGACAGGTTGGCCTCCAGCGCCCCGCCGTCCCAATACCGCTTGTGCGTCACGTCAAATTTAGGCGAACGGCCATAGTTCCACTGCCAGGTGTCGTATTTCTCCGTCTTCAGCCGCTCCACCGCCGCCAGCTCATCCGCCGTCAGCGCGTCAGCCGTCAGCCCGCCGCCGGACAATGTCTCCTTCAGATACGTCCAGAAGGCAGGCAGATCCATGTCCACCGGCAGAAAGTCCCGAATGTTGCCGATGCGGGCGCGGACGGACTTGGTGCTCTTGGACCGGAACTTCTCCGGATCCACATTCAGCGCCCCTGCCACCATGCCCGGATTGGCGTCAAACAGCAGCGTGCCGTGGTGCAGAATACGCCCGTTGTGCAGCCGCTGGGCTGTGCCGGAGACCTTGCGGCCCTCCACCAGAATGTCGTTGCGCCCCGAGGCCTCTGCGTTCAGCCCCAGGCTGTGCAGCGCCGCCACCACCGGCTCGGTAAAGCGGCGGATGCTGACGCCGTCGTCCCCGATATCCGTGATGAAGGAGTAGTTCAGGTTGCCCAGATCGTGATACACCGCGCCGCCGCCGGTGCCGCGGCGCACCACGTTGATGTGATGCTCCTCCACAAAGGCGCGGTTGATCTCCGCCTCCGTGTTCTGGTTCTGGCCCACCACAATGGTGTTGTCGTTCTGCCACAGCAGCAGATAGTCCCCCTCCGTGCGGTGATACAGCACATATTCCTCAAACGCCAGGTTGTAATAGGGGTTTTGCGAGTGGGTCTCCAGATAGTGTACGTTTTTTTCCATGGATGCTCCTCCGGCTTGCGATATCTTTCTGGTGCTACGAAAAAATCCCACCCGTCTGGGTGGGATTTTTGGCGCGGAAGGAGGGATTTGAACCCTATGGACGCTGTAAATGGCAGGTACTGAAATGCCGCCAAATGCGCTCTTTTCAAGGGTTTCCCTCGGAACCACTGATACCGCTGACGCGGCATTTGTGGTCAACTTCGTGGTCAAAACGAGGTGCAATCCGCAGGTGCAAAGCCCCCAAAGGGAAATCACTCCACTGTGGCAGCACCCCGCCATCCCTGCCTGAAAGTATATACGATATGTGTGCGAAGGTCAAGCGTATAGCAGAAAGTTGTGCTATCTTAAAGAGCATCAGATTGGCTCTTGGGAACTCCGTAACTCCTACAAAAGAAGCGGCATTGACGCGATAGCCGACTTCGTCACCGTAACGGTTGATCGGCAAAATGAGGCAAAGCCCTCATGTCTTCGCGTGCCTGAGGCTAAACCAACATCTCGCTTCGCACAGCAAAAGAGCCACCTGCTTCTCCGGCAGGTGGCTCTACTTTTCACTTGATACCTCTACAGGGTCAGAAACACTTTCGATAACGACCGAATTGCCACCGCCATCCGCGTCCGCTGCATATACGGACGTCGGGAGCAATCCGACCACCATCACCAGCGTCAGCAACATAGCTACTACGCCACGCAGCTTCTTGTGTTTCATGGTTTTTGAAATCTCCTTTCAAAAATTTTTGAAGATTAACCGGTCTTCTACCTTTACACGAATATGATATTTTGCCAAGTTCGAGATGCAAAAAAGGCAGGAGACCGACGCTCTCCATAATCCCATAGTAGCATATTCGACTATATTGTCAACACACCTGAAGCTGCAAATTTTTATAGAAAAAATAAAAAGAGGCCAGCCAAATTACTAACCTCTTTATCTTATCTCTATTTGCCTTCTTCCTGTATGATAGCGTTGTCCATTTTTCGAGCCAAGCCTTCATACATAGCCTTCATTTCGATAGTAACATCTTCAGACAGAGCTTCACCATTTTCAAGAGCTTTAGTAATGCTGTCGTCATATTCAATGCCAAGTTCAGCACACTTTTCTCTCACAATGCGTTCGATATCCATATTCATCATTTTATAATCCTCCTAATTGTGTTTTACAAAAAAGGGGTGCGGCGACTCATGTCGCCGTACCCCTTTTGTCTTTCGTTTAACCTTGTTGTCTGTATATCAAATTTGTTTTGCTTTGCCTCATTCCTCTATGTCTTAATAATAGACATAAATTTCGTGACGATTTGCAGAGGCATTCCACCGAACCATACAGTTCACGGCTGAGGCCTCTCCCTCCTTGCCATCAACGTGAGCAAACCACGTGCCATCTGCCTCCAAGCAGGACTTGATATAGTCAATCTTGCTTCTCAGTGCAGACTCGACCCATTCCTGATTCCAACAGGATTCAGGGCAATCACGTTCGAGATAAATGGGAGGGAAATAACTACGACAACCGTCCCAAATCTCGAAGCCAAGGCTTTCGGCATATGCATTACCGGCAGCGATAGCAGCGGCGCAGTCGATGTCAGCCTTAGTCGGCTTTGTGGGCTTGGTGGGCTCGGTGGGAGTAGTAGAACCACCACCAGTGGAACCGCTGTTGTCGTCAGAGGGCTTGCTGGGAGTAGTGCTGCCACCGTTGCCGCCGGAGGGCTTGTCAGGCGTGGTAGTCTGCTTGTTGTTCTGGTAGTATGCCCACGCCTCATCAGCGGTGCGGCCACCGGCGGCCTTCTTGGAGCCTGCACCCCACTGACCGTCAGCGGTCACGCCATACCAACGCTGCAGCTCCTTCACCTGAGCAGTAGTCAGGCTGCCGTTGTCATAGCTGGGAGTAGAGGGCTTCTGAGAGGGAGTCTCCGTCTTGGTGTCATTCTTGGTATCGCTCTTGTTGTCAGACTTGTTATCCGTCTTCGTGTCGGTCTTTGTGTCCGTCTTAGAGGTATCCTGCTTATTGTCAGCGGGCTTCTTCTCATCCTTCTTGGACTCATCAACCTTGGTCTCGGTCTTCTTGTCGTCGGCCTTGACCTCATCCTTGGCATCGGTCTTATCCTCGGTCTTCTGAGCAGCATCGACCTTGGGTTCCTCCGCCTTCTCATCTGTCACGTTTCCGGACTGCTCGACATAAGCGGTGATATCCTCCGCCTTGACGACCACATTGCCATCCGCATCCAGCACATTGCCGTCCGCATCCAGCGTGAAGTCGGTTACTGCCTTGCCGTCCTTGTCCACCAGAACCTTTTCGCCGGTCTCAGTCGTCTGCACGTAGCATCCGATTTCCTCGCCGGTCTTGGTTTCCTCGCTGGTCTTGTTGCCACAGGCCACCAAACTCATGGTCATCACCAGAGCCAGCAGCAGGGCCATAAAATTCTTCATCTTTTTCATTGTCATAGTTCCTTTCTCCGCAATATGTCATGCCGCGTTGTCTAATGCTTCATTCAAATCAGCGAGGAAGTAGATGTCATTCTCAGCATCATAGTCGATGTGGGCAACGATTGTTCCCAGCTCCTCGCCAGTAACCTTATCGCAAACCTTGATGGTCAGCGTTTCGGAACCGGAGTCGCCATCCACAAGGATGGAGTCCTGCCATGCCACACCATAGTCATATTCGTTGTAGTAGTTGGCATCCACGCCCATGGTATCTTCATACCACTGGAAAGCAGCGATGCTGTTGGTATCCATGGTAGGGAAGTCAGCCAGCTTAACAGTGGCGAGTTCCATCGGGGTGGAATACTGAGGAAACATCATGCGCTCGGCTTCGATATAGAAAACCGCACCGTTGGGGTTGGAACAGGTGGGGTTCAGGTAGACGGCGTTAGAGCCGGCATCCTTGTCGCCCATGCCCAGCGTGACCTCGTAGCCGGACTGCAGGGTACAGGTCAGCTTTACGTCGTTGCGGTACTTTCCATCACCGATATAACCCTTGGTGTCCTCCATACCATCAGGAATTGGTTCGGGGTGTTCCAACGAGTACCGCTGCTGGCCGTTGTTGATCTCAGCATCATCATGGCCGCCGCAGGCGGCCAACGTCAACAGCAGCGATACGGCCAGCAAGAACACAACGATGTGTTTTCTGTTTTTCATCTTTCTTTCGTCCTTTCCCTGTGCGCGGCATTTGCCGCGCATTATTCCTTTTATCGTTTTTATTCCGCCAAATCAATGTATTAGTCGGGTTTATAACCAGCATTATAGCACTTGCGATGGCACAAATCAAATATAATTGAAAATGTAGCGGTTACAATATATCATGAGGTGATATGGATGAACAGTTACGGATATGACAACGCCCTGCGGAAGCGGCTGGCCCAACTCCGAGTTCAAAAAGGGGTGTCGGCGCGTGAAATGAGCCTCGCTCTCGGACAGAACACCGGCTACATCAGCAACATCGAAAGCGGGAAGACGCTGCCCTCCATGACTGGGTTTTTCTATATCTGTGAGTACCTCGACATCTCCCCCTGCGATTTCTTTGACTTCGACACGCAGGCACCGAAAGAGGCCTCCGAAATGATGTCCCGCCTGAAACGCCTCAATGCCGTACAACTCAACCATGTGGCGGCCATTGTGGATGATATACTGGAGTGATACAGCAGATCGCGGCATCGCCGCGATCTGCTGCTCTGCTTTCACGAAAAGAACAGCGTGTCGGAGGGTTCTTCCAACTCGACAACACTCAAGTCGATGAAGTCATCCAGTGACGGCGCAGACCGCCGCAGATAATCGTGGCCGCCGTCCACAGCGCAGGTGCCGCACGAGCAGGTCTTGAAATCGTGTGGGGAAACAGACTCAATGACCTCTCCGCATTTCCTGCATTTGATAGCGTTTCTGATAATCATATATTTCTCCTGTAAAAGTGTGCAATCATTGCACACTTTTCACTTCACTCCTTAAGCGCTCTGCTGGACGACAATACCCTCCTCATCCCAAGTCGCCAAGCGGAAGTTGTAGGGCCGACCGTCAGGCGCGGCGAGACCGTTCAGGATTTCCCGCAGCTCCCGCACCTCCGCAGGGTGGCTCTTGGCGATCAGCACCGCCTCGTCTACGGGCTTATTGTCCAACGCGCATCCGTCCACGTACATACGGAGCTGGTAGAGGTCGAGGGCCTTCGTCCTACCCGACTTCGCTTCATAGATGGTGACGCCATTGACAAATCCCACGAACAGGTCTACCTTGGCTTTCAACCCGATTTTCTGGAATACAGGCTCCTCACGGCTCACCCGCAGGGCGTTGGGGTCGCTCTCCCGCTTGGCGGTCAGCTCGCGGATATACCTTGCTTCAAGGGTATCCACGTCCTTGGCCGGGGCAGGTACATAAGAGGCAATCCAACTAAGGAGATTCTTCAGGCGCGGGTCAGCCTCACAAAAAGACGTCTTGGTGTTCTTAGTGGCAGGCAGCGCGGCAGAGTTATCCGTAATCAGGTCCACCTGCACCAAAAAGCGATTCTGACTGGGGTGTACTGCTTCACCCCAAACACGGTCAAACAGTCCATGTTCGATGGCGCGACCGTTAATACGCAGCTCCACGCCGCTGGAGCTCATGTTGCACTTATAATAGACGGCATTGGCCTTGGTGGGCAGGATATTACCATACTTGCAGCGGATGGTCAGCGGGCCTCCGCCGAGGTCGCAGGGAACCTCGCCGTAATCCGTCACTGTGCCGTCCTCCCATGCCGGCAGCAGCGGCGTCAGGACGTGGTGCTTCTCCACGCCGTCGCTGATCTCCACCACCTCCATGGTAATGCCGGTGTCTGCCAGCACGCCGGCGTAGACATACCGCAGCTCCTCAATAACATACCGCACGAGGCTATGGAAGTCGGAGGAGGCGGCCTTGCGGTCGGGCTTGACCGTGCGGAACTTCACCATCGGGCAGCGGACGGAGATAGCCGTTCCAGTTCGGTGGGGCAGCCCTCCCGTACCTGAGTAAAAGCGAACCTTCATGGGCTTGTCGTTCTCGGAGGTTCCCATAGAGTAGGGCGCCGTGACCTCCCGGTAGCGGTTCTTCTGCGCGTCCTTCTTCGTGCGGGTGCGGATGACCCACTCCTGCGTGGGGCCGCTGTCGCAGGAGGCCAGAGCGTGCTTCAGGCCAAAGCCGTGCTCATTCAGTGGGGTCTGCGCTCCATCCCGGCAGGCGATAGTCAGGGCACTGTTCAGGTCGGAGATGCCCGTGCCGCCGTCTACCACGCCGATTCTCACGGCATCGCCCAAATTCTCAAACGACAGCACCACCGTCATGGACAGGTCGGGGTCGCTGCAGTTGGCGCGGAGGTTGGAAATGGCGTCGTCCGCCAGCTCACAAATGACCTGTCCCATGCTGTTAAAGTTATCACCGATGCCGGCAAACAGGCCGTAGCCGGTGGGGTTATTCTGGATGATTGCCTCCCCGATAGGGGTCTTCTTCTCGTTATTCATAGTTTTATGTCCTTTCGTATTTTTTCAGGTAGGTGGAGCTGCTCTCACAGCTCCCGGACGTCGTCAAGCATCCCATCGTACTTCTCCTCCAGCGCGGCTGCGATGATTCGCAGCAGGGCCTGCTGGCGAATGACTTCCTTGCAGAACGCCGTTGCCAGCGCGTCCGGCGACATGTGCAGGTCAATGCACATGTGAAGGAGTTCTTTCCATTCGTAGTCGGTTACATCAATCGTTACCTTGTACTTGTCGTCCTCGTACATCTCGCGTGCTCCTTTCGTCGTATTCAAAACAAAACACCGTGCAGGATAATCCCTACACGGTGCGTCGAAAAACGACAAGGAGACAGAGCATCCGTCCGCAGGGAAGGCTTGCAAATCCCTTGAAAATAGGATATACTACTCCCTGCGGTGCGGATTTTTTCCGTTGTGTAGGTGGTCACTTCACCTGCTCAGGTCATAGGGAGTTGGCGCTCCCTGTGACTGCCGTTGTTTTGTTTTCTGTAGCCATTATATCATATTGGGGACAATATTCAATTGGCAAAGCCCACAAATATTGGGGACATTATATGTGTAATTTGTATATTGAACCCAGTATAGCTTTTCGGTTAGAATAATATGGAATTGATATAGCTTAAGGAGACTGTTTATGGCCGTTTCAAAGGCACAGCAGCGTGCTGTCAACAAGTACGTCAAGAACAACTATGACGAAATTAAAGTCCGTATGCCAAAGGGCAAAAAGGAGGTCATTCAGGCTCACGCGGCCCAGCAGGGTGAATCCGTAAATGCCTACATCAACCGGGCCATCGACAAGGCTATGAGTAAAGACAACTCCTCTACCTGAGCAGACAAGGCAGGTGATCTGCGCCACCGCGCAGATCACCTGCTTCTTTAAGAGCCTCTTTCCCGCAGCGCCTTACGCATGGTATAATAACGGTACAGGAGGTGGCGATGCGGATGAAGACAACAATAACCTTCGAATTGGAAAGTGGCATCAGGGAACAACTGGCGGCCATCTGCGACCGATATAATCTGTCGCTTGAAGAGGCATTTACTCTTTTTGCGGCGACTGTCGTCCAAGCGGGAAGATTTCCATACGACATGGAAGTGCCTAACGCGGTGACTCAGGCAGCGATGGCTGCCGCCGAGAAGGGCGAGGACCTGTCCGGCTCGTTTGACTCCGTGCCTGAGTTGATGGCCGCCTTGGGCTATACACGGGGCGACTCGAAGCGCCACACGCTCGAAGAACTGGACAATGAAGAAGATGACGCTGAGATGGACCGCCGCATTTCGTCCGTGGCTTTTGAAGCCTATCAGCGGGCCAAGATGAAGGGCATCCCCGTGGCACGCTACGACGCAGAGAAAAAGGCAACCTATTTGCTATATCCCGATGGACACAGGGAGTATGTTGGAGACAACAAATAAGCGCAACTTTGGAAAACAAGCCGGCGATCTGCGCGACTGCGCGGATCGTCGGCTTGTGCTGTGTTCGCAGAAGGTTCCCATAAAAAGCAACTGCTACAAGTTCCCTCTCTGCAGCTATCCACTAATGTCGGTTTTTGTGCAGATGCCAGCAAAACTCGCTCATGAAATGTGGTAAAGCTCAGAAAACTCGCTCATTTTTTGTGATTTCAATTGATTTCGCGGTTTGCACCCACCATAATAGGAGGCCATGTGGCGATGCCCGTGTCCTTCTTTGTCAGAACGGCAAGGCGGCTCTCATAAAAAACATCTGCGGCGGAGTCCTCCCCGCCGCAGTTATAGCTATTATATTCCCTTTGCTGCATATCTGCCGCCGCCTCGCGCCTGCGTGTACTGTGCAGCCGATTGCTCTTGCAATAATCGCAGGTGCCATGGTTACGGCAGTTGAAGCACACCGCCTTCGCGCCGTGGTACGGCTTGCGGTGCTCTTGCCCGGATGCAATGGCTTTTTCCAAGCCCATGTTATCACTCCCCTCGCTGCCCTAAACAATGATTTTCAAATATATTATAACACGTCCAGCAAACGGATGATATGAATATTTTGTGACCAGCATGGCACCTCAGGTACGGGACGCTGTGCGCCATTCTCAGCATAACCATCAATGGGGCTAATGCTTGTACGGTTCTACGCCAAGCCTGTATGAACGAGAGTTTTTTATTGCGCCGTTTTGCAAGCCATGGTATCATAATATTAGATAGCCTGTGGGAAATGAGGAACATTTCATGGATGCAGCGCACATTAACAGACTTAAAGAATATTTTGGGTTCATGCCCATCAATCCAACCACAAACTTCTACGAGCATCCCTGCGCGGGGACGCTCTCAAATATTCCCAAAGCAGTCCAGACGGAGGAAATGGTTTTTCTCGCGCTTGAAAATGAGGAACCATATGCTTCCCCCGTCCTGAAATATACCGCCAAGAGACTGAAAACCGATGAAGTATGTGACAAGGCTGTGTCCGCCAATGTATTGAACTTCCTTTATACCCCCGAAGAATATAGAACTACGGCAAGGTGTTTCGATGCGGTGAGCCGGGATTCCGGCGAGGTCACAGGTGAGCGAGCCCTTCTTTCGGCTGTGCCTGAGAACGTGTTGAAAGGGGCTCTTGGAAGTGAAATGTGTGCGGCTGCCGTGGTTGCGAATTGGCGGTCTCTCAGTTTTGTTCCCAAAGAGTATATCAACCCAAAGATGCTTATGGACGCTGCAGAGGCAATTCCTAAGGGATATTCCCTTTGCGATGTTACCTGGTACTTTCCACGCCAAAAGCTCACAAAGACGCTCTCAGTGGCAATTATGAGGCAAAGCGGCGAAGGATACGATTCATTACCGCCACGCTTCAAAAAGGATAAGGACGTGATTGACGCCGCCATATCCAGCTATCCGGATGTTGTGATGGAACTGGCAGATGAGCAGCTCACCGAGGAACGACTTCACCGAGCTCTTGAGCTGGACGATACTCTCCTCCGCCGGCTACCGGATGAGATTTTGGACCGTTTTGGGATTGAACATCCTGCGAATGAGACTCAGGCGAAGAACGCGGCTTCCTCCCTGCCGGAAATCCGTGCCGTTGAGTCGGAACTGCCGGAGGTACCCGGAACTGCCATGGCGACGACCGCCTCTGCCCTTCCCGTTCTCTATGACCTCACCGCCGGCGACAACGTTCCGAACGCCGGAAAGTTCTTTTACATCACCGACCTGCACCTTGAATCCCAACTTGGCTTGACTGGCATGACTGTTGATGAAATCAAGGGCAAGGTGGCTCAAAAGGCAGATGAGATGTTGTCTGGAATCAGCAAAGAGGACATGGCGGATGGAGTTCTGCTCGTCGGCGGCGATGTGGCGGACAGCGAGGAGGTTGCCAAAATCTTCTATGATGCGGTTTTCTTCCGCTTTCGCGGTCCTATCATTTTCGTTCTTGGCAATCACGAGCTGTGGGATGGCTGCACCTATGCGAATGGCGAATCTCGTCAAAAGCGGTCAATAGATGAAGTCGTAGGCGCTTACAAAGAATTTAATAAAACTACGTTCGGTTTTGAGGCGAAACTGTATTGTCTCGAAAATGAGGCTCTGGTCTGTTTCAAAAACTCTATGTATCGGAACTCTGATGAGTTCGGTGTTGGACGCAAAACCGCAGGAATGCCTCGTGGCGGCCTCTGTGTTCTCACAGAGGAAATGCTTCTGAACACCAGCACCGACGACCTGCGGGAGTTCTTTGACGAATGCTCCATGATCGTTCTCGGCGGACTTGGGTTCTGCGGACTAAACCAACGCTACAACGCCGACACCGGCCTGTTCCGAGATAGAGTATCCCGCGAGGAAGACATCGAACGTTCCAAGCGATTCAGGGCTGTGTACGACAAAGTTCTCTCCTGTGCCAACGATAAACGTGTGGTTGTCCTCACCCACACACAGATGGAGGACTGGACTGCCGACGCTCCGCATCCGGGCTGGGTCTACGTGAGTGGCCACACACATCAAAATGGAATGATAAAAACAGCAGACGGCGTGGCCGTTTTCTATGACAATCAGGTGGGGTACACGCCAAAAAGGTGGCATCTTAACCAGTTTTCACTGGAGCAGTATTACGACCCATTCGAAGCATGGGCGGATGGCATCTATCAGATAACACCACAGCAGTATATGGATTTCAATGCCGGTCGTGGCATCCAAATGGAATACTTCCGGCAGCAGGGAGACATTTACGCACTGAAGCAAAAAGGCATCTATATGTTCATGCTGCAATATGGCCTTGGTCTATATTTGCTGCGTGGCGGCCAGAAACTCAACGTATTTCAGGGACTGGAATACTACGCTGCCAACTTGGAAAAGTATGTTGAAAAGATTCAGATGGCATTCAGGCCGTACCGCAATGCACTTGATAAGATTGCTGCAGAGGTGAAGCGGTTTGGCGGTTCCGGATATGTGCATGGAAGTATTGTAGATATAGACTTCTACAACCATATCTATCTCGATCCGTTTGATGGATACCTCATGCCATACTTTGCCTTTGATGTGGTAGGTCGCAGAGAATTTCGTTCTGTACAGGAACTGCTGGAGTCGTCCCCGCTTCCTGCGCTGGGCAGTGATGGAAAGCCGTTGTTGTCGGCCTACACAAAGCTGCTGGACGCTGGCGGCGTGTCCATCCTTGCGCCGACTGTCAAAGAGGATGCCTTGGCCGTGGTGCCGATGGAGGTTCTGGACGAGAAGAACATCTATACACCGTCCCGTGTCATGAAGTCTATCCAGTATTTGTTGGACAAGGGTGTTGTGCGGGTATGGAATGATGCAGTTCTTTCGATGCCCGATAGGAATGCACTGACGGAGACTCAGCCTAAGTTGCCGGAGCATTGAAGGATAGCGAAAAAGGAAGGCCAAACGGTCTGCGCTTCCGCGCAGCTCTTGTGGTCTTTCTCGCATAACAAGCATGGTTGCCATCTATGCGAGAGGCGATCCGCAATGCGGATCGCCTCTCGCTTCTTCTTTTATGTCATAGGTCAGATAAAAGCCGTCCCGCTGCACACGCCCCCAGCACGCTCCTCTGAGTTGACAGTTCAGCAAAATGGAGTGCAAAATTTTCGCCTACAGGATTGACTCAATCATGTTCTGTGCCTCCAGTCGAATCTTTTGGGGAAAGATATGGGTGAAACCATGCGAACCTTCCCTGCTGCCATCTACCCGCGCTCTGCGCGGGATAAGTTGGTCGTTTTCCCAATTAGCTATTCACCTTACCATCTCACACATTCTCAATCTACTCATGTATCTTTAGCTATCACAAAACAGATGTAAATTGGGTGCTATTTTCTATCATGTTGCCTGCCGGAACAGAAGGCTCCATTCTACCTCAGGAGAACCGTTCGCCCTTAGCTATCATGAGACAAATCTTGATTTGCCCCCGTCCTTTTGATGGCGCTCACCAGAACGGGCATATTTCCTCGCCGCGAATGCCTTTTTTCATCAACCTATTTTGGCGTCTATTTTTGTTCTATTGTGGCGAGGATAGTTTCCGTGCTAAAACTTTGAGGGTAAAGTTTCCCTTCCACCGGAAGCGCTAAAATGCCCATATTTTCAATGTGTTGCTGTTTATTTGGTGCAACCTAAATACTACCCTGAAAATTCAAGGGGTGTTTTGGTTGGTGCGGGGCTGTACTCTTAAAGGGTAAAGTATCTCTGTTTTGCTGAGGTCGTGTTTCGGTCAGGCGCGTCCGCTGCGCACATCCCTTCGGAGAACCTTTTGGCTGGCACGGCAGTCCTCGTTCGAAGCGCTGCAGCTGTGCCGCGATCAGCAATGCGCTAACGAAAGGCTCAGGCAGGGGCGTGATGGACGTTGACCTCCCCGTGTGCCTGAGCCCACCTCCGTGGCATGGCGCTATGGAGCTCTGAAAGGGGTGCATGGGAAAAACTAAGCGCTGGGGTTCTCATCAAGCCTACATAGTTCTGCAGAGGTAAACGAACTGCACCCGAAGAAAACAAACTGAGGACCTGTATCCTCTCGCACCCAATGATAGGGCATCGCGGATTCCGCATTGGCTGTTTCTCGAAGAAGGCTAAAGACACGGTCCCATCCGATTGCTTGAGCAAGCCTCCGCGTAATATTTTTGAAATTTTCGATGCGTTTCTCTGTTTTGTCGCCACGGGGCTCTGTCGGCCTTGTCAGACAGATTGGCTGCGCCTTAGAGATAATAGATTCCCAAAAAGGTGTCAACGGCCATCTTGAAGGGTTGCTATCTGTTATGCTCTCCTCTTTGAAAGCAAGGTATTTGCCCATGACTGAGGCGAAAAGCTCATCTATCGGTAAGCCAAGCCTCAACGCATTATCTGCGTGCTGACTCCTCAGCTGAATCTCGGCTCGAACCCAATGCTTTCCATAGATTTTCTGTTCGGCCGCCTTATCATAGAATTTAATAAATACGTCACCGCCGATAGCGCCAAAAGATACCGTCAACCCATCTTCGATTCTTTTGTTGGTACGTTCTTCTCTATTGATTTTCAAATGTGACGTGTACTTGCTCTCATCTCGTAACCTCTTGAGTTCCCTTATATCAAGAACGCCATTAAAATCGTCGTATGCGATATCGAGCCGTGTTACGTGAGCATCAGACGCAGTAGCGATTTTCCGAAGTGCTTCCCATCCGATAGGAGATTCCCGTTCGAATGTTTTGCAGCCCTCGCCCGAAAAATTTACCAAAACCCCTTCTTGGTCAAGCCCATGATGACAAATCGTAATTCCGCCAAAGGAGATGCCTGTTTTATACTCGTCTGAAGGGCCACTGCGGCTTTTGAGGAAGTTAAGGTGCCCCAATCCCATTTCTGTGCAAATCTCCTGGGGCGTTCGGCTTTCCTTTACAAATGAGGTGTAGTCGATATGTACACAATTTCTATTTTCATCCATACTCCAAGCTCCTATATATTTTTCAAATGTAATTTCTACTTGTATGCGCAACCCCCCTGTTAGTAATGGGGGAGTGCCGGCGGATCTGCGATCCGCCGGTGGCTGCGCGGGTAGTTAGCATTATATTGTGGCCTTAATCGCGCCCCAACTTTCAATCCTTACCCACTCGTTGAATTCATCAATAGGTATAACAATCCTGCGCCTCAACCGCAGTGCAGGAATTTTGCCCTCCTTAATCATTTTATATAAGGTCGGGCGCGATACGCCCAACATTTCGGCGGCTTCAGATATCGACAATGCACGTTTTTTCATAGCAATAATCCTTTCTGTAAATTCTTTTTCCATTTCCAACGTACCACAAAAGCAGATAATGTCAATATGTTCGAGCCTGCAAAATTCGCAGAAAGCGCAAAACACCCATTTGACTATATTTAGGCGACGTGATATACTATATACAACAAGATATAGTATTTACTTGAGTGTTCAATAAAAGAACAGCATCTTAATATGCTCTGAGAAGGAGGTGTTACATACCACGAATTTCGCCTGAACTGGCGCACAACTTAATCTTCATCCTTTTGCATATTTCGCGCATTTTGTTAAACACAAATCGTTGCCGTCGGACGATTTGCTCCAGTTAAGACGGATATTGCCCCATTGGGGCCTTGGCTTAATCGCCGGTATTTGATTACATTTCTGTTGAAAGGATGAAGAACAATGACGAAGTGTAAGAAAAATATCGGCCTTAATGTTTACAGCCGAAAGGACGGACGCTATGAAGTCCGTGTTCTCGATACGCGGTACACCAGTGACGGCAAGAAAAAATACAAGAGCTTTTACGGTGATACAGCAGAAGAGGCATTGGAAAAAGCCTTCAAATTTCAATATGAAAGCAAAAACGGCAGTTACCGTCAAAGAACAAAACAAACAGTCGCTGAATGGTTGGCACAATGGTGGACGGATTATATAAAAGACTTGAAAGCTGCCTTAACTGCCTCCAGCTATGAGGGGCTCATCAAAAATCACATTAACCCCTACATAGGTGGCATTCGATTGCAGGAACTTGCCCTGTCCGACGTCCAACGGCTGATTAGGGAGTTGCAGAAGTATAGAGACTCAAAAGGCAAAAAGCTGGCCGCCAAAACCATCAGAAATGCCATCTCTACTTTGAGTTCCGCTTTGACAGCCGCCGTCGATGAAGAACTGATAGAGAGGAATCCTTGCGAAAAAGCAAAGTTGCCAAATGTCGAGAAGCACGAAATCATTCCCTTGAATAGTGAAGAGCTTTCCGCGTTTCTTGAAGCACTTGAGGATGACCCTGAGTTTAAGAACGCTTATTTGTTCTGCATTTATACTGGTGTCCGCGAGGGCGAATGCCTTGGCCTCAGCTGGTCCAATGTTAATTTTGAAAAGAAAACGGTAACGATTGCGCAGCAGCTTCAGAAAATTCGCAGCGAGAACGGTGGAACATACGTCATCAAAAAATGTACGAAGACGAAAAAGCCCCGCACCATCTGTGTAACAAACAGTGTCATTGCCTGTCTGAAAAACGAAAAGATGAGGCAGGAGGAAAACGCAAGGCTGGCTGGCAAGTTGTGGAACAATGAATGGGATTTGGTCTTTACCAACGACCTTGGACGGCATCTGATTATTGTGACTTTCTACAAGCATTTTAAGAGAATCGTTGCGAAGATCGGCCGCCCTGATGCTCGCCCCCACGATTTGCGGCACACCTTTGCCTCCTTGGCGATTGCTGATAACAGGGGGGACATCAAATCCGTACAAACGATTTTAGGGCACTCTAATGCCATGACGACACTAAACACATATACTCACCCCGACGAAGATGCACAGCGTGAGTCCATGGGGAGGGTAGACGCGTACATAGATACGCTCAAATAAGGCAAGAAAAAGCAGGGTTAACCCACGATTGTGGTCAAATTTTTGGTCAAACTCCATTTTTGGGCATACAAAAAACCCTGTAACCGTTACAGTTACAGGGTTTCTTGTATGGCGCGGAAGGAGGGATTTGAACCCTCGCGCCGCTTTTGACGGCCTACTCCCTTAGCAGGGGAGCCCCTTCGGCCA
>CAKTMO010000020.1 GCA_934573935.1 uncultured Oscillospiraceae bacterium | reverse complement strand
CGAGGGCAAGAAGATGGGCAAGACCGCCAGCGGCGCTGTGTGGCTGGATCCCAACAAGACCAGCCCCTTCGAGTTCTATCAGTACTGGCGCAACGTGGGCGACGCCGACGTGCTGAAGTGCATCCGCATGCTGACCTTCCTGCCTCTGGAGCAGATCGACGCCATGTCCGGTTGGGAGGGCTCTCAGCTGAACGAGGCCAAGGACATTCTGGCTTACGAGCTGACCAAGCTGGTCCACGGCGAGGAGGAGGCCGAAAAGGCGCGGGCCGCGTCTCAGGCCCTGTTCTCCGGCGCGGGCGATACCGAGCATATGCCCACCACTGAGCTGACCAACGACGACTTCGGCGGCGGCGCTATCGACGTGCTGACCCTGCTGGTGAAGTGCGGCCTGGCCGCCTCCAAGGGCGAGGCCCGCCGTCTGGTGCAGCAGGGCGGTGTAGCCGTCAACGACGAGAAGGTGTCCGCCATTGAGACCACCTTCGGATGCGAGCAGTTTACAGGCGATGGTGTGATCATCAAGAAGGGCAAAAAAGTCTTCCATCGCGCTGTTCTGATTTAAGGTTTCCTCCAAGACCCTATTCCTTGTTTATATCACTGACCATGATATAGCTCAAACAGAGAAGCCGCGGCGTTTGCCGCGGCTTCTTTGTTTGTCCGGTATTCTGCGGGGGGCTTAATTGCGGGAGCATTTCTCCGCGTCGATCGCCAGCACGACCATCAGGGCATACAGGGCGTTTTGTTGATCCGCCACGTCGATCACGTAGGTATCCGTCCAGTGGAACAGCTCCTTGGAAACTGCCGCCACCTGGCGGTTCTGGACGTCCAGAATGGTGTAGTCCCATTCCATGAAGCTGCCTTCCACCCGCCAGCCCAGGCAGTCCAGGGTGAAGAAGGGCCGCAGAAAGGTGAATTCCTTGCGGATGGTGCCGACGTACTGCTCGCCGATGTACAGGTCGAACTTGGGCAGGAAGGTAAAGACCTGCTGCTTCACGGTGGCGATGTGCCGGCCCATGGGATCGAGGATATGCAGGCAGTGGCCCCACGCCAGCTTGCCCTCCACCGTGAAGGCCACGGCGCCGCTGTCATCCATGTGGTAGATGTCATAGCTGTCAAACCAGGAAAACATCCGCTGCTTGAAATAGAGCTTCATAGAGGGAACCTCCTGTTCCTGTTTTCTCTATTGTACCTTTTGATCACCATAATGTCCAGCAACTTGAAATTGCAGATGAAAAATTTCCCCGCAACTTGAAGTTGCGGGGATGTTTTCTTACACGGAGAACAGGATGTCGGCGTAGGTGGGGAAGGGCCAGTGCTGGGCGCCGGTGATGGTCTCCAGCTGGTTGATGAGGGCGCTGGCCTTCTGGCGGCGGGCGTCTACCTCGTCACGGTAGTAGCAGGCGGCCTTGATGCCGCCGTCCATGGCAGGGGCCTTGGCGATGGCGCGTTCCAGCGCCTCGCAGGCGTCGTACAGCTTGCCGGAGAGGGTGGACAGCTTCCGCAGGGTGGCCTCCTCCATCTTGGCGGACAGGGGGATGCCGCAGTTCTGCTTGTGGAACAGGGCGGTGGCCAGCTCATCGGAATGCTTGCTGACGGCGGGCATGATCTGGCGGCGGGCCATATCCAGCAGGGTATTGCCCTCAATGGTCATGACCTTGCAGTAGTTCTCCAGATGGATGTTATAGCGGGCCTCCAGCTCGTCGCGGGTCAGGACGCCGTGGCGGCTGAACATGGCGATGTTCTTTTCGGCGATATAGGCGGGTAGGGCGTCCACGGTGTTGCTCATGATGCACAGGCCGCGGCGCTTGGCCTCGGTCACCCATTCGGCGCTGTAGCCGTTGCCGTTGAAGATGATGCGCTGGTGGGCGGCGAAGGTATCGTGCAGCAGAGTCTGCAGGGCGGACTGGAAGTCCTCGGCCTGTTCCAGCATGTCGGCGAACTGGCGCAGCTCCTCGGCCATGATGGTGTTCAGCACGGCGCTGGGGCTGGCGATGGACTGGCTGGAGCCCAGCATGCGGAACTCGAACTTATTGCCGGTGAAGGCCAGGGGGGAGGTGCGGTTCCGGTCAGTGGTGTCCTGGGGGATCTCCGGCAGGGTGTCCACGCCGATCTCCAGACGGCGCTTGGTGACATCCACATACTCGGTGCCCTGGATGATGGCGTCCAGAATGGCGGTCAGCTCGTCGCCCAGGAAGACGGAGACGATGGCGGGCGGGGCCTCGTTGCCGCCCAGGCGGCGGTCGTTGCCGGGGTAGGCCACGCAGCAGCGCAGCATATCCTGATACTCGTCCACGCCCTTGATGAAGGCCGCCAGGAACAGCAGGAACTGGGCGTTCTGGCTGGGGGTCTTACCGGGCTTGAGAAGGTTCTCGCCGGTGTCGGTCTGCAAGGACCAGTTATCGTGCTTGCCGCTGCCGTTGACGCCGGCAAAGGGCTTCTCGTGGAGCAGGCACACCAGATCGTGCCGCTCGGCCACGGTCTTCAGCATTTCCATGGTCAGCTGGTTGTGGTCGCAGGCCACGTTGGCGTTGCAGTAGACGGGGGCGTTTTCGTGCTGGGCGGGGGCTACCTCATTGTGCTCGGTCTTGGAGAATACGCCCAGCTTCCACAGCTCCACGTCCAGCTCGTGCATAAAGGCGGCCACGCGGGGCTTGATGGCGCCGTAGTAATGGTCGTCCAGCTCCTGACCCTTGGGGGGCTTGGCGCCGAAGAGGGTGCGGCCGCACAGGCGCAGATCCTCGCGGCGGCGGTAGTCCGCCTTGTCGATGAGGAAATACTCCTGCTCGGCGCCCACCTGGGGGACGACGTGCTGGGCCTCGGTGTTGCCGAACAGCCGCAGGATGCGGATGCACTGCTGATCCAGGGCGTGCATGGAGCGCAGCAGGGGCGTTTTCTTATCCAGCGTATTGCCGGAATAGGAGCAGAAAATGGTGGGGATGCACAGGGTACGATCCTTGACAAAGGCGTAGGAGGTGGGGTCCCAGGCGGTATAGCCCCGAGCCTCGAAGGTGGCCCGCAGGCCGCCGGAGGGGAAGCTGGAGGCGTCGGCCTCGCCGCGGCTCAGCTCTTTGCCGGACAGTTCCATCAGGATACGGCCGTCGCCGGTGGGGGTGATGAAGCTGTCGTGCTTTTCGGCGGTGAAGCCGGTCATGGGCTGGAACCAGTGGGTGAAATGGGTGGCGCCCAGCTCGGTGGCCCAGTCCTTCATGGCGCAGGCGATCTCATCGGCAATGGAACGATCCAGCGACTTCCCCTGTGCCTGGCATTGCTGCCATGCCTGATAGACGTCAGCGCTGAGACGCTGTCGCATTTTGTCCTCGGTAAACACCATGCTGCCGAAGATGTCGGGGATTTTTGTCACATTTTCGTTCATTGTAGGATTCTCCTTTCACCGCGCTTTGCGCGGGTAATATTATAGGAAAAGCGCCATCACCTGAGGGGTCACGTAGACCTCCACCACGGCGGCCGCCGCCAGAAGGGGCAGGATATGCATGAGGAACATCCGCAGCAGGTTCAGCAGCAGGGGTTTCATCATGCCTTTTGTATTTTTGCGGACGTATTGTGTGGTGCGTCTGCACAGCAGAAAGCCGGCGGCAAAGGCCAGCAGCAGGGCGGACAGCTCGAAGACGCCATGGGGGAGGATGCCGGCGAAATACACCGCCAGCGAAGCGCCGTTGTTGAGGAAATACGCGGCAAACACGCCCAGGATCAGGGCGTTGGTGCCCAGCGCCAGTGCCGTCAGATAGAGGAAGGGGATGAAGCCGTACAGGATGCTGACGCCGCAGGCCCGCAGGTTGTTGCCGAACAGGGCCAGCAGGTCGATGCCGTCCTCGGTGACGATGTCGTTGGATTCCAGCAGCTGCTGGAAGTAATTGACAACGAACTCCGGAATATTCCGGTTAAAAATGCCCAGGGCAAAGGACAGCAGCGCGATGATGACAAAGGCGGCGGCGGTGATCAGCAGGGCCTCGCCCAGTTCCTCACGGTAGAAGCGCCACAGGGCGCGGTGTTGTTGCTTTAGCCAGTTCATGGCTTACCCCAGCTTGGCGAGGCCGGCTTTCAGGCGGCGCACCGTCTCGTCGCGGCCCAGGATCTGGCAGATCTCCACGGCGCCGCCGGGGGTCACCAGTTTGCCGGCGGCGGCGATGCGCACCGGCCACATAAGGGTGGCGTTCTTCACGCCCAGCTGCTCCGCCAGGGCGATGAGACTGTCGTGAATGGCCTCCGTGGTCCAGTGGGGCAGCTGCTCCAGCATGGGGATGGCGGCCTCCAGCATGGTCTTGCAGACCTCGGGGTTGGTCTTGGACTTTTTATTGGTGAAGAAGTCAATGCCGTAGTCGGGGCAGGCGTCGAAGAAATCCACCTTTTCGGGGATCTCCGTCAGCTTCTCGCAGCGGGCCTGCAGGAGAGCGGCGATGGCGGCGACATCGAAATCGCCCTTGACGCTCTGACGGATGTAGGGCTCCGCCACCTTGGCAAAGGCGGCGGACTCCATGGCCCGCAGGTACACGGCGTTGAAGTGGTCCAGCTTGGCGATATCGAAGATGGCGGGGGACTTGGAGATGCCGGTCATATCAAAGACCTTCGTCAGCTCCTCCAGGGAAAAGATCTCCTGCTCGGCGTACTCGCCCTTGGGGGACCAGCCCAGCAGGGCCACGTAGTTGAGGATGGCCTCGGTGAGATAGCCCTGGGCTTTCAGATCCTCATAGTTGGGGTCGCCGTGGCGCTTGGACATCTTGTTCTGGGCGTCACGCATGACGGGGGAGCAGTGGACGTAGGTGGGGACCTCCCAGCCGAAGGCGTGGTACAGCAGATCGTACTTGGGGGCGGAGGACAGATATTCGCTGCCGCGGACCACGTGGGTGATGCCCATCAGGTGATCGTCGATGACGTTGGCGAAGTTATAGGTGGGCAGTCCGTCCCGCTTCAGCAGCACCTGATCGTCCAGGGTGCTGTTCTCCACGGTAATATCACCGAAGATGGCGTCGTGGAAGGTGGTGCTCCCCTCGGCGGGGATGCGCTGGCGGATCACGTAGGGATCGCCCGCCTCCACGCGCTTCAGGGCCTCCTCCAGCGGCAGGTCGCGGCAGGGGTCGGCGGCGCGGTCGAATTCGCCGGAATCCTCTTCGGACTCCGCCTTTTCGCAGAAGCAGTAGTACGCGCCGCCCTTTTCCACCAGCAGGCGGGCATACTTACCGTAGGTATCCCGACGCTGGGACTGGATATAGGGGGCCACGGGGCCGCCTACGTCGGGGCCCTCGTCATGGGTCAGGCCGCATTCGGCCATGGTGCGGTAGATGACGTCGGTGGCGCCCTCTACCAGACGGCCCTGGTCGGTATCCTCGATCCGCAGGATAAAGGTGCCGCCGTGATTGCGGGCGATCAGCCAGGTGTACAGAGCCGTGCGCAGGTTGCCCACATGCATATAGCCGGTGGGAGACGGCGCGAAACGGGTACGCACCTTTCCGTGGGGGATTTTTTCCTCCATCTGGGTAAAATAGTTCATATCCATCGCCATAATTTTTTCCTCCGGCTTTTTGACAAATTTACTTATCTATTATATGTTTTTCCAGGGAAAAGTCAATGACGATCGTGGGATTCCATTGATTTTTTGCCCGAAACGTGATAGGATAGGGGACGCAAGAAGAATACGGATGGGATATCCGTGATAATGAGAGGTAGAAAATGGCTGATACGAAAAAGAGAATTTTCAGCGGCATCCAGCCCTCCGGCGAGCTGACGCTGGGCTCCTACATGGGCGCCATCAAGAATTGGGTGGATCTGCAGGATGAGTACGACTGTCTGTACTGCATCGTGGACATGCACGCCATCACCGTGCGGCAGGATCCCGCCACGCTGCGCAAGCGCAGCGTCAACCAGCTGGCACAGTATATCGCCTGCGGCCTGGATCCCCAGAAGAACATCATGTTTATCCAGAGTCACGTGCCCCAGCACGCGGAGCTGGGCTGGATCCTGGGCTGCTATACCCAGTTCGGCGAGCTGAGCCGCATGACCCAGTTCAAGGCCAAGGCCGCCCAGCACGCCGACAACATCACGGCGGGTCTGTTCACTTATCCGGTGCTGATGGCGGCGGATATCCTGCTGTATCAGGCGGATCTGGTGCCGGTGGGCGAGGATCAGCGCCAGCATGTGGAGCTGACCCGCGACATCGCCCAGCGCTTCAACAGCGTGTACAGCGATACCTTCGTGCTGCCGGAGGCCTTTATCCCCAAGGTCGGCGCGCGGCTCATGTCTCTGGACGACCCCACCACCAAGATGAGCAAATCCCTGCCGGACGGCTGCGTGAACCTGATGGATCCTCCTGAGGTCATCATGAAGAAGTTCAAGCGGGCCGTTACCGACTGCGAGACGGCCGTGAAGTACGACAAGGAGAACAAGGCCGGTATCTCCAACCTGCTGACCATCTACTGCGCCGCCACCGGCAAGACGCTTGCCGAGGCGGAGGCGGAGTTTGCGGGTCAGGGCTACGGCGTGTTCAAGCCCGCCGTGGGCGAGGCCGTGGTGGAGCTGTTGCGCCCCATCCGCGAGGAGAGCCAGCGCATCATGGACGACAAGGCGTATCTGGAGGGCGTGTATCAGGAGGGCGCGGAGCGTGCCCGCCGTCTGGCGCTGAAGACGCTCAGTAAGGTGCAGCGCAAGGTGGGCTTTGTGGCGGCAAAATAAGCACCAAATGTTTGGAATGTTTCTTGCAAAACGAAGCCAAGTCTGTTATACTATGCAATAGGAAACTCACGGGGGATCCCGTCGATCATTTCAAATCAAAGAAAGGAACATCGTCATTATGATCTATACGACTGAGGTTCAGCATATGTGTCCTGTGGCTAAGGGCGCTTATCACGGCCCGGCTCCCATTCCCGAAGAGGGCAAGTGGGTGCAGGCCAAGGAGATCAGCGATATCTCCGGCTTTACCCATGGTATCGGCTGGTGCGCACCCCAGCAGGGCGCCTGCAAGCTGACCCTGAATGTGAAGAACGGCGTCATCGAGGAGGCGCTGGTGGAGACCATCGGCTGCTCCGGCATGACCCACTCCGCCGCCATGGCTTCCGAGATCCTGATCGGCAAGACCATTCTGGAGGCGCTGAATACCGACCTGGTGTGCGACGCCATCAATACCGCCATGCGGGAGCTGTTTCTGCAGATCGTCTATGGCCGCACCCAGTCCGCATTCTCCGAAGGCGGCCTGTCCGTGGGCGCTTCTCTGGAGGATCTGGGCAAGGGCCTGCGCTCTCAGGTGGGCACTATGTTTGCCACCAAGGAGAAGGGCCCCCGCTATCTGGAGATGGCCGAGGGCTATTGCAGCAAGCTGGCGCTGAACAAGGACGATGAGATCATCGGTTATGAGTTTATCAGCCTGGGCAAGATGATGGATTTCATCAAGAAGGGCGACGACGCCAACGAGGCACTGAAGAAGGCCACCGGCCATTACGGCCAGTGGGACAGCGCGGTCAAGTATATTGACCCCCGCCACGAATAAGGGAGGAGGACGAAATCATGGCTCTGTTTGAAAGTTACGAGAGAAGAATCGACAAGATCAACGGCGTCCTCGCCCAGTACGGCATCGGCTCCGTGGAGGAGTGCCGCGAGATCTGCAAGGCCAAGGGCTTTGATCCCTATGAGATCGTGAAGAGCATCCAGCCCATCTGTTTTGAAAACGCCTGCTGGGCGTATACCGTGGGCGCGGCCATCGCCATCAAGGCCGGCGTCAAGACCGCCGCCGAGGCGGCCAAGCTGATTGGCGTGGGCCTGCAGTCCTTCTGCATCGACGGCTCTGTGGCCGAGGATCGTAAGGTTGGTCTGGGTCACGGCAACCTGGGCGCCATGCTGCTGAGCGACGAGTCCAAGTGCTTTGCCTTCCTGGCCGGTCACGAGTCCTTCGCCGCCGCCGAGGGCGCTATCGGCATCGTCAAGAACGCCAACAAGGCCCGCAAGCAGCCCCTGCGGGTGATCCTGAACGGTCTGGGCAAGGACGCCGCCCAGATCATCAGCCGCATCAACGGCTTCACCTACGTGCAGACCCAGTTCGACTACTACACCGGCAAGCTGAATATCGTCCGCGAGATCCGCTATTCCGAGACCGAGCGCGCCGACGTTCGCTGCTACGGCGCCGACGATGTCCGCGAGGGCGTGGCCATCATGCATCACGAGGGCGTGGATGTGTCCATCACCGGCAACTCCACCAACCCCACCCGCTTCCAGCATCCTGTGGCGGGCACCTATAAGAAGGAATGCATCGAGCAGGGAAAGAAATATTTCTCCGTGGCCTCCGGCGGCGGCACCGGCCGCACGCTGCATCCCGACAACATGGCCGCCGGTCCCGCCAGCTATGGTATGACCGACACCATGGGCCGTATGCACTCCGACGCACAGTTTGCAGGCTCCAGTTCCGTCCCCGCTCACGTGGAGATGATGGGCTTCCTGGGCATGGGCAACAATCCTATGGTTGGTGCTACCGTGGCCGTGGCTGTGGCGGTTGAGGAAGCTGTGAAGTAAGAATCCTTAACGGAAAATCACAAGAAAAAAGCACCCGCACACCATGGTGTGCGGGTGCTTTTTTTAGCGATCAGGTTCTGTGTTGGCGTGGTAACGGAGCTTAGCGCCGCGGACGTGGTCCTGTAGGGTGCGGTCGGCAAAGGCGATGAGCTGCTCCGGTGTGTAATCGATCTCGCCCAGCAGCCAGCTTTCCAGCATGCCGGCCAGGGCCACCACGTAGAAATGGGTGGTCAGTTCGATATCCGCGGCTCCGGCGTCGATGGCGCCGATCTCGCGGCCCAGCTGTTCCACGGTGCGGTGGATGACGGCATGGATATCCCGCTCAAAAAACCGCTTCAGGTGCTCCCGTCCCACAGAGCGCAGGGCGCAGAGGCAGACGGCGCGGTTTTCCTCGATATACCGGAACAGCTGCAAAAGTCCCTCCTGCCATAGCAACATCCCCTCGTGCTGCTGGAGAAGGGAGAGGGCTTCATTTTGGAACATCCAGCGCATCAGGTCGTAGAGATCCTCAAAGTGGTAGTAAAAATTCTGACGCCGTATGCCGCAGCGCTCGGTGATATCGTGAATGGTGATCTTGTCGATGGGCCGCTGCGCCATCAGCTCCTTCAATGCCGCCGCGAGGGCGCGCTTTGTCTGATCGGACGCGGCGTAGGTGCGTTTTTCCACGGCTGATCCCTCCTGTGCCGCCTATTATACCATAGACGCAGGAGAAAAGCCAATAGGGCAAAGGGAGACTGCGCAAAGATTTGACACGGGGGAGGTATTTGACCTTTGCTTTTGCGGAGGGCATCCGGTATGCTATGCTGGATCATACGACTTAGGAGGCATTTATGACCCGATATCATGTGGTGTTGGAGAGCCCGCTGGGAGAGCGCAGCGGTACCCTGACCCTGCGGGGCAGCGGAGACGCCGTAACGGGTACCCTGTCCCTGCTGGGGGTGGATAATCCCGTGACGGGCGCATGGGAGGGCGCGAGCCTTGTCCTGCGGCATGTGCTGCGCACGGGATTGAGTAAGCTGGAATGCAGCACCCGTCTTTATGAGGAGGACGGCGGGCTGCGGGGGACCGTCCACAGCGGCGGCGTCCGGATGCCGCTGCGGGGAACACGGCTGGAGGAAGAGGAGAGAAAGGGGGAACAGAGCCATGGCACAGCAGACCGCCCATAAGGAGAGCTTTATGGTAAAGCTGGCGACCTTTATCGTGGATAAGCGGAATCTGTTTTTCCTGCTGACCGTCATCACCCTGATCTTCTCCGCCTTTTCCCGCAACTGGGTGGAGGTGGAGAACGACCTGACGGCATTCATGCCGGATGACGCCGAGACGAAGCAGGCGCTGAACGTGATGGAGGCGGAATTCACCACCTATGGCACGGCGGAGGTGATGGTGGACAACATCACCTATGACGCGGCGGAAGCGCTGCGGGACGCCATCGCCGATGTGAAGGGCGTCCAGAGCGTGGATTTCGACGAGACCACCGACCATTACAGCAATGCCGCGGCGCTGTATTCCGTGACCTTTGACGCCGACGAGACGGATGACGCCTGCCTGACGGCCCTGGACGCGGTGAAGGAGACGCTGGCGGACTATGACCTGTACATCTCCACGGATCTGGGCAACACCCTGCAGGAGACCATCGCAAGAGAGGTCGGCATCATCATGATCTATGTGGCGGTGATCGTGATCGCGGTGCTGCTGTTTACCTCACAGACCTACGGCGAGGTGCCGGTGCTGCTGCTGACCTTTGTGATCGCCATGATCTTGAATCAGGGCAGCAATTTCCTGCTGGGGAAGATCTCGTTTGTGTCCAACTCCGTGACCAGCATCTTACAGCTGGCCCTCAGTCTGGATTATGCGGTGATCCTGTGCAACCACTTTAAGGAGCAGCGGGAGACCATGCCTATCCGCGAGGCGGCCATCGCCGCCTTGAGCCGCGCCATTCCGGAGATCAGCGCCAGCTCCCTGACCACGGTGGGCGGCCTGGTGGCCATGCTGTTCATGCAGTTCAAGATCGGTCCGGATATGGGCATCTGCCTGATCAAAGCCATTATGTATGCTCTGCTGTCGGTGTTCGTGGTGATGCCGGGGCTTCTGGTGCTGTTCGGGCCGCTGATCGAAAGATCCAAGCATAAGAGCTTTGTCCCCAAGGTGGATTTCATCGGAAAATTTGACTTCAAGACCCGCCGCATCATTCCGGTCATTTTTGCGGTGTTTGTGATCTTCGGCATCTTTTTCTCCGGCAAATGTCCCTATGCCTACGGCTACAGCGGTCTGACGACGCCCAAGCTGAACGAGACGCAGATCGCGGAGAACAAGATCAAGGATACGTTTACCAGCTCCAATATGGTGGCGCTGGTGGTGCCCGCCGGAGACTACGAGAAAGAGGCGCAGCTGCTCAGTGAACTGGAGGGCTATGAGGAGATCGACCACACCATGGGCCTGGCCAATGTGGAGGCCATGGACGGCTATATGCTGGCGGATCGGCTGACGCCGCGGCAGTTTGCCGAGCTGGCGGATCTGGACTACGAGATGTCGCAGCTGCTGTATGCCGCCTATGCCACAGAGCAGGGGGATTACGGCAAGCTGGCGGGGAACATCGCCTCGTATAAGGTGCCGCTGATGGATATGTTCCTGTTTGTCTGCGACCAGATGGATGCGGAGATCGTCACCATGAGCGATGAGCAGACGGAGATGCTCAACGACGCCAGAGGGCAGATCGAAAGTGCCAAGGCGCAGCTGCAGGGCGAGGAGCACAGCCGTATGCTGCTGTATCTGACGCTGCCGGTGGGCGGCGATACCACCTATGCTTTTACTGACACCATCCGTGAGATCGCCGGAAGCTATTATCCCGACGGCGACATCTACGTGGCGGGCGACTCCACCAATGAATATGACTTCCAAAAGTCCTTCTCCCGCGATAATACGGTGGTCAGCGTGGTGTCCATCCTGATCGTGCTGGTGGTGCTGCTGTTTACCTTTAATTCCGCCGGTATGCCGATCTTGCTGATCATGGTGATCCAGGGCAGCATCTGGCTGAACTTCTCCATCCCCGCCCTTACGGGCAGCCCGCTGTTCTTTATGAGCTATCTGGTGGTCAGCTCCATCCAGATGGGCGCCAACATCGACTATGCCATCGTCATCGCCAGCCGCTATCAGGAGCTGAAGAACCGGATGGATCATCAGCAGGCCATCATTGAGACGCTGAATTTCGCGTTTCCCACCGTACTGACTTCCGGCAGTATTCTGACGGTGGCAGGTGTGCTGATCGGGCAGATGACCTCGGAAGCGGCCATCGCCGGTATCGGACAGAGTCTGGGACGGGGCACCATCATCTCCATGATTCTGGTGCTGTTCGTGCTGCCGCAGATCCTGCTGGTGGGCAGCGGCGTTGTGGATAAGACGTCCTTTGCCGTGCCGAAGGTGATCCGCAGGCGGGAGTCCAGCGGCCGTGTGTTTGTGGACGGCGTGGTCAACGGCGAGATCCACGGTGTGGTCAGCGGTGTGATGCGGGCCAGCGTGGAGGGCGACGTGAACCTGAATCTGCTGTCCGGCAGCATGACGGAAAAAGAGCTACCGGAGCATACCGGAGGAGAGGAGGCGCACCATGAAGCGGAATAACATACTGCGGCGCATCACCGCGGCGCTGCTGGCACTGGTGCTGGTGCTGTCCCTGTGTCTGTGTCCGGCGGTGTTTGCGGAGGGAAAGACGGTGCGTATCGGCACCAAAAAGGATCTGCTGGCCTTTGCCGAGCACTGTAAGGTGGATACCTATTCCCAGGGTCTGACGGTGACGCTGACCGCCGACATCGAAGCGGAGGAGACGGAGATCTCCATCCCTGTGTTCTACGGTACCTTCGACGGGCAGGGACACCGGATCTACGGCCTGAACCTGACGCGAAGCGCTGCGGACTATGGCCTGTTCAGCCGGATCGAGGCCGGAGCGGTGGTGAAGGATCTGGCGGTGGAGGGCGATGTGACGCCCTCCGGCACCCAGAGCCAGATCGGCGGCGTCGCCGGTGTCAATGCCGGACGGATC
Source organism: uncultured Oscillospiraceae bacterium (assembly GCA_934573935.1). Classification (GTDB taxonomy): domain Bacteria; phylum Bacillota; class Clostridia; order Oscillospirales; family Oscillospiraceae; genus Vescimonas. The sequence continues at coordinate 20,670 of CAKTMO010000020.1, read as the reverse complement.
GAGGCGTGCAGCTTCAGCGGCATCGTCATAGGCGGCGACTATGTGGGCGGAATTGCCGGAAAGAACGAGTCCAGCGGCGTGATCGAGGACTGCCGCACCGCCGGTGCGGTGCGGGGCAGCCAGTTCACCGGCGGCATCGCCGGACAGAACGCAGGAACGCTGCTGAATTGCAGCAATACGGCGGCGGTCAACACCGCCGTCAGCGACGAGGATATGGCGGCGGACATCAGCGGCCTTGAGAGCACGCTGTACAGCCTGCTGAAGCGGGAGGACGTGTCGGAGAACGCCGTGACGACGGACACCGGCGGCATAGCGGGCTATTCCAACGGCGTTGTGCAGAGCTGCGTGAACTCCGGCACGGTGGGCTATCCCCATGTGGGCTATAACGCAGGCGGCATCGCGGGACGGCAGAACGGCTATATGGCCAGCTGCATCAACCGCGGCGTCGTCCAGGGCCGCAAGGACGTGGGCGGCATCGTGGGGCAGATGGCGCCGGACATTACGCTGCAGTTCTCCTCCAGCGGTCTGGACGAGCTGCAGGGCGAGCTGAATGTGCTGCATGATCTGATCGACCGTGCGCTGGATGACGCCCAGTCCGCTTCGGATACGGTGTCGGGAGGGGTCTCCCGACTGGCCGACTATGCCGACGGCGCCCGCGACAGCGCCTATTCTATGGCGGGCCAGATGGGAGATTTTGTGGACAGCAATGTGGAGACCGCCAACAACCTTCTGCTGCTGGCGGAGCGGTATCTGGCCAAGGCGTCGCCTATTCTGGAGGACCTGTCGGCAGCGTCGGACGGCATGACGCAGGCCATCGCCGCGCTGCGGCAGCTGGTGGAGACCGTCGGCGGCATGGAGGAATACAATGAGGAGGCCCTTGCGGCGCTGGAGGCGGTCTGTACGGAGATCACCCAGGGCTGCGACGCGCTGGAACGGGGACTTGCGGCGCTGGAGAAGGCCCTGGCACTGATCACCGGCACGGACAACGCGGATATCACAGACGCCCACGACGCCATCTCTGCCCTGTGGGATGCGGAGGAGACGCTGCGCGCCGCGCTTGCGCAGGCAAACAGCGAGCTTGCGGTGGGCGGCGCGGTGACGGCGGATACCGCCGCACAGCTGCAGGCCGGTCTGGCGGCTGTTCTGGGGCGGTATGACGCCGCCGTGAGTAGTACGACGGCCCTTGTGGCCCAGATGGATCTCTCCGGCCTTCCGAAGCTGGATCTGGACACCTTACGGCAGGCTGCCGCGTATCTGCAAAGCGCCGCGGAGGCGTTTGCCGAGGCGTCCCGCCATTTCAGAAGCGCTGTGGCCCATCTGGGAGAGGCGCTGGACGCGCTGCGCAAGATCAACGGAGAAATGGGTACGATCACGGAGCAGCTGGACGCTGCGCTGGCAGGGGCGGAGGATGCCTCCGCGGCGCTGAGCAGCGCGTTTGCCAAGGCGGCGCAGTGGGCGAAGGATCTGTCGGGGGAATCCCCAGGCTCTTTTGTGGGACTGGGCAGTGAGTTTGGCGAGAGCGCCGACGCTCTGAACAGCGCCCTGGGCGGGATCGGCAATGAGCTGACCGCGCTGAACGACGAGATGTCCCGCGCGGGAACGGTGCTGCTGGTGGATGTACGGGCTGTCAATGACCAGTTCATGAAGGTCATGAATCTGTTTTTGAACGTGCTGAACAGCACACAGAATGTGGATTACTCCGACGTGTATGAGGATGTGTCCGAGGAGAGTCTGCAAAGCGCCACACGAGGCAAGGTGCTGGAATGTACGAATTACGGCATCATTGACGCCGACCGGAATGTGGGCGGCGTGGCCGGTTCCATGGCGATTGAGTATGACCTGGATCCGGAGGACGACCTGCTGACATCGGAGAACCGGACGACCCGCTTTACCTATCAGACCCGCGCCATTTTGCTGGACTGCGAAAATAACGGCAGGGTACAGGCCAAAAAGAGCTGCGCCGGTGGACTGGTGGGCCGCATGGATCTGGGCACGGTGTCCGGCTGCGGCGATTACGGCGATGTTTCCAGCGAGAACGGCGACTATGTGGGCGGCGTATGCGGCCTGTCGCTGTCCTCCATCCGCAGCAGCTACGCCAAGTGTACCCTGAGCGGCCGCAAATATGTGGGCGGCATCGTGGGCTCCGGCAGCCGTGTGTCCGACTGCCTGTCCATGGTGGAGGTGACGGACTGCACGCAGCTGGGCGGCGCCGTGGCCGGTGAGATCACCGGCACATACAGCGGAAACTACTTCGTCTCGGACACCCTGGCCGGTGTGGACCGGATCAGCTATGCCGGAAAGGCGGAGGGTATCACCTATGAGGCCCTGTGCGAGAGGGAGGACACCCCTGATGCGTTCCGCAGCATGCAGCTGCGCTTTGTGCTGGACGGCGAGACATTACAGTCCCAGCGCTTTTCCTATGGCGCGTCCTTTGAAAGCGACGTGTATCCGGTCCTTCCGGAAAAGGAGAATTACTACGTGCACTGGGACAAGAGCGAGCTGAAGCACTTGCGCTTTGACACGCTGGTCACGGCGGTCTATACGCCCTATGTGACCACTTTGGCCTCGCCCCAGCAGCGCGATGGACACGATGTGCTGTTAGTGCAGGGAAAATTCCGCGACAGCGACATCCTGCAGGTGCGGGAGGAGGAAAACACCGCCTCCAAGGCCGTGGAGACATTGTTCATCCAGATCCCCGATGACGGGCAGGAGAGCCATACGGTGCGTTGGCTGCTTCCCCAGAAGGGAGAGCGCTATACCGTATACGTGGACAGCGGCAATGGCGCGAAAAAGGCCGATGCCCAGGTCAACGGCGGCTATCTCAGCTTTACCATGGCGGGGGATGGGACGATCACACTGATCCATGCCGGACACGGGATGTGGTGGCTGGCCATTGCCGCCGCGGCGGCAATGGCGGCCGCGGGCGCCGTTGTGCTGCTCCGCCGGAAGCGGCGGCACGCCGCGGATCAAAACGGCGAGACGGAATAATACGTAAAACAGGAGGTCCGAAGCCATAGGCTTCGGACCTCCTGTTTTATCAGTTCCTATTCAGCTGTGGGAAGGGGATAAACGGCGCAGGGGGCACATCGTGGCTGCCAAGCAGCTTTTCCATCCAGGTCATGTGATACCAGGTGCCGAATTTATAGCCGCAGCGGTGGAACCGGCCCACCTCGTGGTAGCCCATGTGGGCGTGAAAGACCACGCTGTTGCCGGTCAGATAGGCGTCGTCAACGTCGGGGTAGGCGATGCAGGCATAGAGATTCTGCACATGCTGTGCGCGGGAGATCTCCTCCAGCGCTGCGTACAGCCGCTTGCCCAGGCCCTTGCCCCGCACGTCCTGCTGCAGATAGATGCTGGTCTCCGCCGCCCAACCGTAGGCGGGACGCTCACCAAAGGGGCCGGTATAGGCGTAGCCGAGGATATTGCCGTTTTCCTCCGCCACAAGGTAGGGATAGCTCTGCAGCGTATGGGTGATGCGGCTGCGGAATTCCTCCAGCGGGGGGACTTCGTATTCAAAGGTGATCGCGGTATTTGTGACATAAGGCGCGTAGATGGCCAATAAGTCCGCCGCGTCCGCCGCGGCGGCGGTGTGGATGGTGATGGCATCCATGAGGATCAATCCGTCTTTCTCTTTTTGGGCACGGGGATAAGGGGCTCCAGAACGGCGATGACCTGTGCCGTCAGCGCCGGATCGTCCATGTCCAGAATATAGTGCTCTTTGGCGCCCTCGTAGGGGCAGCCGACTTCGGCGTCGGACATGAGATCCGACAGCGCCGGAAGCCTTTTGACAAACACCGTGTTGTCGCATACGGTCAGCAGCGGCTTGTCATTGATGTATACCATGTACTCGCCGAACATTTTGCGGCAGCGCACCGCGCCGCACTCCGGCAGATGCTCGCACACGTATTGGATGTAGTCCTGGGTGGTAGCCATAGGGATATCTCCTTATCCGGAACGAAAAGACGTCTGCCGGTCAATCGGCAGACGTTTCCTCGGTGTTTGGCGCAATATCGCCGCCTTCATTTTTGAGGGCTGCGTAGATCTCGGCAACATCGCGGCTGGTCAAAGAAAGACTGAACCGACAATTCAAGACCTTTGCAGCAACAGCGGGGCGCCAGCCATACGCGGCGTAACGCGCCAATGCTTTTTGAGCGTCCAGCGAAAGGGACTCAAAACAAATGTCCATGATCGACTCCTTCTTATGTGAGAGTTTTCGTCACTGAAGCACATATGTGCTGATCGCCTGTCCAATGGCCCTGATGTCCGAATTGCCGGTAAAGTCGAAATGGACTTTGCCAAGGCCGGTGAAATACATCTCCAGCTCGCTGTCCAGATCCAGAATACCCGCCGTCTCGATGGAAAACACCGAGATCTTGCTGTAGGGCATCGAGGTCAGATCCCGCCGTTTTCCGGTGATGCCCTGGATGTTGCAGGAGATCACACGTTTGCTGGTGAACACCACAAAATCCCGAACCACCGTGTAGGATCCGATCACCGTTTCGCCGGGGACCAACAGATCATCCACAAGGCGTGCGCCGCGTCCGTTATCCGGCGACAGCTTAAAGATCGCGCCATTTTCAAAATCAACCATCGGTCATTCCTCCTGCAAAACAGTGTGCCATTCCATACAGGTCAAATCAAACTATCGCTTCACGATACATAATATTAACACATAATTCGACGTTTTTCAAGGGGGTCAACTGGGCAAAAAGTAATGGAAAGCAGGAAAATCATGCGCTTGACCTGGGGAGGGAAATATGGTATAGTCTTTTCAGACACGCCGCCGGGTGCGTCAACGCGCTTTTTTCTGCATCGTTAGGCCTTTGAAGATGCGGAAGAGGGCGCGATTTTGCGTTTTGAGAGGAGTTTTTCATATGGCATGGGTCTTTTTGGTGATCGCCGGTCTGACGGAGGTGTTCTGGTCCACCTGCCTGAAGCTGTCGGAGGGCTTTTCCAAGCTGGGCTATTCCGCGCTGACGATCGTCGGTATGCTGGTCAGCTTCGGCCTTTTGTCACAGGCCATGAAAACGCTGCCGCTGGGCACGGCTTACGGCATCTGGACAGGCATCGGCGCGCTGGGCGCCGTGGTGGTGGGCCTGGTGCTGTTCAAGGAGCCGGCCACTGCGTGGCGCATGTTTTTCGCCGCCCTGCTGCTGGTGGGCATCGTGGGGTTGAAGATCACATCCCCGTCATAAGAAAACGAGCCGCACATGCGTGCGGCTCGTTTTTCTTATATACGCTCAGTCAGCAGCCGAAAAAGCTGCACAGCATCTTCAGCAGGGAAGCGCAGTCAAAGTTGCAGAACATTTCTGTGACCTCCTCGGTTGGATTTGCTCTTGCAAGAACACGGCCATTATACCGCGGCGTGCGCTGCTTTGCAAATGCAATGCTTGCCAGAAATGGCAGGTCACAGGATCAGCAGCAGGCCGATGGCGATCAGCAGCTCTTCGTCCGCGTTCTGCTGGAAGAGAAAGAACAGCATGAACAGCAGCAGAAGGTCGCCGGTGTCCAGATCGTCCAGATGCAGCGCCTCCAATATCCCTTTGCCAAAGGCAATCTCCGGCGGCCGGTTGGGTTTCGGCGGCGGGGGCGGCGGCTTTGGCGGCGGCGGGCGCTGTCCGGACGGCTTGGGGGGCGGCGGCAGCGGTCCGTCATCCATAGAGGCCCGCACAAAGCCGCTTCGCTCCTGGCGGCCATAGCGGTCATACAATGTCAAGCCCTCCCTCCGTCAAAAACCGTTTGCCGATGCAGATGACCCGCGCCAGCTTTGCCGCCCGCTCCACCTTGGACTGCTTTTCCTCCTTGAGAAAGGGCCGCAGGGCATAGAGAAGCTGGGTGGTCTGGCTGTTGGACTGGCGCAGCTCCTGCAGGATCGGCAGGAAGCGCGCCAGCAGCATGGGGTCAAAGCCGCCCTCCGGCGGCGGTGGGGGCACGCTGCTCTGCTGGGGCGGAGGCGGCGGGGGCGGAGCAGCCTGTGCCGTTCCGCCGGAGAGCTGCTGGGCCATCTGGATGATACGGGCCATGGCCGCCGGATCGTTGAGCATGGCGTTGAGCTTGCTGTCCATATCCTCCATATTGCTGCCTCCTTTCGCTGTGGCTTACCCTATTGCTGCTTCAGCTGCCGGCTCAGCCGCTGCACCAGCGTGCGGCCCTCGCTGCTGGACAGCACGGTTTTTAGCAGTGCGGCCATCTCCGCCGCGCTGTTGCCCTCGCCCTGCTCCATGGCCTTTTGCAGCTGTGCGCCGTTCTGCTGCTGCATCAGGGCCATCAGCGCCTGGCCGTCCGGCGACTGGGCCATGCGCTGCATGGTGTCCGGATCGGCATGCAGCTGGGCGGCTGCCTGTTTCAAGTCCATATGTCCACCTCCCTGTACCGCAGTATATGTGGCAGATAAGAAAAAAATGCCAGTCCCACAGGACTGGCACAGGAAAGCGTGATTTCATGGGACTTTCATTGGGCGTTTATGCCATAGTCGCACAACTCTTTCAGGGGACACTCTCCGCATTGGGGGCCGCGGGCCATGCACAGGGCGCGGCCGTGCAGCACCATGCGGTGGCAGAAGTTGTTGGACTCCTCCGGCGGGATGGCTTTCCGCAGCTGCTGCTCCACCTTCAGGGGATCCTTGCTGCCGTCGGTGATGCCCAGCCGTCCGGTGATGCGGATGCAGTGGGTGTCACAGACATAGCCCTCTTTGCCGTATATGTCGCCCAGCACCAGATTGGCCGTCTTGCGGCCCACGCCGGGCAGGCGGAGAAGGTCTTCCATGCTGTCCGGCACCCTGCCGCCGAAATCGGACAGCAGCATCTGGGCGCTGCCCACGATGTCCCTGGCCTTGGCCCGCCAGAAGCCGCAGGAGCGGACGTATTCGCCGACCTCCTCCGGCGTGGCCGCCGCAAAGGCCTCCAGCGTGGGGAAGCGGGCGAAGAGGGCGGGCGTCACCAGATTCACCCGCGCGTCGGTGCACTGCGCCGCCAGGCGGACGGAGAACAGCAGCTCGTAGTCCTTTTCATAATCCAGCGAGCAGATGGCGTCGGGGTACAGCTTTTTCAGTTCTTCAATGATGGCGTGGATCTGCGCTTGCGTTTTCATGGGGCCTCACCTCGGTATCATTGTATCAGACCTTGCGCAAAAAAGCAAATGGTGGTATACTACCACCAGTATGTTTTTCAGGAGGTGAGTGCATGCGGCCATTGGCGGACGAGATCCGGCCCCAGACGCTGGATGAGGTAGCGGGACAAAAGCACCTGTTGGGCGAGGGGGCGCTGCTGCGCCGCCTGATCGAAAACGGGGCTGAGGCCAATCTGATCTTCTACGGGCCCTCCGGCACGGGGAAGACGACGATCGCCAACATCATTGCCAAGCGGACGCAAAAGGCGCTGTATCACCTGAACGCCACCACCGCCAGCCTGCAGGACATCAAGGCCATCATCGCCGATGTGGATACCATGATGGCCCCCAACGGCATCCTGCTGTATCTGGATGAGATCCAGTACTTTAATAAAAAGCAGCAGCAAAGTTTGCTGGAATTCCTGGAAAACGGCAAGATTACCATGATCGCCAGCACCACGGAAAATCCGTATTTTTACATCTATAACGCCCTGCTGTCCCGCAGCACGGTGTTTGAGTTCAAGCCCCTGACAGCGGAGGAGACCCGCCCCGCTGTGGAGCGCGCCCTGCGTATCGAGCAGCAGCGCAGCGACCTGCCGTTTGCGTGGGAGGATACGGTCCCCGCCGCGGTGGCTGCCGCCTGCGGCGGCGACGTCCGCAAGGCGGTGACGGCAGTGGAGCTGCTGTATCAGTCCGCCAGACCGAAAGACGGCGTGCTATATGTGACAAGTGAAGACGCCTTACAGCTGGCCCAACGCAGCGCTATGCGCTATGATCGGGATGGGGATGAGCACTATGACCTGTTGTCCGCCCTGCAGAAGTCCATCCGCGGCTCTGATCCGGACGCGGCGGTGTATTATCTGGGGCGGCTGCTGGTGGCCGGCGATCTGCTGTCGCCCTGCCGCCGCCTGCTGGTCATCGCCAGCGAGGATATCGGCCTTGCCTATCCCCAGGCCATCGCCATTACGAAGGCCTGCGTGGACGCGGCGGTGCAGCTGGGCTTGCCGGAGGCGCGGCTCCCACTGGCGGAGGCGGCCATTCTGCTGGCCACGGCCCCCAAGTCCAATGCCAGCCACAACGCCATCGTCGCCGCTATGGAGGATATCCAGCGGGGGGCCATGGGCAGTATTCCCCGCCACCTGCAGAACGTCCACGCCGACAGCGCCGGACAGGAGCGGGAGCAGGGTTACCTCTATCCCCACGTGTTCCCCCACCACTATGTGAAGCAGCGGTATCTGCCGGAGGAGTTGGGGGAGAAGCACTATTATGAATACGGCGACAACAAGACCGAACAGGCGGCCAAGCGCTACTGGGACGAGATCAAGAAAGGATGAGCCATGGACTTACAGCTGCATGACATTCTGGAATTAAAGAAGGATCACCCCTGCGGCAGCCGCCGGTGGGAGGTGCTGCGCGTGGGCATGGATATCAAGCTGAAATGCCTGGGCTGCGGCCATGAGGTCATGCAGCCCCGCCGCAAGGTGGAAAAGATGATCAGAAGGATCGTACCGAAGGAGGAACAATAAATGCGCAAGAAGACCACGCAGATCATTGTGGGCGTCATTGCCTGCCTGATGGCGGTGCTGATGCTGGCGGGACTGGTTATCCCCTATCTGGGACTGTGAGGTGCCGGATGAAGCATTACATACTGGCCAAATGGAACGAAAAAGTGACCGATAAAGCCGCTTTATTGCCCCAAATAAAGGCCTTATTCAGCACCATAAACACCGTTTCCGGCGTTCATGACGCCCAGGTATACCCCTGCTGCATCGACCGCGAGAACCGCTATGATGTGATGATCGTGCTGGATATGGACAGGGAGGCGCTGGGGAACTGGGACGCCTCGCCGCTGCACCGGCAGTGGAAGGAGGAATACGGCGCGTTGATCGAGAAAAAGGCGATTTTTGACCATGAATAACGAACGGAGCGCCCTGCGGGAGAAATCCTGCGGGGTGCTTTTTTGCGACAGGATTTCCAGGCGGGCCGTCCTATAATAAGGGACGAGGTGAGGGCGGTGACGGTGGTATATGTTGACCGGCTGCTGGCGCTGAATCTGGCGGTGGACTATCTGCTGCTGATGACCACTGCCACGCTGGCGGGCACGCCGCTGCGGCGGCTGCGGTTTGCCGTTTGTGCCGCCGCGGGAGCCCTTTACGCCGTGTCGGTGTTTCTGGTGCCGGTGCTGGCGCATCCGCTATGCCGCATCGGTACGGGGGTGGCGTTGGCGCGGTGTGCGTTTCACAAAGAGGTGCGGCCCTGGCGGCTGACGGCGCTGTTCTGGCTGCTGTCCGGCGGGCTGGCGGGGCTTTTACTGGCGTTGGGACTGTTGACGGGGTCGCCTATGGGACTGCTGCGGCGGATCTATTATGCCAACATCAGTTGGCTGGTGCTGCTGGGAACGGCGGCGGTGTTTTATGGCTTGCTGCATGTGGTGTTCCGGCAGGGGGCCCGTCATGAAGGGGGAGAGCTGATGGATATCGATGTAGTTTTGAACGGCCGCCGCTGCCGTCTGCGGGCGCTGCGGGACAACGGCAATACGCTGCGGGATCCTGTGGGCGGACAGCCGGTGCTGGTGGCGGAGGCGTCCGCACTGCGGGGGCTTTGGCCTGCCGCGGCGGTGGAGATCCTGTGCAGCGCCGCGGCGCCGGAGGAGAAGATGGCCCGACTCTATCAAGCGGGGATCAGCATCCCCTTTGTGCTGCTGCCGTTTCGGGCGGTGGGAACAGAGGGCGGTTTGCTGCTGGCCTGCCGCAGCGATCATATCCAGATCGGCCGCAGGCGGATCCCGCGGGCGCTGGTGGCGCTGACGTATACCCGAGTGGGCGCGGGCGGTTATCAGGCCCTTTGGGGCGGCGGAGAGAAAGGAGCGGTACATGGGACTGTGGCGGCGGCTTGTACAATGGATCCGACGGCTGACCAGGTCGGATAGTGTTTACTACATAGGGGGCAGCGACACGCTGCCGCCGCCGCTTTCGCGGCAGGAGGAAACGGAGGTGCTGGGCCGTCTGCCGGAGGAGGGGGCGCGGCAGACGCTGATCGAACGGAATCTGCGGCTGGTGGTCTATATCGCCAAGCGCTTTGACAACACCGGCATCAACATTGAGGACCTGATCTCCATTGGCACCATTGGGCTGATCAAGGCGGTGAATACCTTTCGGACCGACAAGAATATCAAGCTGGCCACCTATGCCTCACGGTGCATTGAGAATGAGATACTGATGTATCTGCGGAAAAACAGCAACACCCGCACGGAGGTCAGCTTTGATGAACCGCTGAACACTGATTGGGATGGCAAAGAGCTGCTGTTGAGCGATGTGATGGGCACCGAGGAGGATGTGGTGATGCGCCCGCTGGAGGAGGACGTGGATCGCCAGCTGCTGCACAGCGCTGTGGCGAAGCTGTCACCGCGGGAGCAGGATATTATCTCGCTGCGCTTTGGCCTTGGCGGGCGGAAGGAGCTGACCCAGAAGGAGGTGGCCGACCGGCTGGGGATCTCTCAATCCTACATCTCCCGACTGGAAAAGCGGATCATTCTGCGGCTGCGGCGGGAGATCGTGAAAATGGCGTAAAAATGCCCGCAAGGCTTTGCCTTGCGGGCATTTTTTGAATCTTTACTGCAAAAACAGGCTGGCGGGACGGTTGATGACCATCATGTTGTAGTAGCGCAGCAGGTGATAGTCGTCCTTGTCCAGCTTGATGCTGCTGAGCAGGCGTTCGCTTTCCTCCAGCGGTTCGTTGGAGATCAGGGTCTTCAGGGCGATGGGGGCGAAGAAGGGGGTGCTGCCGATGCCGGACAGCAGGCCGATGGCGGGAGTACGGTTCTGCATGGGGTTGAGCATGCAGATATACATCTTCTCCGCCTCGTTGATCTGGTTATTTAGCACCATATGGGTGATGGTGTCGTAGGAGCGCATTTCGCCGGTGAAAAGATGCTGGCAGCGGTCGGGATCATCGAAGGACGTGACGCCCAGATACAGCGTGACCTCCACCGTTGTGCCGTTGGGAGCGGGGGAGAACCGCAGCAGCGAGCGCACCATCTGGCGGATCCGGCCGTCGTAGTAATACATATAGGCCAGGGACTGGTTGAAGTAGGCGTTTTTATGCAGCGCCGGTTCGTTGCGGAAGGTGGGAGGCTGGTAATCCACGAAATACTTCAGGTCGATGTCCAATGCCTGGGAGATCTCGTACAGCGTCTCGATGTCGATGGTGATGGCGCCGTTTTCGTACTTGGAGAGCGTTGCCTTGCTTTTGTTGATCATAGCGGAGAACTGCTCAATGGTATAACCGCGGCTTTTCCGATATTTTTTGATACGATGTCCCACAAAGTTGGAAAAAGAACCCATCCCAACGACCTCCTTTCAAAATGCAACCATATCATACCAAACATTCCGTCATTCGTCAACTAAAAGTTTCTAAATATGAAACGAAATTTTCGGTTTTTTTCTGAAAAGTAAACGAAAGAAAAAAGTGTCCGGCACTCATACGAGTGCCGGACACAGCATCCTTATTTCGGATAAGGGAAGGGGATGGGCAGCCACTTACTTGCAGGCTTCCATACCGGCCTGCAGGGCCTTCTTGTTGCCCTCCAGGAACTTGGCCTTCTTCTCACCCAGCTCGATGCGGATGGCTTCCATCATGCTGTCCAGAGAGGTGACGTCGGCCTTGGCCATGACAGCGCCCAGGATGGCCACGTTGGCGCCCTTGGGGTTGCCCACCTGCTCGGCGATGGCGTTGGCGTCGCAGTACACAACGGTGATGTCGTCACGAACGGCCTTGCGGTCGATGATGCTGGAGTTGATGACCAGAACACCGCCGGGCTTGACGTGCTCTTCGAACTTGTCCAGAGAAGGACGGTTCATCGCAACGATGATGTCGGCCTTATCCACCAGGGGAGAGGCGACGGGCTCGTCGGAAACGATGACGGAGCAGTTGGCCGTGCCGCCGCGCATCTCGGGGCCATAAGAAGGCAGCCAGGAGACGTGCTTGCCGTCCAGCATGCAGGACATAGCCATGAACTTACCGATCAGGAGCATGCCCTGACCGCCGAAACCGGCAAAAATGAAAGTTTTTTCCATGTTATTCGGCCCCCTTGTCTTTGTAAACACCCAGAGGATAGTAAGGGATCATGTTCTCTTCCAGCCACTTCATAGCCTCGACAGGAGACATACCCCAGTTGGTGGGGCAGGTGGACAGAACTTCGACCATGCAGAAGCCCTTGCCTTCCATCTGATACTTGAAAGCCTTCTTGATGGCCTTCTTTGCCTTGACGATATTGGCGGTGGTATCAACGGCCACGCGCTCAATATAGTAAGAGCTGGGAACAGCGGACAGCATCTCGCTCATCTTGATGGGCAGACCGCTCCACTCCTCACTGCGGCCAGCGGGGCAGGTGGTGGCCTTCTGGCCGATCAGGGTGGTGGGAGCCATCTGGCCGCCGGTCATGCCGTAGATGGCATTGTTGACGAAGATGGTGCAGATCTTCTCGCCGCGGTGGGCAGCGTGAACGATCTCAGCGGTACCGATGGAGGCCAGGTCGCCGTCGCCCTGATAGGTGAAGACCAGACGATCCTTGGCGGAACGCTTGATACCGGTGGCGACAGCGGGAGCGCGGCCGTGGGCAGCCTCGTACATGTCGCAGTTAAAATAGTCATAGGCAAACACGGAGCAGCCAACGGGGGCCACGCCGACGACCTTGCCGTCCAGGTTCAGTTCATCGCTCAGTTCGTCGATGACCTCGGCCACCAGGCGGTGGATGATACCGTGGTTGCAGCCGGGGCAGTAATGGAACTGCTTGTCAGTCAGATATTTGGTCTTTTCAAACAGAACAGCCATCTTATTTACCCTCCTTCATGCTGAGAATCTTGGTGACGATCTCGGCGGTGGTGGGCATCTGGCTGCCGCAGTGACCGAAGAAATCGACCTTCTTGGTGCCGTTGATGGCCAGCTTGACATCCTCCAGCATCTGGCCTTCGTTCAGCTCAACGTCCAGGACAGCCTTGACAGAGGGCTGGTTGACGACCTTGCTGACAGCGTCATAGGGGAAGGGCCATACGGTGATGGGACGCAGCAGACCCACATTGATGCCCTGGGCTTTCAGCTCGGTAATAGCGCTCTTGGCGATACGGGCCACGGTGCCGAAGGCGGTGATGATGTAGTCGGCGTTTTCGCAGTTGAACTCTTCCCACATCTGCTCGTTATCCACGACTTCCTTATACATCGCCTGCAGCTCGTCATTGTGGATGGCCAGGCTCTCGGTGTCGATGTAGATGGAGTTGATGATGCCGCGCTTTGCGGGATCGTCGCCGGGCTTCCAGCCGGTGCAGGCCCAGGGCTTCTTCTCGGGATCGACCTTGTAGTCCACCATCTCGGGCAGCTCCACGGGCTCCATCATCTGGGCGATGATACCATCGGCCAGGAACAGCACGGGGATACGATACTTCTCAGCCTTGTCATAGGCGATCATCATCAGGTCGATGGCCTCCTGCACGGAAGCGGGAGCGAAGGTCAGCAGGTGATAGTCACCGTTGCCGCCGCCCTTGACGCCCTGGAAATAGTCGCCCTGGGAGGCCTGAATATTGCCCAGACCGGGGCCGCCGCGCATCACGTTGATGATGACAGCGGGAACCATGGCGCCGGCGCAGTAGGAAATACCTTCCTGCTTCAGAGAGACGCCGGGGCTGGAAGAAGAAGTGATGACACGGGCGCCGGTACCGGCAGCGCCGTAGACCATGTTAATGGCAGCCACTTCGGACTCGGCCTGCAGGAAGCAGCCGTCAACCTCGGGCATACGGGCGGACATGTATTCGGGGATCTCCGTCTGCGGAGTGATGGGGTAACCGAAGAAATAACGGGCGCCGGCGCGAATGGCGGCCTCCGCAATGGCTTCGCTACCCTTCATAAGAGTTTTAGCCATGTTTTTTCCTCCTTAGTCTTTTTCGATACGGATTACCACATCGGGACAGGTGCGAGCGCAGGAAGTGCAGCCCACGCATGCTTCCATGTTGGTGACCTCAGCGGGGTGATAGCCCTTCGCGTTGATCTTGGTCTTGGACAGTTCAATGATACCCTTGGGGCAAGCTCTGACGCACAGACCACAGCCTTTGCAAAGGATCTCATTGATGGTTACTTTAACCACATTTGACACCTCTTTTCTCTTATTTTGCTGAATTCTCTACCATATCTCTATCCCTGTTAGGGGGATATACGGGATCAATACATTTCCTTTCTGGGATCGGTGGTGTTCAGACCGTAGGCGATGTAGGAGTCCCAGTCGCGGTGCATGTACACGTCGATGGCGATGGGGGTGCCCACATATTTCGGGTCGGGATCACGGGCCAGAAAGGCGTCTAAAAATTCCTTTTTACCGGTGGTGTAGGCCACGGGGATGCCGGATGCGTCAGAGACCTGGCGCAGCAGCTCGTAGCCGTCCCACAGCTCCTGCTCCGTCGTCATGGTGGCAAGATTCGTGTTGTTGATCATGCCGGTGATCTGAAGACGGGCATGAGCCTGCATACCATCCTGCAAGCGGTGGATCTTTTCCAGCGTGCTGGCCAGGGGGCGGCGGATGTTCACCACATTCAGCACCTCCAGCGAGCCCTCCGGCAGATCCACAAAGTCCTGGTGATAGCGGCCCAGCGCCGTGGCGCCCACATCGTCGCCGCCTACGTCGAAAATGACGCTGTCCCAGTCCAGAACGAAAGCGGACTGTACCTCGGCGGGAAGAGAGAGCGTTTCAATGCCCGAACAGGCGAAGTTGGGAGAGACGAGACGGATCTCCTTCTGCTCCACCATCTTGCCGCGCTCGGTCAGGCGGAAGTAGGTGTTGACCATATCCAGATCGATCAACTCCGTACGTTCGCCCCTTGCGGCGGCGCGCATGGCGAAATTCAGCGCCAGTTCGGACTTTCCGCTGCCGTAGTTGCCGATGAGTACCTTGACATTCTTCATCCGCTGTGTTCTCCTTTACGATCAGGTATGCGCACCCGTGCGGGGGATGGCCGACGGGGTAGGGGTGGAATCACAGTATCCCCTCCCCAGGGGAGGGGATACTGTATTATGAAAATGTTGGCTTACTTCAGGTTCTCACGAATGGTCTGGCACAGTGCGGTGATGCCCTGAACGATCTTTTCCTCGGGCATGCAGCTGTAGTTCAGACGCAGGGTGTTCTCATGGCCGCCGTTGGGGAAGAAGGAACCGCCGGGAACGAAAGCGACCTTCTTCTCAAGGCACTTCATCTGCAGCTCCTTGGCGTCCATGTAGTCAGGCAGGACGACCCAGGCGAACAGGCCGCCGTCGGGACGGGTGAAGGTGCAGGGCTCGGGCAGCTCCTTGGCCAGCGTCTCCAGCATCACGGCGCGGCGCTTCTTATAGCACTCGCGGATGGTGTTGACGTGGGCGTCCAGATCGAACATATCGATCCACTTGGAGGTTTCCATCTGGCCGATGGTGGAAGCCTGCAGAGAGGCGGCCTGCTCCATAAAGTTGTACTTGGCCAGGATCTCATCCTCGGCGCAGACCCAGCCCAGACGATAGCCGGGGGCCAGGATCTTGGAGAAGGTGCCCAGATAGACCACCAGACCCTTGGTGTCCAGGCTCTTCAGCGCGGGCATGTACTCGCCCTCGAACCGCAGCTCGCCATAGGGGTTATCCTCGATGACGGGGATCTCGTAACGGTTGACGATCTCCATGAACTTATGACGGCGATCCAGATCCCAGGTGCGGCCGGTGGGGTTCTGGAAATCGGGGATGACGTAGATCATCTTTACCTTTTCGGTGGTGGCCAGGATCTTCTCCAGCTCTTCCATGATCATGCCGCCATCATCGGTGGGCACTTCGATGAACTTAGGCTCGCAGGCCTTGAAGGCGTTGACGGCGCCCAGGTAGGAGGGGCTCTCCAGCAGCACCACGTCGCCGGGGTTCAGAAACACGCGGGCGGAGAAGTCCAGGCCCTGCTGGGAACCGGAGGTTACCAGGATGTGATCCTTATCGGTATGGATATTGTTCTTGGCCAGCATACGCTCGGCGATCTGCTCACGCAGACGGGGATAACCTTCGGTGGAAGAATACTGCAGTGCCACGCGGCCATTCTCTTTCAGGACGGCCTCGGAAGCCTGCATCATCTGCTCGACGGGGAACAGCTCGGGAGCGGGCATACCGCCGGCAAAGGAAATGATGTCCGGCTGCGCGGTCAGCTTCAGCAGCTCGCGGATCTCGGAGCCCTTCAGCAGGTCCATTCTACTTGCAAACTGTACCATGAAATTTTCCTCCTCAAATTTTCCGCATGCCTGTCACAGCATCCGGCATGTAGATACACCTAAATTCGTACCCACACCATTAAAGCACATTTTCCCGCTAAAGTAAACAGTGTGTTTTGGTCAAAAGCTACAAAATTTTGAAAGGATTTTCTTTTTGGTAAACATTACAAAAATTTGCAGGCGTTTGCGGTAATTTCGCCTAATGCCTGTTTTTTGACAAAAAAAGTGTCAAAAAGCAGGCGGCAGAGGAAAAACCTCTAAAAATTCAGCGGTGTAAAGCGCAAAAAGCGGCGCGGGAAGCACATTCCCGCGCCGCGCGCGTCAAGAGTGAGACGAGTCATCGTCAGCTGTAGACGATGTATCGACTTTTGCGTCGGGGGTATTATGCTGGGCCTTCCGGTCGCAGAGCCGGTTATAGAACAGGAGCCCCGCGGCGCTGATGGCCAGCGTGACCAGAAAGACCGCCGCCGCGCCCCAATAGTTTTGAGTGCCCAGGGCGCTGCCGCCCACGGTGGAGGTAATGATGGAGGGAAAACGGCCCAGGGAGCAGATCAGCAGCCAGACGGGAAAGCGGATGTTGGTCAGTCCGGCGAAGTAGCACAGCAGATCCTTCGGCGTGCCGGGCAGCATAAAGATGATCAGAAACAGCATGTCCCGTTTGGGTGTGGCCTGCAGGAAGCGGACGGTGCGCAGCTTTTCCGGAGAAAAGAATACCTCGGCCAGCGGCTGGCCGAACCGCCGCACCAGCAGAAACACGCATACACTGCCCAGCGAGGAGGCCAGCATGCAGAGGATCGTGCCTTCCACCGCGCCAAAGGCGTAGCCGGCGGCGATCTCGAAGGGTTCGCCGGGGATCAGGGCCACCACGACCTGAAGGATCACCATGCCCATATACGCCAGACGTCCGCCGAAGCCGTGGGAATCCACCCAGGCGCGGAATCGCTCCGGCTGCGAGGCAAAGCGCACCAGCGGTACGCCGACCAGCCAGACCAGCAGTCCCATTACAACGATGGCGATCACCAGCGCGATAATGCCCAGCCGTTTCTGCTGGGCAGTGGATAATTTGTTCTTTTTCATAATGTGTACAGACCTGCGATCAATAGAATGGAGTCATTATAGCATTCCGTGGCCGCGGGTGTGTAAACAAAGGGTGAATATTGGCGGGGCAAAGGCAAATTGACAGGGGGAGGGGTATCTTATATAATGAGAAAAAACGACCGGTGGGGAAGGGAGCTTGTGTGATGAAATTCTGGAAGATGAACGGCGCGGGAAATGATTTTATTGTGATCGATAACCGCGATGGCGTCATTGAGGCGGCCCAGTGGCCGCGGTTGGCCCGTACGCTGTGCCGCCGGAGGATGTCGGTGGGCGCCGATGGACTGATGGTAGTGGAGCGTCCCCGCTGCGGCGGGGATTACCGGATGCTGTTTTTCAACTCGGACGGCTCCGTGGGGGAAATGTGCGGCAACGGGGCGCGGTGCATCTGCCGTTATGGCTATGAAAACGGCCTGGCGGGAGAGGTGCAGCGGGTGGAGACCACAGCGGGACTGGTAACAGGCTGGCGGGTCGATCCGCGGCAGTACCGGATCCGGCTCAACGATCCCTGCCATCTGCGGCTGGACGGAAGGGCGGACATCGACGGACAGCTGTGGGACTACGCCTATGTGGAACTGGGTGACCCTGGGATCCCTCATGTGGCGGTGCCGGTCAAGGGACTGCACGGCTTTGACGAGCAAAAGCTTTTTATGCTGGGACGCAAGCTGCGGTATTATCAGGATTTTCCGAAGGGCGCCAACGTAAACTTTTACGAGATCGTGGGGACGGATCATGTGTATGAGCGCACCTATGAGCGGGGCGTGGAGGATTTCACCTATGCCTGCGGCACCGGCACCGGCTCGGTGGTGACGGTGCTGACGCTGATGGGACAGGTGAGCGGGCATCAGGTGCAGGTGGATATGACCGGCGGGCGTCTGACAGTGGACGTGGTGCGGGAAGGGGCACAGGTGCGTGACCTCTATCTGACCGGCCCCACCAATATCGTCTGTAAGGGCGAGATCACCGACGAGGAGCTGTAACAGGCAGGTGTTCTGCAGAGAAAAACGGAGCCGTTTCGGCTCCGTTTTGCGTTGGGTGATGCTGTTTGCTGGATGGATTTTCCGTTGGTCCCGTCCGGAGCTGCCTGTTACGGTCCTGTTCTGGGGCAAAAGTGGGGTGAGATTTCCTTGCAGGCAGCTTCGTGCTGTTCGCTCTTTTCTATGTCAACACCGCTGGGCGACGACCGTTATTTGTCTGCCTCTTCCGACACATCACCGCGGTGGACAGTTGACCGCCGACACGCAGGGAAACTTGCTATTGTTTACCGTTACAAAGGAGGGCGATACAATGCCAAAACGACGAGCAAACGGGGAGGGCAACATCAGGAAAAGGAAGGATGGTCGGTGGGAAGGGCGCTATACCGTCGGCCATAATCCGGAGACAGGGAAGGCCATCATCAAGAATGTTCTCGGTAAGACGCAGGCAGAAGTGAAAGAGAAACTAAAGACCGCCATCGAGGAAAATGTGGGCATTGATTATGGCAAGGCAAAAAGCTTCACAGTTGGCAGTTGCCGGAGGTCTGGATGGAAAACTACGCCAAAATTAAACTGCGGCCATCCACATTCAAAACAAGTCAAGGTTTCCTCAAGAACCACATCAAACCCCAAATCGGCAGCATCCCTCTGACGGAATTGACCTCTCTGGATTTACAAAAATTCTACAAGTATCTGCTGGAAGGCGGTCGGGTAGACCGAATTGAAGCCAAGAAGAAACCGAAAGGATTAGCTCCGAAAACTGTCCGCAACATCCATCAGATGATCTGCTCAGCCTATAACCTCGCCATGGAGCAAAAGCTGGTGAACAAAAACCCCACGCAGGGCTGTGCGCTGCCGAAGGTGGAGCACAAAGAGATGAAAACATTGACCGCCAGCCAACTGAGCGCTTTCTTTCGGGAAGCCAAGGAGACCGGCGTGTACGAGTTATACTATCTCGACCTTGCCACCGGCCTGCGCCGAGGGGAGTTGCTAGGACTGAAATGGACAGATGTAGACTTCGACCGCAGTGTATTGAAAATCCAACGAGCCATCTCACGGCAGAACGGCAGGGTAGAGGAGGCCCCACTAAAAACGAAAAACGCCTACCGCACACTGCCGCTGTCGGCAGACGCGATAGACGTACTGAAAGCACAGAAGCATAAGGTCAGTGGCAGCGAGTGGGTTTTCCCATCGCCCACCGGAGGCCCCATGTCACCGGACAGCGTCCTGTACATGCTGCAAAGAGTTCTAAAAAGGGCAGGACTGCCAAGGATACGCTTCCATGATCTGCGCCACCCGTATGTCAAGCACACGACAAAAAATAAATCTCTGCAAAAGCAGAAATCCCAAGCTATCAATAGATTCTGATAGTCTGGGATTTCTGTTTTTACTCTGACTTATACCAATCAATCGGTACTAGATTTTTATCGTCTGGCCACCAATTTTCACGAATAAATTCCATGAAAGAATCTTTTTTCAGGTCTGCATGATCCACAATGATGACCTGCAACTGTCCTTGAAGTTCAGTTGTCCGGTCAATAACAAACTGATATATTTTGTTGACTTCATTCCAATCGGTTTTCTTCTCGTCAAACTCAGATGGAAAGTAGACCTGAGAGGGCTGATCGAGGAACATAAATCTTGGGACCGGACGCTTTGCACCGATAAAATAGTGCTGCAATGCAAAATAGGCAATAAGGTGAACCCCTACCCAGTTAGACCCGCTTCCCAACTGCTTAAGAGGAACGGGACGTTCAGGTTTATCTACAATAACGGTAACCTTATTCAAATCAAGTCTGTAAGGATTATCGCAGTGCTCAAGTTGCAATTCCTTTGCCCATTTTGTCATATCTTCCTGTATTCTAGAAAGTGCAGATTGTTTGCGTTCATCCACAGAGTCTGTATCTAGAATCGAGTCAATCTCTTGTACGCGTTTTTCTATTTCTCGGATAACTTGTTCCTGCTGTTCAGATTCCGTATCATTCTGTACGCTTTCAACCCAGAGACTTATTCGGCCAACGACTTTACCTTTTCTGGCGTTTATATCTCTCAGTCGTGCTCTTTCGTCCTCCTGTTGGTAGATTCCATCAATCTCTGCTTCTAGTGCCCTGATTTCCTCTTGCTTTTTTTGCCGTTCCTGCTCTAAGGTTGAAATGAACGCCCGTAGCCCTGCACGGCGCATTGATACTGCATTCGGCGCTCATGCTGCTCGTTGCTCCAAAGGCTTCCGGGATAGTGCT
>CAKTMO010000019.1 GCA_934573935.1 uncultured Oscillospiraceae bacterium | reverse complement strand
ATTCTTCACATAAAAAAGCAGAGTGTCCATTACAGGATACTCAGATCCTATAAGGACACTCTGCATGGTCCGAGTGAGGTGACTTGAACACCCAACCTCGACATCCCAAATGTCGCGCCCTACCAGTTGAGCCACACCCGGATATTCACTTTTCTGCCATGATACCACGGCGGGGAAGAAAATCAAAGATTTTCCTGTCTGTGGTCATTCCTGTGGTCAAAGCCACTTTTGTGCCGTTTTCGGCAACCGGGGGAAATCCAGCAAACGCAGGTGTCGCAAGGCTTTGCGGCGTTTCGCCTCATCCTATCCCGGATACAACCACGGCACTCCCAAACCAGGCGCGATACCAGCTTCGCTATACCCGGATAGCCAATTTATTCTACCAGACTTCCGCTGCAGATGCAAGCAGAAAATGCGAAAGGGCCGGCCATGGGCCGGCCCTTTGTGCTTTACCTCCTCTTCAGCACCCCCAGCAATCCTCTCTTCAAGATCTGTCCTCCGGCGGAGATCAGCTGTGTCTCGATCTTGGACTGACGGCGCTCGGCCTTGCGCTTGGCTTCGGCCTCTTCCTTTTCCGCTTTGCGCTCCGCCTTGCGCAGCTCTGCGTCCTCTAACTTCTGCTGGCGGCGGCGCTCCTCATCCTCCAGCTTCTGCTGACGGCGGCGGGCCTCGTCTTCCAGCTTCTGCTGACGCTTCTTGTCGGCCTCTTCCTCCTTCAGCCGCTGCTTCTCGGCGGCGGCGTCCGCTTTTTCCTGGGCCTTGCGGTCGGCCTCCGCCTGCTTGGCGGCCTCGGCGGCCTCTGCCTCGCCCGTCAGCACCTCATAGGCGGACACGTTGTCCACGGAGTCGTCGTATTTCTCCATGCCGTCCCGCATCAGCACCTTGGCCCGAGCCATGGGCTCCGGCGCGGCCATCAGGCTCTGGGGGCAGATGATCTTGGTGCGCTGCACCATGGCCGGTACGCCGGACTCGTCCAGGAACGAGGTCAGCGCCTCGCCCACGCCCATCTCCATGATGGCGTCCTCCGCCTGGAAGGCGGGGTTCACGCGGAAGGCCTGGGCCGCGATACGGACGGCCTTCAGCTCAGCGGGAGTATAAGCCCGCAGGGCGTGCTGTACGCGGTTGCTCAGCTGCGCCAGCACCGTGTCGGGAATGTCGCTGGGGCTCTGGGTCACGAAGAACACGCCCACGCCGCGGGAGCGGATCAGCTTCACCGTCTGCTCGATCTTCTGCACCAGCACGTTGGGCGCGTCGCGGAACAGCATGTGGGCCTCGTCGAAGAAGAACACCAGCTTGGGCTTTGCCAGATCGCCCGCCTCCGGCAGACTCTCAAACAGCTCCGACAGCATCCACAGCAGGAAGCTGGCGTACAGCGTGGGGTTCTGCACCAGCTTGACGCAGTCCAGCACGTTGATCATGCCGTGGCCATTCTCGTCGGTGCGCATCCAGTCGCGGATGTCCAGGGCGGGCTCGCCGAAGAACAGGTCGCCGCCCTGCTGCTCCAGCGGCAGCAGCGCGCGGATAATGGCCGCCACCGACTGGGGCGTGATGTTGCCGTAGGTCATCATGTACTCGCTGCGGTGCTCGTTGACGTAGTTCAGCATGGCCCGCAGATCCTTCAGGTCGATCAGCAGCAGGCCCTTGTCGTCGGCGATGCGGAACACGATGTGCAGAATGCCCTCCTGGGCGGGGGTCAGACCCAGAATACGGCTCAGAAGCTCCGGCCCCATGTCGCTGACGGTGGCCCGCACGGCGTGGCCGCCCTCCTGATAGATGTCCCAGAAGGTGGTGGGGAACGCCCGATAGGTAAAGGTATCGCGGATGCCGAACTTGTCGATGCGCTTCTCCATGCCCTCGCTGCTGACGCCCGGGGCGCAGATACCGGCCACATCGCCCTTCACGTCGCACAGGAACACGGGCACGCCCGCGTCAGAGAAATCCTCCGCCATCACCTTCATGGTGACGGTCTTGCCGGTGCCGCTGGCGCCCGCGATCAGCCCGTGGCGGTTGCACATGTTCAGTGCCAGTTCCACCCGCTGATCCTCCGCCAGTCCCAGATAGATCTTGCCGTTTTGGTACATATAGCCATCCTCCCTTATGTATTGGTCTTATTATACGATAAGAAGCCTCCCCGCGCAAGGGGAAATGGATATGATCCACAAAACCGTCGAAAACCATTCCGCACAGCGGAGCGCCCCTCTTGCCTCCCTCTGACGAGGGAGGTGTCATGACCTGTGGTCATGACGGAGGGGGAGACAGAGAACGCAGCAGGTACGGTAGAAGCTGTTGCGTTGTACGCGGCGGCCTGAGGGCAGGCCGCCCTACAAATGGTTACCGTGCCATTTCGTAGGGCGGGGTGCCCCCACCCCGCTGTACGCAGAGGGTATGCTAAAAATTCGTAGGGGCGGGGCTCTGCCCCTCCCGCCCGATAACCGAAAAGGCCCGATTTACGATCATGTTTCCGATAACCGGCGGGCGGGGTAGAACCCCGCCCCTACGCACAACTTCTCTCCACCCCTCCGCACGGCGGGTTGCCCCCATCCCGCTTTCCTCCCCAATTTTGTGCAATTCCCCCAATCCACCCCTACATTTTTCGCCAAAGTGACAAAATACACGCCAAACGGCAAAAACGCCTTGCATTTTTCTACCAAAGTGCTACACTAAATGTGTACATCTGACAAAACCCTATAGGGTTTTGCTGTTTTTTCTTTCAGAAAAAACAGGACAGGCGTTACATTCCCATTGGCATAACGGCTGCGGAGGCGACCCCGCGGTCTTTGTGCGTCTGACCTCCCCGTTTCAGGATGCGGGCTTCTTTGGTGCTCGTGTGAACATCAGTGATGTGACGCTGGAAAATATCAATGTCTTTGCTACCGGCTGCAACAGTGCGGCTGTTGTTTCCGGCGCTCCTAATTCTACGATTACCGGTGTTACCGTGAAGAATAGCTCTGTTACTGGCGGTAAATACACCGGTGCGATTGCGGGCTACGATTACGGCGATATCACGGACTGCACAGTGATCGATACGGTTGTTTCCGGTCAGTATAAAGTTGGCGGCATTGTGGGCTACACTTGCACCGACAATGCTGAGCAGCAGAGACAGATTACAGGCAATACACTGACCGGCGTGACTGTGAAGGGCGAAAATCTTTGGGCTGATAAGAATCATTTCGTCATTGGCAAGATCGTTGGTAACTGGAACGCCATTACGGGCACCTGCAATAATAATGCCTTCGACGGTACAACGACAGCGACTGATGATATCGGCGAGACAGAAGCTGGCTGCACGGCCAACAAATAAACCGATTTCACCCCACAAAAAAATCACTCCCCCACAGGGGGAGTGATTTTTTTCAAATAACTCTACGACCTCAGTCGATAGAGATGGAGGAACTCTTGGGCAGCTTCTTTGCGGCCTTGGGGACGGTGATCTGCAGAATGCCGCTTTCAAACTTTGCGCTGATCTGGTTGGGCTCCACATCCTCGCCCACATAGAAGCTGCGGCTGCATGCGCCTGCGTAGCGCTCCTGACGGATGTACTTGCCCTTCTTGTCGTTCTCGCTCTTGTCCAGTCCCTTGGCGGCCTGAATGGTCAGGCAGCCGTTTTTCAGGTCGATGCTGACCTCGTCCTTCTTGAAGCCAGGCAGGTCGATGTCCAGCTCATAGGCATCCTCCGTCTCGCGGACGTCGGTCTTCATCAGGTTCTTGGCGTGCTTGCCATACAGCACATCGCGGCCCTGAGGCGCCATCATACCAAACGGATCAGAAAAGAAATCATCAAACAGATTTTCACCAAAAATGCTCGGCAACATAAGTCATAACCTCCATTCATGTTCCCAGCGGCGGTGCCGCCGTTGAAACTCTGTTACCATGACAGAATGTATATGTTTGATCTCCGCGGGACCCTTCCGGACCCCTCTCTCAAAGATCGCCTTTATTATAACGCGGATTTTAGCACTGTCAATAGGAGAGTGCTAAAGTTCACAAAACATCCGAAGTTCGTTCACAAAATATGCGATTTTTCCCGAGCGCGCCGGAAACGGGCAGGGAAGGGGTGCATATTGCACAATCGCCGGTCATTTCCCCACAGGAAAATATGGCGGGAAATGCTGTTGTTTTCCCCAAAATGCCGTGTTATACTGGGCAATCGCATACGAGATTTTAACGGATGGGAGGAACCGACATGCCGCGGGAAAAGCACGCCATTGAAATGACCACAGGCTCCCTGTGGAAGAATATCCTGCTTTTCAGCCTGCCTCTGATGCTGACCCAGGTGCTGGAGGTGCTCTTTAACCTCAGCGATGTGGCCATCGCCGGAAAATTTGCCGACTACCGCGCCCTGGGCGCGGTGGGCTCCACCACGCTGCTGGTGTCGCTGTTCACGGGCCTGCTCATCGGCGTCGGCAGCGGCGTCAACGTGGCGGTGGCACGGGGCCTTGGCCTGCGGGACGGGGAACAGGTGGAAAAGACCGTCCACACCTCCTTCCTCATCTGCGCCGCCGCGGGCGTCATCATGCTGCTGATCTGCAATCTGCTGGCCCGTCCCATGCTGACCCTGCTGAACACCAAGCCGGAGCTCATTGACGGCGCCACACTTTATTTGAAAATTTACGCCTTCGGCATGCCCGCCATGGCGATCTATAACTTCGGCAACGGCGTGCTGAGCGCCACCGGCGACACCAGGCGGCCCCTGATCTATCTCTCCGCCGCCGGTGTGCTGAACGTGGCACTGAACCTGTTCTTCGTCATCCGCTGCCACATGGCGGCGGACGGCGTGGCGCTGGCCAGTGTCATCGCCCAATGCCTCTCTGCCCTGCTGATCGTCCTGCACCTGCTGCGTCGGCAGGATGAGTGCCGTCTCAGCTGGCGCAAGCTGCGGTTCCATCCCCAGGCGAGCCGCCGCGTGCTGGCTATCGGCATCCCCACGGGCCTGCAGAACGCCATTTTCGCCATCGCCAACCTGTTCGTGCAGGTGGGCGTCAACTCCTTTGACGCGGTGATGGTCTCCGGCAACTCCGCCGCCGCCAACGCCGACACCCTGATCTTCAATATGATGGCGGCCTTTTACACCGCCTGCGCTACCTTCGGCAGCCGCAACTGGGGCGCGGGCAACAACGACCGCATCGTGAAAAGCTATCGCATCAGCATGTGCTATGCCGCCATCGTGGGCGGCGTGGCGGGCGGATTGCTGCTGCTGTTCGGCCGCGAGTTCCTGTCCCTCTTCGCCAACGAGCCGGAGGTCATCGACGCCGGTATGCAGCGCCTGCGGATCATGGGCTTTTCCTTCATCGTCGCCCCCTGGATGGACGCCAGCATCGCCGCCTCCCGCAGCATCGGCCGCAGCGTGGTGCCCACCATCATCGTGATTTTGGGCTCCTGCGTGTTTCGGGTCATCTGGGTCTATACCATTTTCGCCTATTTCAAGACCATCCCGTCCCTGTATCTGCTGTACATCTTCTCCTGGGCCATCACCGGCACGGCGGAGTATCTCTATTTCCGCGCCAGCTACCGCAAGCATGTGCTGCGTGGCGCGTAAAAAAACTCCCGACCCTCTGGTCGGGAGATTTTTTATTTGTCGATCATGTGGATGTTCAAATGGTCATAGGTCATTTCGACCCCGTGCTTGGCGAAGGCGTCCCGCAGGTTCTCCTTCACCGCGAAGTATACGCGCCAGTAGTCCTCGGTGGCGGCCCAGCAGCGGACAGAGTATTCGATGGCACTGTTGCCGTAGTTCACAAGCCGCGCCTCCGGCGCAGGCTCGGCCAGCACCCCCTCCACCGCGGCCACCGCCTCCAGACAGGCAGCCCGCACCGCTTCCGTGGGCGCGTCATAGGACGCCGTCACGTTGTGGACGATCCGCCGCCGCCCCAGCACAGAATGGTTGACCACCTTGGCCGAGGACAGCGCCTTGTTGGGCTGCATGATGATCTGCCCGTCATACGTCTCGATCTTGGTGTGGTTCAGCGTGATCTCCCGCACAGTGCCCTCTGTGCCGTCCACCTCGATTACGTCGCCGATGGCAAAGGGGTGGGAGGACAGGATCACCAGTCCGCCCGCCACGTTGCCCAGAATATCCTCCGCCGCCAGCGTCACGCCCAATGTCACCACCGACATCAGCGCTGTCAGCGACGTGGTGTTGATGCCCAGCGCTCCGGCGGTGATGATGGCCGTCAGCACATACAGCACCGCTTTCGTGGCGGTAAGAATGATCTTTTGCAGCCGCTCGTTGAGCTTTTGGGCCCGATCCACCAGACGTGTGATCAGCTTCATCAGCAGCCGCACGATCAGCAGGCACACCAACAGCGTCAGCAAAGCCGACAGAATGTGCCCCACAGTGAACCCGCCCAACGATGTGTTCAGCACCTTGGAAATGTTCATCTCATCCATTGTGGTATCCTCCCCCAAAAACGGTTATCTGCAGTATAGCAGGCTTGTCCGCATTTTGCAAACCCCGCAGCAGATTTCACAGAAAATTTACCGCTGCACTTCTTGACAACGGCAGGTATCGTCACTATAATTCTTCCAAATAATAGTGATAAAATCAAAATAGAGAAAGGAGAAACGGGCATGAAAGAAGTCAAGACCCCGAAAAAACCGCTGCTTTTCTACTACTTCGTTGCGCTGTTGGTGCTGTTCCTGTTCAACCTGCTGGCTATGCCGTGGCTGTCCGAGCATCAGATCAAGGAGGTGGACTACAACACCTTCGTGTCCATGACGGAGAAGAAGGAGATCGGCCAGGTGGAGATCCAGCAGCAGGATAACCGCATCCTGTTCACCTCCGCTGACGGCAAGACCCTCTACAAAACGGCCATGGTGCCCGACGACAGCCTGGTGCAGCGCCTGCTGGACGCGGGCGTCTCCACCACCGGTGAGGAGATCGAGCAGACCTCTCTGCTGGTCAGTATTTTGGGCTGGGTGCTGCCGCTGGTGATCTTCATCGGCATCGGCCAGCTGATCTCCCGCAATCTCATGAAAAAGATGGGCGGCGGAGGCGACTCCCTGATGTTCGGCATGGGCAAGTCCAATGCCAAGGTCTACGTCCAGTCCACAGCGGGCATCCGCTTTGCCGATGTGGCCGGTGAGGATGAGGCCAAAGAGAACCTGCAGGAGATTGTTAACTACCTCCATGACCCCACCCAATATCAGAACATCGGCGCCCACATGCCCAAGGGCGTGCTGCTGGTGGGCCCCCCAGGCACCGGCAAGACCATGCTGGCCAAGGCTGTGGCAGGCGAATCCCACGTGCCCTTCTTCTCCATGTCCGGCTCGGAATTCGTGGAGATGTTCGTGGGCATGGGCGCCAGCAAGGTCCGCGACCTGTTCAGTCAGGCCAAGGAAAAGGCCCCCTGCATCGTGTTCATCGACGAGATCGACGCCATCGGCCAGAAGCGCAGCGGCGGTGGTCAGTACGGCGGCAATGACGAGCGGGAGCAGACCCTGAACCAGCTCCTCACCGAAATGGACGGTTTCGAGGATAACTCCGGCGTCATCATCTTGGCGGCCACCAACCGGCCCGAGTCTCTGGATCCGGCCCTGACCCGCCCCGGCCGCTTCGACCGCCGCGTACCCGTGGAGCTGCCCGACCTGAAGGGCCGCGAGGCGATCCTGAAAGTACACGCTAACAAGATCAAGGTGGCGGAGGACGTGGATTTCAGCGTGGTGGCCCGCATGGCCTCCGGCGCCTCCGGCGCGGAGCTGGCCAACATCGTCAACGAAGCCGCCCTGCGCGCCGTCCGTGACGGCCGCAAGCTGGTGACCCAGGCGGATCTGGAGGAGAGCATCGAGACCGTCATCGCCGGCTATCAGAAGAAAAACGCCATCCTCACCGATCAGGAGAAGTGGATCGTCTCCTATCACGAGATCGGCCACGCCCTGGTGGCGGCGCGCCAGACCCACTCCGCCCCCGTCCAGAAGATCACCATCATCCCCCGCACCTCCGGCGCCCTGGGCTACACCATGCAGGTGGAGGAGGGCAACCACTACCTGATGAACAAAGAGGAGATCGAGAACAAGATCGCCACCCTGACCGGCGGCCGCGCCGCCGAGGAAGTGGTGTTCGGCTCCATCACCACCGGCGCTTCCAACGATATCGAGCAGGCCACCAAGCTGGCCCGCGCCATGCTGACCCGCTACGGTATGAGCGACCAGTTCGGCATGGTGGCCCTGGAGACCGTCACCAACCAGTATCTGGGCGGCGACGCCTCCCTGGCCTGCTCTCCCGAGACCCAGACCAAGATCGACCAGCTGGTGGTAGAGCTGGTGGAGAAGGCCCACCAAAAGGCCCTCAACATTCTGCAAAACGACCGTGCCAAGCTGGACGAGCTGGCCAAATACCTCCACGAAAAGGAGACCATCACCGGCGAGGAATTCATGCGCATCCTCAACAGCTGAACAAAATGAGCGCCCCGCATGCGCGGGGCGCTCATAATTTTTGCCATTTCTGTTTATAGTATAGGGTATGGGACTCAGCCCGCCATGATCTCAAACCGCAGCACACCCTCGGCGGCGGCCAGATGGGAGATCGTCTCGTCCATGGTCTCCGTCATGTCGCTGGTCTCGGCGCTGACGGTGACACCGGCGCAGCCATTGGTGGGGATGGTCTGGTTGATGGTCAGGATATTGGCGCCGGAGGCGGCAAAAATGGACAGATAGTTGGACAGCACGCCCGGGTTGTCCCGCAGCAGCGCGTACAGCGTGATGATATGCCCCGCCTTCATGTTCTGGAAGGGCTGCACCGCGTCCTTGTACTTATAAAAGGCGCTGCGGCTGATGCCCACCATGGCGGCCGCCTGCCCCACGGTGGCAGCCTCGCCCACCTGCAGCATGCGCTTGGCCTCCGCCACCTTCACGAACACCTCTGGCAGTGCGTCGGCGGATACGATAAAGTACTTTTTCTTCTCCATAGCTTGCTCCTCCCATAGCGGCATCCCAATGCTTCTATACGCCTATGGTAGCACATTCCCACCCCGTTTACAAGGAAAAATTTGAGAGACAGGTGATCGTTTGCAGCGGGAAAAGGCATTTCTGATAAAGGCGGCGTATCTGGCGGCGGTGCTGGCGGTGTGCTGGCTGGCGCTGCGCTATGCGCTGGTGTGGCTGCTGCCGTTTCTGCTGGCGTTGGGCTTTGCCGCGCTGATGGAACCAGTCATCACCCTGGCCCGGCGCAAGCTGCATCTGAAGCGCGGCTTTCTGGCAGCAGTGCTGACTTTGGCGCTGCTGGCGCTGGTCATCACCCTGGGCGCGGTGCTGGTGGGCCAGCTGATCCGCCAGGTCACGGAGCTGGCCCAGCGCCTGCCGGAGCTGCTGTCCGCCCTCCCCGCCCTGGCGGACCGCATCGCCCAGCGCCTGCGCAGCTTCTGCGCAGGCTGCCCCGACGGCGTGCGCCAGTGGATCACCCAGGCGCTGGCACGCCTGGAGCAGACCGCCTCCGAGGCCCTCAGCGGCCTCTATCCCGCGGCGCTGCGGCTGGCGGGCAGCATGGTGTCCGCGCTGCCCCAGGTGATGCTGTTCTGCGCCACCACGGCGCTGGCCCTGTTCTTCACCGCCGCGGCCTATCCCAAGCTGATGGCCTTCCTCCGGCGGCAGCTCTCGCCCCAGCGGCTGCAGACCGCCGCCGCCATCAAGGCCAGCCTCATCACCACCATCGGGAAATGGCTCCGCGCCCAGTGCCTGCTGATCGTCATCACCTTCTTCCAGCTTCTGGCGGGGCTGCTGCTGATCCGCCAGCCCTACGCCCTGCTGCTGGCCGTGATCATCGCCTTCATCGACGCGCTGCCGGTGTTCGGCACCGGCACGGTGCTGCTGCCCTGGGCGGTGCTGTGCTGTCTGGAGGGAAATTTCCCCAAGGGCATCGCCCTGACGGCGCTGTATCTGGTGATCTGGCTGGTGCGCAGCGTCATGGAGCCGAAGCTGATGGCCCAAAGCGCGGGCCTGCCGCCTCTGCCCGCCCTGGCTGCCATGTATGTGGGCTTCTGCGCCATGGGCGTGGCGGGCATGATCCTGGGCCCCATCCTGCTGCTGCTCGTCAAGCAGCTCCACGACGGCGGCTATCTCCATCTCTGGAAGTGATTGCTTTTCCGGATAAGATGTGGTATACTATCCCTTCAGAGAACGTGAAGGGAGGCGTGTATCATGTCAAAGCAGCGCAAAGCCGATCTGGCGCTGGTGCTGGTGACGCTGTTCTGGGGTGTGTCCTATTATCTGGTGGACCTGTGCCTGTCGGAGCTGCAGCCCATGAACCTGAATGCCTTCCGCTTTTTGCTGGCGTTTCTGGTGCTGGCGCCCATTTTCTGGAAAAAGGTGCGGCATGCCAGCCGCGCCACGCTGAAATATAGCGTCATCATCGGCACCCTGCTGGTGGGGGTCTACGCCGGCGCCACCTATGGCGTGGCCAATACCTCCATCTCCAACGCGGGCTTTATCTGTGCTCTGCCGGTGGTGTTCACGCCGCTGCTGGACTTCTTGTGCAACCGCCGCCGTCCGGAAAAAAAGCTGGGCGTCGCCCTGCTGCTGTGTACCGTGGGTCTGGCCCTGCTGACGCTGAACGAGCAGTTCCGTCCCGCCAGCGGCGACCTGATCTGCCTTATCTGCGCCGTGTGCTACGCCGCCGATATGCTGGTGACGGAAAAGGCCGTCAAGCTGCCGGAGGTGGACGCCATGACCCTGGGCGTGTGCCAGCTGGGCGTGGCGGGCGTGCTGATGCTGCTGGTCTCCGCCCTTGTGGAGCAGCCCCGCCTGCCGTCCTCCCCCAGGATTTGGGGCGCGGCCATCTTTCTGGGCCTGTTCTGCTCCGGCGTCGCCTTTGTGATCCAGGCGGTGGCCCAGCAGTATACCACCGCCAGCCACGTGGGCGTCATCTTCACCCTGGAGCCGGTGTTCTCCGCCATCGTGGCCTATTTCTTCGCCAACGAAAAGCTGCTGCCCCGAGGCTACATCGGCGCAGTCCTGATGCTGCTGAGCCTGCTGGTGATGGAAATGAACTGGGGCGCGCTTTTCAAAAAACGAACCGATTGAACAAATATGAGAGAGACCCTCCGCCGCGGCGGAAGGTCTCTTTTTTTGATTTCACATCAGCCCGCACAGCAGAAAGCCGATGATGGCCAGCACCGATACACCAATGGCATACGGCGTCGTGGCTTTGATGGTGGTGATGTTGGACACGCCGGAACCGGCGGTGGTCATCAGCACGGCGTCGGCGTAGAAGCACAGGCTGTATCCCAGCGTGATGCCGCTCATCACGGCGGCGATCATCAGCGGCGCAGCCACGCCAGCAGCCGCGCCCATGGGCAGGAATACCGGTATGGCAATGGTCATCACCGCCCAGCAGCCGCCCACGGCGAACACCGTCAGCGCCACCAGCACAAAGGCCAGCGGCGGGATCAGGCAGGCCGGAAGGGTGCCGCCGATGCCGTTGATCAGAATGTCGAACAGCCCCAGCCCACGGTTGGCGTCGCTGAGCATCAGGCCGAAGCCCACCACGATGGCGATGGAGGTCATGCCCTTGGCCCCGTTGAAGAAGTGGTCAAAATACTCTCCTACAGTCATGCGCTTTGGGATCACGTACAGCAGGATGCACGATCAGGGTGATGACGATGCCGTGCAGCAGGTCGTTGTCAAACAGAACGGTGCCGCCCACCAGCGCCGCCAGAGGGATAATGGCGTTCCAGGCGGAGGATACGTTGCTCTCGTCCACATCGGCGATGTCCACCAGCTTTTCCGCCTTTTCATCCTGCTCAAAGGTCGCGCCGCCCTCGCGTACCCGCTGGTACGCCCGCTTCAGCCCGCCGATCCTGGGGAACGCCCCCAGCGCCAGCAGCAAACTCAGCAGCATCATGCACAGCGGATAGAACATAAAAGGAATGGCCTGCAGATAGTCTCGTTGAACCCCAGGTCGAAATCCGAGATCAGCCCCACGCTGAAAGCTGTCCAGCTGGTGAACGGAACAGTGACGCACAGGCAGCAGGCCATGATGTTGGCCTGCGCCGCCAGATGCTCGCGGGGAATACGGTTTTTGTCGCAGATGCCCCGCATGGAGATGGTGACCGTCAGGGCGTTGAGATACTCGTCCACAAACATGACCACCGACAAAAGCCACGCCAGCAGCAGCATGCGGCGGGGCGTGGAGGCCACCTTTGCCAGCAGGTCGCGGAAGCCCATCAGCGCGCCGTAGGCTTGCAGCAGCGCGATCATGGCGCCAAAGCCGATGATGACGCAGAGGGCGAACTGATAGGAGCTGTTGGACAGCGTGGCATACATGGCGTCAATGGTGCCGGTGAGAAAATGCTGCCGGTGCAGCAGCACCATGGCCAGCAGTGTGGCCAGGATCATGGACTCGGCCATCTTTCTCGGGTCTTCAGGGCGTAAACGATCAGAAACACAAGGGGCGCAAAGGCTATTATCATTTCTGCCATAGTAGTTTCTCCTTACCTGGAAAGCTATCCGTAGTATAGCAGATGTTTTCCCGAATGACAAGATGGAAAGCCTGCCGTTTGCCAGGGCCTCTTTAAGGGGAAAATGTGTACCGATAACGGCCTTTTATGTACCAAAAACGCCCCAATAAGGGGCGTTTTTGACGGTATAAATTGACGAGATATCAAGAATTATCCGCAATGATGCTCTTTCGGCATCTGCTGCATCTCGTGCTCCTTGCCGGTGATGATCTCCGGCACGATCTTGATGATCTTGGCGGGGCAGTGGGCCATGGCCTGCTCAAACCGCCCCATGCCCTTGGGATCAAAGGCGGTGCACAAAAGCAGCATGGCCTTCACCTTTTCCCCCTCGTCCGTTACCACTTCGGCCCGTCCGCGGAACATGGCGCTGCGGTAGGCGGTGGTGAACTGGTTGGGCAGCAGCGTGGCGGCGGACACCGCCGTGACGCATACCGGCGCGCCGTCCTTCAGGATCTCCCAGCGCTCACCGGCGCCGGCACAGTGGAAGTATAGCACCTTATAGGTCTCGTCCCCCACCACATTCAGCGGCGTGGCATAGGGCGTGCCGTCCGGCGCGGTCATGGACACGGTGGAGTAGATGGAGTGCTGCAATACCTCCCAGGCGAAGGCTTCGTCCCGTTCACATTCTTTTCTGCGCATGGCAAGTTCCTCCTGAAATCGTAGTAATTCCATTGTGGAGCAAAGCGGGGGATTTGTCAAGAGAAAGCCTTACCGCAGCTGGGCGGTGAAGGTGATGGTGTCGCCGTCAAGGGCGGCGTGGATGGCGCCGTGATGCCCCTCGGCAATGCCGCGGGCGATGGACAATCCCACGCCGAAGCCTCCTGCACCGCGGGAGGGATCGGCCTGATAGAAGCGGTCGAAAAGCTTCTGGGGATCGATGCTGTCGGGATCGGTGCAGCGGTTGGCGCAGCGCAGGATCACGCCGCGGCGCTCCTTTTCCAGCGACAGGGAAATGGGGGAGTCGGGCGCGGCGTATTTCACGGCGTTGTCCAGCAGGATGGACACCAGCTGCCGCACGGCGTATTCGTCGCCGGAATAGGTGAGCTCCGGCGGCAGGGACAGCGACAGGGGATGGCCCTTTTCCTGACACAGCTCCCGAAAGCCCTCCGCCGTTTCGCTGACTGCGTCGCTGATGGGGAAGGGGGCCATGTGCAGGGGGGACTCCTCCTCGTCCATACGGCTGAGGGTCACCAGAGAGTTGACCAGCTTTGTCAGCTTTTCTGTTTGCGCCCGCGCCTTGTCGATCCACTTCTGCTGTCCCACCTCCATTTCCAGCACCTTCAGGCTGGTGGCGATGACGGTGATGGGGGTCTTCAGCTCGTGGCTGGCGTCGGTGATGAACTGCTTTTGCTGCTGGGCGCTGCGGACCACGGGGTCGATGGCGCGGCGGCTGAGGAGTACCACCAGCAAAAGGACCAGCAGCGTGCAGAGGGCATCCGCCAGAAGGGACCAGACCAGCACATTGCGCGCGGCCCGCAGCTGCTGATAGCTGTCCAGAAAGATGGCCATGTTCTGGTTGTCGCCGGTGTGGGCTACGAAAAAGCGGTAGCTGCCGCAGCGGCCGTAGCCCTCGCCGTTTTGGATGGTGGCGGCAAGATATTCCGCCGTATCGTCCTCCGTCACCGAGGCGATCTTGGTGAGATCCGCCAGCACCAGCGTCCCGTCATCCTGATACCGCAGGACGAAATAGCGGGTGGAGAAGGGGGTCTCCGGCGTGAAATGGCCGTCCCGCTTGCCGGGGGCATCCTGGGGCGGCAGGGGAGGCGGCACATCGCCGCCGTCGGGCTGGGGCAAGACCGTGGCGTCGTTGGAGACGGGGATGGTGCCCTGGTTTTCGTAAATCAGCGACAGGGTGCCCCGCAGGTCGGCGTCGGTGGAGGCGTAATTGGCCACGTTCAGGATCAGTGTCAGCAGCAGCATGACCGCCGCCACCGACAGCGTGGCGATGCGGATGAAGCGTCCGCGCAGTCGTTGGATCATGATTCCTCCTCCAATACATAGCCCAGTCCGCGGTTGGCCCGCAGCGTCAGGCGGGAGTCGAGGGTGCGCAGCTTTTTGCGCAGGTTGGAGATGTTGACCCACACCACGTTGATCTCGGCCTCGTTATCCCAGCCCCAGACGTGCTCCATGATCCGTTCGGCGGAGAAGACCTGGCGGGGGTGGCGGAGGAACAGCTCCATCACCTGATACTCCCGCCCGCCCAGCCGCAGGGACTGGCTGCCGCAGGAGAGCAGCCCCGAGGCGGGGTCCAGCGTAACGTCGCCATAGGTCAGCACCGAGGGCTGATAGGCCTGGGCGCGGCGCAGCATGGCCCGCACGCGGCTTAAAAGCTCGTCGGGGTCGAAGGGCTTGGGCAGGTAGTCGTCGGCGCCGGCGTTGAAGCCGGTGACCCGATCGTCCTTCTGGCCCTTGGCGGTCAGCATCATGATGGGGGTGGCGACCCCCTCGGCACGCAGGCGCTCCAGCACCTGCAGGCCGTTCATCTTAGGCATCATCACGTCCAGAATGATGCCGTCATAGCCGCCGGCGCTGGCGTATTCATAGGCGTCAAAGCCGTTGTGGACGGCGTCCACAGAGAAATGGTTCTTTTCAAAAAAGACGGTCAGCGCCTCCGCCAGATCCAGCTCGTCCTCGGCGATCAGAAGACGCATGGAAATCACCTCGCGTTTGTTGATAGGGAAAGTATAGAGAAAAGTATGGAAAAATGCAAGGTCACAGAGCGTCTTTTGCGATCTCGCGGCCGCAGACGATGTTCAGATTGCCATTGCGGCACCGCAGGGCGTCCAGAAACGCCTTGGGGATGCTCTCGCTGCGCAGGGTGATGCGGTACTCCAGCTCATAGAGGGTGCCCATATTGGTGGTTTTCACCTTGATGAGAGAATGGGTGGTGGTGTACTGGTCCAGCAGGTCGTCAAACAGTCCCTCGTAGTCCAGATCCTCGGGGATGGTGATCTTGAGAATGCGCTCGCCGCTGTCGTGTCGGCCGAAGTGCAGGGCCGTCAGGGCCAGCAGGGCGGCGGAGACGATGAGGAAGGTCAGCGCCGCCAGACCCACGTAGCCCATGCCGGTGGCAAGGCCGATGGCCATGCCAAGGAACAGTACGCCGATCTCGCGGGCGGTGCCGGGGGCGGAGCGGAAGCGCACCAGACTGAAGGCGCCCGCCACGGCCACACCGGCGCCGATGTTGCCGTTGACCAGCATGATGACCACCTGCACCACCACCGGAAGAATAGCCAGTGTGACGGCAAAGCTCTGGGTGGTGCGGGCGCGGAAGCGGGACACCAGCGCCAGGCCGATGCCCAGCGCCAGCGACACGGCGGTACAGATGAGAAACGCGGATAGGGTCAGGTCGGTTTCGATGATCGAGTTAAGCACAGTGACATCCCTCCTTGGGTATGATGTGGCGCTGATAGCAGCAGCCGTATTTGGAAAACGAGGTGGGGTAGGCCTTGGCCCGGGCCAGCAATTGGCTGAGCCACAGGGGGCAGACGCCGGGGATCTTGATCTCCATCAGGATCATATCGGGGTCGGCGATGGGTGCGCCGTGGTCACCCAAGCGCAGGTCAAGGTCGGTGTCGCGCCAGCGCAGGTTGGTGTCGAAGGTGATGCGCAGCTGGGGATCGTCGATACCGGCGAAGGCCAGACGGTCGTAGGCGATGAACACCCGCGGCTTTGTGCGGCGGAGCCGCTGGAACCAGGCGATCTCCTGGCCGATCTGACCGTGGGCGTCGGGATCGGCTTCCTTTAGGAAGGGGGCGGCCTCGCAGGCTCTGGTGGTGATGCGGCGCTTATACACCACGCCGTCGTACTTCTTTTTCAGCTCCATGAACACGCGGCCGTCGTCATCGGGGACGCCGTAGCTGCGGACGCGGAGCTTTTCCTTGTAGACCGGCTTTTCCAGCGAGGTGCGGATCAGCTGCCAGTTGTCGGTATCATAATAGATGTTGCAGATGGTGTACGCGCCGTAGGCATCCGGCTTCATATGGGAAGCCATGCCCGACAGGATCACGCGCTGCTGCGCAGGCGTCAGGCGGTATTTCTTTTCGTAGCGTTCAAAGCAGTTTTGGATCGGAATAGCCATGGGGGAAACCTCCTTTGCGGGACCTATCATACCTGACGGCCCTAAAGCCAACTTAAAAGAAATTCAAATTTTTCCTTTAGGTTGCTTTTAGGGAGGGGGGATATGATGACGGCACAACAGAAAAGCAAGCGATGACAAAGGAGGTCATTTCTGATGAAACGATTGATATCCATTTTATGTGCGGCGGCGCTGGCACTGTCACTGGTGGGATGCGGCGCGGCGGGAGACGCCGGCGGTGCGGCGGCCAATGACAGCTATTCGCTGGAGGACGCCGTTACGTTCACCTTCCGCGACGGCGGCATTACCGCCCAGGGCGGCAGCGGCGGCTATGAGATCGACGGCACGGCGCTGACCATCGACGGCGCGGGGGCGTATGTGGTGACCGGCAGCTGCGCCGACGGGTCCATCACGGTGAAGAAGGGCACCACCGGCGTGGTGCTGGCGCTGAACGGGCTGTCGCTGAGCAGCGGCGACACCGCGCCCATCACCTGCGGCAAGTCCAGCGAGGTGACCATCCTGGCGGTGGAGGGCTCCGAAAATAGCCTGAGCGACAGCGAGAAGAACAACGACGAGACCTATCCCGACAACGAGGCGGCGGAGAACGCCGTGATCAAATGTAAGGACGGCGCTCAGGTGACGCTGTGCGGCAGCGGCAGTCTGAGCATTACCGCCAACGGGAAGAACGGCATCAAGTCCGGCGCGTCTACCACCGAGGAGGGGGAGGCACGGCTGGTCATCCGTGAGCTGGCGCTGACCATCGACGCACCGGTGAACGACGCCATCAACGCCGAACAGACGCTGCTGGTGGAGAGCGGCACACTGACCATCGCCGCGGGCGACGACGCCATCCACAGCGATCTGGTGCTGACCATCGGCGCGGAGGGCACGGAGGGGCCGGTCATCGACATCACCGCCTGCTATGAGGGGCTGGAGGCGGCGGAGCTGAAGGTGTGTTCCGGCGACATCCGCATCGTCTCGTCGGACGACTGCCTGAACGCGGCGAATTCCGATCTGAGAGGCTATGATTTCACGATGGAGATCTCCGGCGGTACGGTGACGGCCTATTCCTCCGGCGGGGATGGGTTTGACTCCAACGGCAGCCTGACCATCTCCGGCGGCAGCGTGGCGGTGTGGACGGCCAACACGGCGGACAACCAGCCGCTGGACGCCGACGGGAGCATCACCATCTCCGGCGGCACGGTGCTGGCGGCGGGGGACAGCAGCGGCATGGGCATGGATCTGACGGCGGAGCAGCCCTGCGTCATCTTCGGCGGCAGCGGCGGCTTTGGCGGACAGAGCGGCGCGGCCATCACGAAGGAGGCTGTGGTGACCATCGCCGACAGCGAGGGCAACGCGGTCTACAGCGGCAGCGGGGTGTGCGATGCGCGGTTTGTGCTGTTTTCCAGCGATGAGCTGACGGCGGAGGAGAGCTGCACCTTGCAGTGCGGCGAAAGCACGCTGACGGCGCAGGCGCAGAGGGGGACGGTGTCCTCCGGCTTCGGCCCAGGGGGTATGATGGGCGGAGGACAGGGCGGCGGACAGCCGCCGGAGATGCCGGATGGGCAGCAGCCGCCGGAGCGGCCGGAGGGACAGCGGCCGCAGAAGAGCTGAAAAAAGCCACAGGCGTGACCGGTTGGGTCACGCCTGTGGTTTTACTTATGGGGAGTGGAATCAGAATTCCTTTTTCTTGCCGATGACCAGAGCGGTGCCGGTGAGGGACAGGACGCTCATGCCGACGTAGAGGGCGACGCCCGCGTCGAAGGTCCGAGCGGAGGTCACGCCATCGGGCTTCTTGGTATCCGTGGAAGCGGCAGGCTTGGCAGGATAACGGCGGTTGGTATGCTTGGGGCCCTCAGGGATGACGGGAGTCGTAGGATCGTCCTTCTTTTCGACCTTGAAGGTGTTGTTGAAAACGATCTTAGCATCGGTACCTTCCAGACGAACAAACTCAAACTGAGGATCGGTGGGAGGAACGGGCTCCGTGGGATCAGTAGTGGAAGCACCGGCGTCCGTGGTGGGACCCTGCTCGATCTGCTTTTCGACCCGTTTTTCGTAGACGGGAGTCAGAACGTCATTGACGATCGTAAAGTAAACGCGGTACACAGTATCGTCGATCGTCCAGCCGGTCAGTGCGGAATCGGGCTGTGCCATCTGGATAGTCCAAGCTTTCTCTACGCCCATGGGCAGATTATTTGTGAGATTTGCCAATGCGTCATTATCATTGTCGCCGATACCGATAATGCTGTACGACTTGCTCAGGCGCTGGCTGAAATTGCCGGTAAACTGGGGGAAGAGAGTGGGCGCGGTGGCTGCACTCACCTGATAGGCAAAGATAACGGGGGTAGTAAAGTTACCAGAGTCAGCGGCCTTGATGCACTGCAGGAACACATCAATGTTCAGACGGGCACGAATGGAACGTGTTCTTTCGATGGGATCAAGGACGATTTCGTTACATCTGCTGCATTTGAAGTCAGCATACTTGACGAGGCTGTCCTCTTGACCGTCCCGCTCCACGTAGATGGGATCAAGGTGGCCGAGGGCGGGAATCACAGAGCCAGCTGTGATCACTTTACCGCAAGACTTGCAACAGGTGTCGCCGGTGTAGCCATTCTCGGTGCAAGTGGCGTCTTCCTTGTTTCTCACTTCGGTTTCGCCAACGTGGTTGGTGAGATCAACGTTACCGAACTGCTCACCACAGGTTCCGCAGGTAGCTTTATTGATACAAGTAGCAGCGGTGCCCGTGGAGCCAACAGCGTGGGGACCCTCGTTTGTCGTGTAGGAGCAGCCGGGAACGGTGCAGCGCTGCCAGTGCTTGGTGTTATCCGCATCATGCGTCCACTTCAGAGTATGCTGGTCGGCGGGGATTGTCTGACCGTTTGCAATGATCTTGCCGCAGAAAGTGCACTTAGTATCGCCGGTGTAACCAGACTCCTGTGTGTTGTGGTTGGGGTCTTTTTTGTTGATAACAGTTGTTTCGGGGTGCAGGCACTGGTAGTTGCAGACAGTGCACTTGCCATTATCCCAGCGGTGGGATGTGGGAGAGCCTGCATTGGCATCGCAGCAAGTCCACTTCTGCTGATGATAGTTCGCGTCTACGGATACATACTTGTCGTTAGTGCCAGTGTGGTTAGAAGGAGCCCGCGTGGTGTCAAAGAAGGTTTCAGTTGTACTTTTCGCACCGCAGATGCAGGAGTAATAATACTCAGCGCCGGTCGTACAGGTGGCATTCTTCTTCTTGTAAGAGTCATTTTTGTTCTCCACATTGTAGATGTGAGAACCAAAATCCTTTACCTCGGAGCAGCCTTCCGTCAGGCATTTGTGCCAGTGATTCTGCTCGTTGAACGTCCAATCAGAAGCCCAATTGCTGTGAATGGACTCGGCGGTAGGCCCAAAGGTCTTGACAGCGGTCAGCGTCTTGCGGTCAGCGGAGAGTGTCAGTTTATAACCATACTCGTTGGTTATACCGTTCAATTCGCTGCTAAAGACGGCAGTGTCATTCAGGGACTGCGTTATCTGCGCAGTGTACACGGTACTTGCCTTTGCAATGGTTGAGCTGGCATCAAGGGGAATGCCCGTTGCAGTGGGGCCTTCGTACCATTTGAGCCATACGGCGCCTTGGTATTTAACATCAAGGTCGCTGGAAATGTTTGATGGCAAGTGCTCGCCTACAACGGGAGTGTCACTATCATCTGTAGACGATTTAAATGCGTGTATCTTTTGGCTTGTGATGACTGTTACGGGGGTGGCGAAGGTGACTTTTTCTGCTGCAGGCACATTAATACCAGGCAGGAAAGAGGTTTTGGAGTAATCGGTATCGTCCTTCTGAACAACGTGCAAATCACTAATGCTGAAGGTTGCATCCCCAGAAGCACCATCTTTTACTTTGAAAGTCATAGTAAACAATCTTTTGGCGCCATTAACCGTTTTGTTCTTGCCAACAGAGTCTGCAAAAGCTTTAACCGTTCCGCCAGAGACAGAAGCAACGCTCTGCAGAGTTACTGTAAATGCCGAGGGCATTTCAGTATCAATAACATTTTCATCAATCTCTTCGTCATATTTGGTTTCCCAGCCGGTGTATTCGAGTTTATCAGAAGAGAAATTCACCAACATTTCCCAACCGGAAATTTTTTCGGTTAAGGCAGGCAAGGTCACAGAAACTTTAATAGTGTCACCTGCCTTCACGTCTGTTTTGGGAGACACATCCATACTGACAGACACGTCAGCATAGGTTGTCACAGAAAACAGACTAAAAATCATGACTAACGCCATGAATAAAGCCAAGACTCTTTTCTTCAT
This sequence comes from uncultured Oscillospiraceae bacterium, assembly GCA_934573935.1. Lineage (GTDB taxonomy): Bacteria > Bacillota > Clostridia > Oscillospirales > Oscillospiraceae > Vescimonas. The sequence continues at coordinate 16,317 of CAKTMO010000019.1, read as the reverse complement.
TGCATACTACTCCTTATTCAAAATTCAAATTCAACTGAGTTCAACATTGCCAGCCACAATATCACGAAGCAACAAAATATCTTGAATATTGAGAACATCGTCTTCCACAAGATTTCCTGCGGACTTCTGAGCTGCTGTAGGGATAATATTTTCGGCAACAATATCACGGAGAAGCAGAACGTCTCTGACGTCGATTACATTATCTCCGTTAATATCACCCTTCATGACCACAATACCTGTGGTGTAGGGATCACTGGTGGCAGATACGCTGTGACGGACTGATGTGTTGGGGCTGCTGGGGTCGTTGGTATCATAGCCAGCGCTGAAATCATCACTTTTCCCGTTGACCACAGTGGGGATGCCGACAGTGTAGGAACCGCCGTCTTCAAATGTGCCGCTGTTCTTGGTAACGGTCAACTGGTAAAGCCAACCGTAGCTGTCGCACTTTGCTTTGTCCAGCATGTGCTTTTCATAAGTCACGGATGCGCCGTTGAGCGTTACGGTGATGTCTTTGTACACTGTACCGGCGAGAACAGCTTCAAAGGTCTGGCCGCTATCCTTGATGCCGCCGCCGATGTCACCGCTGCCAGGCGAGGTGATGGCGCTTAAATCAAAAGCGCCCTTCTTCCAGCCCTCGCCATTGACAGGTTCCACCGAACTGCTGCTGTCATAGGCGTATTTCGGGTTCATGTCAACATCTGTAAATGTTGTGCCCTCCGGTGCGGTCAATTTGAATTTAGCTGCGCCGACCTCGACACCTTCTTTAAGCTCCAGATAGACGAGGAACTTCATCGTGTTGCCGTTGATGGATGAGGTGTCGGGTTTGACCAACAAATGGACATCGGCCTGGTCAGCCGCGCCCGCTATGACCAGCAGGGACAGGGTCAGGGCGAGCGCCAATATGAATGATGTGATTTTTCTCATTCGCACTTCCTCTCTCGTGTTTGGCGCGGGACAGATGGGGCGCGCCTGACGTGAAATTTAGCCGAGTGTGCTTTCCATACACGGTTTTATTGTACCTTATTTGGGGGAATATGGCAAGGGGAATTTTGATTTTATTTCCCCCTTTTTGTCTTCGACGACCTACTTTTCCCAGTAGCTGGAAAAGTAGGCAAAAGAGCCATTAAAGGGGAGGGTTATTTTTTCTTTTTCAGGAGGAGGGCGCAGGCGAGGGCGGCGAGGGTGAGGAGGATGGCGGGGAGGAGCCAGGGGACGGAGGCGGTATCGGTGTCGGTGGCTTCGGTGTTTGCGGGGGCTGCGTCGGTGGGGGTGCTGCCGTCTGCGGGGGTATCGGCGGCAGCGGGAGTGTTGCCGGTGGTATCGCCGGTGGTGGGATCGGTGGCGCTGCCGTCGGTGGGGGCGGTATCGCCGGTGGCCGTGGTGGGGGTGTTGCCTGCGGCGGCGGTGTCTTTGCTGCCGGAGGCGGGGGTATCGGCGTTGGTCTCGGTGATGACGGGGGTGTTATCCACGGTGGGGGTCTGGCCGGGGGCGGAGATGGTGACGGGTGTGGTGATGACCTGGGCGGTATAGACGTCGCCGGAGCCGTCCAGCGCGGCGATGAACTCGGCATTCAGGGTATAGGTACCGGCCTTGTCGGCGGGCATGGTGGCCTGAATGGTGAGGATGGTGGCCTCGTCAGACATGCGGCGGTCGGGCGTGGTGCCGACGGCGGCGAAATAGCCGGTCTGGGGGGTGTAATCGTAGGTGGCGAAGACGCCGTCGGGCTGGTATTTGTTGAAGGTGAGGTCATCCACGTAGTCGATGACGCGGTTGCCGTTGGCGTCTTCCCAGCTGGTGGCGAGGGTCAGGCCCTGGGAGGGCTGGAGCTGGACGCTGAAGACGCCCAGCTGCTGGCCCTGGGGCGGGGTGACGGTGATGGTATAGGTAACGGTGACGGTATTGCCGCTGACGCGGGTATCGGAGGGGGTGATGGTGCATTTTGCGGTGCCGGGAAGGGTGGCGGCAAAGGCGGAGACCGCCAGCAGCAGCGCGGCGGCAAGGGCCGACAGCAGGGTGATGATACGTTTCATGGTGGGATGCCTCCTGATGAATAGTATACCGATTATAACATGAAGCGGGGCGGTTGGCAAGGCGGAGAGTGGCTTGCCATTTGGCGGCGGGGCGGGTATAATGGGAAAAAAGAAAGCGATCGGTACGGAGGGACAGGGCGATGGCACGACAGAGGCGGGATCTGAACAGCATTTACATATCCGAACGGCTGCAGGAGAGCCTGCGGCCCATCGCCCGCTGCGCACTGACCACTGTGGTGGCGCCTATGGGGTACGGAAAGACCACGGCGGTGAACTGGTATCTGGCCCGCCGCGGCGGGCGGGGAGCGCGGATCATCCGCGTCAGCGTGTATTCCGACAATATAGCTATCTTCTGGAAGAGTGTGCAGGACGCCTTTGACCACGCGGGACTGGCGTTCCTGCGGGACTATCCCTGCCCCGCCGACGCGGCGGGCGGGAGTCTGCTGACGGACGATCTGTGCCACCAGCTGGCGGGCAGCGGCGAGTGGGATATCTTCATTGATGATTTTCACCTGCTGACGGATGGGCGCATCACGGGTTATCTCTGCACGCTGGCCAACCGGCTGCCGGACAACGTGCATCTGATCGTGGCCGGACGCGACCGCTTTTTGCCGGGGGAGGAGGCGCTGCGGCTGGGGCGGCGGGTCTGCCGGATCGGTGTGGAGCAGCTGCGGCTGAACCAGACGGAGCTGGCGATCTATGCGCGGCGCTGCGGCGCGGCGCTGTCTGACGACCAGGTGGAGGCGCTGCTGTATGCCAGCGAGGGGTGGTTTTCGGCGGTATATCTGAATCTGCGGCTGCTGGCGGAGCGGGGAGCGCTGCCGGAGCACACGTCGGACATTTACGCTATGTTCTCCGCCGCCATGCTGGATCCCCTGCCGCCGGAGCAGCGGACATTTTTGGCGGTGATGGCCCTGGCCGATGAATTCACCGCCGAGATGGCGCAGTTCGTGACGGGGCGGGAGGACACCGAGGCGCTGCTGATGGCGCTGACGGAGCAGAATGCCTTTGTGCAGCGGCTGCCGGACGGCGGCACGTTCCGGTTCCACCACATGATGAAGGAGTGCGCCCAACAGGTGTTTCTGACCATGGAGGCGCGGGAGCGGGCGGCGTATGAGGTGCGTTACGGCGTGTGGTATGAGCGGCAGGGGCAGTATCTGCACGCCATGTCCGTTTATCGCCGCAGCGGCAGCTATGACGCGCTGCTGCGGGTGGTGGAGGAGGACGCGGGCGTTTTGCTGGCGTCCACGGCACCGGATGATGTATTGGCGTTTCTGGCGGAGTGTCCGGCGGCGGTGCTGAAGGCCCACCCCAAGGCGCTGCTGGTGCTGATGCGCCGGATGTTCACCTGGCGGCAGATCCCCAAAATGCTGGAGCTGAAGGCGCTGCTGCTGTCGTCCATTCAGGAGCATCCCCGCATGCCGGAGGGGGAGCGGGGCGACCTGCTGGGAGAGTGCGACCTGATCATGAGCTTTTTGTGCTACAACGACATCAGCGCCATGAGCCGGCTGCACCGCAGCGCCAGTGAGCGGATGTCCCGTCCGGCCATCAGTATCCGCAGCGACGGGGGGTGGACCTTCGGGTCGCCGTCGGTACTGATGATGTTCCACCGTGAGGCGGGGGCATTGGAGCGGGAGCTGGCGGAGATGGACGAGTGCATGCCCCACTACTACAGGGTGACCCAGGGGCACGGCCAGGGTGCGGAGGCCATCATGCGGGCGGAGGCGGCATTTTTGCAGGGCCGCTTTACCGATGCGCAGATCGCCTTGGAGCAGGCCTATGCCCGCATTGCGGGAAACGGGCAGGAGAACATGGCGCTTTGCTGCGATTTTCTGGCGTGGCGGCTGTCCCTGTGGACGGACGCCGCGCCGCGGTACGATTTCGCCCAGCGGCGCGCGGCGCTGCTGCCGCGGCACAACACGGACTGGCTGCGGATCCTGGACGCCGTCAGCGCCTATTATCACGCCCTGCGGGGGCAGACGGAGGCGATTCCCGACGTGTTCCGTGAGCACCGGCTGTCCGACGTTCCCTATCTGGCGCCGGGGAGGCCTATGATGGAGATGGCGGAGAATCAGGTGTATCTGGCCCAGGGGGCGTATACCCAGGTCATCGGTCGCAGCGAGGGGCTGCTGGCGGTGTGCGGGGGGATGCACTACGCACTGGTGGCGCTGCATGTGGGGATCCAGACGGCGGCGGCCTATGCCATGCTGGGCAAACGGGCGGAGGCGCAGGCGCTGCTGAAGGAGGCGTTGGACGCCGCGGCGGCGGACGGGCTTATCATGCCCTTTGCGGAGAATGGCCGCTATGTGAAGGCGCTGCTGGAAGAGGAACGAGATAGCTTTGCGGGGGAGATCCTGGCCCTGCTGGAGAGGGGAGAGGCACAGGCTTTGTGCATGGAGCCTGCGGCCCTTTCGGTGCTGACGGCGCGGGAACGGGAGATCGTGGCCTTGATCGTACAGCGCTGCAGCAACCGCGAGATCGCGGAGGCGCTGTATCTTTCCGAGGGCAGCGTGAAGCAGTATGTGAACCGGATCTACGGCAAGCTTGCCATCGAGGGGGACACACGCACCAAGCGCAGACGGCTCATGGAGTTGGCAAAGTCCTAACCAGAGGTTAATGGAAATGGCAAAAGCGCCGCGGTATAATGGCTGCATACTGGGAAAGGAGGAACCACGTTTGGAGCGGAAATATATCGAAGCCGTGGCAGCGCTGGGGGATCATATGCTGCAGGTGGATTTTGTGTCCGGCAGCCGGCTGCTGTTGAACATGAAGCCGTATCTGGATAAGCTGCGCTTTCGGCCCCTGCGGGACCCGCAGGTGTGGAGCAGCGCCGATACCAACGGCATTTTCGTCCGTTTCGGCAACGTGGAGATGAGCCATGACGAGCTGTGCGCCATGGCGGAGCAGCCAACCGAATCGTTGATCGCAAGGGAAGGAGAAAAAAGAATGAAACACCATAAGATTTTGACCCTGCTTCTGGCGTTGGCACTGTGCCTGAGCCTTGCGGCCTGCGGAGGCAGCGGCGGCGAGACGGCGCCGGAGTCCTTCGAGGGCATGGTGAAGGACGACGCGCTTTTGACGGACTATGCCATGTACTGGGGCATCTGGAACGGCGAGGACGGCAGCCAGATGATCGTGGAGATGGGCGGCAGCGGCGATGAGGTGCGCTTTGCCCTGTACGACACCGACAACGTGCTGACGGCCAGCGGCTACATCCAGACGGAACAGCAGTATGAGGCGGATTACTTCTATAACGAGCACGACGGCGTGGCCCACCACAGCTGGCTGGACGAGAGCGGCGACATGCATGTGGACGCGCTGGGCACCTTCCGCTATGAGGGGCCTGTGAACAACGGCGCGGAGGGGGATTACGCCCCGCTTGCCGGTGTGTGGTTCCTGGACGGCGACGCCGGTGCGGTGAGCAGTATCGAGATCGACGCCTACGGCAGCTGGACGCTGTATGAGCGCCCCGAGGGCGACGGCGATCCCACGGAGGTGGACTGCGGTTCCCTCAGCCCCAAGCCGGAGGGAGAGGGGCTGTATGACGCCGCGTCCATTCTGTTTGAAGGCGTGGTCTATGACATGACGGTGGTAAGCGAGGATACGCTGTACTGGGGCGGCGAGAACGAATGCTACATAAAGATGGCGTGATAGATGCGGAAAGGAAACGAATGATGAAAAAGCTTTTGGTTTTACTGCTGGCGCTGACGCTGAGCCTGAGCCTGATGGCCTGCGGCGGCAGCGGCGGCGAGGAGGATCCCAACGACGTGGTGGGCGGCGACTGGCGCGTGACCGGCATTGTGCGGGACAGCGGCAGCATCACCCGCAGCGGCGAGGATACCGACGTGCTGGTGTGCATCAACGCCGACAACGCCGACTTCTACTATGACAGCGAGACCCAGACCCTGTACGATTACGTGGACTATCCCATCACCCTGCAGGGCGACCCCTGGGAGGAGTTTCAGAGCATTGATTTTGCTGACCGGAACGGCGACGGCGATGGCGACGTGGCCATGCTGTTTGAGCTGGACGGCGAAACGGTGCTGATGGTGTGGTTCTGGGACGCGGAGACGGAGACGTTTGTGTTCCAGCCGGAGGAATCCGCTCTGCTGTCCGACACGCAGGGATGAGAACGCGATAACGAAGGAGGGAAGCATATGCCCCTTTGGCTTGCTGTGGTGCTGTTGCTGCTGGCGGCGGCGGGGATCGTCCTGTCGTGCCGCTATCTGGGGAAGTGTCCGGCGGCACGGGCGCTGTGTATCGTGGGCTGCGCCCTGATCGCTCTGGCCTGCGCCGTTTACATCGGTCTGACGCTGCTGTTCGTGGATGCGGTGCAGAACCGCCCGCCGACGGTGTGAGATACGTGAAAAAAGCCTGTGACCCTTGTGGTCACAGGCTTTTTTGTGAAAGAGGGGGCTCTGTCAGGAGAGGTCGGGGGTGCTTTTGCGGGTCACCTGGATCTCCTCGATGCGGTGGTTTTCCACCTTGGTGATCCGCACGGCGAGATCCTCGAAGGTGAAGCTTTCACCGGCGTCCGGCACGCGGCCGAACTGCTCCATGACCCAGCCGCTGACGGACACCATGTCGGAGTCGGTTTTCAGCAGGAAGTAGTCCGCGAAGTCGTCAAAGTCCATACCGGCGTCCACCAGCCAGGTGTCGGGCGCGATCTTGCGGAGAAAGACCTCCTCTTCGTCGTGCTCGTCCCAGATCTCGCCCACCAGTTCCTCTAAAATATCCTCCATGGTGACGATGCCGCAGGTGCCGCCGTATTCGTCTACCACCACGGCCACGTGGGTCTTGGCCTGCTGCAGCTTTTTCAGCAGCAGACGGATGGGCTCGTTCTCCAGCGCGAACACCGGCGGGGAGATGATGGCGGACAGGGGCTGATCCGTTACGCCGCAGCCTACATAGAAATCCTTTTGATGGACCGTGCCCAGGATGTGGTCGATGGAGTCCTGATAGATCAGCAGGCGGGAGTATTTGGTCTGGGTGAACAGGGCCGCCACCTCCTCCTTGCTGGCGGTGACGGGCAGGGCGGCCAGGTCCACGCGGTGGATGAGGATATCCTGGGCCTGCTGCTCGGAAAAGCCGATGGCGTTTTTCAGCAGCTCGCCCTCCTCGCGGTCGATGCTGCCGTCCTGCTGCACCTCGTCCACCAGCATCAGCAGCTCCTCCTGGGACATTTTGGTGTCGCTGTTCAGGCGAAAGACCCTGGAAAGCAGCTTTTTCCACAGGGAGAACAGCAGATTCAGGGGCATCAGCACCCAGATCAGCACCCGCAGGATGGGGGCGGACATCATGGCGCATTTTTCCGCGCAGTCCTTGGCAATGCTCTTGGGGGAGATCTCACCGAAGATCAGCACCACCACGGTGACCACCACGGTGGAAATGGTGGCGCCCATGTCGCCGTAGTGGCGGACGAACAGCACCGTGCCGATGGAGGCGGTGGCGATATTGACGATGTTGTTGCCGATGAGGATGGTGGACAGCAGCCGGTCGTATTGCTCCAGCAGCTTCAGGGCCAGCGCGGCGTTTTTGCTGCCCTTTTCCGCCAGGGTCTTCAGCCGCGTGGTGTTGGCGGAGGAAAAGGCGGTCTCCGTGGCGGAGAAATAGGCGGAGAGCATCAGGCACACCGCCATCAATATGATACAGGTTGTGGTTGACACAATAAGTAATTTCCTTTCTGTGATCTGTTTTTGGTGGTAAAAATGCCGCTATAAGCGCAAAAAAGCACGTCTGCCCCACGAAACGCAGCGCAGATATGCTGGCAAAAACAGATGGCAGTTCAGATGATTACCAGGGTAGTCACCGCCGTCAGTATCCATATAAGCGTGATTCCTCCTTTATTGTAAATTGAGGATAGTATACCGGAAAGGCTGTGCGCCGTCAAGTAAAGAAACTGTGAAGACGCGCCCGCCGCCGGAGCGGCTTGCAAACGGGGCGCGCATCGGGTATAATGGGGCTATCCGGCAAAGGAGGGTCCCCCATGTCACAAGTTACCAAGCGGGCGCTGGAGGCGTCGCTGAAAAAGCTGCTGATGGAAAAGCCGCTGCATAAGATCACGGTCAGCGACATTACCGACGACTGCGGCATCAACCGTATGACGTTTTACTACCACTTCAAGGATATCTACGATCTGGTGGAGTGGAGCTGCCAGGAGGATGCCAGCCGCGCGCTGGCGGGAAAGAAGACGTATGAGACCTGGCAGCAGGGCCTTTTGCAGATCTTTGAAGCTGTGCAGGAGAATAAACCCTTTATCCTGAATGTCTATCGCTCCGTTGGCCGCGAGCAGGTGGAGAACTATCTCTATCAGGTCACCTACCGGCTGCTGGAGGATGTGGTGGAGGAGCAGGCTGAGGGTATGTCCGTCCGGCCGGAGGATAAGGCGTTTATCGCCACGCTGTATAAATACATGTTCGTGGGACTGATGCTGGACTGGGTGAAGAACGACATGAAGGGGGAGCCCCAGCTGATGGTGGATCGTCTGGAGCAGGTGATCCACGGCAGCGTCCGCGCCGCACTGGAACGTCTGCGCACCGACCGGCCCTGATCGGGGCGATGGTGTTGAAGGGAGAGGTATTTTTCAAAAAAGAACAGCGCCGCCGTATAGAGAAGCATACGGCGGCGTTTTATGATAAGGTGCGGCGGGGATGGGGGTCAGATCACCTGGAACTGCGTCCATTTCTGCGACCGCAGCCGCCACAGGAAGATCACGCCCCGGAACACCAGATCAATGCTCATGCCGACGGCTACACCGATGACGCCCCAGCCCAGCCACAGGCCGAACAGCGCCGAAAACAGCAGCCGCGCCCCGATGGTCAGGGAGATGGACACGATCATGGTGAACCTCACATCACCCGCCGCCCGCAGACCGTTGCCCAGCGAACCGGCGAAGGGGTAGGCAAGGCCGTTGAAGATGTTGTTGATCAGCACCAGCCAGATCACCAGCTCCTTGGCCTCCGGCGAGATGGCGGAATAGCGGACGATCAGCGGCGTGATGGCAAAGATCAGGGCGTTCCACAGAATGGACAGCACCAGCGTGATCTTATTCTTTGTACCATCTTAATACCGATCGCGCAGCCCTTATCCCGCCTTAAAGCCCCCTCTGGTATGATGAACATGATCACACCGGAGGGGGGATTTATATGCCGGAAGAAGCTGTCCGCTGTAAGCGGGGCCTTTCATCCTTCCAAATTATCATTCTCGGTTTCGCCGGAGTTATTTTGTTGGGAGCGCTGCTGCTGATGCTGCCGGTCTCCACGACTGGAGGAAATGTAACTCCATTCAATGAAGCGTTGTTTACCGCGACCTCCGCCGTATGCGTGACGGGCCTTATCATACAGGATACGGGCAGCTATTGGTCAACCTTTGGGCAGGCGGTCATTCTGGCGCTGATCCAGATCGGCGGCCTCGGCGTTGTGACCATAGCAGCATCGTTTGCGCTGTTGTCCGGGCGAAAGATCTCCCTGATGCAGCGCAGCACCATGCAGGATGCGATCTCTGCGCCAAAGGTCGGCGGGATCGTCCGCCTGACGCGCTTCATCCTGCGGGGAACGTTTCTGATCGAGCTGCTGGGCGCGCTTGCCATGCTGCCGGTGTTCTGCCGTGACTATGGATGGCGCGGTATCTGGATGGCGGTGTTTCATTCCGTATCCGCATTTTGCAACGCCGGATTTGATATTCTTGGAACGGAAAACAACCTCTATCCGTCCCTCACCAGTTATGCGGGCAGTCCAATTATCAATATCACAATTATGCTGCTGATCGTGATCGGCGGCATCGGCTTCTTGACATGGGATGACATCTGCGAAAATAAGCTGCGCTTTCGCCGCTATCGGATGCAGAGCAAGGTGATCCTTGTCACGACCGCGTTGCTTCTCGTCCTTCCGGCCATATTTTTCTTCTTTGCGGATTTTTCTTCACTTCCCATGGAAATGCGGGTGCTTGCTTCTTTTTTTCAGTCCGTCACACCGAGGACTGCTGGCTTCAACACTGTGATCCTCTCTGATATGACTGGCGCATCGCAGGCTGTTATGATTTTCCTGATGATGATTGGCGGATCACCCGGCTCTACGGCGGGCGGTATGAAAACAACAACACTGGCTGTATTGGTCGCAAATGCTGCCGCGACCTTTCGCCAGCGTGAGAGCGCCCAATTCTTTGGACGCAGGATCGAATGCGGCGTTATCAAGACCGCCGCAACTGTTGTAACGATGTATCTCGCGTTGTTCTTTGGCGGTGCTGTTTTTATCAGCGCATATGAAAATCTGCCGCTTTCCGCGTGCCTGTATGAAACGGCTTCGGCAGTTGGAACGGTAGGGCTGACGCTGGGTATCACGCCGCAGCTCCACATTCCGTCGCAAATGGTGCTGATCGTGCTGATGTATCTGGGCAGGGTCGGCGGGCTTACCTTGATTTACGCGGCGGTGTCCGGCAAAAGAGCCGGAGCGGCGAAGCTGCCGTTGGATAAGATCACAGTTGGATAAAGTCAGGAGGTTCACAGAATGAAAAGCATTTTATTGATCGGCGTGGGTCGCTTTGGACGGCATATCGCCGCGCAGTTGGCACAGATGGGGCATCAGGTCATGGCTGTGGATACAAACGAGGAACGGATCAACGAGGTCATGCCTTTCGTCACCAATGCGCAGATTGGGGACAGCACCAACGCGGCATTCCTCCGGTCGCTGGGGGTGGGAAATTTTGACGTCTGCATGGTGACCATCAGCGGAAACTTTCAGAACTCGCTGGAGACCACCTCGCTGCTGAAGGAATTGGGAGCCAAGTGTGTTGTGTCCCGTGCCGAACGTGATGTACAGGCGAAGTTTCTGCTGCGCAATGGCGCCGACCATGTAGTCTACCCGGAAAAGCAGGTGGCAAAATGGGCAGCGATCCGATACACTGCCGACCATATCTTCGACTACATAGAGATCGACGAGCAGCACGCCATTTTTGAGGTGGAAGTGCCGGAAGGCTGGGTTGGGAAAAGCATTGGCGAACTGGATATCCGCAGAAAGTTTGGAATCAACATTCTTGGCATCAAGCGGGCAGGAAAGACCGATGTTTCGGTCACTTCCGAAACTGTGCTGGCAAAGGATGAAACCATTTTGGCGCTGGGGGAATATAAGGCAATGCAGAAGTGCTTTCGCATCTGAAATGGTGGTGGATGGGGATGGGAGATGTTGTTCTGATCATATCCGCTTTGCTGGCTTTTCTGCTGGGCTGGTTTGTGATAGCGCTGGTGGACGGGTTCTTCCGCACAAATTGGTGGCGGACATGAAGGCTTACAGTGGAAAACGATCTCATACTGTGCTATAATGCCCACAAAAGGCGGTGAGACCATGCAGAAAACAGAAATACCGGCAGCGGAGCATATTCTTGTCTGCCTGTCGTCCTCGCCATCCAACGAGCGGATCGTGCGTACCGCAGGGCGCATGGCGTCCGTTTTCGGCGGCAGCTTTACGGCGCTCTATGTGCAGACACCGGAAAACACCGCCATGCGGGAGGATGACCAGCTTCGGTTGCAGGAGAATACCCGGCTTGCCCAGCAGCTGGGGGCGGAGATCGTCACTATGCGCGGCGAGGATGTGCCGACGCAGATCGCGGAATACGCAAGGCTGTCCGGCGTGACGCGGATCGTGATCGGGCGCAGCGGCGCCCAGCGCCGCAGCTTCTGGAGCAGTCCGACACTGACGGAGCGGCTTATTGAACTGGCGCCGGGGCTGGACATTCACATCATCCCTGACGTGGATGTCTATAAGAACTACCACCAGAAGAAGCCCACGCTGATGCGTCCGGCCATGCCGACCTTCCGTGAGCTTCTGCTGACGCTGGGCATTCTGACCGCCGCCACCACCATCGGATGGCTGTTCCTGCGTCTGGGCTTTACTGACGCCAACATCATTACGCTGTACCTGCTGGGTGTCCTGTTCACCTCCGTTCTGACAAGCGGCTATACCTGCGGCATACTGGCCTCGATTCTGAGCGTGATCCTGTTCAACTATTTTCTGACAGAACCGCACCTTTCGCTGCTGGCCTATGGCTCCGGCTATCCTGTCACCTTTGTCATCATGCTGGGCGCGTCTATTCTTACGGGGACACTGGCGGCAAAGCTGAAGGCACACGCGCAGCTTTCCGCCCACGATGCCTTTCGCACGAAACTGCTGTTTGACACAAATCAACAACTGCAGAAGGCACAAAGCGAAGAGGACGCCTACCAGACGACGGCGGCACAGCTCCAGCGGCTGCTGGAGCGCGATATCCTTGCCTATCCGGCAGAAAACGGCCAACTGGGAACAGGGCTCTTTTACGCCGCCGACGGTTCGCCCGCGTGCAGCGTGCCGCCTGCCCAGCAGGAGCGTGAGGTCGTAGAGTGGACATGGCAGAACAGGAGACGTGCCGGAGCGACGACGGCGCAGTTTCCCAGAGCGAAGTTCCTGTATCTTGCCATCCGTACCCAGCAGCAGGCCTATGGCGTGATCGGCATCTCCATTACCGGTAAGCCGCTGGATGCCTTCGAGTCCAGCATCACGCTGTCGATCCTCGGCGAATGTGCCCTGGCACTGGACAACCTGCGCAATGCCAGAGAAAAGGAGGAGGCCGCTGTTCTGGTAAAGAACGAGCAGCTTCGCGCCAATCTGCTGCGCTCCATCTCCCACGACCTGCGCACGCCGCTGACCTCCATTTCCGGCAACGCCGACACGCTGCTGCACAGCGATGAAACGCTGGATGCCGCAGCCAGAACGCAGATCTTCACCGATATTTATGACGATGCGCAGTGGCTCAACGGGCTGGTGGAAAATCTGCTGTCCATCACAAAGATCGCGGAGGGAAGCGTGCGGCTTCATCTGTCCGATCAGATCGTGGAGGACGTGATCACGGAAGCCCTGCGGCATATCGACCGCAGGAGCAGGGAGCATTCCATTACGGTGGATTGCGGAGATACGCCTGTTCTGGCCAGAATGGATGCCGGGCTGATCGTTCAGGTGCTGGTGAATCTGGTCAATAACGCCATCAAATATACGCCGTCCGGCTCGCATATTCAAATCAGCGCAAGGGTACAGGGGCGGGATGCGGTCATCTGTGTTGCGGATGATGGCCCCGGTATTCCGCCGGAGTGGCAGACCCGCGCGTTTGAACTGTTTTTCACCGCTGGCAAACCGGCCGGTGACAGCAGCCGCAGCCTGGGTCTCGGCCTGCCCCTCTGCCGGTCAATCGTTGAGGCGCACGGCGGGGCACTGACCCTTGCGGACAATGTGCCCCATGGCTGCGTGTTCACCTTTACCCTGCCGATAAGTGAGGTAACGCTTCATGAATAAACCTTTGATCCTCGTGGTGGAGGATGATGCGCCGGTACGCAACTTGATCACGACGACGCTGAAGACCCATGACTATAAATATCTTTCCGCGCCGAACGGTGCCAGTGCGATTCTGGAGGCTTCCTCCCACAATCCCGACATCGTTCTGCTGGATCTTGGCCTTCCGGACACAGACGGCGTGGAGGTGATCCAAAAGATCCGCTCCTGGTCGAATATGCCGATCATCGTCATCAGCGCCCGGACGGAGGATTCCGACAAGATCGAGGCGCTGGATGCCGGGGCGGATGATTACCTGACGAAGCCTTTTTCTGTGGAGGAGCTGCTGGCGCGGCTGCGAGTGACGCAGCGGCGGCTGGCGCTGATGAAGCCGGACGCAGCGCAGGAAGCGCCGATTTTCACGAATGGTGCGCTGAAGATCGACTATGCCGCAGGCTGTGCGTATCTTGACAGCGCAGAGCTGCACCTGACACCCATCGAATACAAGCTGCTGTGCCTGCTCTCCAAAAATGTGGGTAAGGTTCTGACGCATACCTACATCACGCAGCAGATCTGGGGCAGCAGTTGGGAAAACGATATTGCCTCCCTGCGGGTATTCATGGCGACCCTGCGCAAAAAGCTGGAGAACGGGAAAGACGGTCAGCAGTACATACAAACGCACATCGGCATCGGCTATCGGATGCTGCGGGTGGATACATATCAGGATGAATAATGACTTCAGCCTGTATTGGCACCCTTTCACTCTACCCTTCTGATCTGTGGGCACATTTGTGGCTGCTCCCTGCGGCGATAATACGCCTTTAATACGCCTTTAATACGCACGCAATACGCATTATTTCCGTAATACGCATTTAATACGGAGATAATGCGTATTGTGTTTTTTGGCCGCGTTCTTCCTCGATACATTATTTTGACATTTCTATATTGACAACCACAATATATTGTGGTATATAAGAATTACCATTGTTCTTTGTGCACCATTTGCAGGTCTGTGATCTGCATCGCACACGTTGTTAAGTTTGTACTTGAGAAGCACCATGCTTCCGTCCGAGATCAGGGCCACTGCTCCCTTATATTTCAATGACTATGCTGCGAGAAATTCTCTCGCGGCATTTTCCACCTGTACGCCGCTTTGCCGCCGTACTACACTGAACGTGTACTTAAGGCATCAAGCATTTAGGTCGAGGCAGAGCAGGCACGGGTGGAAGGCTATCAACAGCTTTTCGCTCTGATTAAGAACCCGAAGTATGTCAAAACGAACCCTCCCGGAAAAACCGGGCGGCCACCAGAATTGAACAATACTGCAAACGCAGGAAGGATCGTATGAAGCCGAAACGGCAGGAGGATTCTTCCTGCGTTTTTGCTTACTATTTTGTCGCGGCACTTGCCATCGCCGCGATACCGCAGGAAAAGAAAAACGCGCCGAAATTGCTTCGGCGCAGAACAGGAAGAAGATTATTTTGAACCGTTGAGATGGCACGGCACGACAGCCATCAAGGGAGAGGCAAGCTCCCGCCCTGTATGCCGCAGTCAGAGTGCGGCACCGGATATACGGGGTATCGCATATTCTCAGATCCGTCGCCGGGCGGATCACAGGACACCGGCGGAGCCTTCCGCAGCCGAGTTCAGCGGCCTGGTGTCCGCCACCGCTCTATCGGAGCAGGGCATCTTTGCCCCATGTGGCAGCGTACTGACCTGGTACAAGTAAAGAGAGACAGACATACGGGCAGACCTCGAAAAACACACAGCACCAAGGCTTTCCGCCTGCGGCAGTCTATCAGTTTTGCGGAGATGCGCCGGAAACGGCTCTCCTTGCCAATGGGTGAAGTGCGCCCAGCTGAACACAATTTTGAATATAAGGAGCTTTCTCTATATGACCACAAAAGGTATTTACCACACCCTCGTTACTCAGTTGGACAAGATGGCGCGGCACAACCGGCAGGGCAGCTTCCGTACGAAAGACCGCTACTATGAGGCGGTCAAACGGTTCTGCGCCTACCTCGCTGTCCACTACCATCTCCAAAAGCTGGAGAACATCAGCAGCAAGCATCTGGTAAGCTATGTTCTCTATTTGCAGGAGCAGGGCAAGTCCGCTAGCACCATCAAGACCGATCTCTCCGCCATCCGATTTTTCCACGATAAGATGTCTCAGCCTCGTTATGCGCTGCCGGACAACGAAGAACTGGGCGTCGCCTTGGAACGCCGCCGCTTCGGGCAGCGGGATCGTACATGGACGAACCCGGAGTTCGGCAAGCTGATTGGCCGCGCCATGGCGGAGGAGAGGGAGGACTACATTCTCGCCCTGTATCTGGCTCGCTAGCCGACCATTTGCAGTCAGCCTTGTCCGCATAGCCCTTTTTCGCGTAGGGCAGGTCGTTGTTCTTCTTGTAAGCCAGCGGGGAGAGAATACCCAGCCGGTTCAGCTCCGATGCGATTTTGGAGGCGCTTGCGCCCTCCAGCCGCATACGGAAGATGTCGCAGACAACGCGGGCGGCGTAGGGATCGGGGACGAGTAGGTTTTTATTGTCCTCGGCTTTCATGTAGCCGTACACCGGGAACGCGCCGACGAAATCGCCGTTGCGCCGCTTCACGTCCAGAGAGGAACGGGTCTTGATGGAAATGTCCCGGCAGTAGGCTTCGTTCATAATGTTCTTGACCGATACGGTTAGATCATCGCCGCTGTCGTGGGCGGTGTCGATGCTGTCGGTGATGGCAATGAAGCGCACCCCATAGGCCGGGAATACCCGGCGCAGATACCGGCCAGTTTCAATGTACTCGCGCCCTAAGCGGGAGAGGTCTTTTACGATGACGCAGTTGATGTTGCCGTCGGTGACATCCTGCATCATTTCCTTGAACGCAGGGCGGTCAAAGATGATGCCGCTGTATCCATCGTCGATCTTTTCGGAAACGACCTCAATATCCGGGTTGCGCTCTACAAAGTTTTCAATGAGCTTGCGCTGATTGGAAACGCTGTC
>CAKTMO010000018.1 GCA_934573935.1 uncultured Oscillospiraceae bacterium | reverse complement strand
TCGCCCAGGTGCAGGGGGCCCATGGGGTGGTTGCAGCCCAGCTGCATAGCGATGTCGATATCCTCGGCAGAGGCGACACCCTCCTGCAGGACGCAGACGCCCTCGTTGCAGTAGGGGATCAGGATCTTGTTGACCACGAAGCCGGGGGCCTCGTTGACCACCACGGGGGTCTTGCCGATCTCGACAGACAGGTTCTTGATGTAGTCCACCAGCTCAGCGGGGGTATTGCCGCCGGCGATGACCTCGACCAGCTTCATAGCGGGCACGGGGTTGAAGAAGTGCATACCGATCAGGGGGTGCTTCAGACCCTGAGCCATCTCGGTGATGGACAGAGACGAAGTGTTGGACGCGAAGATGGCGCCCTCCTTGCAGATGGCATCCAGACGGCCCAGCAGTTCCTTCTTGGTGGCCATGTTCTCAGCGACGCACTCGATGACCAGGTCGGCATCGGCGGCGGCTTCGAACTCTTCCACCAGGACGCGGCTCATCAGATCGTCAGCGGCTTCCTGAGTCATCTTGCCCTTGGCGACCTTCTTGTTCAGAGAGGCAGCCAGCTTGTCCTTATGACGCTGAGCGCTTGCCACGCTGGAAGCATACATCAGAGCGGTGTGGCCCTTAGCTGCGAAAACCTGGGCAATACCGCTGCCCATCGTACCGGCGCCAAATACTGCGACTTTCATGTGTTTTCCTCCTATAATTATTGTTCTTTAATCATCAGGCAAGGCCTGTTAATTAACAAAATGGGGTGCTTACTTGTTCTGGTAAGGCTCGTGCTTGCGCTTTTCCAGGAAGGCGGTCATGCCCTCGATCTGGTCGGCGGTCTTGAAGCAGCTGCCGAAGAGCTTTTCCTCGATGACGATGGCGTCGTCCATCTTGACCTCGAGACCATCGTTGATGGCCTTCTTGCAGGCGCGGACGGCGATGGGGGCGTTCTTGGCAATGGTCTCGGCCAGCTTTTCAGCGGCGGCCATCAGCTCGTCCAGGGGATAGACGGCGTTGACCAGGCCGATGCGCAGGGCCTCGTCCGCCTTGATATTCTTGGCGGTGTAGATCAGCTGCTTGGCCATGCCGGGGCCCACCAGGCGGGCCAGACGCTGGGTGCCGCCGAAGCCGGGGGTGATGCCCAGGCCCGTCTCGGGCTGGCCGAAGACGGCGGTATCGGCGCAGATGCGGATGTCGCAGCTCATGCTGAGCTCGCAGCCGCCGCCCAGGGCAAAGCCGTTGATGGCGGCGATGGTGGGGATGGGCAGGGTCTCGATGCGGCGGAACACGTCGTTGCCGTGCTTGCCGAAGGCCTCGCCCTCTTCGGGGGTCAGGGTGCTCATCTCGCCGATATCGGCACCGGCCACGAAGGCCTTTTCACCGCTGCCGGTCAGCACCAGGGCGCGGATCTCACTGTCGGCGTTGACGATATCCACCAGCTCGCCCAGGTCGGTGAGCACGTCGCTGTTGAGCGCGTTGAGCGCCTTGGGACGGTTGATGGTTGCGATGGCAATGTGTCCCTTTTTCTCTAACAGAACATTCGTCATGTTAACTCCTCCTTCTTCCTTTTCGGGGCGGGTTTCCTTACCGCTTTAACGGAATGAAAACATTGCTCCTCATACAGCTTATATTATAGTACTTCGTCTAAAAATTATCAACCCCTATCGGGGGTGGTTTCCGCTTTTTTAGCACATTCCACAAAAGTGAATGAGAGAATTTGCACATTTTGAGGGTGGGTTTTTCCGGCTTGGGGGACGGAGCGTTTTCCTGTTTGCAACGGGACGGTTTTTATGGTATAATGTCGCACCTGAATCATGTTGACCATTGGAGGAAATTTCCATGCGGATGAGAAAAAAGAAAAATCTGGCGCCCCGAATGGAGGCCTGCGGCGCGTGGCTGGTGCGGGATCCCTTTGCCCAGCGGGGCCGGTGGCGGGAATTTATGCCGGAGGCACGGGAGATTCGGCTGGAGCTGGGCTGCGGCAAGGGGCGGTTCACCGCCGGAACGGCGGCGGCGGAGCCGGACGTGCTGCTGATCGCCGTGGAGAAGGTGCCGGACGCCATGGTGGTGGCCATGGAACGGGCGCGGGACGCGGGACTGAAGAACGTGCTGTTCATCGACGCGGACGCGGCGCTGCTGCCGGATATGTTCGCGCCGGAGGAGATCGACCGGATCTACATCAACTTCTGCGATCCGTGGCCGAAAAGCAATCAGGCCAAGCGGCGGCTGACCCACCACAACTTCCTGAACCAGTACCGGAAGGTATTGAAGGCGGGCGGCGAGATTCACTTTAAGACCGACAACGACAAGCTGTTTGAGTGGTCGGTGGAGGAGATCCCCCAGTATGGGTGGGCGCTGCGGGAGGTGACCCGCGACCTGCACGCCGACGGATCGGTGGGCGTGATGACGGACTATGAGAAGAAGTTTTATGAGCTGGGAAAGAACATCAACCGGTGCGTGGCGGTGATGCAGCCGTGGGAAGCGGCGGGGGAAGAGGAATAAACGCGGTACGATGGGGTGGGAACACCCCCCGTCAGGAGGTTTTTTTATGAAGATCATGGCCATTGACTACGGCGACGCCCACACCGGCGTGGCGATCTCTGACGCCACGGGGACGCTGGCGGGGTACTCCACGGTCATCGACAGCCGCAAGGCGGAGGTGGTGACGGCGGAGGTCTGCCGTCTGGTGCAGGAGTACGGGGTAACGGAGCTGGTGCTGGGCTATCCCAAGAATATGGACGGCACGCTGGGCCCCCGGGCGGAGAAGTGCGCCGCCTACGCCGACACGCTGCGGCAGGCCACAGGGCTGAACGTCATCCTGTGGGACGAGCGGCGCAGCACGGTGGAGGCTCACGCCATTCTGTTCCGCAACGGTAAAAACGGAAGGCAGCGGAAGAAGACCGTGGACGCGGTGGCGGCGTCGCTGATGCTGGAGGGCTATCTGACCCGCAAGCGGCTGGGGGGACAGGCATGAGGGTGCTGGTGATCGGCGGCGGCGCCGCCGGCATGATGGCGGCGCTGACGGCGGCGGAAAACGGCCATCAGGTGACGCTGCTGGAGCGGCAGGCCAGGGTGGGCCGCAAGCTGATGGCCACCGGCAACGGCCGGTGCAACCTGACCAACCACCACGTCTCCCCCGCCCACTACCACGGCGGCGAGGGGTTTTGCGATCACGCGCTGGCCGCCTTTGACGTGGGCAGCACGTTGCAATACTTTGCCGGTCTGGGGCTGCTCACCGTGGCGGAGGACAGCGGGCGGGTGTACCCTTTCAGCAACATGGCGGGCAGCGTGCTGGACGTGCTGCGCTTCGCCCTGGAAAACCATGGAATCGACCTGCACACCGCCTGTCCGGTGACCGGCATCCGGAAAAAAGGCGACAGCTTTCTCGTCCGCACGGAGAGCGGCGGGGAGTTCACCGCCGACCGCGTGATCCTGGCGGCGGGCGGCGCGGCAGGCGGCAAGGTGGGCGGCGTGATGGACGGCTATCAGCTGGCCAAGAGTCTGGGCCATCACCGGACGGCGCTGTACCCCTCCCTGGTGCAGATCAAGACGGAGCCCACCTATCCCCGCGCCCTGAAGGGGGTGAAGGCCGAGTGCGGCATCACCCTCCGCCGAGACGGCGAGACCGTGGCGCAAAACCGCGGCGAGGTGCTGTTTACGGAATACGGCGTCAGCGGACCGGCGATCTTTGATCTCTCACGGGCTACGGCGACGGCGGGCGGAGCGCTGTGCTGCGTGCTGGACTTTTTCCCCGACTGGGAGCCGCGGGAGGCGCTGGACTGGCTGCGGCAGCGGCGCACCAGCGCGGGAGACCGCGAGGCGGGCACGCTGCTGACCGGCGCGCTCCACAGCCGCCTTGGCCAGATGGTGTGCAAGGCGGCGGGGTTCACCAACCAGCGGGCCGCCGGACTGGACGACGCGGAATTGCAGCGGATCGCGGCGCAGGCAAAGGGCTTTGCTCTGCCAGTCACCGGCGTGTGCGGGTTTGACCAGGCACAGGTGACGGCGGGCGGCCTGCGGTGCGATGAATTCGATCCCCGCACCATGGAGAGCCGTCTAACGCCCGGGTTTTACGCCTGCGGCGAGGTGCTGGACATCGACGGCGACTGCGGCGGGTATAATCTGCAGTGGGCATGGAGCAGCGGAAGGCTTGCCGGACAGGTCAAATAGCAGCAAAAAAATCACCTGCCTTATGGCAGGTGATTTTTTATGTTCTGTTACGCCAGCTTGGCCTTGGCCATGTCGCACAGGGCGGTGAACGCCACGGCGTCGTTGATGGCCATCTCGGACAGCATCTTGCGGTTGATCTGGACACCGGCCAGCTTCAGACCGTGCATGAAGGTGGAATAGTTCATGCCGTTGATCTTGCAGGCGGCGGAGATGCGGGTGATCCACAGCTGACGGAAATCCCGCTTCTTCAGGCGGCGGCCTACGTAAGCGTAGGTCAGGGACTTCATGACCTGCTCGTTGGCCATCTTGAAGTGCTTGGACTTGGCGCCCCAATAGCCCTTGGCCAGCTTGAGCATCTTATTTCTTCTCTTGCGCGTCATCATTGCGCCTTTAACACGTGCCATATCTAATTAGCCTCCTATTTCTAACGATTCCGTCTCTTATTTGTAAGGGATCATCTTGCGGATGGTCGCCTCGTTGGTGCAGTCGGCGTAGGTGCCGGTGCGCAGACGACGGCCGCGCTTAGTGTCCTTCTTGGTCAGGATGTGGCTCTTGAACGCGTGAGCTCTCTTGACCTTGCCGGATTTCGTCAGATTGAAGCGCTTCTTTGCGCCGCTATGGGTCTTCAGTTTAGGCATAGTTGTTTCTCCTTCCTACTATTGCGTGGTCACAAAAGAATACAAATTTTATTTACCGGCCTTGGGAGCCAGGAAAATGGACATGTTGCGGCCTTCCATCTTGGCGGATTTTTCCATGGTGGCCACCTCGCCGCACTGCTCGGCGAACTTGGTCAGCAGGTCGCGGCCGATCTCGGTATGGGCCATCTCGCGGCCGCGGAAGCGGACGGAGACCTTGACACGGTTGCCGTCAGACAGGAATTTCTGGGCGTTTTTCAGCTTGGTATTGAAGTCGCCCACGTCGATGCCGGGGGACATGCGGATCTCCTTGATCTCCACCACATGCTGGTTTTTACGGGCCTCTTTTTCGCGCTTGCTCTGCTCAAAGCGATACTTGCCATAGTTCATGAGTTTGCATACGGGGGGGACAGCCTGGGGCGAGATCTTGACCAGATCAAGGCCGCGCTCCTCTGCGATGTGCAGCGCTTCGTCAGACGACACGATGCCCATCTGCTCGCCATTTTCGCCGATGAGACGGATCTCGCGATCGTTGATGTCCTCGTTCAGTTGATGCACTACCTTGCTAATACTACAAGCACCTCCAATCAAAAATAAAACGCGAATGCAGCCTGCATCCGCGCAACATCGAAAAGCCGCATAGGGGCTTTCGTAGAGCTTCGCTGTTGACCTCTTTACCAATGGCGGGAGGTGAGGCGGATGCACCGACCTTCTTTGTTTTGCAGAAGTATTATACCTGTTCCCTGCCGGTTTGTCAACTGAAATTTTTATGTTCCTTCTCTTTTTTTCATGCATAAGGGGCGTTTGGACGGGAAATGATAGCCTTGCACAAAAAAAGGAGGTGCGAACTTATGGAAAACAAGAATTACAAGAACACCAAGGACGCGCAGAACGCACAGAACGCCCAGAATACCCAGAATAACACCCAGAACACCAACACCAAGAACAACAAGAACGCCAAGGACACCACCAACTGCCGCTGACGGCAGGGGGAAACCATCGGGTATTGCGGACAGGGCCGCGGAGTGGAAGCTCCGCGGCCCTGTTGTTGTATCGAGGTATTCCGTACCTTCGGGCACGGGTCACTTTTGGCCGCTGTCCCAAAAGTGACCAAAAAGGCAGCCCACGTGAACGTGTGGTATGCAGCCGCAAATCAGCACAATACATAGCGCGCTGGAGCGCGAAATATTTTACGCCAGCTTGTCGGGATAGATCCCCGCGTCGTGGAGCTTCTGGAGAGCGGCTGCTACGCGGGGACGGTCTTCGTGGTAGGTCATGCCAAACCACTGGTCGGCGGAGGACAGGACGGAGACGGTCAATTGTCCCTTGTCCATCAGGTCGCCCACCATGGCGGGCAGGAGGCACTCGGCCTTGATGTCGTCCCCCACATGGCGGAGGAAATCGTGGAAATACTGCTCCATATCCTCGTAGATGGCGGGGGAAAAGCCCCAGAAGTTCATGGACACCACGCTGTCGCCGTCCAGGTCATGGCGGGTACCGTCGGCCATGTCGGCAATGGTGCCGTCGGGGAACAGCTGGATCTTCATGGTCTCGCGGATATCAGTCAGCTGACCGTTTTCCGTGCGGCAGACGCCGCGGGTGACGGCGCCGTATTTGCTGACGGTGTTTTTCAGAAGATAGCCCACCATGACGGCCTTGCCCCGCTCCGGCAAATTCTGAAGCGCCTCATACATGGTGCGGTAGGCGTCCACGCCGTAGTAGTCGTCGGCGTTGATGACGCAGAAGGGCTCGTGGATATAGGGGCGGGTACACAGCACCGCGTGGGCGGTGCCGAAGGGCTTGGTGCGGCCTTCGGGAATGTGGTAGAAGTCCGGCACGGAGTCGAAGGTCTGTTCGGCGTAGCAGAATTCCACCTTGCGGCCGTCGGGGGTGCGCAGGGTGTCCAGCGCGTCGCCGGCCAGGCGGTGGATCAGGTCGCGGATCTCCGGCTTGATGACGAAGACCACTTTATCGAAACCGGCACGGGCGGCGTCGTAGATGCCGTAGTTCATGAGGATCTCGCCGTGGGGGCCGACGCCGTCCACCTGCTTGTTGCCGCCGTAGCGGGAGCCCATGCCCGCCGCCATGACCACCAGTGTTGCATGCTGCATGTTTTGATTCCTCCTCACGGAAATTGTTCCTATCCCATGATACCATGTTTCCCGAGAAAGGGCAACCGCGTTTTCGGGGGGATTTTTTTGGGGAAATTTGTATTTTGCTCTGGATTTTCCCCCGCTGCTCCCCTATAATAGATATGTTGCGAAAAAATTTGGCAGGAGGCGTTTTCCATGGAAAAGTCAAAAGTGATGGGGCATATCTTCGCCATCATCACCATTTTAGTGTGGGGCAGCTGCTTTGTGCTGACCAAGAATCTGCTGGTAGATTTTACACCTATTCAGATCATCCCTCTGCGGATGGGGCTGGCGTATGTGACGCTGTGGGTGCTGCGGCCCAGGACGCTGAAACTGCCCTGGAAGGATGAGCTGATGTTCATTCTGATTGGCATCACCGGCGGCAGCTTTTACTTCTATCTGCAGAACACGGCGCTGGACCACACCTATGCGGCCAACGTCAGCATCCTGGTGGCTATGAGCCCCATTCTGACGGTGCTGCTGGCGCAGCTGTTCAGCCGCAGCAACGAGCGGCTGGGCAAGTATGTGTACATCGGCGCGGTGATCGCCATCGCGGGCGTGGTGCTGGTGGTGCTGAACGGGCAGATGTCCTTTCACCTGAGTCCCGTGGGCGACCTGCTGGCGCTGGCGGCGGCGCTGATGTGGGCGATCTACTCCATTCTGATCAAGAAGTATACGGAGCAGTACGACAACTTCATCGTGACGCGGCGGGTATTCCTGTGGGCGTTTATCACGGCGGTGCCGCTGATGCTGCTGACGGACGGCATGCCGGAGCTGACGCCGCTGTTTACCCAGCCGAAGGTGCTGATCAGCTGGCTGTTTCTGGGCGTGATGGGCAACGCGGTTTGCTTTGCCATCTGGAACATCGCGTTCAAGGCGCTGGGCGTGGTGGTGACCAACAACTATCTGTACGCCAGTCCCTTTGTGACGGTGTTTGTGGGATGGCTGCTGCTGGGGGAGCCCATCTCGGTCATGAGCATCATCGGCGCGGTGCTGATCACGGTGGGCGTGATCTTCGCGTACAAGACGGACAAGCCGAAGGCGGAGTGACGGGGGCAACAGACGGTTGCTTGGCAAAGGCCGCCGCGTGTGATAGGATAGCCCCATGAACAAGGAGGCGAAATAATGGAGACGAAAGAGATCATTTTTACGCTGCGGAGCGAGCGGGGCATGTCCCAGAACGAGTTGGCGGAGCAGCTGCATGTAACGCGGCAGGCCGTATCCCGCTGGGAGCAGGGCGAAACGACGCCGAACATTGAGACGCTGAAGCTGCTGTCAAAGGAATTTGACGTGTCCATCAACACGCTGCTGGGGTCGCCGCGGACGCTGGTGTGCCAGTGCTGCGGGATGCCGCTGGAGGATGGCACCCTCAGCCGCGAGACGGATGGGACGTTCAACGAGGACTACTGCAAATGGTGCTATGCCGACGGGGCGTTTGCCTATGCCGACAAGGCGTCGCTGCTGGACTTTCTGGTGGCTCACATGCCCAATCCGGACGGGGCGGCGGACGAGGTGCGCAGGGCGCAGTTCGACGGCTATCTGTCCACGCTGAAGCATTGGAACTAAGCGCAAAGAACCCGTATGACCGCGGTCATACGGGTTCTTTTTTTACAGCTTGATCTCACAGGACATGCTCATGACGGCGGCGCCGCCGATGCGGACGTTCACCGCGCCGTCCGTATCATAGAGGCGGCTGCGGATCTGGGAGGGGCGGTGCATATGCTCGCCCTGGAGGAACGTGTTCTCCTCCCCCGCTTTCACCAGGCCGTGCTGATAGAGGTAGTAGGTCAGGGCACCGTTGCTGGTGCCGGTGGCGCACTCCTCAGGGATGTCGTAGAGGGGGGCGTAGTTGCTGCAATATGCGGTGCAGGCGTCGCCGCCCAGGCAGAACATGTGGACGCCGGTGACATCATAGCGGCGGGACAGCGCCGTGACCGCCGCTTCGTTCTGGACGGCCCGCATCAGGGTATCGTGATCCGCCACGGGCAGCATGATATCGGCAAGGCCGGTGGAGACGATCCAGGGCGTCAGGCCGTCGGGGCGGTCGTCCGGCGTCAGGCCGTAGGCGGCGTAGAGCTCCGGCCACTCCGCTTCCGTCAGCTTGCGGAGAAGCTGGGGCGGGGCCATATCCATCCACACGGCGCCGCCGGAGACCTCAATATTCAGGTCGGCGGCTTTGGTATGGGCGATGTGGCTGCCGTCGTCAAGGAGGCCCTCCTGCCGCAGCAGGGCGAAGGAGGCGATGGTGGCGTGGCCGCACAGCTCCACCTCTCCGGCGGGGGTGAAGTAGCGGAGGGTGACGCTGCCATCGTTATTGACGGTAACAAAGGCGGTTTCGGAGTGCTTGAACTCGGCGGCGATCTGCCGCATGGTATCGTCGCTCAGCGGGCGGTCCGGCAGGGCCACGCCCGCCTGATTACCGCCGAACAGTTGGGTGGAAAAGGCGTCCATCACAAAGGCTTTCATCATGCATCCCCCTCGAAGGAATATTTTTTCTTGTATTCGTCGTAATAGCGGGCGAAGGAGGCGTCCTTCATGGCCTTGACGCTGTTGAGGTATTCGTGGGTGTCGAAGCTGTCGCTCTCCACCTCGATCACGGCGACGGCGATATTGGAGCAGTGGTCGGCCACGCGCTCGTAATTGGTCAGGAGGTCGTTGAAGACGAAGCCCTGATTCAGCGTGCAGACGCCCTGCTGGAGACGGTCCACGTGGTGGGATTTCATCTCGTCGCACAGGCCGTCGATGATCTCCTCCAGCGGCTCTACGCGGGTGGCCAATTGCAGGTTGCCGTCGGTAAAGGCGTCGATGGAGATGGCGAGGATCTCGGTGACGGCGGCCTCCAGCACCTCCAGCTCGTGAAGGGCGCTGGGGGAGAATTCGATCTTCTTCTCGTCGATCTCCTGGCAGACGTCGGCCACGTTGCAGGCGTGGTCGGAGATACGCTCGAAGTCGGAGATGGTGTGGAGGTATTTGGCGGTCTCCTCCGTCTGCTCGGGGGACATGGAGCGGGCGGTCAGCTTCATGAGGTAGGTGCCCAGCTTGTCCTCGTAACGGTCGATGAGCTCTTCGTTTTCCTCCACCTGGTCATAGCCGCGGTCGGTATACTCCTGCCGCAGATGCATGGCCCGCAGCAGGTTGTCCCGGGCGTGGCCGGCCATGGAGTTGGTGACCAGGCGGCTCTGCTCGATGGCAAGGGTGGGGTGCTGGAGGAAACGCTCCTCCAGACGGTCCATATCGTGCTGGGCCACCAGCTCGCCGCCTTTGTCGGGGATGAGCCAGACCACCAGCTTTTCCATCAGGGGGATGGCGGGGGTCAGCACCACCACGGTGGCCAGGCGGAAGAGGGTGTTCATCAGCGCCACGGTAACGGTGGTCATGACCGTGGTGAGGAAGGTAAAGTGGAAGATGGCATTGGCGGCGTAGAAGAGCGTCGCCCAGATGACCACGCCCAGCACGTCGATGAGCAGATACACAAAGGCGGTGCGCTTACCGCTGATATTGGCGCCCAGAGCCGACAGCAGCACGGGGACGGCGGCGCCGATGGCGATGCCCATGGTGATGGGCAGGGCGATCTCAAAGGTAATGGCGCCGGTGCCGGAGAGCACCTGCAGGATACCCACGGCGGCGCTGGCGCTTTGCAGGATGCTGGTGAAGACAACACCCACCAGAATACCCAGCAGAGGGTTGGAGAACCTGGTGAGAATGTCGATAAACGCCTGGCTCTCCTTCAGGGGGGCCACGGCGGAGGACATGGCGGTCATGCCGTACATCAGCACGGCGAAGCCCAGCAGGATGTTGCCCAGATGCTTGCGGTCAGGCTTGCCTTTGGCCATGCGCAGGAGGATGCCCACGATGGCGAACAGGCCCGTCAGCGTGGCGGTGGACAGCAGGTCCACCCAGCCGCTGCCGCCGGAGATACTGTTGAGACACAGGATCCAGCCGGTGACGCTGGTGCCCAGGATGGCGCCCATGATGACGCCGATGGCCTGGCGCACCTTCATCATGCCGGAGTTGACAAAGCCCACCACCATGACGGAGGTGGCGGAGGAGGACTGGATGACGGCGGTGACGCCGGTGCCCAGCAGCACACCCTTTACCGGCGTGCCCGACAGCTTATAGAGCACCAGCTCCAATTTGCTGCCGGCCACCTTTTTCAGATTGTCGCCCATGACGGCCATGCCGTACAGAAACAGCGCGATGCCGCCCAGCAGCGATATGATATCCGCAATGCCCATGCCCGAAATCCCCCACATTACATCTTAAGCTTATACATACTTTATTTAGTATACACAGAAAGGGGTAGTTTGACAAGCTTTGTTAATATTTCTACAGGAAAATTCCGGAAAAGGGCATCTTAACGGAAACAGTATTTGACAGGGGACACTTTTTTCGTTAAAATAGAAAAAATACCCTTTTGTAAGCTGAGGGCAGAAAGTGAGGAGTACGATCTAAAATGCTCAATGAGCGCAGTCTTGTATCGCAGTTTTTCCATTTTGTGGCCGCCACGGTGGCATCGCTGATGGTGTTCAGCCTGTATTCCATTGTGGATGGGCTGATGGTGGCCAAGGGCGTGGGCGAATACGCCATGGCGGCGGTGAATCTGGCGGTGCCGTTCACCAATGTGCTGTTTTCCATCGGCATCATCTTCGCGGTGGGCACCAGTACCATCATCGCCATCTACTTAGGACAGGGACAGGGGGAAAAGGCCAACAGCCTGTTTTCCCAGAACACGGTGCTGCTGACGTGCGTGGGGTTGGTCATCACGGCGCTGGTGCTGGTGTTTTTGGAGCCCTTTGCCGTGCTGCTGGGGGCCAAGGGCGTCACGTACCAATACACCATCGACTATCTGCGGGGGCTGGCGCCCTTCGCGCTGTGCTTCATCGTCTCCTATAATATGGAGGTGCTGATCAAGACGGACGGCTATCCCCGGCTGGCGATTCTGACGGTGATCACCGGATGCCTGACCAACTGCGTACTGGACTATGTGGCGATCTTTCTGCTGGACTGGGGCGTGTGGGGCGCGGCGTTTGCCACGGGGCTTTCCCAACTGCTGACCTGTGCGATCTATCTGCGGCACTTTCTGCGGGGACATAATACGTTCCACTTTGTGAAGTTCAAAATGGATTGGCACATCTACAAGCGCCTCCTCCCCATCGGCGTGGCGGACGGGGTGACGGAGCTGTGCAACGGCGTGATGATCTTTTTGTTCAACCGGATCATCCTGCGGTGTCTGGGGGACGACGGGCTGGTGTGCTACACCATCATCGCCTATGTGAACACGCTGATCGTCAACACCATGCTGGGCATCTCTCAGGGCAGCCAGCCGCTGGTGAGCTTCCACTACGGCAAGGAGGACGCGGCGGGGTATCGGAAGCTGCTGCGGTACGGCTTTACGGCGGTGGGAATCATGACGGCGGTCATCTGCGCGGGCGTAATGCTGTTTGCGCCGCAGGTCGCCGGCATTTTCCTGGGAGACGAGAATCCCGCGCTGGTGGCGGACGCCGCGGGTGCGCTGCGGCGGTACGGGCTATGCTATCTGCTGCTGGGGGCCAACATTCTGATGGGCGGCTTCCTGACGGCGGTGGAGCGGCCTGTGGGGGCCATCTGCATCTCTGTGGGGCGGGGACTGGTGTTCCAGGCCACGGCGCTGGTGGTGTTGGCCTTTGCCATCGGCGGCAGCGCCATCTGGTACGCGCCGGTGATCTCCGAGGCTGTGTGTGCCGTGATGGCGGTATGGTTTTTGAGAAGGTTTTTGAAGAGAGTGGCATAAGAATCTGATATTGCGCGTAGGGGCGGGGTTCTACCCCGCCCTTTCATTGTACCGGTGGGAGGGGCAGAGCCCCTCCCCTACACGCAGATGGGTGCAGCCTTCACCTTTTTATGCCATGCCGCCAGGCAATGGCTGGCAGAAGCCGTCATTATTTCGACCGCTTCTCTTGTGGCGAAACATACAAAAACGGTAGGTGAAGTCTGTCGCATTTTCTGGCAAATGGCCGGAATGTGAAAATGGGGGTTGACAAATGACGCCGAAAGCGTTACCATGCCACCATCCAAGGCGGACACGCCATGAGAACCGAGGAAAGGAGAAAATCAGTGATGAAGAAGCTGAGCGCCGTGATGATGATGTCTATGGAGATGTGCATGTGCAGCATGTGCATGTTTCGTCGCGCTCACATTGGTCAACTGATTTTCCCAGACGGTATGGCGTCCTGCTGAAGCAGGATGAACAACAGTCATGAACGGTGGAAGGTCGATTGACCTGCCACCGTTTTATTTTTGTTCTTCACCCGTAAATCCAATTGATGAAAAAAGGAGACAAACATCATGAAAAAGCACAACTACTTCGTGAAGCTGGCCGCGCTGGCACTGGCGCTGGTCCTGACCCTGAGCCTGACCGCCTGCGGCGGCGGCAGCAATGCTGCCGGTGACGGCGAGAAGACCGCCATCAAGATCGGCGTGCCCAACGACACCACCAACGAGGCCCGCGCCCTGCTGCTGCTGCAGGAGAACGGCATCATCAAGCTGGCGGACGGCGCAGGCATCACCGCCACCAAGAACGACATCGTGGAGAATCCGTACAATGTGGAGATCGTGGAGGCGGAGGCCGCCCAGCTGCCCAACCAGCTGCCCGACGTGGACTACGCCGTGATCAACAGCAACTACGCTATCAACGCGGGACTGAATCCTGTGAACGACTCCCTGCTGATCGAGGGCAGCGCTTCCGCTTACGCCAACATCCTGACGGTGAAGGAGGGCAACGAGACCGCCCCCAAGACCCTGGCCCTGAAGGCCGCGCTGGAGAGCCAGCAGGTGGTGGATTTCATCACCGAGAAGTACAGCGGCTCCGTGGTATCCGTGGTGGAGAATCCCACCGATGGCTATGACGCCGCCGTGGACTATGACGCCCTGAATGGCGAGACCATCACTGTGGCCGCCTCCCCCACGCCCCACGCGGAGATCCTGGAGGTCGCCAAGGAGATCCTGGCCGCCAAGGGCATCACGCTGGACATCCAAGTGTACAATGACTACGTTGTGCCCAACACCGTGGTGGACGACGGCACCGTGGACGCCAACTACTTCCAGCACCTGCCCTATCTGGAGGACTTCAACGCCCAGAACGGCACCCACATCGTGTCTGTCAGCGCCATCCATGTGGAGCCCATGGGCCTGTATGGCGGCAAGCAGACCACGCTGGACGCTTTGAAGGGCAACTAAGGCACAAGGAGGGAGACGTCCATGATCGAACTGAAACACGTCAGCAAGACGTTTGATTCCGGCACTGCCGGAGGGGTAGACGCGCTCAAGGACGTCTCCCTGACCATTGAAGACGGGGACATTTACGGCATCATCGGTATGTCCGGCGCCGGAAAGAGCACGCTGGTGCGGTGCATCAACCTGCTGGAGCGTCCCACCAGCGGCGAGATCGTGGTGAACGGCCAGCGGCTGGACACCATGACCCCCGCCCAGCTGCGCGAGGCGCGGCGCGGCATCACCATGATCTTTCAGCACTTTAACCTTTTGATGCAGCGCACCTGTCTGCGGAACGTATGCTTCCCCATGGAGCTGGTGGGCATGAAGAAGGCGGAGGCTGAAAAGCGGGCCCATGAGCTGCTGGAGCTGGTGGGGCTGCCGGACAAGGCGGACGCCTATCCCGCCCAGCTGTCCGGCGGACAGCAGCAGCGCGTGGCCATCGCCCGCGCCCTGGCCACCGATCCGAAGGTACTGCTGTGCGACGAGGCCACCAGCGCGCTGGACCCCAACACCACGCGGCAGATCCTGGAGCTGATCCGCGATATCAACAAAAAGCTGGGCATCACGGTGGTCATCATCACCCACCAGATGAGCGTGGTAAAGGAGATCTGCAGCCATGTGGCCATTCTGGACGGCGGCGTGGTGGCGGAATCCGGACTGGTGGGCACGGTGTTTGCCGCCCCCAAGTCCGCCGCGGGACGGCGGCTGGTATTCCCCGGCGGCGCCGACGCCCAGGTATACGACCCCGCTGGGGAGCGGCTGGTGCGGCTGGTGTTCAAGGACAGCAAGACCACCAGTATTCCCATGGTGGCGCGGCTGGCGGCAGAGGAAGGCATCTTCTGCAACGTCATCTCCGCCAGCACCCAGAGCCTTTCCGAAGAGGTATACGGCAGCATGATGCTGGGCATTCCCAGTGCGCATTTTGAGCGGGCGGTGGCCTTTATCCAGAACATCGCCAATGTACAGGTAGAGGAGGTGGCACACGATGTACAGTAATATTTTCAGCGAACAATCTGTGCAGGATCTGTTGACGGTGCTGCCTTCCCTGCCCTACGCCATCTGGGAGACGTTCTATATGACGGTGCTCAGCACGGCGCTGGCGCTGGTGATCGGGCTGCCGCTGGGCGTGCTGCTGGTAGTGGGCGAAAAGGGCGGTGTGCTGCCCCTGCCCCGCTGGCTGATGCAGGTGTTGAATGTGGTCATCAACCTGCTGCGCTCGATCCCCTTCCTGATTTTGATGATCATGGTGTTCCCCCTGTCCCGCCTGCTGATCGGCACGGCGGTGGGCACCACCGCCACCATCGTGCCGCTGGTGGCCGCGGCCTTCCCCTTTGTGGCGCGGCTGGTGGAGAGCAGTCTCCGCGAGGTGGACGGCAACATCATCGAGGCCGCCCAGAGCATGGGCGCCACGCCCATGCAGATCATCTGCAAGGTGATGATCCCTGAGAGCGTGCCGTCTCTGATCCAGAACGTGACCATCGCACTGACCACCATTTTGGGTTACTCCGCCATGAGCGGCATCATCGGCGGCGGCGGTCTGGGCAAGATCGCCATCGACTACGGCTATTACCGCTACAAGTATCTGGTGATGCTGGCGGCGGTGGTGCTGCTGATCCTGCTGGTGCAGCTGTTCCAGAGTCTGGGAACGTGGCTGAGCAAGAAGTGCGACAAGCGGTTGAAGTAACACGCATAGCAATGCGGGGGCGGACAGATTTGTCCGCCCCCGCTGCCGTTTACGGAACGCTGTCCCTATACCGGCGGGGCGATGTGGGCATCGTCCTTTATCAAACCGATGCAACCGCATGTTGTGCAAGTCTTTATTGCTTGACATGCATTTTTTTAATTTTCACGATAATTTTACGCTTTACAGAGCTTGAAAATGAATGTTAAAAATTATACACTTGCAAAACGAATTTCGCTGCAGTATAATGAGAGCGGATTTCAGGATAGGCCCCGTCGGGGCGATAGGGAAAGGAGATCGTGTCATGAGCAACAGCAGTGGAACTTTGGAGAAATTTGCGGGTTCACTGAGTCAGCTGATCCGGAGTGAATATGACATCAGCGAAGAGTATTACCGCGGCGACGTAAAGCGGGGGCTGCGCAACAACGACGGCACCGGCGTGCTGGCAGGCGTGTCCAAGGTGGGCAGCGTGCAGGGCTATTTCATTCAGGATGGTCAGCGGATCCCCAAGCCGGGCCAGCTGTATTACCGCGGCATCGAGCTCAACGAGATCGTGGAGGCGCACCGCAAGGCGGGCACCTTCGGCTTTGAGGAGGTGGCGTATCTGCTGCTGTTGGGGTATCTGCCCTCCAAAACGGAGCTGAAGTACTTCAACGAGATCATGAAGCGCGCCCGCAAGCTGCCGGAGGGCTTTACCGAGGACATGATCATGCGGCATCCCAGCCGGAACATTATGAACAAGCTGGCCCGCAGCGTGCTGGCGCTGTACTCCTATGACGACAATCCGGACGACACGTCCATTGAGAATATGCTGCTGCAATCCATCAAGCTGGTGGGCTGCTTCCCTTCTATCGTGGCCAACGCCTACGCGGTAAAGCGGCACTATTTCCAGGGGGATTCCCTGCACATCCATTTTCCGGAGGATGAGCTGTCCACGGCGGAGAACTTTTTGCGGATGATCCGGCCCAACAAGCAGTACACCGAGGAGGAGGCGCACCTGCTGGACATGATGCTGATGGTGCATGCCGAGCACGGCGGCGGCAACAACTCCACCTTTGTGTGCCGCGCCATGTCCTCCAGCGGAACGGATACCTACAGCGCCATCGCAGGCGCGGTGGGTTCCCTGAAGGGCCCGCTGCACGGCGGTGCCAACGCCAAGGTGATGGAGATGTTCCAGTACATCAAGGAGAATGTGGATCCCCACGACGACGGGTCGATCCGAGACTATCTGAACAAGATCCTGGACGGCGACGCCGGTGACAGATCCGGCAAGATCTACGGTCTGGGCCACGCGGTATACACCATTTCCGATCCCCGCGCCGTGCTGCTGAAGCGGTACGCCCAGCACATGGCGGAGATCAAGGGCTATGCCGACGACTTCGCCCTGCTGCAGAAGGTGGAGGAGCTGGGCATTCCGCTGGTGCAGGAGCGCCGCCGCAGCGACACGCCCATGTGCGCCAATGTGGATATGTATTCCGGTCTTGTGTACACCATGCTGGGGATCCCCGAGGATGTGTTTACGCCGCTGTTCGCCTCGGCCCGTATTGCAGGCTGGTGCGCCAACCGGATGGAGGAGGTCATCACCTGCCACCGGATCATGCGTCCGGCCTATCGCGCCGTGACCATCAAGGATCACTACGTACCCATCGAGGAGCGCACGGGGAAATTGGTGGCTCCGGAGGTATAAGGGATCGCGGTATCTCATAGCAAAGCAAAAAAAGAAAGCCCGCAAGGGCTTTCTTTTTTTGCTTGATGTTCGTTAGTCGATCATGCTCTTGAGATCCTCGGCCACGATGATGGGGCAGGCGGTAGCGGCCTTGACGTCATCCACGGTGAACTCGGGGTTGATCTCGGTCATGACCAGGCCCTTGTCGGTGACTTCCATGACGCACATCTCGGTGATGATCTTGTTGACGCAGTGGGAGGCGGTCAGGGGCAGGCGGCACTTCTCGAAGATCTTGGGGTTGCCCTTGGCGGTGTGCTCCATGCAGACGATGCACTTCTTGGCGCCGACGCACAGATCCATGGCGCCGCCCATGCCGGGCATCTTCTTGCCGGGGATGATCCAGTTGGCCAGGTTGCCCTCCTGGTCCACTTCCAGAGCGCCCAGGAAGCAGGCGTCCACATGGCCGCCGCGGATCAGGCCGAAGTTGGAGGCGGAGTCAATGAAGCCGCCGCCGAAAGCCACGGAGGAGGGTGAACCACCGGCGTCTACCACGTGGTAGGGATCGTAGTTGGCGTCGCCCTCTTTGGGGGACTTGCCGGCGGAGACGATGCCCAGCTCGGCGTGGATGATCAGCTCAACGCCCTCGGGCAGATAGTTGGGGATCATGGTGGGCAGGCCGATACCCAGGTTGACGACATCGCCGTCCTTCAGTTCTTTTGCGCAGCGCTTGGCGATAAAGCCTTTGATCTCGGACTTTTCCATTACTTTCTGTCTCCTTCCACGATGTAATCCACGCACATGCCGTAGGTATGAACGTTTTCAGGCTCGATCTCGCCCACGGGGACGATATACTCGCACTCGGCGATGACGGTGTCGGCGGCGGTGGCCATGACAACGTTGAAGTTGCGCATGGTGCCCTTGTACCAGCAGTTGCCGTACTCGTCGCACTTGTAGGCGCCCAGCAGGGCGAAGTCGGCGTGGACGGGCTTCATCAGCAGGTAGTCCTTACCGTCGATGGTCTGGCGGCCCAGGCACAGGGGGGACTCCTCCACCAGCGTGTCGATGCCCACGGGGGTCAGCACGCCGCCCAGACCGGCGCCGCCGGCGCGGATGCACTCAGCCAGGGTGCCCTGGGGCAGCAGGTTGACTTCCAGAGTGCCCTCGGTATTCTGCTGGCCCACCTCGGGGGTCATGCCCACGTGAGTGGCGATGACGCGCTTGACCTGGTGGTTATGGATCAGCTCGGCAATGCCGAAGAACTCTTCGCCCATGGGGCCAACAGCGCGGCCCATATCGTTGGCGATCAGGGTCAGATCCTTGGTACCCAGCTTGACCAGCTCCTTGACAATGGCGCGGGCCTGGCCGCAGGCCAGGAAGCCGCCGCACATAATGGTGGCGCCGTCGGGGATCATTTTTGCTGCCTCAGCGGCAGTCAGTACAGGTTTCTTTGCCATTTCTGTTCCTCCTACATTTTATAACAGCGGCCACTGAGCCATCGCCGGTGCAGCGGGTCCAGTGGCGCTGTTTGCGTTTTACTTCATGCCGCGCTTGACCATTTCGGTCACGGCGAAGGAAGCTACGTCGTCGGCGTACTTGCCGGCGCCGAAACCAGCGTCAAAGCCCAGCTCTTTGGCCAGCTCATGAGTGATACGGGGGCCGCCGCAGCAGACCACGAACTTATCACGCAGGCCCTCGGCCTCCAACAGTTCGATGAGGTTGGTCAGATTCTGGATATGAACATCCTTCTGGGTGACGGTCTGGGAGACCAGCAGCACGTCGGCCTTCAGCTCCAGTGCCTTCTTGATGAACTCCTCATTAGGGACCTGAGAGCCCAGGTTATAGGCCTCGATCATCTCATAGCGCTCCAGACCGTAGTGACCGGCAAAGCCCTTGCGGTTCATGATGGCGTCGATGCCCACGGTATGGGCGTCGGTGCCGGTGGAAGCGCCCACCATCACGACCTTGCGGCCGATGTGCTCACGGATATAGTCGTTGGTGTCCTCCATGCTCATCACGTCGGACTCGACGGTGATGACGTGGATATCCTCGTAGTTGACGGAGTGGACACAGCTGCCGTAGACCACATAGAAGGTGAATTCCTTGTCCAGCGCGGCGTGATAGGCCACATTGGGCTCTTCCAGACCCATCTTCTTGGCGATCTGACGGGCGGCCTCTTCGCCGCGCTCGTCATCCTTGATGGGCAGGGTAAAGCTGGTCTGCACCTTACCGTCGTTCATGGTGTCGCCGTAGGGCTTCAGACGGGTCAGATCCAGCGTGGTATCGAAATCGATCTTATGGGTATTGTACAGTCCGCTGCTCATGCTCCCACCTTACCTTTCATCGCTTCAATGAAGGGATTGAAGTACTTGTCGTCCTTGACCACAACACCGGCCAGACCCTTGCCGCCGTCCTTGGGACGCTTGACATCGGCGAAGATGCCCTTCTCGATGGTGGTGAACAGGCCCAGCTTCTCGATCTCCTTCAGCAGATCGGTGGCCTTCACCAGCACCTCGTTGGCGCGGTTGCGGATGATGCCGTTCTCTTTGTAGGTCAGCTCGTCGCCCAGATCCTTCATGGTACGGAAAATGTACTGGGCGTTCTCGATGGACAGAGCACGGTCGGACATAAACGGAGTGTGGATAGCCTCGGTCATCATGCCCAGCAGGCACAGGCGCTGGTTGGTCAGGATGGTCACCATGTTGAACAGGGCGTCCTGGATATGACCGCGGAAGATGTTGCCGGTC
This sequence comes from uncultured Oscillospiraceae bacterium, assembly GCA_934573935.1. Classification (GTDB taxonomy): domain Bacteria; phylum Bacillota; class Clostridia; order Oscillospirales; family Oscillospiraceae; genus Vescimonas. The sequence continues at coordinate 17,756 of CAKTMO010000018.1, read as the reverse complement.
ATGAACTTGGTGGGAGGCATGTACTTCAGAGGCGCATTGGGGAAGATCTCGCGGGCCATCTGTGCCTGCGCCAGCTCATACAGGAAGGTGTTTTCCACAGCGGGATCCATCTCGAAGGCGTGGCCCAGACCCATCTGCTCCTCGCGCATACCGGCGTCCTTGGCGAAGGCTTCGTTCAGGAACTGAGAAGCCAGCACGGTGTGGGCGGCAGTGATGGCGTCATCGGTGGTCAGGTAGTTATCCTCACCGGTGTTGATGATAACGCCGGCGTAGCCGTTGATGACGCGGGAGAAGTACTGGTCAACGATGGTACGCTGCATGTTGATATCGCGGAACAGGATGCCGTACAGAGCGTCGTTCAGCATGACGTCCAGACGCTCCAGAGCGCCCATGGCGGCGATCTCGGGCATGCACAGGCCGGAGCAGTAGTTGCACAGGCGGATGTAGCGGTGCTGCTCTTCGCCCACTTCGTCCAGGGCGGCGCGCATCAGGCGGAAATTCTCCTGGGTGGCGTAGGTGCCGCCGAAGCCCTCGGTGGTGGCGCCGTAAGGCACGTAGTCCAGCAGGGACTGGCCGGTGGTACGGATGACGGCGATGATGTCGGCACCCTGCTTGGCGCCGGCCTTGGCCTGGATGATATCCTCGTAGATATTGCCGGTTGCCACGATGATATACAGGTACGGGCCCTGCTTATCGCCCCACTCGTTCAGATAGGAGTTACGCTGGGCGACGTTCTTGTTGATGCGCTCCACAGTGGCGTTCACCACGGGGGTGATCGCCGCGCGGATCTCTGCATCAGAGTGGGCGGGGATCTTGCTGAGATCCAGCTCACCGGCGCTGACAGCCTCTGCCACGCCCTGGGGATCCTTGCCGGTCTCCACCATGGCGTTGCCGATGGCCCAAGAAGCGCCCATGGGCAGGAAGGAGTTCGCCATCAGGTGGTCAACGACCACGTTGGGCAGAGGCACGTCCATATCGTTGATACCATCAATGCCCAGCAGACGGCAAACCGCGCGCTCCACCGTGACGGTGGTGTGCTGGTCGATAAAGCGCTGGGTATCATCCGCCACCTTGGCAGCGGAGGCACGCGCCTGATTGACCAGTTCTAAATTCAAGCCGAGTTTGCTTTCCATATTATCGTTACCTCAAATAATTCGTAAAATCATGCAGCCCCGGAAAAGGGGCGGATACGCCAGGTATCCCGACGCGGCGCGTCGGGATATCTGAGGCGTATACGGGTCTTACTTCTTGACGTGGCGCTCGTTGCGCAGCAGCTTGGTGGGCTCCAGATAGCGCTGAGCAGTACCCTCAGCGACCCATGCCACACCGGTCTTCTCCGCCTTCTTCTTGCCGGTGCAGACGTCGCAGTGGCAATCCTGGACGTAGTGCTCGGGCTGGGTGTAGGAGGTGATGACGCCTTCGAAGTTACGCAGGATGACCTTGCGGGGCGTCTCGGAGATCAGATAGTTGGGCATAACGGGAGTCTTGCCGCCGCCGCCGGGGGCGTCCACCACGAAGGTGGGGATGCAATAGCCGGAGGTATGGCCGCGCAGGGCTTCCATGATCTCGATACCCTTGGACACGGGGGTGCGGAAGTGGCTCAGGCCCAGGGAAGGATCGCAGGCATAGATGTAGTAGGGGCGGACACGCATCTTGACCAGACCGTGGACCAGCTCCATCATCACGTGGGAGCAATCGTTCACGCCGGCCAGCAGCACGGACTGGTTACCCAGGGGGATACCGGCGTCAGCCAGCATGGCGCAGGCCTTGGCGGCTTCGGGAGTGAACTCCTTGGGGGTGTTGAAGTGGGTGTTCAGCCACACGGGATGATACTTCTTCAGCATCTCGCACAGCTCGGGAGTGATACGCTGGGGGCACACCACGGGGGTGCGGGAGCCCAGACGGACGATCTCCACGTGGGGAATGGCGCGGACGCGCTTGATGATGTACTCCAGCACATCGTCGCTGACCATCAGGGAGTCACCGCCGGACAGCAGGACATCGCGGACCTCGGGATGAGCGGCCACATAGTCGATGCACTTATCGATCTGCTGCATAGGCACTTCGCAATCGTTCTGACCGGCAAAACGGCGGCGGGTGCAATGACGGCAGTACATGGAGCACTGGTCGGTGATGAGCAGCAGCACGCGGTCAGGATAACGATGGGTCAGGCCGGGAACGGGAGAGTCGGTATCCTCGTGCAGAGGATCGGCGTCCTCGTAATCGGCGTAATCCAGCTCCTCGGCGCGGGGGATGGCCATCTTGCGGATGGGATCAAAGGGATCGTCCAGGTCGATCAGGGACAGATAATAGGGAGTGACCGCCATGCGCAGCTTGCCCAGAGTCTTGGCAATACCGGCTTCCTCGTCGGGGGTCAGAGTCATGTACTTCTTCAGATCTTCGATGGTTTCAGCGCGGTTGGCAACCTGCCAATGCCAGTCGTTCCACAGATTTTCAGGAACGTCAGCGAACAGACCATTGCGAGTTTTCATGTTCGTTTCTCCTTAATTTTTGTTTCAGGATGATTTGGAAAGTTCGTACTGAGGGCAGGGGGCGCGCCCCCTGCCTCAGTGTCAGTTGCTATGGTAGTTTAGCAGTACTTCTCGTCGAACAGCTTGCGCAGCTTGGGGTTCTCGCGCAGGACGTTCAGGGTGATCTCGGCGTGGTTCTTGGTGTAGCCGTTGCCCACGATCATGGTGACGTCCTTGCCGATACCCTCGGCGCCCAGGGCGGCCTTGGTGAAGGAGGTAGCCATGGAGAAGAAGTAAACCAGACCGTCGTCACGGACGGGCAGGATGGCGGACATCTCGCAGGACTCGATGTTCACGCAGCAGATGGAGATATCGTACTCCTTGCCATCGTTAACACCCAGAGCGGCTTCCATAACGTCAACGGGCTTGGTGCAGTCGGCGACGATAACGTCGGTGTAAACGCCCAGCTCCATCAGATCGGCGACCTGGGAAGCCTTGCGGACAACGCCCACGACCTTACCCTTGGGGCCGACCTTCTTCATGGCCTCGTAGCCGCACAGAACGGCGGACTTGCCGTTGGCGCCCAGGATCAGAACGCTGTCACCCTCGTGAGGCAGCTTGCGGGCCTGAGCGGGAGCGCCGGCCACGTCCAGAGCGGCCAGGGCCAGAGGCTCGGACATATCCTCGGGCATCTTGCAGTACAGAGCGGACTCGAACAGGATGGCCTTGCCGATGATGTCAACGCGGTCGATATCCTTGTGGATGGACAGGATCTTCTCGATCTTCAGCGGGGTCATGGACAGGGAGACCAGGGAAACGATCTTGTCGCCTTCCTTCAGGTCGAAGCCGGGCTTGTTCTTCAGATCCTCGCCGATGTGAGCGACGACGCCCTTGAACATACCACCGGAACCGGTAACGGGGTTCTGCTGCTTGCCGCGCTCGGCCACGATGCCCATGATCATTTCGCCGATCTTCTTCTCGTCGCCGCCGCAGGCCTCGGAGATCTGGGTGAAGGAAGCGGAGTCGATATTCAGGGAGGTCACGTCGCAGACGATCTCGTTGGAGTAGACCTTGGACATGTCGTTGTCGATCTTCCAAGCAGCCTGGGTCAGAACGCCCTTGGGCTCGATGACGCGGTGGGTACCGTACTTGTTGCCTTTCAGTTCAGCCATTGTAAATATCCTCCTAAATATGTTTTGTTTATGGTATATGGTTTTATAGTATGTGGTTTATATAGGGTGGTTTATATGGTGGTGAAGCGCCTTACTTCAGGGGCTTCAGGCTGAGGATCTCGCGGGCCTCGGCGGGAGTGGCGATCTCACGGCCCAGCTCCTTGGCGATGCGGACGACCTTGGCTACCAGCTCACCGTTGGACGCGGCCTTCTGACCCTTGCCCAGATAGATGTTATCCTCGAAGCCCACGCGGACGTTACCGCCCATAGCGATGGCGGCAGCGGCCATGGTCCAGGCAGCGCGGCCCACGCCGGAGACGGTCCAGGTGGCGTCAGCGGGGATCTTGCTGGCGAAGAAGGCCAGATTCTCCACAGTGGCGGGGGTGCAGCCGTGGACGCCCAGGACGAAATTGAACTGCATGGGGTGGCCGGGGACCTCGCCCTTCTTAGCCATACCCAGAACGGTGTCGATGTGACCCAGCTCGAAGCACTCGTACTCGGGCTTGATGCCGTTCTCGATCATGCGCTTGCCGAAGGCGCGCATGGTGGGCATGGTGTTGTCGAAGATCTCGTCGCCGAAGTTGCAGGTACCGCAGTCCAGAGTGGCCATCTCGGGGAACAGCTCGGTGGGCTGCAGACGCTCCTCGGGGCTCATGCCGGTGGCGCCGCCGGTGGAGGGGATCATGATGACGTCAGGCAGCTCCTTGCGGATGGCGTCCATGACGACCTTGAAGCGGTCACGGCTCTGAGTGGGGGTACCGTCATCCTCGCGGACGTGGATGTGCAGGATGGCAGCGCCGGCCTCGTAGGCGGACTTTGCCTCGCGCACCATCTCGTCGATGGTATAGGGAACAGCCTCATTCTGGGCCTTGGTGACCTCGGCGCCGCAGATGGCGGCGGTAATAATCAGCTTTTCCATGTTCCGACTCCCTTACTTCTTGATCTCTTTGCGCTGGCAATCCTTGGGGGTGACGCAGGTGCCGTGGGCGCGGCAGACCACGATGGGCTCGGCCAGCACGTCAGCGGCGGAGGCGCTGATGTCGGGGCGGGAGACGATGACCTTGCGGGCCTCGAACTTCATGGTGCGGGAGGTGTTGCCGATCTTCTCGATCTCGCCGTAGGCCTCGATGTAGTCGCCGGCGTACACGGGAGCCAGGAACTCCACGTTGTCGTAGGCGCAGAACAGGCCCTCGTCGCCGTCGCAGGCGATCAGCAGCTCGGTAGCCACGTCACCGAACAGGTGCACCATGTGGGCACCGTCCACCAGGTTGCCGCCGTAGTGGGCGTCCTTCGCACTCATACGCAGGCGAAGCATAGAAGTGATCTTTTCCATAGATGTTTCCTCCTTCAAAATGATTCTTTCTTACGTTTTGTTCGTATTCCTCATTCAGCTGGCCGGGAACTCTCTTTTTTCTCTGGGAAAAAGGAAAGAGCTTGTGGGCAAAGACGTTCCGAAGAAATCTCCGGATTGCTTTGACCGCAAGCTCCTAACGCGAAAAGAGCGCTGTCGGTCAAGCATTTTGACCAATAGCGCTCCATGTCGATAAGATCAACATGACAGCAACACCGTTTACGCGGCGCTGCCAAGGGAACAGAATAGGCAAACTACTCCCTTTCGGCGAAAGACCCCTTCCCGTCCGGCCATCCAGGCCGCCCGCTCCGCTGCCGGACAGTACCCTGTCTTTCGCGCCTCTATTGACTGATATTCAGAATATTACCAGTGTCAATTATGACAGGTATCAGGGCGGTTGTCAAGTGGGTTTGTGATACAAATAACAAAGTATTTTTTTGTGCAACTCGACAATAGTGAGGAAAAAACTTTCGCCCTGGGAAACCAGGGCGAAAGTTGGGGGTGTTATTTGGTTACAGAGGCAGTATTCCCTCTTGCAGCTCAGTTCCAGCTCACAGTCGTTCCATTAACAACGACGGTGCAGGCCTTCATAGCATCGTCCACATCACCAAGCTTTTCAGCAAAGTTTTCCGCTGTGATCAGCGTATTGTCACCCAGCTTGCAATTGGTAAATGTCAGGGTTTTTCCGGTCGCACCAGCCGCCACCTGATAGCCATCGTTGAAGACGCAGTCTGTAAAATCAGAGTCCGCGTAAGCTACCAGATACGCATTTCCATTGGATTTGCCAAGCTGGCAATTGTCAAAGGAAACTCTCGTCATACACCCAGAATAAGATGTCCAGCCGTTCAATGTGGAGTCCTTGACTGTCAGTGTCGTTCCGGGTTTGACTGTCTCTGCATTAATGTTGAAGGTGTAAATCACATCTTCAATAATGCAATTTTCAATAACGTTATCACCGCCAATGTTATCCCAGAAGATAATACCACGGAATGCATTAGAAATATGTGCATTCTTAATCGTCGTATCTGCACCTGTTACAGAAATGCCCTTCACATCACCGTTAAAGCCTGGGCCTACGAACTTTACATTATCTATAACTGTGTTATCGCCGCCGATTTTTAATGCACCATCATTTCCAGCAGGAGCCTCACCTTTGATAGTCATATCCTTCAAAGTGACGTCATCTTCTTTAACGTCAAGTTTCTTGACATTCAACGTAGTCTCATCCTTGCCCGCACCAGCGAGGGTAACGCCACTTTTAATTTTCGTTCCGCTGTCCAGCGTTACATCCATATCTGCCGGAATCGCAATTGTCGTACCGGCGGTGGCGTCGTTGATCGCATCATTCAGTTCTTCCTGGCTGCCGACAGGCTTCACAGTCTGGATGGTAACGTCATCGGCTGCGGTGTTGCTGGCCTCCAGCGTATTGCTATTATATTCGCCGACGATTGCGTTTACATCGAATTCCGCATCTTTGGTGTAGCCCTTATAATTATTGGTTCTGTCATTGATGATCGTGGTGTTCACAACACGGTTGCCAGTGATGGTGGCAGCAGCATTAGCATAACCAACCAGACCACCGATATCACGATAGCCCTTAATGGTGCAGTCTTCTGCACGGCAATTGGTCACAGACGCATTGGGTTCAGCAGACAGATAACCGGCAATGGCACCAGCCTTATCGCCATCATCATTGTTCTTGACTGCCGTGGTGATCTTGGCATTCTTCACGACACAGCTGTCGATCGTTGCGCACAGTGCATCGCCCGCAATGGCTGCCACATGGTTGATACCAGTCACCGTCACATCACTGATGGTCAGATTCTTGATGGTACACTTGGTAGCCGTGCCAAAGAAGCCGACATTCTTATCGCCCGTCGCACTGAAATTAGAAATGGTCATCCCATTTCCATCAAAAACAAGATTTGCATTTGCCTGAATGGGGGCCCAATTTCTGCCGCCCAGATTGATATCGCTGGTCAGTTTGATAGTCTGGCCTTCATACTTTTCACCGTCCACGTTCACGGTCTTAGCGAAGTACACCAGCTCATCGGCGGTACCGATCAGATAGGTGATATTGCCGTACGCATCCTTCTCCGTATTCAGATAAGTTGCGTTGGTATCATAAGTATAGGTGAAGCTGTCGAACTCGCTGGCAAGCTGGGTGGCCATTACGGTAATGGCAATGCCCTCAAGCGTTTGATCCTGATACTCATTGCCGGCATCGTCTTTCATGTGACCCTTGATGATCAGTTCTTTAGAAGTCGCGCCAACGGGCAGATTATGATCCCCTTCCAGGTTCGTATCGCCGCTGATGGTCCATTCAATGGCCTCCAGCAGCTTGGCGCTGCCCTGAATGCCAGTGATCACAATTTTGTACTTCAGCGCCAGATTGCCCTTGTTGACCACGCGCAGGGCGGGCAGCTCGTATGTACAATTGGGCTCCCAGAGGATCTTGGTGCCCTCGGCGGGAATCTTGCCCTCGACTTTGAATTGCAGCGTCTTGCCCTCGGCATTGTCCCATTTGATGGTTCCATCGTCATTCTTGCCGACTTCCATCTCCAGCGCCACCTTCAGCGTACCGGATTGGATCTGGTTGACGCTGGTGGAGGCGGTGTCGGTGAACCAGGCGAAGGTGGAGCCGATGAGCATGACCAGACACAGGCAAATGGCCAGTATGCTGGTCAGCAGGGCGCGTTTCGTCACTTTTTTGTTTGACATTGTTGGTGTACTCCCCATTTCTTAAATATTTACCGGCAGGGTGAAACGCCTCCGCTCCGGCTGCGCGGGGGCGTCGCTTATGGGTCTGCACTCCGGTCTGATGGAGCGGACAGGGCGGTCAACCAAAGCACCCTGCCCGCCCATGTTGGGGAGGTCAGACGCACAAAGACCGCGGGGTCGCCTCCGCAGCCGTTATGCCAATGGGTCATTGCACGAGCTTTGCCCTGTTTTTTCTTTCAGAAAAAACAGCAAACCCTATAGGGTTTGGCAATGGTATATGTTTTTCTCTCTTTAGTGTAACATCTTAGCAGAGAATTGCAAGGTGTTTTTGCCATTTGGCGTATATTTTGTAAGGAATTATGAAGAAATTCCGTTTTTCTTGGGCAATTCCACAAAATTTCGGCAGCAGATAGGGCAGTCTTACACCTCCACGCGAGGGCCTGGGCGGAATTCCTCCGACAGCAGGCGGAGGGTGATAGCGCCGGAGGACAGCTCCGTCAGGCGGGCCTGCAGGGCCGCCCGCCTGTCGGCAGGCAGGGAGACGGACAGGGTCACGTCTGCGCCGTAGAGGGTGTCGTCGATGACGCCGCTCTGAGCCTCCACCTCCAGCTTCACACGCTCATAAAGGGGGTAGGTGCAGGGTATCTCCACCCGCGCCCAAGCGCCCATGACGGCCACGCCGGAGGCCACCAGCGCGTCCTTGGCGCCCTTGGCGTAGGCGCGGGTCAGGCCGCCTGCTCCCAGCAGGATGCCGCCGAAGTAGCGGGTGACCACGCAGCAGACGTTGGTGACCTCCTCCCTTTCCAGCACCTTCAGCATGGGCTGACCGGCAGTGCCCTGGGGCTCGCCGTCGTCGCTGTAGCGGGCGGTGGCGGGGCCGATGCGGTAGCACCAGCAGTTATGGCGGGCGTCGTAGTACCTGGCCTTCATGTCCTTGATGCACTGCTGGGCCTGCTCCTCCGTCTCCACGGGCCAGATGTGGCTGATAAAGCGGGAGCGCTTTTCCACGAACTCGCTGTCCGCCGGTTGGAAGGGCACACGAAATTCGCTCATTCCCAGTCCTCCTTGGGGGGCTGCCAGCCCTCGATATAGTCCTTCAGCTGACCCAGCAGGCGGGGATTGCAGACTGCCACCACGTCCACGGTGGCGGCGTATTCCACGCTTTCCACCTTGGCCTCGCGGTACAAGCTGTCCAGCGCGCCCGCCTTGTCATAGGGCAGGTGGAGGGTCACACGCTTGGTGCCCTTGTCCAGCTTTTTGTCGATGAGGGCCAGCAGGTCGGGGATGCCCTCCCCTGTTTTGGCGGAGATGGCCACGGCGTCGGCCTCCTTGGCCCGGTCGCCTGGGAAGCTGAGGTCGGATTTGTTATAGACGCGGATGCAGGGGATGGTATCGGCCCCCAGCTCGCGGATCAGACGATCCACGGTGTCGGCCTGCTGACGCCACTGGAGGTTGGAGGAGTCGATGACGTGGAGCAGCAGGTCGGCGTACTCCAGCTCCTCCAGGGTGGCCTTGAAGGCCTCCACCAGCTGATGGGGCAGCTTGCGGATAAAGCCCACGGTGTCGGAGATCACCACGTCCAGGGTGTCGCTGACGGTCAGCAGGCGGGTGGTGGTGTCCAGGGTGTCGAACAGGCGGTTGTTGGCGGGGATATCCGCGCCGGTGATGGCATTGAGCAGCGTGGACTTTCCGGCGTTGGTGTAGCCCACGATGGCCACCACGGGGATCTCGTTCTTGCTGCGGCGCTGGCGCTGGGTGGCGCGGACGCGGCGAACCTCCTCCAGCTCCGCCTTCAGCTTGTCGATCTTGCGGCGGATATGGCGGCGGTCGGTCTCCAGCTGGGTCTCGCCGGGGCCCTTGGTGCCGATGGGAGAGCCACCGGTGCCGCCCTGGCGCTCCAGATGGCTCCACATGCCGATGAGGCGGGGCAGCAGGTACTGGTACTGGGCCAGTTCCACCTGCAGGCAGCCCTCTTTTGTGCGGGCCCGCTGGGCGAAGATGTCCAGGATCAAGCCGCTGCGGTCGATGACCTGAACGCCCAACAGCTCGGTCAGCACGCGGATCTGGGAGGGAGACAGGTCGTTGTCGAAGATGACCATGGTGGCCTGTTCGTTCTCCACCATGCGCTTGACCTCCTCCACCTTGCCCTCGCCGATGAAGCTGTGGGGGTCGGGCTTTTCGCGGCTTTGCAGGATGATACCCGCCGTGTCGCCGCCGGCGGTATCCACCAGCTCCGAGAGCTCCATGAGGCTCTCCTCGTCGGCGCTGTCCTCCCCCAGCACGGGAGAGCGGAGACCCACCAGCACGGCGTGGTCGCGGGATTCCTTGTTGTTTTCCAGTGTTTTACGTTCCATAATTCCCTCGGTGAAAAGTTTTTTCCTATTATAACGGTTTTTCCACCGGTTGTAAACGGGGAAAAGCGGCGGAGGCGCGGATGGCGTATTGTATTCCCCTTCCGGCGGTGGTATAGTGTATATAATATGGTATGCGCAAGCGCATCACGACAGGAGGAGAAGACATGTTAAAGCGTATGGTCGGACTGTGTATGGCGGTGCTGACGCTGGTCAGTCTGCTGCCCGCCGCCGCGTGGGCCGAGGGCAAAGCGCCGGACCAGGCGGCGGCCCCCGTCATCTATGACGGGGCGGACGTGCAAGAAACGGAACCAGAGCCTGCAGTACCAGAAACCTCCGCAGAGCCGGAAGTAAACGAGGAGTCAGAGGACAGCATTGCCCTGTACAGCAGCGCCACCGGCGGGGTGTGCGGGGAGAATGTGAGATGGAGTTATGATGCGGATAGCAGTACGCTGACGATCAGCGGTACGGGGGCGATGAAGGATTATACGCGGGATTAAGATTCCGACGATGAGGAATACTCCAACAATACCGCTTGGTGGAACAAGTCGTTTTCCCGACTTATTGTGGAAGATGGTGTGACTCATCTTGGCTCTTATGCGTTTTGCTATCTCCCGTCGATTACTTCTGTCGAACTGCCGGACTCCATTGAAACGATCGGTTCCGGTGCTTTTGAGGGCTGCACAGGGTTGACCTCGTTGAAAATTCCCCCGAAGGTCACGGTGATCTCCCAGAGCTTTTGTGAAGGGTGCAAAATGATAACGACAATCGACATTCCTTCTGGGGTAACTCATATCAATTATCATGCCTTTTGGGGAACTGATATTACAACGCTGACAATTCCCGCCAGTGTAACATATATCGGAGAAGATATCGGATACTTTTCTTATATTACATATGATGGCCCAAAAAGTGACTGGGAAGAAATCAAAATCAGCAGCAACCGTTTTTTGGGTTCTTCCAAAAACGTATATGCAGCTCCTTTTGAGAAAGGAACGCTTACAACTGATAATAATGACGAGATCACCTGGGAAGTTGAAACAAACTATACACTTCGCCTTACCGGTTGTGGGAAGATGCCTGATTTCACAGCCGATACAGTTCCCTGGCGCTACTACCGTGAACGCATCAAGAGAGTTATATTTGATGGCCGACTCTTCTCTATCGGCGACTATGCATTTTACAATCTCATCAATTTGGAGGAATTCTGCACCAGAAGTCAGAGAGCTTACATTACTCCTCCCTACATGATTACGTCGATTGGTGAAAACGCATTTGGGTATTGTGAGAAGCTGACCAGCTTTCCGTTCAGAGATACAGATTATCTGGAATCCATTGGCAGTTGGGCTTTTCATCATACAGGACTTTCAGGCCATATTTATCTGCAAGAAAAGCTGGAGAGTATTGGCAGCGAAGCTTTCTCGAATTGCCCTGCCTTGACCAGCGTAAGAATTGCTTATAACCGTAATCACCCACTATTAACAATAGGGGCTTTCGCCTTTTATGACTGCGCCAACTTTACCGACGTTTTCTATTATGGAACTGCCGACCAATGGGCAAAGGTTACGTTCTATGACACCACTTTTGGGCACGACCGCAGTGTTCGTATTCATTGCAGCTACTCGTGTGGGCCTGGTTTCCGTACAACTGTTACCGAAGGCACCCCCGCCACATGCACGGAGGTTGGACAGAGCGGTGACACTGTTTGTGCCAAGTGCGGAGTGCTGGTTTCAAAGGGTACTGCGATTCCTGCAACGGGGCACCAGTGGGACGACGGCGTGGTCACGACGACTGCTGCCGGGAACAGGACCGGTGTTCGGAGGTACACCTGCACGGTGTGCAGCGCCACGAAGGCCGAGACCATCCCTATGGTCAAGGGCGATGTAAACTGTGATGGAACAGCGAATATTCTGGATATGGCGCTGGTCTATGCCTATCTGACCGGACAAAAGCCATTCTCTGATAACGAAATGACGATCGCCGATCTGAATAGTGATGACATCGTGGATGTGTATGATCTTCAGTTCCTGTACGAGATCGTCAGGGGACTGAGAACGGCATAACAAACGCAAAAGCGGCAGCACCTTTCGGGGCTGCCGCTTTCTTGGAGAGATGAAAAAGACCTGTTCCCTTGGGAACAGGTCTTTTATGTGTCTTGTTAGCCCTCCAGGCCGAAACGCTTGTTGAACTTGGCAACACGTCCGCCGGTATCGACAAGCTTCTGCTTGCCGGTGAAGAACGGGTGACACTTAGAGCAGACTTCCACGCGAATATCCTTCTTCGTAGAACCTGTCTCAATCACATTACCGCAGGCGCATTTGATAGTAGTCTGCTGATAATTGGGATGGATTCCTTCCTTCATTGCTCTGGTTCACCCCTTTCCGGTACACTTGTCGTCTGGTTTTATCCATAAACGCAACTGTGATAATACCACACCTCGCGGCAGAATGCAAGCTTTTTTTATAATTTTACCACAGAATTTGTATGGAAGAAATACAGCAGCTTTTCCGACACCTTCTGCTGCAGCACCTGGCCCAAGGCCAGGGCATAGGCCTCCAGCTGGGGGCGGTAGCGCTCGGCCCTCTGGGCCTGCTGCTGGGGGGTGATGCGGTCGGTTTTGAAATCCACCACTACAAGTCCGTCGGGCGTCTGGAATGCGCAGTCCACCACGCCCTGCAGCAGCAGCTCTTCCCCTGTTACGGCGGGGTCGTACAGGGCGGCGTCCGTCAGCAAGGCAAAGCGGTACTCCCGCCAGACCTTTTCGCCCCCGCGGATGCGCTCCGCCAACGGCGAGGCCAGAAAGGCCGCCACCATGGTGCAGTCCACCGCCACGGCCTGCTGGGGCGTCAGCAGCCGTCGCTGCCGCAGCCGCTCCACCTCCTCCGCCACGGCCTCCGCCGTGGCGGGAGTGCGGAAGTCGATGTACTGCATCACCGCGTGGACGGCGGTGCCCTTCTCCGCCGCCGTCAGGCCGGTAGTCTCCTGCAGGAACTTCGGCTTTTCAAACAGCACGGCACGATGGTGGTGGGCTGCGCCCTCCGTCAGCTCCTGGTCGATGGCGCGGCCCTTCAGCTGGGTGGCCGTCACCTTGCCCGGAATGGCCGCGGCGCGCTGGTGGGGATAGACCCACTCCAGCGGCGCGGGGTCGAAGGGCTGCAGGGACGGGGCGTCGCACACCACGCCGTCCGCGGCCTCTTTCGCCGTCAGGGCGGTGGGATCCTGCCACAGAAAGACTTGCCATCCGCCGTCCTCCGCCGTCAGCTCCGGTGGGAAGACCTCCGCCCAGTGACACAGTTTTGCCCCCGGGGCGGTGCACAGCAGCGGCAGCAGCATCCAGTCTCCCAGGCATCTGCCCGCCGCCACCGCCTCCGGCGGCGTGGGGACACCGGCGATGGCCGCCAGATCCGCCACCCGTTTGCGGCCTTTCCGCAGGCAGTCCACAACGATCATCTTCTCCTGGGCGCGGGTCATGGCCACGTAGAGGATCCGCATCTCCTCAGAGCGACTTTCCCGCTGCAATTGCAGGGCCACCGCCGTTTTGCTGATGGTGTCATAGCGGATATGGCGGTCGCGGTCCACCCGCTCCACGCCCAGTCCCAGCTGCGGGTGCACCAGCACCGGCTCCTGGGTATCGCGGGGATCGAAGCGCTTGCTGAGATCGCAGAGGAACACGATGGGGAATTCCAGACCCTTGGACTTATGAATAGACATCAAGTGCACGCCGCCGGCGCTCTGGCGGGTGGAGAGATCCGGCGCGTCGCCGTTTTCCAGCAGGGTGCGCAGGTAGGTGGTAAAGTCGAACAGGCTCTTCTTCCCTGCCGCCGCCATCTGGCGGGCGTAGGTGTAAAAGGCCACCAGATTGTCCCGCCTTATCTGGCCGCCTGGCATGGCGCCGAACACCGCCATGCAGCGGCAGGCGTCGTAGATATGCCAGATCAGGGCGTCCACCGTCTCGTCGCGGGCGGCGGCACGCAGCTCCTCCAGCGTTTGCAGGAAGGCGCGGGTATCCGGCTCCTCATCCAGCAGCAGGGCGTCATAGTAGTCGCCGCGGCGCTGCAGGGCGCGGATGGCCGCCAGACGATCCGGCGTGAAGCCGAACAGGGGCGAGCGCAGCACCGAGATCAGCGGCACGTCCTGCCGTGGATTGTCGATGACCTGCAGCAGCGACCACACCACCGCGATCTCCACCGTGGCGAAGAAATCGCTGCTCTCATCGGCGGCACAGGAAATATTCTGCTCCGCCAGCGCCGCCGTGAAGGCTCTCAGGCGGCTGCGGGGGGAACGCATCAGTATCACGAAATCCTCCGGCGTACACCGGCGCAGGCCGTCGCCGTCGGTGACGGCGTAGCCCTCGTCCAACATGCGGCGGATCCGGCTGGCCACGAACCGCGCCTCCACCGCCGTGCGGTCAAACCGCTCCTCCTCCGTGTCGGACACGTCGATGAAATGGAACTCCGCCGCCGTGTCGTCGTGGGGCGGGTAATATTCCGCGCCGAAATAGAGCTGCTCCTCCGCGCCGTAGTCCATCTCGCCCATGCGGCGGGACATGATGCTGCGGAAAATGGCGTTGCAGCCGTCCAGCACGCTTTGGCGGGAGCGGAAGTTTTTGCTGAGCAGCACCTTGCGGGGCTGCCCCTCCTCCGCCTGGTCGGCGCTGACGTAGGCGTTATACTTCCGCAGGAAGATGGTGGGATCCGCCAGACGGAAGCGGTAGATACTCTGCTTGACGTCGCCCACCACAAAGAGGTTCTGCTCCTGGCGGGAGATGGCGGTGAAGATGCAGTTCTGCACGTCGTTGGCGTCCTGATACTCGTCCACCATGATCTCACGATAGCGCTGGGCGATCTGCCGGGCCAGCTCGGTGGGCTGACCGGCGGCGTCCAGCAGCAGGTCGATGGCATAGTGCTCCTGATCGGAAAAATCCATCACATTGCGGCGGGCCTTTTCCGCCTGATAGCGGCGGGTAAAGTCGGCGGTCAGCGCCGTCAGCGCCAGCATGGCGGGCGCCATGGCCGCCAGATCCTCCAGATGCTCCTCCTGCAGCGTTTCAAAGGGCTTTGCCAGCTCCTTCACCGCGTCCTTGCAGCGGTCCCGCAACGCCTTGACCCGCTCCTTTTCCGGATTCTCCCCCTTGATGGGCTTCATACGGGGAAAGAGCGGAAGCCGCCGCGCCATGACCTCCCAGTCCCCCTGAGCGGCGGCAAAGGAGCGCAGATCCTCCGCCGTTGCCGCAAGGCTGGGGCCATAGACCGCCGCCACCGCGTCGTCCATGATGCTGCCGGCGGTTTTATCCAGAAGGGACGCCCAGAATTCCGCCCGGACGGCGGCGTCCTCCATGATGACCATACCGTAGGGGGACTCTCCCAGCTCCTCCGGCATGGTCTCCCAATCGCGGCGCACCTCCTCCAGCCAGCGCAGGGGGTAGGGGTGGCTTTGCAGCTTGCGGTGCAGCTCCAGCACCAGGCGCTCCAGCGACCGGTCGTCCCGTCCCGCGCCCAGCGTCTCGGCCAGCTGCTGCCGCTGGTCGTCCATATTGGCGTAAAAATCCTCCAGCACCGCCGACAGCACCCGTTCCTTCACCATGTCGGCCTCCTGCTCGTCCAGCACGCGGAAGTCCGGCGTCAGGGTATGGCCCTCCACCGCAGGCAGGCGGTATACGTTTTCCCGCAGCAGCGCCACGCAGAAGGCGTCCACCGTTTTGATATCCGCCTGGTAGACGCGGAACAGCTGGCGGCGGAGATGGGCGTCCTCCGGACGCTCCGCCACCCGTCGGGCAAGCTCCGCGGCGATCTTGCCCCGCAGCTCGGAGGCCGCCGCCTTGGTATAGGTGATGATGAGGAAGTCGTCCACTGACTGCTGCTCCTCTATGATATAGCGGAACAGGCGCTCCACCAGCACCTTGGTCTTGCCGGAGCCGGCGGCGGCGGACACCAGCAGGCTGCCGCCCCGATCCTCTACCGCTGTTCGCTGGTCAATCGTCAATTCCACCGCCATGGTATCCCTCCTCTCCGTACTCCGTCTCCATCAGCGCCCAAAAGGCGTCCTTGTCGGTTTTATTCAGGGGTCTGCGCCGGTCGCGGCTCTCGTCAAAATAGCAGGCCGAGGCGAAGGCGCAGCGGTTGCAGGCACTGTCCTGGGGTCCTCTGGTATAGGGGTCGGCGTCGATGTTGCCACGGGCGATCTCGCCGGTGATCTGATGCAGCAGGCTGTCCACATATCGGCCCAGATGGCCCAGCTGGGCCGCCGAGGCCAGATCGCCGGACAGCGAACCGTCCTTCTTCACGCCGATGGGCAGATAGCAGGGGGACTCCAGGGCGCTGTGCTCCATGGCGTGCAGCACCTGTGGCTCGTCCAGCACCAGTCCGGTGCGGCGCAGGGCGCCCTGCAGCGCCGTTTTCAGCTTTTCATCGGTGATATTCCGATCCTGACGCAGTATCACATCCCGCGCCGGCTGATACAGCACGCCGCAGGGGACGACGGGATAGCCGAAGTAGTCCGGTCCCTCCCGCTCCAGCGTGAACAGATACAGCAGCATCTGGATGCCCAGGCCGTAGCGGATGTCCGTCAGGTCAAAGCTCTTCTTTCCGGTCTTATAATCCACCACCCGCAGATAGAGCTTTCCGTCGTGGAGCCAGCCGTCCACCCGATCCACCTTGCCGGACACCGCCAGCGCGGCGCCGTCCTGCCGCACGGTGATGGCGGGCAGGTCGCCGTCGCGGCCGCCGAAGCTCAGTTCAAAGGACACCGGCACAAAATCCGATTGGCGCATCTCCTGGGCGATGTTGAGGACGATGGTATACGCCGTCTCCCGCAGGCGGTTGAAGAGATAGCGGAAGCGGGCGGACTTGTTGGGATAATCCTCGATACACTCGGCGGCGTAGCGGGCCACGCAGTCCTTTACCATCTGGCGCAGGGTCTCATCCGTCACCTGACTGTAGCCGCCCCGCTCCTTCACGCCGCGGTTCACGTTTTCCAGCAGATAGTGGAGGAACGTGCCTACCTCGGGGGCTTCAAAGCCCGCTTTTTTCCGCTCCTTCGCCTGCAGGCCGTATTCCATAAAGTAGCCGAAATGGCAGGACTTCACCTGATCCATGCGGCTGGCGGACATGGCGATGGTGCTGCCGTACAGCGCGCGCACCGCCTCCGGCGAGAGGCTGCCGCGCTGCATATGCCGCGCCCGCTCCATGGCCTGCAGTGTGGGGGCGTAGCGGGGGCTTTGGGCAAAATAACGCCACAGCGTCTCGTTTTCACCGGCGGCGCACAGGGCCGTGGCAGGCACTGTCAGGCGATAGGCGCCGTCCTCCCGCAGCGGCTTTACCTGGGGAAACAGACGGCTCACCCGCTCCACCACGAAGGAGGGGCGCAGCTCCGCGCCGGTCACGTCGGTGGTGCTCCAGCTGATGCGCAGCTGCTCGGTGGGCTGGGCAATGCAGGCGTAAATATTCTGCAATTCGTTGTCCAGCGCGTCAAAGGTGGCGTCGGACAGGGGGATATCCCGCTGCTGCAGGGCCTGGCGGTCTTCGCTGTCCAGCACGCCGCCCTCCCTGTCGATCTGAGGCAGCAGGTGGTCGTTGGCCCCCAGCAGGAACAGCACGCGGACACGGTGGCGGTCATTGCGGGTGATCTCGCTGACCTTCACCTGATCCAGCGTGGCGGGGATGGTGCCCACGCTGTACTGGGTCAGCACCAG
>CAKTMO010000017.1 GCA_934573935.1 uncultured Oscillospiraceae bacterium | reverse complement strand
CGGCTGTAAGCCCCGCCACGGAACATCCCTTAAGAAAGTTTGGCTCAAGTTCACTGGCCCCTTCGATCTGATAGACCTGGGGACATCTCTCGCTGCAAATCTCCGTCAAGTGTTGGGTGTTGGCACTCTTACGATCTCCGACCACGACCATAACGTCAACCATGGCGGCCAGCTGGGCCGCTTCCGATTGCCGTCTTTGCGTAGCATTACATATTGTATCAAATAATTCCGCGTTTGTACACTCTTTTTTCAAAATTTTTGAAGAAGTTTCCCAAAGTGACCGAACGCAGGTGGTCTGCGCCATCGCCGTGATGGGCAAAAGGTGATTTTCAGGGGCGGAATCCAGCCATTTTTGCAGTTTTTCCGGCGTTTCAAAGATCAAAGAACGCTTTGACCAGCTGGCCACTCCGATCACCTCGGGATGATGCTCTTCCCCGATAATGACGGGTATGCGGCCCTCTTCATCCGCCTTGGCTACCAACTGCTGGATCCGCCGCACATTGGGGCAGGTGGCGTCTACGCACTGTACGCCCAGCTGCGCCAGCCGGTCAAAAACCTCTTTTCGCTCTCCGTGGGAACGGATGATGACCGTATCGCCTGGCTGGATCTCCTCCACGCTGCTTACGCAGCGGCCGCCCATCGCCTCCAGATCCCGCACCACATGGGCATTGTGGATGATGCTGCCCAGCATCACGCAGCCGCCCAGTTTTTGGGCGGTCTCCTCCGCCAGTCTGACGGCACGTTCCACGCCATAGCAAAATCCGGCGCTCTCCGCCTGAATGACTTTCATTGCACGCCACCCAGTTCGTAGACCTGGCGCATGATCTCATCCGCGTTCTGCTGATACTCCTCCGCCGTGCCCTTCCGTTCGGTATACACAGGGGCGTAGGGCTTGCCGATGATCAGAGGGATCTTGTGAAACAGCCGCTTCGTGGTGCCGATAAACACCGGCAGCAGGTTTGCGCCGGCTCGGATCGCGATCATCGTGACGCCGCCCTTGGGGCGCACCTTCTGGCCCTTCTTCACGCGGGTGCCTTCCGGAAAGATCAACAGGCTGAAGCCTTCCCGCAGGCTCTTGATGGAATTTTTGATCGCGCCGATATCACTGTTGCCGCGATCCACGGGAAATGCGCCCATGCGGCGGATAAAGCCGCCGATGATCGGTATTTTGAACAGCTGCTCTTTGGCCATGATCCGCAGGGGAAAATCGCAGGCCAGCGCACAGACCAGCAGCACAGGATCCCACCAGCTGGAGTGATTGGCGCAGATCAGCACCGGCTCGTCTGGCAGGTTCTCCTTGCCCTGAATATCCAGCGGATGCAGCAGCAGCACCAGCGGCCGCAGCAGCTTCCACATGGCGGTGTAGAATTTATTCTTCATAGACCCACCTTCTCCCGTATGATCGTAAGTAGCGCGTCCCTGCTCTGCTGGAAATCCAGATGGCTGGTATCCACCACAACGGCGTCCTGCGCCGGACGCAGGGGCGCGGTGGCACGGTGAGTGTCGTTATAGTCGCGTTCCCTCATCTCTGCCAGTACCTGATCAAAGGGTCGGGGCGTTCCCCGCTCCCGCAGTTCTTTCTCCCGCCGCTGTGCGCGGATCTCTACATCCGCCTGCAGAAAGATCTTCACATCCGCATCCGGCAGTACGACCGTACCGATATCGCGGCCATCCATGATGACGCTGCTTCTGCGCGCAAAATCCCGCTGCATCTCCAGCAAAAACGCCCTCACCTCCGGAATGGCGGACACCGCCGAGGCATACAGCGACATCTCCGGCAGGCGGATCTCCTGCGTTACATCCACGCCGTGCAGCAGCATGTGCTGCAGCCCCTGCTCGTCATAGCGCATCTCGATCTTCACCTGGGGCAGCAGGCCGATGACCGCCTGTGTGTCGTGGGCGTCCACACCCTGTTGACGGGCATAGCAGCCGATGGTGCGGTAGATCGCGCCGGTATCCACATACAAAATATGCAGCTCCGCCGCCACCGCTTTTGCCAGCGTACTTTTTCCCGCACCGCTGGGGCCGTCCACCGCGACGGAATAAATTCGGTTCGATACATCTCCCATTTTTGCTCACTCCCGCTCCGCAGCGGACACACCGGCCAAATGACCGGTCGCCCACGCGATCTGTAAATTGAATCCGCCGGTATAGGCGTCCACATCCAGTACCTCTCCGGCAAAATACAGGCCAGGCACCAATTTGGACGCCATCGTGTTGGGCGTTACCTCGCCCACCTTCACGCCGCCTGCGGTAACGATGGCTTCCGCCACCGGACGTACGCCTGTGATATTGAGTGTAAAATGCTTCAGCGCTCCGATCAGCGCCCGCCGCTGCTCTCTGGTCAGAGAATGGGCTTTCAGCGTAGGTGAAAAGCCCAGGCGGTGGGTCAGCACCGGCGCCATGCTGTGAGGTACCAGACCGCACAGCAGCTTTTCCACGTCCCGATTGGGATTTTCACTGATATCCCGCAGGATGCGGGCCTCTAACTTCGCCTCATCCAATGCCGGTTTCAGGTCGATGCTCAGATGATAGTGTCCCTTTTCCCAATCCCGCAGATGGGCGCTGGCCGACAGCACCAGCGGGCCGGATACCCCGAAATGGGTAAACAGCATCTCGCCAAACTCACGAAATACCGCTTTGTTCTTTTCATTATAGGCAGTCAGCTCCACGTTTTTCAGACTCAGGCCCTGCATATGGCGGCAGCATTCGTCATCGCTGACCAGCGGCACCAGGGAGCCCCTGGGCTCCACGATGGTGTGGCCCAGCGCGGCGGCAATGGCATAGCCGTCGCCGGTAGAGCCGGTACCTGGATAGGAGACGCCGCCGGTGGCAAGGATCGCCGCATCCGCCGGATAACGGCCCTTCTCTCCTTTTACCGCCGCCACGCGGCCCTCTGTCGTTTCCACTTCCGTGGCACGGTCGTGGATCCACTGGATCCCCAGCGCTTTTACCTGGCGCTTTAAGGCGTCCGTGATATCAAAGGCGCTGTCGGACACGGGAAATACCCGATCACCGCGCTCTACCTTCAGCGGTACGCCGCATGCTTCAAAAAAGGCAATGGTGTCACGGCTGGTAAAATGGGACAACGCGCTGT
Organism: uncultured Oscillospiraceae bacterium; assembly: GCA_934573935.1. GTDB lineage: Bacteria > Bacillota > Clostridia > Oscillospirales > Oscillospiraceae > Vescimonas. The sequence goes on along the minus strand of CAKTMO010000017.1, from coordinate 35,098 downwards.
AGAGAAAGCGGTTATTACGGGGAATATGGGCCATCAATCCCTCCAGATCCGTGTCATTGGTCACATTGCAGCGGCCTTTGCCGGTAATATTGACTTTTTTCCCCAACCGCTCGTTGGGCTCTATCAGACTGACTTTCGCGCCGTGCTGTGCGGCGGCAATGGCAGCCATCAAACCGGCGGCGCCGCCGCCGATCACTACGACTTTATTCATCTTCCGCTTTTCCAAAAATACTGTATTTCGACCACACCTGCTCCATATCCGCAAACACGCGGCTCACCTCGTCCCGCTTCCGCTGGCCCACTGCCAGTACAAGGGCGTTGATCAGGCTCAGCGGCGCGGCCAGGGAGTCCACATAGGACAGCGCCTCACACCGCACCAGCAGCGCCGCCGAGGCCAGCGGATACAGCGGCGACATTTGACTGTCGGTGATCGCCACCACATCCGCCCCCCGATCGTGGGCCAGCTGGATGGCGTGGATGCCCATATTGGAGTAACGGGGAAAGCTGATGCCCACCATCACATCCCCCGGGCCGATATGGATCATCTGCTCATAAATCTCACCCGCTGCCGTGTTCTGTACATAGATCACGTTTTTGAACAGCAAGTGAAAATAAAAATTCAGATAGCCTGCCAGATACGAGCTGGAGCGCACCCCCAGAATATAGATGTGCTGCGCGTGCAGCAGCAGCTCCACCACCCGCTGAAACTCGCCGCGGTCGATCTGCTCGATGGCGGTATGGATGCTGTCCATATCACGCTGCATCACCGTGGCCAGAATGTCGTCTCCGGTCATTTGATCCTGAGAAGCCTGGATCCGCTGCACCGATGTCAGCCGCCCGCGGATGATCTCCTGCAATGCCTTCTGCATGGCGGGATATCCGGCGTAGCCCAGCTCGGCGGCAAAGCGCACCACCGTGGATTCACTGACCTGTGCCGTCTGTCCCAATTTGGCAGCCGTCATAAAGGCCGCTTTGTCATAGTTGTTCAGAATATAGTCGGCAATCCGCTTCTGTCCCTTGGAAAAGCCGTCCATATTGGCGCGTATTGTATGTAATACGCTCTGTTTCATATTCTCTCGCTTCCTTTTAGCGCGGAGATCTCCGCGTCCGTTAAATAGCGCCACGTACCGCTTTCCAGATCGCCCAGACGCAGCGCATCCTCGGATATACGGCGCAGCCGTATGACCTGCAGACCGATCTGGGCGCACATGCGGCGGATCTGACGATTCTTTCCCTGATGAATGGTCACCTGCAGCATAGCCTGTCCGCCGCGCTGCCACATTTCCGCTACCTGCGCTGGAACAACGGGCGTGCCATCCTCCAGCGCCGTTACCGCCGCCAACCGCTCTGCCGCGCCTGCCGGATCGCCTGCGACGGTCACCTCGTAGACCTTATCCACCTGATGGCTGGGGTGGGTCATGGTCTGCATCAGTGCGCCGTCGTTGGTAAACAGCAGCAGTCCCTCGCTGTCCTTATCCAACCGTCCCACCGGAAACACCCGCACGCCGCAGCCGGACACCAACTCAGCGGCGGTGGCCCTTCCCCATTCGTCGCTGAGCGTGGTCACATAGCCACGGGGCTTGTTCAGCATCAGGTAAACCTTCTTTTCTGTAAAGTTTATTTCCTTGCCATCTACGGCGACCACATCGCATTCCGGATCGGCCTTGTCGCCAAGCTTGACTGCCGCGCCGTTGACCGTTACGCGTCCCTCCGACAGCAGCGATTCCGCCGCGCGGCGGGAGCACAGACCGGATCGGGCGATCAGTTTTTGCAGCCGTTCCGTCATGATGCATCCTCCGTGTCTTTGTTTTTCAGGGTGGAAAAGCCCTGCTCATACAGCGCCTTGTGATCCGCCCAATCGTTGCCGTCGCACAGCGTCACCGCCACCAGGCAGCGGCCATCCCGCTCCGCGCAGGATACCAGCGTGCGTCCCGCCGCCTTCGTATAGCCGGTTTTCATACCAAAGCAGCCCTCCACCTGGGCCAGCAGCTTGTTATGATTGCGCATCGTCCGCTCGCCGATCTTGACGGTGCGGGTGGCGCAAATACGGCGAAAGGTGGGATTCCGGACGGCATAGGCCGCCAGCACCGCCATATCGCGGGCTGTGGAATAATGCTGCTCATCGTCCAGCCCGTTGGGGTTGGCAAAGGAACTGTCCTTCATCCCAAGAGCCGCTGCCTTGTCGTTCATGGCCTGCACAAAGGTCTCCAGACCGCCGCAGCAGTCCGCCAGTGCCAACGCCGCGTCATTGCCGCTGCACAGCAGCAATCCGTACAGCAATTCCTCTACCGTCACTGTCTCCCCCGGCTTCAGATACATGGAGGAACCCTCCACCATGTGGTCCGTGGTCACAGTGATGGTGTCTGTCAGCTGTGCGTGGTCCAGTACCACCAATGCCGTCAGGATCTTGGTGGTGCTGGCAATGCGCATCCGGCGTGCCCCATCTTTTTCATAGAGAATCTCGCCGCTGTCGGCGTCCATCAGGATCGCCGCGGTGGCAGAGACCTGAACCGCTTCCGCCCTGCAGGGCAGCAGCGGCAGCAGAAGCATCAGGGCCAGCAGCGCCCCGCATAGTTGTTTCCCCATCGTATCACCTCGGAAACCAGTCTATGCGGACGCGGCTTGTCCTTAGCTTTCCAAATGTTTATTCCGAGAATTCTTTCTCCGCTTTCTTGCGGTCGATGAAGCTCTCCACCCGATCCAGCACCTGCGGCACCAGCTCGATGGCGCGATCCATGGTGGTAACGGCAGGCGCGGCTACCGGCAGCATGCGGGTCACACCGTCTTTGATGACCAGAAACGCCATCGGCTCCACGCGGACGCCCGCACCGGCGCCGGCGCCCATCTGATTGGCCTGCTTGCCGTAGTCTCCGCCGCCGCAGCCAAAGCCGAAGCTCAGGCGGGACACAGGGATCAGGGTCACGCCATCCGGCGTGGTAATGGGCTCGCCCACGATAGTGTTGGAATCCACCATCTCGCGGATCTTTGCCATAGAGCTCTCCATCACAGCAGAAATAGAGTTCTTCTTTTCGTTCATTTCCATGGTCGTATTCCTTTCTTCATATCGCAATTGTTGTTTTCTCTTGTTCTCATGCCGCTTTTTCAGGCGTGTCCACCGTGTGCTTCTTTGCCTCGGCAGCCTCCTGCGCGGCTTGTTTGGCCGCCGCCTTTCGGATGGCCCGCTGCCGCTTCAGGAAGGGGATGCCAAACCGCAGCAGCGGTCCCGCCGCGGCAAAGCCAATGGCCAGCAGATCAGCCACGCGGTAGCTCATACCAACTGTGCCGGAGACCTTTGTCTCCATGGCGTCAAAGTCCATCTCCATATGCACATGAGGATCCGGCATACACACCCATTCCTCCAAACGCGGTATCACCGTCCATACGGCGGTATTGGCCCAGCCGTACCACTGGGCGGTGTTGACAGGGTTCTCATCGCCAAACACAAAGCTCAGCTCCATCGGGTCGATGCGGATCCGCTTTCCGGCGCGCCGCAGCGCCCCCTGTATGGCGCGCCACACGGCGTTCAAAGCGCCGCGGACATCGTCAAAGGTCAAATGCAGATCCAGCTTTTTCTTGTCCTTTGGCTTTGCCGCCTTTGCAGCGGAGGGTTTTGCTGTCTGCTTCTCTTTCTGTTTCTTTTCCGGCGGCGGAATGATCTGTATGGACTTCGGGCCGATGCGGGCAGTAACACGCAGCTCGTCGCCAAAGCGGATCGTCACACCGACCCGCAGGCACAGCAGCACGATCACCAATACCACGATCACGCCCAGTATGATCCATCCAACCAAGGCAAACGCCTCCTTTCACGATGGGTCAGTTCTCTTCCGCAAATTCCTCCGGCAGCTCCAGCAGGTTGCCCCGCTCGTCCAGCCGCAGCTGACCGTCGCCCTCCATGCCCGGCATCTCCGGCAGGTCGTCCAGCGATTGCAGGTGGAACGCCCGCAAAAATGCCTGCGTGGTGCGGTACAAACGGGGCCGTCCAGGCACCTGAAGGCGCCCGCATTCCTCGATCAGATGCCGATCCAGCAGCAGGCCCACCGTATAGGCACTGTCTACACCGCGGATCTGATCCACATAAGCCCGGGTGGTAGGCTGATAGTAGGCGATGATGGTCAATACCTCCAGCGCCGGCTGGCTCAGCTTGGTGGGCTTGCGCACTTCAAACGCGCGGCGGATGATATCGCCGTATTCCGGCGCGGAGCACAGCTGATAGCTGTCCTCCATCTTCAAAAGCCGCATACCCCGCCGTTCGTAGGCGTAATAGTCCGCCAGCTTCTGCAGCACCAGCTCCGCCGTGGGGCGATCCATTTCCATGGCCATGCAGATACGATCCACTGTCACCGGCTCGCCGGAGGCAAACAAGATGCCCTCGATGGCCGCTTCCACTTCCTTCATCTCAAGCGTATCCATATCTTACCTCCCTCAAACCTCGCCCTGCCAATCATCGGGCATTTCGCCGTCACACTCCACCGTGCAGTCGTTGACGCCGGCAGCCAGACGGATGATGCGGCTGCGGCACAGCTCCAGCACCGCCATGAAGGTCGCCACGATCTCGCTGCGGCTGCGGCTGCCGCGGAACAGCAGCAAAAAGCGGGTGATGCCGCCGGTCTTCAGGCGGCGGAAGATCTCACGCGCCTTCGTCTCCACAGAATAGGGCTCCCGCCGCACGATCTCGTCAAAGGGCTTCAGATCCGGCTGGGCGTCCAGCTGCCCCCGCCGATCCGACAGCTCCTGCATAGCGATGATCAGATCGCCGGGCTGCTGGTCGTACTCAAAGATCTTGCCCCGCTCCATCGTCTCCGGCGGGCGGGTCAGGATATCGCGGCCAAACTCCCCCATAGGGGCCAGGCGAAGGGTAAGCGCCTTCACGCGGGCGTAGATATCGCCCCGCTGCCGCTCTTCCAGAGATTTGATCAGGGCGTCCATCTCGCTCTGGGCTTCCTCGTCCTCCAGATTCAGCAGCATGCGGGTCTTGATGTACATCAAATGGGCGGCCATGGCCACAAACTCGCTGGCCACCTCAAGATCCATCTGTTTGCGCTGCTCCAGATACGCCAGATACTGGTCCAGGATCAGTGCAATCGGGATGTCCTGTATTTCAATTTTATTCTTGCTCAGCAGATACAGGATCAGATCCAGCGGGCCTTCGAAGTCCTCCATCGGTTCGCTGCCCTTGGCCTGCACCACTTTTTCAAGCTTAAAAATCGGATTATCCAACAGTGATTACCTCAATAAAAGCCGACAATGCGGCAGAATAGCTGGAACACCCAGCCGATGGCGCTATCCAGCACATTGGACAGCGCGCCGAAACACACCAGCGCCATGATGATCAGCATGCCGAACCGCTCGTACCGCATCAGCCAGTTATACTGCCTGTCCGGCAGCAGCGCCGCCAGCACCTTGGAGCCGTCCAGCGGCGGAATGGGGAGCAGGTTGAACAGGCCAAGGCCGATGGACATCAGCGCGGTATTCATCATGAAATAGAACAGCGTCTCGTTGAGCTGTCCCGTCGCCAGTGCGTGGGTATACATCAGCCGCGTTCCCAGCAGCAGCCACAAGGCCAGCAGCAGGTTCGAGGCAGGCCCCGCCAGCGCCGTGATAGCCATGCCGCGCTTGGGATGCTTGAAATAGCTGGGGTCCACCGGCACGGGCTTGGCCCAGCCTACGCCCGTCAGCACCATGGCGGCCAGACCGATCCAGTCAATATGCCGCAGAGGGTTCAGGGACAGGCGGTGATTCCGCTTCGCAGTGGGGTCGCCCAGGAAAAAGGCGGCGACGCCGTGACACGTTTCATGCAGGATCAGGCAGATCAACACCGCCGCTACACGCAACAGTGTATCCCGCAGCGAACCCAGATCCAGCGCATTCCAGAGATTTTGCAGATAGTTCAAACAGGGTCACTCCTATCGAAAATGGCCTATTGCGCCAAATTACCAATAATAGAATTATTATAGCAAAAAAAACCTTTGAAAACAAGCAAAAATTCCCTAGCCTGACTGTAACCACTTTGTAGCCGAAGCTGTAACCAAACCGCAATGGATTCGTAATGATGTTTACCGCGTTTTGGCATATACTACAATCAGAGGATAGAAAGAAACCAACGTTCACACTTTGAAAGGAGTATCGCCATGAAGAACCTGTTCCCCATCGCTGCCGGTGTGGCGCTGTGCCTGGTTTGCACGGTCGCCGGACTGTTGATCCCCCAGCTTTCCGCACTGACGTATGTTACCATCGCGCTGGCTTGTGTCACGGGCCTGCTGTGCATCGGCGGACTCCTCCGCCACGTCGTCACACGCGGCGGTGCAGTGTAAACGCCGCGCTCACATAAAGCAGCCCCGCCGTGGATCACGGCGGGGCTGTTTGCGTAGCTTTGGTGGCAAGGGGCACAAGCGTTGCTTGTGCCCCTTGGTTGCTTTGCTATTCCAGTGAAGAGATGTGAGCTAAATTAGCTAAAATACACTGGAGTTTCAAAGAAGTCTGCGAGAAGATTGCTCTTTACCGCGTCAGCGAAGGTATTGTTAGCCTTAATGCTGTCAGCCAGTGTGCTGGCCTCGGTGCTCAGCGCCGCATTCTTGCTGGGAGCAAGTTTGGTATCGCCCCAAATCTTGAATGCAGCCTTTCCACTGCCATAGGAGTTGAACGTGTTACCAGATACGGTAATAGAAGCGGCGGTTGTTCTTATTTCATCCGATGCGGGAATATCACTTTGATAGCCCATAATAGAGACCGCATGGCTTGTAATATTGGTAAACTCATTACCGCTGATGGTCAGTGTATATCCGGAATGATTCGGAATCAGCTGAATGCCATAATTGCCACCATTCAGCTTGTTGTTCTTGGTTTGAATATCTGCATTTTCCTTGCCGTCCTGACGGTTCATCGTGATTTTGATCGTTTGGGCGGTGTTATCTTCTACAATCAACTTTCCATCCGCGCAGTTGATATTCAGCTCACCGGTAACATTAAAACCTCTTACCACCATAGTACTGCCGGATTTATCTGTCTCATTATAGCGATTGACCTTATATCCAATTGTCAAGGAGTCAAACGTTGCACCCTCAGCCGCTTCAAAAATGGTATTTTCATTGCCGCCAACGGATACATTGATTCCGCTGTAATCACCCTTGGCAAAGTAAAATGCCTTATTAGGCTGATTAAAGTCAATATTTGCAATTGTATCCGGCGTAACTGCTACCATTTCAACATCGCCGTACAGGGCGTTAGCATCGTAGGTGTTGCCATTACTGTCATTCTCATATGTATATTGCGCAGCAGCAACGGTAATGCCCAAACCTTCAAGCGTCTTATTCTGATAGTCATTGCCCGCGGTCTCTTCCATATGGCCCTGGATATAGATCTTTTCGCCCGTTGCGTTGGCCGTTTCAAGATAGCCCTCAAAGGCCGCAAGGTCGAGCGCCGTGCCGTCTTCCTTCACGACGGAGAACTTGATGACCTCCAGCAGCTTACTATCGCCGGTCACGCCGTTGATGGTCAGTTTGTACTTAAGGGCGAGGTTTCCGATGTTCTTAACCTGAAATACCGGCGTTTTGAAGGTCACGCCGGGCTCCCACAGAATAGCGGAAGAATTATCTTTGTTGACGAAGCTCATGGTCTTGCCCTTGAGGCTCTCACCCGCTTCATTCACGATGTCTACCTTCAGCGTACCGGACTGGATCTGATTGACCGCGGTGCTGGCGGTGTCTGTAAACCAGGCGAAGGTGGAGCCGATCAGCATAACGAGACACAGGCAGATGGCCAGTATACTGGTCAGCAGGGCGCGTTTTGTGGCTTTTTTGTTTGACATAGTTGGAATACTCCCCGTTTCGTAAAATATTTGCCATCGGGTCAGCGCAGCCGTCCGGCATCACTCGGCTGCACGCCATATATGTAGTCCTCCCTTCCTGTCTGATGGGGGCAGACAGAGCAGCAACCATTCTCTGTCTGCCCTGAAATGGGGAGGTCAGACGCACAAGGCCGGACAAAAGTCCAGCCGTTATGCCTACGGAAAATGAAGTAAGCTTTTTCTTGCAAGAAAAAGCGAAAAACCTATAGGTTTTGTGATGATTCAAGTTTAGTGTATCACTTCGCGCCTAAAAAGCAACTGTTTTTCACTATCCGCCGCACATTTTGTCTCCTTCGCCAAAAACATCCGCGCAGAATTGGTAAATCCGACAAAAAATTTACCGTTTTCCCAACCACTGGCGCAGCTGCTCCCACAGCTCCAGCGAACGGAATTTCAGCACGTAGCCGCTGTCCTCTTCGGTGATAAGACCCAGATCGTCGTCGGTCAGCCCCGCCGCGATGGCCGTCTGGGGCATGTCCGCGGCAGCGGCGGTACACAGGGGCGGATACACCACACACCACCAGTTCTGCCCCGCACCGTCGCCGATCACCAACCGCAGAGCCGTGTACTCTCCGGCGGGCAGCGAAAAGCCGTCGTACTCTTTCAGCGGAAATTCCGCGCGGGTCAGCTGGGCCGTCACCGGATAGTCATATCCCTGCGCCACGATCTCCCTCTGGGCGATATTTTCAATGCGGCCCAGCTCTGTCCGCAGCTGTTTCTGGGCGTCCTCCATATCCGCAGAGCGCCGCAATACATTAGTCGTAAAGTCCAGCACCTTGTCACGTACCTGCAGCTTCAACGCCTGATCGTCCGTGCTGTCGGAATTGGCGATCACATGCAGGCGGATCATTTTCCGCGCCAGGGCGTCCTGCCGCTGGGTGGCCCACGCACCCCAAAGCAAAGCCGCGCACAAGCCCAGCAGCATTGCCAGCTCCCATTTCTTCCATCGCTTCATAAGTAAAACCGTCCTTATTGCAGAAATTTTCCTACAATATGGACGGTTTTCTCACATATTATACCTGTGGGACGCAAAATGTCTGCGGATAGTCCTCTTTCAGCACGCTGGCGGCAACCTCCGCATCCTCCCTGCGGTGAAACAGGCCGAACACTGCGCTGCCGCTGCCAGTCATCTGGGCGTTCAGCGCCCCCAGCTGCCGCAGTGCCTCCACAATGACAGGTATCGAACTTCCCTCCGGCAGCACCTGCTGAAAGTCGTTGTTCAGCCCCGCCGCGATAGCGGACAGATCACTCCTTTCCAGCCCCGCCAGCACCGCGCGGCTGTTGCCGCCGGTACGTGCCGCTGCGCGGTCAAGGGCGGCGTACATGGCGGCGGTGGGGTGGCTCTCCTCCGGCTTGACGATCACCAGCCAGCAGGGCGGCATGTCCGGCAGAGCTTTCAGCTTTTCGCCCCGCCCTGTCGCCAGCGCCGTACCGCCCCGGATGAAGAACGGCACATCGCTGCCCAACTTCTCCGCCATTTTTTCCAGCCGCGTGTCAGTCATGTTGGGCGCGTACAGCGTCCGCAGGCCACGCAGCACCGCCGCCGCATCGCTGCTGCCGCCGCCCAGCCCCGCCTGGGTAGGGATCGTTTTTTCCAGCCAAATGGTGACAAAATCCTTCTTCGGCCCGAACTCCTCAAAAAACACCCGCAGCGCTTTCATGCACAGGTTATCTCCTGCCCGCTTCGTCACCGGCGGATCACACTCCAGCTTGTCCCATGGCCCGGCGTTCCGGTACAGCGTCACGGTATCGTGCAGTCCCACGCCGGTCATCACCGTCTCCACCTCATGGTAGCCGTCGGGGCGTTTCTCCCCCACGGACAGCGTGAGATTCACCTTTGCGCAGGCTTTCTCCTCCACATGGCGCGGCAGTAGGTCCTCCTCCAACGGTGCGCCGCAGCTGGGACAAAAGCTGTCACGCAAAAGTGACACTCTGTCCAGATTTCTGCCGCAGCAAGGGCAGCGGTCAAACAACGCCGCCACGACATACACCGTCAGCCCTCCCACGATGGATGCGGTGAGGAATGTCTTGCTCAGCTCCAGCAGCGCCGTCAGCCCCGACAGAATGAGCATCAGCACGATGGAAACGATCTCAATGATCCTGGCTGTCTTGAAATTGATCAGGGGCTTTTTCATGCAGCTTCCTCCTGACAAAAAAGCGCCTTGCGGCGCTTTTTTGTCTGAAATCGGTTGTTACTTGACGATCTTGCGGGCCTCGATGTAGTAGCGCTTGTCCTGTGCATGGCCCATGGAGAAGGTCTTGCGGGGCAGCACGCCGTCGGCCATAACGGTCTTGAACAGTTGCTCCTTGCCCATGGCGGGCAGCAGGAAGCCCATGTTGCCGGGCTTGCTGCCCAGCTCGCGGGTCACGTCGTCGCCGTGGATGTAATCCACCTCGCCGCCGTTGTCCTTCAGATACTGGTCGATGACGCCCTGCAGGGTGCCCACCGCCAGCTGGACCTTGGGATCGGGGACGGTGATGAAATGGCTCTCGCCATTCCACACGAACTCGATGGTGTGGCCGTCGCCCTTGCCCTCGTAGGCGTTGGGATAGGCGGCGCGGAAGGCGTTCATGAACTTCTCATGATCCACGCCGAACAGCACGCGGTGGATGGGCTCGAACTGCAGCGCGTCGTCGTGGTTGTTGACCACCTCCACCAGCGCGTAGCGGGCGGGCAGGGCCAGATACTCCTCGGGGGTCTTGCCCTTCTTCTGCTCCTCATAGCAGGCCTTGGCGGTAGCCAGAGAGTGGTTGCCGTCGCCCACGGCGAACAGCAGGGGCGCCACGCCGGAAACATTGTACTTCTTCTGCATGGCCTCGTCGGTGGTCAGGCCCTCCAGAGAGGCGGCCACGGCGTCGATCTGAGCCTGAGACAGCTTATAGCCCTTGATGTGGCCGCCGTTCTGCATCAGGTCGAAGTCGTACAGCTTCTCCATGGTGCCGGCAGCAGCGGTCAGCGGCTCGATGACGGTCTTATCGGGGTCGTCGATCAGCAGCATGACGTGGGGCAGCTCGATGGGAGCGTTGCGGCGCACACGGGCACGGGGAGGAATACGATCCAGCACGGTGCCCTCGGTAGCGCGGATGAGAGCGCCGGAGCCGGGAGTGAAGTCATAGGCGTCCAGATCCACCATACCGATCAGGCCGTGACGAATCTTGCCGTCGGACTGCTGGCGCTCGATGTAGATCAGGGAATCGGTCAGCGTCTCGAACACGCCGTCAGCAATGTACTTGGACATGGAGTCGTTGATGTTCTGAATGAACTCGTCCACGTTGGGAGCCTTCAGGTTGGCTTCCGGCAGGATCAGACGCAGGGTGGAGGGCGCATCGCCCACCTGCTTTTCAACGGCTTCCCAGTACTCCGGCTCAGACGTGAACTGGTCGCAGGCCACCACGGCCCACTTGGTCATGTCCTGCTCCTTGGGCAGCAGGATATCGGCGGGATAAAAGCCCAGCTTTTCAAACTTCTTATTCATGTCGTTCCTCCTCATTTGTGATAAAGGTCGCGGGTCGTTCCGTAATGTACCGCTATCATACCATAAATTTACCGGATAATGCAACGGTTTCCAAAAATTTTTAAGCCAATCTGACAAAGTTTTTTGCATAGATCGCCGCAGCGGCAGCCAAACTATCCGCGCCAAGCTATTTTAGGGAGGTCATATTTTGAAAGTTATCGATAAGATCGCGCTGGTGCTGATCGTCATCGGCGCGCTGAACTGGGGCAGTGTAGGCTTTTTTGGCTTCGACTGTGTAGCTTTTCTCTTCGGCGGTCAGATGGGCACCATCAGCCGCATTATCTACGCGCTGGTGGGCGTGGCGGGCCTGTGGGGCATCACCATGATCTTCCGCGATCCCGACTGCGACAAGGAATAACTGCCCTTTGTGAAAAAGCCGCCCATGGGGGCGGCTTTTTCACGTTTGCCGTCGCAATTTGAGCTTGCGGCGGATATTCCTTATTTTTTACTCAGCTTTTTCACCAGTTCCCCGTCCGGATCCACGAACATGGTTTGATAGGTAGTGTACACAACCATGCCTGGCCGGCTGGCAGCGGGTTTCTTCACAAACTTCACCGGCGTATAGTCCACCGGCACCTTGCTGCCGCCTCGTGCCTGAGAATAGTAGGCGGCCAGCACGGCGGCCTCATGAAGACTCTGCTGATCCGGTTCCCCGCCATCGGTACACAGCAACACATGAGAGCCGTGGATCTTCTGGGTATGGAGCCAGATATCCCACTTCTGGCCTTCCTTCGTGGTCAGCTTATCGTTCTGGCGGTTGTTGCGGCCCACCAGGATCCGCAGCCCCGCGGAGGAGCGGAATTCGCGGGGCCTGGAGGCCCGCTGGAAGCCAGATTGCTTCCTCCCCCGCTGGCGGATATAGCCGCCGTCGGTCAGCTCGGCGCGGATGTCGTTAAAGTCCTGCTCGCTCTCCGCCTGCTGCAGCTCCTGCACCACGCTTTCCAGATACCGCAGCTCCTCCCTGCCCTTTGTCAACTGCTCCGTCAAGACCCGCTCAGCGGTCTTGGCCTTGGCGTACTGCTTGAAATAGCGGGCGGCGTTCTCCTGTGGCGACAGGCGCACATCCAGCGGGATCTCCATGGCGGAGCAGCCTTCCTCGTAATAATTCTCCGTTGTCAGCTTCCGCGCTCCCCGCTCCATACGGTACAGATTGGCGGTGATCAGCTCGCCGCAGATGCGGAGATGATCGCGGTCCAGGCAGGCGGCATATTCCTTCTCCTGTGCGGCGATCTTCCGGCGCACGCGGTCACGGGCATTGGTGGCGGTCTTGACAAGATCCTGCCCCTTTTGCTTCACCCGCTCCGCCTGCTCCCGCTCCTCATAGAAGCTGTCCAGCAGGGCGCTGAAGCTGTCGGCGGTCACGTTGGTACAGTAGTCGCCGTATTGCTGGATCGGGCCGTAGGTGAAATCGAAAGGCTTCCCATTTCGGTACAGCACCGTGGGCGTGAACGCACCGCCGCCGACCTGCGCCTGCCATGCGGCAAAGCTGTCCCACAGGCGGCTGTCGGCGATGCGGTAGTCACTCTCGCCATAGGCGCGGTGGACGATCTCGCGGGCCACCAGCGGCGGCATCGCCGTGAAGGTGTCCAGTAGCCATCCGTCCAAGGGCGTCTCCTCACGGGGCAGCAGCGCCGTGAATTCCTCTCGCGTCACCGTCAGCGGGTCACGCTTTGCCTGCCGCGGCGGCAAATGATAGAATAGCCCCGGCAGCACCTGCCTCTCCTGAGACATCTCCAGATCCACACGGCGCAGGCAGTCCAGAATACGCCCCTCTTTGTCACACAGTATCAGATTGGCATGGCGCCCCAGCGCTTCCAGAATCAGGGAAAAACCACTCTGCTCTCCCATCTCGTCGGTGGCCTCGATGTGCAGCGTCACTACACGCTCCAGCGGCGCCTGTTCGATGGATACAATGCGCCCGCTGCCGATACGCTTGCGCAGCAGCATGCAGAACATGGGCGGCTGAGACGGGTTGTCCCGCAGCTTTTCCGTCATATGGATGCGGGGCTGGTTGGGGTTGGCGCACAACAGCAGGCGGCGGCTGCCCCGCAGCAGCAGCACTACCTGATCCCGTGCAGGCTGCTGGATTTTCTCGATCCTTGCGCCGGTCAGCTGCGGCGCAAGCTCATCCACCACTGCCCGCAGGCAGACAGCATCCAAAGGCATGGTTTATTCCTCCATCATGAGATTGAACAGCTCGTTGACCCGCGACCGCCGCCCCTTCAGGTACAGCCAGCCCAGCAGTGCTTCCAGCGCTGTGGCCTGCTGATACTGCGCACGGCTGGCATGCTGGGGGATCGAATGTACATTGGCATTGCGGCCACGCCTGAACACGGCGTGCTCTTCCTCCGTCAGCAGTGGCAGGATCTTCTCGCTGAGCTCTGCCTGCCGCGGGGCGCATACCAGCTCAATGGTGGCGCGATGCAGTCCCTTTCCGGTAGCCTTTCCGTGCGCGCACAGCCATGTCCGCACCAGCAGCTCATATACGCCGTCTCCAATGTGCGCCAGACCGATGCTGCTGATGGCTCTGATCTGGTCGTCGGGCAGCTGTATGGTAAAATAATCTGTCATAGCCCTTCCTGTTCCTTCACTGAATTCGGGCTTAGTATACCACAGTTCTCCCCTCGCCGCAAGGCGCAAGCTTTGCCTGGTCTCCGGAAAAGAAAAATTTTTTGGAGATTTTTGAAAAATAGGGTTGACATTTTGTCTTCCTTCTGCTATATTAAGCAAGTCGGCAGCGTTGACACAACAAAATATGGGGGTATAGCTCAGCTGGGAGAGCGCTTGAATGGCATTCAAGAGGTCAGCGGTTCGATCCCGCTTATCTCCACCAAGAGTGTACAAAAAGTTCTGTATTCGGTAGAATACGGAACTTTTTGCATATGCTTACTTTTGCGTAAGGTATAATTTACCCGCCAAGTGCCTGTGGATGATTGAAAAGCAGACGAGAAACGTGCGAAAATTTTGTTGGATATGTAAATGGACCGCCCGCAGCGTGACGTTTTTCAGGTGGTCGCGGATAGCCAACAGCTCCCCGCCGCTCTCCGCCTGCACCAGCACCCCGTCGATGATCTTCTCCGCCGCCGCACGGGCGTGGGGCCGCAGGGTCTCCATGGATACGTCGTCGGCCATCAGCGCCTTGCCCAGCGCCGTTATGTCGCCCTCAATGGCGCGGTAGTCGGTGCTGCTGCCGTAGTCAGATAGGAACTGCCGCCCCAGCTTCTTCACGTCGCTCGCTCGCACGCTGGGCGTCTCGGTGCGCCGCAGTTCCCCGCGCCACTTGGCCACGCGCTCCGTCAGCACCTTATTCCGGTTCTCCAGCGCCCGCCGCTCCTTCTTCAGCTCCCGCACTTCCCGCTCCAGCTCCGTGGCGGATTTCAGCTGAAATTTTCCGTTGACTTTTTCGCTGGAAGTGGATATACTGTTATTGTGAAGCGCATCACTTCTACTGCCCTCCGGCTGGATGGGCGGTACGATGCGCTTCTTTTTTTCGTTAATTGCAGTTTCCTGCATATTAACGACATCATACAGAAGTAAATCGCCGCTTTTTTTGCTTCCGACAACAACATCTGCCTGATAGTCATTTTGCCCGATCCGAAGAAGCACAGTCCCGCGTGCAAAGTCCCGGATGTTATCCTTTCTGGCGTGTTTCAACCCTTCATTGATATATCCCCTCGACGCCAGAATAATTTCATCAGCATAATCTGTTGCTCGGAACTTATCGGCATAGGCCGTCTTATCGTTTCGGGACAGCCATTTGGTATACTCCGAAAAGGTCATTTCTTGACGTGTTTGCCGATTGATCTTTATATCGTTGCTGCCAACATGAACGCCATCAGGGAATTTCGCGGCAAGGTTTTTCTTAACAGTTGCGACCCATTCGGACGGTTTCACGCCATCCAGAATATCTGTCTCGACCACTACAAACGGCCTGTTTGCAGTATCGTACTTGTTCTGATACCGCCCCTCACCGTCGCCCTCGCGGGCGGCGGTTTTTGCTTTCTGGGCCTGTTTTCCCGCCGCGTCATAGGCTTTCTGCCACAGCGCTACACACTGTTCCAGTTCGGCCATGCTCTTGCCGTAGGCATCCTGTGCGGCCCTGTCCTGTGCTGCCTTGCTGCGAAACAGGGACTTCACCTTTGCGATAAAGGCTTTCAGGGCGTCCAGCAGCTTTTGGCCCCCGCTGCGGTTCTCCCTTGTGACGGCGGAATTATTCCAACTTCCAACATAGTCGTACTCCACAAAGGACACAGCCATTCAAGGGCGACAGCTCTCTTAAATACGCACTACTTCCCCCCCTTACGGGGCGCACTGAAATATACTCGTTTTGCCTTTTCCGCCCTTGCATTTTGACGAAATTTGTGCTAATGTAACAGCCGTTAAATTTTTATGCCCTTCTGGGAGTATACGAGGTATCTATGAAATCGTTACAATGGTGCAAGGCCAATGCTATGCCGGTGATCGCGGTGTTGGCCGCGGCGGTAACGGCGGTGTTCGTGCCGCCAGATGGGGCCTATTGGGGCTATTACGATGTCAAAACGCTGTCCTGCCTGCTGTGCGTACTGGCAGTAGTGAGCGCTCTGCGGAGTGTGGGGCTGTTTCCTCTGCTGGCGCAGAAGCTTGTGCATGTATTCCACACCACCCGCAGCGTGGTAACGGCGCTGGTTGGCATCACGCTGGTGGGTTCCATGCTGCTGACCAACGACACGGCGCTGCTGACGTTCCTGCCCCTTAGCTGGTTCGTACTGGAACGTACCGGCCAAACAAAATGGACGGCGCTGACGTTCATCCTGCAAAACTGTGCCGCTAACCTGGGCGGTATGCTGACGCCCTTCGGCAATCCCCAGAATCTATACCTGTTCAATCACTACAACATCCCTAACAGTGAGTTTCTGTCCATTATGCTGCCGCCATTCCTGCTGTCCACTGTGCTGATCCTGTTATGCTGCCTGTTCCTGCCCCGCGAAAGGCTGACCGTGCCCCAGCAGGAAACGTCGCCAGACAAGCGCCTGACTGCGGTATACAGTGCACTGTTCTGCGTAGCGGTGGCTATGGTACTGCGGGGTATCCCCTACCAGCTGGGACTGATCGTCATTGTTGCGGCGCTGCTGGTACTGAATCGGCGTGCGCTGCTTGACGTAGACTGGGGGCTGTTGGTGACATTCGCGGCGTTCTTCACCTTTTCAGGCAACATGGCCCGAATCGGACCGGTGCGAGAGCTATTCCGGCAGATGTTGGCCCACGGGGTCATGCCGGTGGCGGCACTGACCAGCCAGGTCATCAGCAACGTACCCGCGGCCATTCTCCTGAGCCGGTTCACCGACGACTATCGCGGGCTGCTGGTGGGCGTGAACATCGGCGGAGCGGGGACGCTGGTGGCATCGCTGGCCAGCCTGATCACCTTCCGCGAGTATGCAAAGCATATCAAAGGACAGACAGGACGGTTCATGGCCCTGTTTTCAGTGATCAGCTTCAGCTTCCTTGCCATACTGCTGGCAGCGATGATGCTCTGGATGCAATAACATTGTGGTCTTAAAAGAAGCATCCACCCGATAATTGGGTGGATGTTTCTTTTATAATTGTTGGTGTTTTTTCATCCCATTGGTGCCTTCATAGAGACGTTGAAGAGCGTAGACAATCAACACCTCTTGGATGTGCGCCTCCTGCTCACAAAAACGCAAAAAGAGATTGAGGCTATTCCGATACCCGCGAATGGTCTTCGGGGTATACTTCCTAACCTCAATCTCAATCAAATATTCTCTGATAGCGGCGCTGATTTTCATGTCATTTCCTCCTTTGGTATGTCGCAATCAAAGGGGAATGTATATCACAGCGCAATCGATGTATTTCGCAGCCACGAAAATTTCAGTTCTGAAATTGCGCTGTTTTGCTGAAAATCAGCTTCTTTTCCACAGAAAAAGTTCAATCAATCCTGCTGCCAGTTATGCCAGACGTTCTGCACGTCCTCATTGTCATCCAGCATATCCAGAAGTTTGGTCATGCTGCGGACATCGTCCTCGCTGGTCATGGTAATGTAATTCTGGGGAACCATCTCGATCTCGGCGCTCTCGAAGGAATAGCCCTTCTCCTCCAGCGCCTTGACAACGTCGTTGAAGCTGTCGGGATCGGTGGTGACCTCGAACACAGGGCCATCGGCCTCCACATCCTCAGCGCCGGCATCCAGCGCGTCCATCATGACGGCTTCCTCGTCCAGCTCCTCGTCCTCGTTATTGATAACAATGACGCCCTTGCGGTCGAAAGACCAGCTGACGCAGCCCTGGGCGCCCATGCCCTTGCCGAACTTATCGAAATAATGGCGGATCTCAGGTGCGGTGCGCTGGCGGTTGTCGGTCAACGCTTCCACGATGACGGCCACGCCACAGGGACCATAGCCCTCGTAGGTAACGGACTCGTAGTTATCGGTATTGCCTGCACCCAGTGCCTTGTCGATGGTGCGCTTGATATTGTCGTTGGGCATGTTGGCCGCCTTGGCCTTGGCCACCACGGTAGCCAGACGGGAGTTATTGTTGGGGTCGCCGCTGCCGCCCTGCTTGACGGCTACGATGATCTCCTTGGCGATCTTGGTAAACGCCGCGCTGCGCTTGGCGTCAGCCGCGCCCTTGGTCTTTTGGATATTGTGCCATTTGGAATGTCCGGACATAGTTTACTTCTCCTTCTTTATGCAATATTGTATGATCTCACGGTCATGGGCGGCTGACAGCGCCACCGATAGCTGCGGAAAAGCCGCCCGCAGGCGCTCCGCCAGCACAGGGCACACCACATTCTCTGTGGGAAAATGCCCCGCGTCGATCAGGTTCAGCCCCTTCGTGTCCAGGAACTCATGATAACTCAGGTCCGAGGTCACAAAGGTGTCGCAGCCCAGCGCAATGGCTTGACCGATATAGTCGCCGCAGGCGCCGCCGCCCACCGCCACGCGGTGCACCGCTTTGCCGCCGTCCACATAGCGCAAACCATTGCATCCTAAATATTTTATCACATCCTGTAGGAACTCCACAAGAGGTTTTTCACATTTTAGCGCGCCTACGCGGCCAATTTTTTCATCTGTCAGGGGTTTTGTCCCATTCAGGCCCAATTTTTCCGCTAAGGCATCGTTGACGCCGCCCTGTGCCGCGTCCAGATTGGTATGCATGCAGATGGCGGATACGCCGTTTTTCAGCAGCGTGGTAATGATCCTTCCCTGTGCGTCACCGGCGGTCACGTGCTGTACCTTGTGCCAGGCGCAGTTCATCAGCGGATGGTGGGCCACGATCAGCTCCGCGCCCCTATCGACCGCCTCTGCCGCCACCGCCTCCGTCACATCCAGCGCCACCAGCACCTTATGTACCTCAGCCGCGGCATCGCCCACCAGCAGACCTACATTATCCCACTCCATCGCCAGGTCGCGGGGCACCCAGTCGTATAGGAACCGTTCGATATCGGCAACACGGGTCAAATCGCATCCCTCTTTTCCTTCAAAACACGGCATATTTCTGTCAAATATTTTACCTTTACAGCATTGCCGCTGCTTACAGAACGGCGCAATCCCTCTATGGCCTTTTCCAACTTTCCGATCCGTTCGTCCAGATAAGTCCCATACAGCGGATCGCCGTCCAGCAGTACGCCGCCGTACTCTTGCGCTGCCGTCAAAGGCGGCTGCTTACCGCCGCGCACCGCAAACACCGGATAGAGGTGTTCTTTATCAAAAACCAGCCGCTCTTGTGTAAAGGTATATCCATTGTCAACCAGCCATTTTCGCAGGTATTCCGTCTTTGTCATAGGTTGAAGCAGCAGCAGATGCTCCCCTGCCGCCGTCCACGGCGCAGCGGAGAGGACCGCCTGGATCGTTTCGCCGCCCATACCGGCAATGACCACCGTATCCGCTTCCTCCGGTGCGATGGCGTCCAGACCTGGGCAGAGGCGGAAATCAATACCGGCCACGCCGTATTCCGCCGCCGTCTGCCGCGCATGGTTCAGCGGCCCCTGCACGATATCCGATGCGATGGCGCTCTTGATCCGCTTATTTTGCAGCAGCCAGACCGGCAGATAGCCGTGATCGGTTCCCACGTCAGCCAATCGGGCACTGGGGGGCACCATATCCGCCAGCAGCTGCAGACGGGGCTGTAACATCAGTTCTTTCATCGTAATAAACAGGATAAAACGCATACGGCATGCCGTATGCGTTTATCGCATTCGTTCCGTTACTCCGCCTTGTTGTTGGCGACCTCGTTGACCACAGCCAGCAGCTTGTCCACGTCCACACCGTGGACGGCGCAGGCCTCTTCCACCGTCTCACCGCGGGAAGAGGGGCAGCCCAGGCAATGCATACCGATGGACAGGAAGATCGGCGCCGTCTGGGGCGCGATATCCAGAATATCACCGATAATGGTATCTTTGGTAATTTCGATCATAATAGTGACCTCCATGTGTATTTGAGGATAGTATACCCCAAAAGTTTACGTTTTTCAACACCGAATTGTGAAAAAGGTTCTCACAGGAATTCATCCAGCTCCCGCTCCACCTGCGGCATCTTTTTCACCGCCGGATGGTCGATGCGCCAGCCGTCCTTGATGACCATATCCAGCTGCCGCAGGGCCGTCAGATCCTCCAGGGGGTCGGCGGCACAGACGATGAGATCGGCGGCCTTTCCCTTCTCGATAGAGCCGGTCAGGTGGCCGACGCCTGCCAGTTGGGCATTCAGCAGCGTGGCGCTGTACAGGGCAAAGGCCGGCGTCACGCCGCAGAATTTCACAAAATAGCACAGCTCGCGCCACATATCATAGTGGGTGATGAAGGGGCATCCGGTGTCGGTGCCCAGCCCCACGGGGATGTCATTTTCCAGACAGGCTTTTGTCAGCGCTACAATGCCCTCAAACACTACCTTGCCGTTTTCCTGCTGCTCATAGGTGGCGCTGGAGACACTGCGGTCGAATAGCGCATAGGGCACCGCCGGAGAGATGGTGGACACCTGAAACGCACCGCGCTCCTTGAAGAGACGCAGGATCTCCTCATCCGGCTTTGCGCCGTGCTCGATGGAGTCCACGCCGTTTTCCAGCGCCACCCGAACGCCCTCGGGACTTTCCACGTGGGCCGCCACCTTCATGCCCAAAGCATGGGCACGGTCACAGGCGGCCTTTACCAGCTCTGGCTGCATCCGCAGCACGCCGGGCTCCCCCACCACCTCGGCATCCATAACGCCGCCGGTGATCATCAGCTTGATGAGATCCGGCTTTTCCGCCGCAATGGTGGTCACATAGGCGGCGGCTTCCTCCGGTGTTCTCGCCTCATAGGCCAGCGAACCGGCCATATGCCCGCCAGGCACGGACACCGCCATGTTGGAGGCCACTACGCGGGGAGACAGGATCCTACCCTCCGCCGCCCGATCCCGAATGAGCGTGTCAAAATCCGCCACACCGCCCACGGTGCGAATGGTCGTGACGCCACTGAGCAGTTCTGTCCTGGCATAGCTCTCGCACAGCTTCACGCCGATGCTGCGCATAACGCCGTTGGAGGTGATCAGCTGCACCAGCTTTTTCGGATCAGAGGGCTTTTTTCTGGGTTTTCCGGAGGCAGGCAGATGCACATGCAGGTTGATCAGCCCCGGCAGCAGATATTTCCCGCCCAGGTCCACCCGCTCATAGCCCGCGGCGATCTGACCGTCATCGCCAATGTCTACGATCCTGTCGCCGCTGATATAAACAGTCTTCCCCGTCTGGGGCGTCATATCCCGTGTACCATCTAAAATGACAGCGTTGGTCAGCGCATAGCGTTTTGTATTCTTGTACATAGCGTCTCCTCCCGTCTCATTGTTAAGTCTGGATTATAATAGGCAAACGGGAAAAACGCAAGCGTTTTCCCCGTTTGTTCCCTATAACTGTCGGATCTGCCCCTGGATCAGCTTGCTGACAGCGTCGGCAAACCAGCCGATGGAGGGAATGCGGGTCAGCGCCTTTCCGTAGATCTTCCGGCCGCCCTCCAGCTCCAGGTCGCTTCCGGTAAACACGCAGACCGGCGTGATCCCCTGACGGCGCAGCAGCCCCGCCTCGGCGGCGGTATCCGCAATACCCCGCTTGCCGCTGTAGGTATATCCGCCCAGTGGCAATGCGCCGATGGGGATGCGCTGGTCGTCGTTAGGGCTGGCGTCCGACAGGATGATCAGCAGCCGGTGATCGGCGCGACCGCGGCGCATCAGCCAGCCCATCGCCCGCAGGGCGAGGCCGTCCCGATTCCAGCCGGCAGCCACATAGTCAAAAATGGCGTCGTTTTTCTCCCGCTGATCGTAGTCCCGCAAGATCCGCAGCACCGTGCAGCCGCTGACCGAACAGAATGCCGTCACCCGCACAGGGATCCGGCAGCGCTCCAGGCTTTCCGCGATCAGGTACGCCTGGGTAGACAGCTTTTCCTGCTGCTGGTTCTGCGAGGCAGAGCCATCCAGCAGAATATCCACGGTCAGATCCCCCATCTCGCTCTGCTGCCGCTGCTGGAATACCTTTTCCTCCTCCAGCGCGGTGCTGCGCCACACGATGGGCGCGCAGAGCTGCCCCGACCGCGCCAGATTCGTGGACACATCGCTTTGCAGCAGGATGGTATTTTGCAGCTTTTGTGTCAGCTGGGCAACGATGAGCCTGTTTTCCACCAAATGCGCCTGATAATAGGCGCGGTTTTTCTCCCGCTGCTTGCGAAAGGTCTCCACATCCCAGGCAGTCTCGCGGCTCAGCTCATGCTGCGGCGGTACGCCCCTGGTAAAATGCAGGCGGCAGTTTTTATGCACGCCGGTACACAGCTCACGCTCCGCCTGCGCCAGCTCCGGCGGCGTCAGCATGGACACGCCAAAGCAGTCCTCCACATAGCGCCGTAGGATGGGCTCCGGCGTTCTGCCCTGCAAAAAGGCCAGGGGATGCAGCCGCCTCTTCCCCGTCTCCTCCTCGTCCGGATCGCCGCCGGATTGCTGCTCCAGACGGCGCAGGGCGTTGGGCCGCACAAAGCGCCCCGTCCTTCTGCCCTTTCCGCCGATGGAACGGCCCACCCACATGCTCCACTGCCGGTCCGTCACGCTGCGGCGGGCACGGTGGAAGTATTGAAACAGCAGCGCCTCCATCCTGTCCACGATCTGCTGTTCGCTCCACGCCGGATCAAAGGTCAGGGCGTCCAGCACGTCCTTCTGCCATGACTCCTCCTGTCCGGACGTCCCCAGCACACGGCGGAACCACGCCGCCCGCAGACTCACGATATCGCGGGGATCCGCAGCACGGGCCTCGGCCAGCACCTGAGCGGCATACTGCCGCCGCAGCTCCTCCAGCACAGGACGATCCTGCACCGCTCTATGGTAAGTCACGCCCTCCAGCCCCAGCCAGAAAAGGTCGCTGTACAGATCGCCCTTCGGCTGATGCTGAAAGGCGTGAAACAGTGGCTTGAACAACTCGAACCGGTAGTAACGGTACACAAGTCCGATCACCGTATTGAAATAGAGCTGCGCCTCACCGTCGGCGTCAAAGGCCTGAAACTCCGGACGGATATCATAGTTTTCCGCGCCGTTCCACGCCTGATTGGCCGCGCGGCGGCTTTGAATATCTTCTCTGTCCATATCAGTTGCCAAACAGCTTTGTCCGGTCGGCATCCTTGGGGATGCGGCTCCACACCGCGTCCGCCACCAGCTGCCGCTCGAAGGGATCAAAGGCTTTGTTGATGATGCCCAGCTTCAGCGCCTCGCCGGAGGTAATGCCCTTTTCGATCAGATGCAGCGCCGAGAGAAGGCCGCGCAGATCCAGGGCCTTGGTGGAGATCTCTCCGTTGTCGCATTTCTGCCGCAGGTCGCGGAACAGGGCGGCAAACTGCTCCACCCACTTGCCGCTCAGCTGGGGAAAGCCCCTGCGCAGCAGCTTTTGCAGGTTTTCCTCGGAAATAACCGGCATGTCCAGCACCACAAATCGGGACACCAGCGCCTCATTCAGCTCGCGGGTTCCGGCATAGCCGTAGTTCATGGTGCCGATAAAACGGGTAGCCGGATCAAGGTCGATGCGTTCATACCCCGGCACGTCGATGACACGGCGGAAGTCCAGCGTAGCGTGCAGCACAGCCAGCGCCTCGTTTTTTGCCATATTCACCTCATCCAGCACGCCGAAGCCGCCCATGCGGGCACACTGGCAAATGGGTCCCTCACGAAACACCACCTGTCCGTCCTTCAGCGTATCGGCTCCGATGAGGGACGCGGCATCCACATTGACGTACATGGATACGTCCCAGCTGGGACGGCCAAATACAGCGGCCAGATTCTCCGCCAGCACGTTCTTGCCGGTGGCTTTGGGTCCGGCCAGCAGCAGATGCTCGCCGCACAGCAGTGCTGCGGCGGCGCTCTCCCAGATCTCCTTGCCGTAATACAGAAAGCGCGGTACGGGGATCCGTGCCGCCGCCTCCGGCGCGGCGGGGTACTGGCTGCGGAAATGCCGTATCTCCTCCAGCAGTCCCGTGTCGATGCCCTCGTCCTGAAGCTCTTTCCAAATATCCATGGTCATGCCGCCTTTCTGCTTTTGATGGCATATTATACGCCTCTATTCCGTTAAGCGCACGCTAAGAATTCGTCGTTTCCCGTCATTTTTGCAAGAAAAGACGGGGCTGTTTTCACAGCCCCGTTTTCAATGTATTTTATAGCTTTTTCTCCAGGCATACCAGCTGCACGCCAGGGATGCCGTTAAAGACGCAGGGCATGATGCCCGCCTCCCAATAGCCCAGACCGGCATACAGCTTCCGCGCCGTCCTGTTGCGGGCGTTGGTGTCCATTCGCAGATAGGGGCAGCCGTTCTCGCGGGCATAGTCCTCATAGAAGCGGACAAAGGCCGTGCCATAGCCCTTTCCCGCGCAGGCAGGCTCCACCACCAGCGTGTGCAGCACCATCACCTGCTCCTCCGGCACATCGGGATAGCGCCAGGGCACGTCGGCGTATACCGGCACCTGGATCTTGTTGATACGGGCCGCAGCCACCACCGCGCCGCCTTCCTCCATCACGAACAGGTCTCCGGCGTCCAGCGCCGCGAGGGCCGTGTCCGCCGTGGGATACACATTGCGGATCCAGCCCACAGTGGACTTGCCGCTCTCCTCATTGTCGTGGATATGCGCATAGATCGCCGCGATCTGTGGAATATCCGTCTCTCTGCCTTTTCGGATCATCGTAGATCCTCCTGCCGTTCGTTTGATCGTATTATAGGCAAAGCCATACCGTCTGTCAAGCAATATCTTCCCTTGCAACGCCGCGCTTTTCATGGCATAATAGAGCAAAAAAGGAGGAGTTCCGCATGAAGAAGATTGCAGTCATCACCGGCGCTTCCAGCGGTATGGGCAAGCGCTTCGCCGAAACAGTGGATCAGTTCGGCACCTTTGATGAGGTCTGGGTCATCGCCCGCCATCGGGAGCAGCTGGAGGCCCTGCGTGAGACCGTCCCCTTCCCCCTGCGCGTGCTGGCTATGGACCTCACCGACCGCGCCAGCTTCACCGCCTATCAGGCGGCGCTGGCGGAGGAGCCGGTGCAGGTGGGCCTTTTGATGAATTGCAGCGGCTACGGCAAGTTCGGCGCTGTGCTGGACACGCCGCTGGCCGTCAACCTGAACATGACCGACCTGAACTGTCAGGCTGTGGTGACCATGTGTCAGATCACGGCCCCCTACATGCCCCGCGGCAGCCAGATCATCAACATTGCGTCAGTGGCAGCCTTTCAGCCTATTCCCTATGTTGCCGTCTACGGCGCCACCAAGGCCTTCGTCCTCAGCTTCAGCCGCGCGCTGAACCGTGAGCTGCGCCGTCAGGGCGTGCGGGTGATGGCGGTATGCCCCTTCTGGACAAAAACCGCGTTCTTTGACCGCGCCACTGCCTCCGGCGGCGACAACATCGTGAAGAAATATACCGCCATGTACGCCCCCGACGACATCGTGCGTCGCACCTGGCGGGACGCCAGACGGGGGAAGGACGTATGCCAATACGGCTTCGTAGCCCGCGGTCAGGCGGCGCTGACGAAGCTGCTGCCTCACAGTCTGGTGATGGACGTGTGGATGAAGCAGCAAAAGCTGCCGTAACTACCCTTACAGCTCCATGCTTTGCAGCTTGCGGCAGATACGCAGCAGCGCCTCTGCATCCTCTTCGCCGATGCTGCTGCGCAGCTGCTCCTGTGCCCGTTCCCACAGGGCGACCCCCTGCGCCAGCGTCGATTTTCCGAGATCTGTCAAGGCAAAGGTCTTGCCACGTCCTTCCACGGGCGTGACAAGACCTTTATTCTCTAACGTCTTCACATTCCGCACCATGGTGGTGCGGTCAAGCCCCACACGCTCCGCCCACTGGCTGAGGTTGGCCTTCTCCATGCAGGAAAGGTTGATCAGCAGGTAATACTGCGGCACGGACAGACCGGAGGGCGACAGCATCCTGTCGTAATACTCGGTGGCCCACAGGGCGCCACGACGCAAATTGGTACAATAGCAGGGACTTTCGTACATGTTTTGACTCCTTACTTATGGAAGATACCGCGGTCAAAGAAGATATTTTTGCCGGAAATAGACAGCGGGATGCCCAGCCAGACTACGTCGGGATCAAAGTCCATCTCCGCTGCGGTCTTGCCGATGGAATACATAATGCGGCAGTCCACCATATCTGCCGCGCCGATACTGACGGCGGAGGACACGGCGATGCCCAGATCCACATAGGCAAAGGCACAATTGCCGCCCGCTACGCGGCATCCGGTGCAGTCGCCGTGCCCGCAGTAGCCGCAATGGGGCACGCCCCGCTGCTGCTTGTCCGCGCCGATCAGCACCACCGCCAGCTCCTTGCGGACACAGGCGGCGTCACGGCCATACCAGGTAGGCATCTCCTCCCCCATCTCCCGCAGGCCGACCTCCTCCATTTTACAGGCCAGGGCCTCCTTGTCCTCGCCGGTCAACACATAGGTATGCAGCGTATCCTTGCCGTGGCCCTTGGGCGCGGTACGGGCGGCGGCGCACATCCGTGCCGCCGTCTGCATGGCGGCCTGCAGCTCCATCTCGTCTCTTTCGTAACGCATGGCAAAGTCCTCCTCAATAACGTGTATATGCACTATGTGCATATACACGTTATATCATGAGTTCTACGCCCTGTCAAGCATTTTATCTGGCGGCGGAGAGCTTTTCCAGCGCCTCCTCCTTCGTTACCACGAAGAAGAAGTCGTTGCCCTGGTTGGATTCGTAGATGAAATCATGCAGCGGCTTGCTGGTGTAGTGGGAATAATCGCCGTAGATAGCCATTTTGACGCGGTAGTTGATGAACTTTTGCAAAATCTCCCCTGCCAGTTGGGTACTGAGGATGAAGAAGTCGCCGCACACCAGCTTCTTGTCGATGGCAATGCGGGAACAGCCGGTCTCGTACCGCACCGTCATGGCAAGCTCCATGGCGGAGGTGGCATCAATGATGGCCGTTCCCTCTGTCACAACGGCGACGGTCACGCCGCTTTTCTCGACTGTCTCGATCCTCATACGCTTCTCCACAGCAGGCGGTTGTCCTCAAAGAGCGCCGTCAGCCGTCCGGTGTCCTTCAGCCATGCCAGATACGACTTCACGGTGCTGCCCACCAGCACATACTGCTCAAAGGTCAGCGTCAGGCCGTAGTCGTCAAACAGCTTCTTCAGCAGCTCCCCGAAGATGACAGGCTCGGCGCACAGCGACACTATATGCTCGGCGATCTCCTGCACCTTGTCGATGTTGTACTGGGCCAGGGGCGCGATATTCTCCGTCACCTCCGCGTGGGCGGGAACAAAAGCGGCAGCCTGCATAACCTTGACCTTTTCCAGCGTGTCCAGATAGGCGGCCACATCGTAAATAAAGCCGATCTGATACTTGTCCAGCGTCTCCCGACTGGACAGACAGTCCGCCAGATATACCACATCATCCGGACTGTGGAAGCCCACCATATGGAAGAAATGCCCCGGCAGCTGCAGCAGTTCGAATCCCTCCGGCAGCACATCCGGCGTCAGCTCCTCCGCGTCGCTCTCCTGGGCCATCAGAAACTTGTGACGCAGATCCTTTGGGGGAAAGCCGCCGTATAGAAAGGCGGGCTCCAGCACCGGATGGCGGGTGATGTCCCGCTCGATGCCTTGGGCGTAGATCCTGCACTTGGTCTGTCCCTGCAAATACCGGTTGCCGCCGATGTGATCGGCGTTGGAGTGGGTATTGTAGATGGCGGTCAGATGCCAGCCATTGGCGTCCAGCAGCTGGCGCACCTTGCGGCCCGCGTCCTTGTCGTTGCCGCTGTCGATCAGGCAGACGTCCGTATCGTTGAGCTTCACCAGCCCCATCTTGGAGGGGCTTTGGATATAATAGCTGTTGCCTGTGATATGATGCAATTCGTACATAGCCGCACCTCTTTTCTCTTTGTTTGGATACTTTTATTTATAGCGAAAAACACGGCGCTTGTCAATCCGCGCTATGGAAAACGCCCGATCCGGCCGGATCGGGCGTTTTCACAGGAAGGTAGGTATCGGAAAAGACAAACTTACTTCTTGGCAAGCTTGCCCTCCTTGCACATGGCGACCACCATACCCGTCAAGGCAAACAGGGCGATGGCGTTGGGGATGACCATCAGGTTGTTGAACATATCCGTCAGTTCCCACACCAGATCGTTGCTGGCCAGGGTGCCGATGAACACGAACACCAGCGCGATGATGCTGTACACCACGGTGCAGCGGCGGGGATTCTTCTTGCCGAAGAGATAGTTGGCGTTGATCTTACCGAACAGGTTCCAGCTCAGCACCGTGGAGAACGCGAAGAAGAACAGGCACACCGCCACAAACATGGCGCCGAACTTCTCACCGAACACGGTGCCGAAAGCGGTCTGGGCCAGATTGGCCTTGGTCAGCGTGGTGCTGGCGGCAGCCGCGCCGCAATCGGCCAGCGGGCCGTCGGCGGTATACAGGGTGGAAATGATGACCAGCGCGTTGAGGGTCAGCACCACGAAGGTATCGATGAACACACCGATCATGGCCACCACGCCCTGATCGTGGGGATGGGCCACGTTGGCCTGGGCGTGTGCGTGGGGGGTAGAGCCCATACCGGCCTCATTGGAGAACAGGCCGCGCTTGGCGCCCTGGCTGATGGCGGTCTTGAGGGCATAGCCGAAGCCGCCACCGATGATAGCCTGAGGCTGGAACGCATACTTGAAGATCATGGCAAAGGTAGCGGGGATGTAGGTGATGCGTGCCGCCAGAACGGCCAAGCCGCCCAGCAGGAAGATAGCCGCCATGATGGGAACGATCTTCTCGGTAACAGACGCCAGACGCTGCACGCCGCCCAGGAAGATGACGGCGCAGATGATAACCAGGATCACGCCGGACACCCAGGTGGGGATGCCGAAGGCGGTGTTCATGGTGGAGCCGATGGAGTTGGACTGCACCATGCAGCCCATGAAGCCCAGCGCCAGCACGATGGCTATGGCAAAGAAGCCCGCCAGGAACTTACCAAAGCCGCCCTTGAACGCGGTGGTGATGTAGTACACAGGGCCGCCGCGGACGGTGCCGTCGGGATCGACGATACGGGTCTTCTGGGCCAGGGTGGCCTCAGCATAAATCGTCGCCATGCCGAAGAAGGCGATGACCCACATCCAGAAGATAGCGCCGGGGCCGCCGGTCAGGATCGCGCCGGAGGCGCCCACGATATTACCGGTACCCACCTGAGCGGCGATGGCGGTGGCCAGCGCCTGGAAGGAGCTCATACCGGAGTCGTGCCTGTCGCCCTTCAGCTTCAGGTTGCCGAACACCTTGCGCATACCCTCGCCAAAGCAGCGCACCTGCACAAACCGAGTCTTGATGGTGTACCACAGGCCCACACCGATCAGCAGGAACACCAGAATGTAGTTGCTCAGGTATTCGTTGATCTTACACACAATGGGAAACAGTACGGATTCGATGGCTTGCATGTTGATTCTCTCCTTTTCAACAGAAAAATAAGAGCCGCTGCTGTGCAGCGACTCCGGAGAAACAAGGTAGACACACAAATGTCTTCTCTGTCCTTTTGCCTGAGAGATTCAGCGTTTTCGCGCCTTACACCTTCGGCACCCAATTCAATGGGATTCTCCAGAGTCCCCTCCCCTTTCAGTTTTCCACGGGAATTCTGAAAGGCTCATCGGGTGCTGTTCAATTGATGAAGGGAGTATAGCATAGCTTTTACCCGATTGCAAGCACTTTCTTCACAATTCCGAAATATTTTTTCACCCATTGACAATATCGTAATACGATGTTATAGTGATATCGTAAAACGATATTCATTGGAAAGGAGCGGAACACCATGCCGAAACGGTCATTGGAGACTCTGTCAGAGCCTATGTTCTATGTGCTGATGGCCCTGCGCCGCCGGACGCTGTGCGGCGTGGAGATCGTCCACTGGATCGGCGAGACTACCGGCGGCCGCATGACCCTTGGCCCTGGGACGCTGTACACCATTCTTTCCAAGCTGACGGAGGAACAGAT
Source organism: uncultured Oscillospiraceae bacterium (assembly GCA_934573935.1). Lineage (GTDB taxonomy): Bacteria > Bacillota > Clostridia > Oscillospirales > Oscillospiraceae > Vescimonas. Next base: position 5,274 of record CAKTMO010000017.1, on the reverse strand, counting down.
GATCCGCGAGGTCAGCGTGGAGGGCCGCAAGCGCACCTATGCGCTGACCGACGCGGGACGCACCCTGTATGACGCCGAATGTGCCCGTCTGCGCCGCTGTATCCGCGACGCGGACAGAGAGGAGGAACTCACATGACGAAGCTGCTGCCCTATTATCTCTATCAGATCGACGCCATTGAAAGCTGGCTGGACGACCAGGCGAAAAAGGGTCTGTTCCTGACAGACGTTCGCTCCCGCATGACCATGGGCTTTGAAAAAGGCGAGCCCCATCCGGTGCGCTACCGCATCGACGTAAAGCGGGAGGCCGGTACCCGCGGCGAAGAAGAGCGCATCGCCAGCTACCATGAATTCGGCTGGGAATATGTCTGCGAGCTTGCGGGCGATCTGGACATCTATCGCTGTGACGATCCCGCCGCGCCGGAGCTGAACACCGACGAGGAGACGCTCCATGAGGTGCTGGACAAAAAGCTGAAAAGCCAAACGATATGGAGTATTGTCAGTCTGTGCGCGATTCCTGTATGGCTCTACTGCATCTTTTTCCTCTATTACTGGAAGCATACAGGCATATATGCGCAATTGATAAGCGGAGACGCCTGGATATTTGTTCCTGCGGGAACCCTTGTGCTGTTCTGGACAATTACCGCGGTCACCTGTATCGTCAGTGCTGTGACCACCAGACGGCGGATACTTTTGAAGCGGGCGCAGCGCTCCCCTGCCGAGCTGCGGCGGGGGAAGATCCTTCAACTGACATCCTTCGCCCTTCCGCTGGCCGCTCTGGTACTGTGTCTCATTTTACGCGCGGTAATCGCAGACCACGGCAATCCCGTCCCTGTGGATGAATTTCCGGTACCGACGGTGGCGCAAGTGTTTTCCGATACATACGATCACTCTCTGGCAGTGGAATTTCCCGAATTGCTGTGTAACCATAGCTACCTGAGGCAAAAGGGGCCAAATATCACCGATCCCGAAACGGGATCTTCCTACAGCAGTTGGTTCTACGACGCGGATGTGTTCCAAATCGCATGGCAGTGGGTCGCCGACGGCTATACGCGGGAACGCGCGCAGCTATTTGAGCTACAGGAGATCACCGTCCCCGGCTGGGAACACGCCTGGTACAGCGCAAATAGCGCCGTATGGGGCGGTCAAACGCTGCTGCTGCAAAATGGCAAAGAAGTCTGGGAGATCAGCTGTGATCGGGAGGAAAGCCTGCTGGACTCCCTGGACAAATTCGCCCGCTGACAGAGGAAAGGAGACGCCGCTATGCGTACGCGTAAGAGCAAATATACCATAAAAGAACTCCCCTTTACCTGGTACGAGGTGGACGCGCTGGAGGCATGGCTGGATGAACAGTCTCAGCAGGGCTTACAGATGGTCGATTTTCTGGGCTTCAACTTTGGATACAGACGGGCCGTCTTTATGGAAAGTACAGCCGCCCCCACCCGCTACCGCGTTCACATCAAGCCCCAAAACGGCTATTACACCCAACGGGAGGAATACAAGGCCACCATGCAGGAGCTGGGCTGGGCGTATGTGGGGCAGCTGAACTACCGTACGGACATCTATCGCGCCGCACGCCCCGACGCAGTGGAGATCAACACCGACGAGGACGCCCTGCGGGACTCCATCCAATCTGCCAACCGACTGGGTCTGATCTGCAGTATTCTGCTGCTTCTGCTGATCCCCGTTATGCTCTTCAATGGCCTCCGCTTTCTGCGCGGCTATGACGGCTTCTATGACATGCTGCTGGACGGCACCACATTGATCACCGTCTCTGCCGTACTGCTGGCCGCCTTCTGGCTGGTACTGGGTGTATTCGGCATCCTCCGCTCCATGGCGCTGCGGCGGCGGTATCTGCTGGACAGAAGCTACCGCCCCACGCCGGAGATCCGCAAACGTAAGCACGTCCGCGCCGTATTGGCATCGCTGATCTGCCTCAGTGTGCTGCCCCTTGTGGTGCTTTATCTGGCCGAGAGCGCGATCCCTGTTGACGTCCCCTTCCCCGAATATCCCGTAGCGCTGCTGGAGTCCCTGTCTCCAGAGGAGGCGGCACAGCTGGACTACGATCCGGAAAGCATCAACGCGCCCCGTGCCTTTTCCGGCAAGTCCCTGCTGTATTCTTACGCCACCTACCGGCAAGACGGCCCCACTATCTGGCTGGAGGGAGCGTATGCGGGGACGGGCTATCACGCCTTCAGCTACTGGGTCACCATCAAGGATATCCGCACCGAATCGCTGGTGGAGAAATACTACGCCGAAAAGCTGGCCGCCCACGACTGGCAGGTGGTGCAGATCAACGGCTGGGATCAGGCCGTGTACCGCCGGTACTTCACCGATCTCCGGCAGGAGTTCCGCAGCAATCGTCTGCCGGAGACCCCCAGCATGCTGCAGCAGGAGCTGCTGCTGCAGCATGCTGGGCAATCGCGTTGTCATGGTAGGCTATACCGGCGAGACCGACATGTACCCCCGCCTGAATGCCCTGTATGGGCTGCGCACAGCCGATGTCTCAGCATAACAAACGACCACCGTACAGCATTTTTGCTGTATGGTGGTCGTGCTTTACAGTCCTTGTTACCGCAGCCAATCCGGTCGGGATCGGCTTTGTACGCCGGAGACAAGCCCCATGGCGGCGAACAGCGTCACGATGGAGGAGCCGCCATAGCTGAAAAACGGCAGCGTCAGTCCGATGACCGGCATCACAAACAGGCACATGCCCACATTGGCCAGCACCTGGAACAGCAGCATACCCACCACGCCCACACAGATATAGCCGTCCAGCTTGCTGTGGGCGTTGCGGGCCACATAGATGCACCGCAATATGATGGCCGCCAGCAGCACCAGCGCCGCCAGACAGCCGATCATCCCCAGTTCCTCGCCAATGACCGAGAAAATAAAGTCCGTATGCCGGTTGGGCAGGCTGGAGCTGTCCTTGCTCTGGGTCTGGACGCCGTGGAACAGCCCCATGCCCGTCAGCTTGCCGCCGCCCAAGGTCATCAGACTGCGTGTCTGGTGCCAGCCGACATTCAGCGGCTCATAGCTGTGGTCAAACACCACGATGAAACGGTCCTTCATGTAATCCTTGATCACATCCTCCTGCCACAAAATGTAGAAAGCCAGCGCCGCGCAGATGCCGCCGGCAACGAACCAGCGGGCCGCCACCCCCGCCACGAAGCACATGCAGATGAAGATAAAGACAAACACCAGTCCGCTGCCCATGTCGGCGGAGATGGCGTAATACAATCCGAAAAACAGCAGCAGATGCGCCCCCAGGAACAGCACATCCGGCACTTTTTTCAACGTGCGGTTCTCCTGCAGCCATACCAACTGCCAGGCCAGCACGATGATAAATGTCAGCTTCACCACCTCGGAGGGCTGCACCATCACCGGCAGCAGCGGGAACTTCAGCCACGCCAGATTTCCCGTGTCATCCGCGCGGCCCAAAGGCGTTTTCAGCAGCAGGATAAAACCAATGCCAAACAGCGTCAGCCACAGCCAGCCTTTTTTCCGCATCAGCTCGCCGATATCCACCATGGACAGCAGGAAAAACAGCACGATGCCGATCAGCGCGCCAAAGGTCTGCACCCACACCAGGCGCAGCGTTTCCATATAGCGGGTGGCGGAATAGATCATCAAAATACCGTAAGCCGTGGCGGTGCAGCAAAGCGCCAGCAGAACAAGATCCGTCTGCCGCAATGTATCCCGTATAAAATCCCGCACTCGCTGCATGAATGGTTCCTCCGTGGTATCGGTCAGGGACGCATACCGTCCCAGAATAAGCTTGCTACATTGTACCACAATACTTTTTCCCTGTAAACCTGTCCTCCCCTCTTTTCTTTTTGAACTTTTTGTGTTAGAATACAATAGATTATGAAGAAACTGGTGAAGTAGGGCCGTTTCGTTTCCGAAAGGACGTTGAGCATGCAGTATATTTCCCACAGTGTGTCTGATACCGAGGCATTGGGGCAGAAGCTGGCCCAACAGCTGCGGCCCAATACCGTGGTGGCCTGCCGCGGCGGGCTGGGCATGGGCAAAACCGCGCTGACCCGCGGCATCGCCCTGGGCCTTGGCTACACCGGCCGCGTCACCTCCCCCACCTTCACCATCGTCAACGAGTACCTTGGTAAAACACCCGTCTTTCATTTTGACATGTACCGCCTGGACAGCAGCGACGCACTGTTCGACATCGGCTGGGAGGATTATCTGGAGCGCGGCGGCATATGCGTGGTGGAGTGGAGCGAAAACGTGGCGGACGCGCTGCCGGAAGACGCCGTTGTGGTCAGCTTTACCCGCGGCGAAACGGATAACGAGCGCATCATCACCATTGAAGGAGGCGGCACCGCGTGAAGATAATGGCATTGGAGACCTCGGCCAAGGCGGTGTCTGTGGCCGTGGTGGAGGATGGCGCCGTGCTGGCCGCCGCCTATCAGAATATCAGACTGACCCACAGCGTCACCCTGATGCCGCTGATGGACGGCATGCTGCATAACGCGGGCCTGACGGCGGCGGACATGGACCTGATCGCCGTGGCGGCCGGTCCTGGCAGCTTCACGGGCCTGCGGATCGGCGTATCCGCCGCCAAGGGGCTTGCCTGGGCGCTGGGCCTTCCCTGCTGCGGCGTGTCCACGCTGGAGGCCATGGCGGAAAACGTCCGCATGTTTGAGGGCACGGTCATCTGCGCCATGGACGCGCGGCGCCAGCAGATCTATAACGCGGTGTTCGATTGCCGCGGCGGCGTGCTGACACGCCGCTGCGAGGATCGCGCCGTGGCGCTGGAGACCCTGGCAGACGAACTGAAAAACGATACCCAGCCCAAGATCGTGGTAGGCGACGGCGCAAAGCTGTGTGATACATATTTGAACGCTCAGGGCATCTCCTGCCGCATGGCGCCGCCCGACAGCCGGTATCAAAAGGCCGCCGGTGTCGCTCTGGCGGCAGAGCGTCTGGCGCAGGAGGGGCAGACCGTGACGGCGCAGACATTGCGTCCGGTGTACCTGCGGCTCTCTCAAGCGGAGCGTGAGCGGTTAGCCAAGGGGCTGCCCATTACTTTGGAGGATCAATAATTTTATATACGGAGGATAAGATCATGAACGAAAAGTTCCCCACTCTGCACATCGTAAGCCATCCCCTGGTGCAGCACAAGCTGACGGTGATGCGCGACAAGAACACCAGCGTCAAGGATTTCCGCACATTGGTGGGTGAAATCGCCATGCTGCTGACCTACGAGGCCACCCGTGACCTGCCCACCACCCTCAAGACCATCGAGACGCCCCTGTGTAC
>CAKTMO010000016.1 GCA_934573935.1 uncultured Oscillospiraceae bacterium | reverse complement strand
CGGTCATCGCCGGTCTGCGGCAGAACCTGTCCTATCTGCCCGACGATCTGAACGACCTGAACGCCAACTACAAGCAGTTGGTGAAGGATATCCAGACGTTGTACGGTGGGCTGAACAGCTACCAGAAGAAGCTGCTGTCCGCCAACGAGACCAAGCGCCTGGACGCGGTGGCGAAGATCGATGCCGGCAGCTTAAAGGCCCCGGCAAAGGTGACGCTGGAGGTCGACGTTGACGAAAGCCAGATGCCCAGGAAGGCCGACAACGGCAACCCCTACTTTGGTTGGCCCAACATCAAATGGGTGGTGACGCCCAATGTGGACGGCACTGTTCCCAACCCCGTGTGGGCGTCTCCTTCGTTCGGCACGGCCAAGGCGGGCGACCACGCGTTCATCCGCTACTATCTGGACACCACAGACGCGAAATACTGGCCCGTGTGGTCGGTGGACGGCGGCACGACGTGGAACCTGATGGAGCCGCAGACACTGGTCACGCCCAACGACCAGAAGACGGCGTATGACGGCTACTATCTGGCGGAGTATGTTATCCCCGGTGATGTGGTCGATGGCAGCACCATCACGTTCAAGGTGAAGATGATCTCCAAGACGGAGTATCAGGCCATGACCGCCGACAGTGCGGATGCCGTGGCCGCCGCCCAGGCCGCCGCGCTGGCTCATCTGGAAACGGTGAAGAACGGCCTGAAGGGCAGCGTGGAGGAGGCGTATCAGGACGGTGTCAAGGCCATCCAGGCTGCCACCTCCGTGGCCGCCGTGGAGAGCGCCTATCAGAACGCGGTGCGGGCCATGAAGAAAGCCGCCACCGGCTTCGGCAAGGTACACGTCATCGTGGAGAATACCACCTTCACCAAAGACAAGTGGCCGAAGAACAAAGAATACTGGGACGGAACTCTGGTTGATACCTGGGTCGATCTTAAGCACGAAAGCACCATGATGACCTGCATCGTGGCGGCACTGGATGAGTTCGATTATAAGCAGAGCGGTGCTGAGAGCAACTACATTGCCACCATTAACGGCCTGAGCGAAAAGGACGGCAACGCGAAGTCCGGCTGGATGGGTACGCTGAACGACTGGTTCACCAACTATGGCTTCGGTGCGTTCAGCGTGGCCGAGGGCGACCTGAGCGACGGCGATGTGATCCGCGTCATGTACACCAACAACACCACCAACGACAACGCGGGCGGTGACCTGGGCGGCACCTGGGGCAACAAGAACACCACGCTGAGTGACCTGACCGTATCGGGCGGCCAGCTGCTGACCGAGTTCACCCCCGGCCAGTCCGGCGGCACCTATGAGTACACGCTGGCCATCAACAGCGCCGAGGCTGACATTCAGGTAACGCCCACCGCGGCCAACAAGAACTATCTGACGAAGATCTTCCTGAATGAGAAAGTCACAGATAACACCGAGGGCTTCAGCTTCTACAAGCGGACGCAGACTATCCCCGTCAAGGCGGGCGATGTGATCTACGTGGGCTGCGGCGAAAACGGCTGGCCCACCATGAACGGCAGCGGCCAGCGCGGCACATGGTACGTGCTGCGGGTGATCGATGTCAACGCCGATGCCAGCGCCGTGACGGGTATGATAAACGATCTGCCGGAGGTCTCTGCTGTGAAGTACGGCAACTATCAGCTGTACATGAACGCTGTGGCCGCGGCAAGAGCGTCCTTCAACGCACTGAGCAAGGATCAGCAGAAACTGGTCGATACGACGGAGCTGGAGAAGCTGGAGAAGCTGGAGGCCGCTATCGCCCAGTTCCAGGCTATCGACGAGCTGAAGGATATGCTGGACAAGCTGCCTGATTCCGGCAAACTGACCATCAAGGATCGCAGCGCAGTTGAGGCGGCGCAGAAGATCTATGATCAGCTGACGGATGCGCAGAAGGATAACCTGACCTTTGTACAGATTGAGAAGATGCAGGAGCTGAGCGAACGCATGGCGGAGCTCATCAAGCAGAATCCTGACTCCACGCCGACCGATCCCGACGACAACAACAAGCCGGATCGGGATCATCATCGCAGAGGCACCACGGCGAACAGCACATCTGATGCCGAGACCGACGGCAAGGACGTGAAGTCCGGCAACACCGGCGACGCGGGCGTCACCCTGTATGTGGGCATGGCCCTTGTGGCCGTCCTGGCTGGCGCGGTGATCATCACCCGCAAGCGCAAGGAGAACTAACATAACCTTTCCGTGATTTTTCTCTATATGGCAGTAGCGGAGGCGCGTCAAGCGCCCCCGCTTTTGCCATAGCAGAAAGAAAGCGCACAACCAACTTTGTGTTGGCTGTGCGCTTTTTCTATGTCGAAAGCTTTCGTTTTTCCCTCGCTGCCGGGGCCCTCCGTTTTCGTCATTTGCGAATTTTTCAAAATGACGGAATGGAGGAAAAATGCCGTGAAAAAGGCGAAGAATAATTTTTTGAAAAATTTTTCAAAAAGTTGGCCAAAACGGCCCGCTTCAAACGGAGTATTTAGTAAGAGGGAAGGAGAGAACCCTTTCCCGGCAGCAAAGGAGGATGACGCTTTGAAGCTTCCATGGAACCAGAAAGAGAGCGTCCGGCACATATTCGACAGCTATTGCAAGAAGATACTGCGTCAGGAAAACGCGGACATGCAGCGGTCAGAGGTACGCCGCAGGGCGCGGGAATGTAGCTTCTCGGAGCTGCCCCCGGAGCTTCTTGCGAAGCTTTGCTACGAGGACGTTCACCCCGTGGAATTTGAAGTATGCGGATACCGCATCCCCGTCAACGATGACCGCCTTGCGGCGGCGCTGGCCAAGCTCCTGCGGGAGAAGCGCGACGTGATCCTGCTCTCCTACTTCATGGACATGAGCGACCGCGAGATCGGGGAACTGCTGGACATGGCGCGGCGGACAGTCCAGCATCGACGGACAGATACCCTTGCTGAACTCAGAAAACGAATGGAGGATGACGATGAGTAATCTCTTACATACGAAGCGTGTCCGCAATAAGACACTGCTCCCGTTTTCGGTGATCCACGCGGCATCTCAGGGCGACGAAGCCGCCATTTGCTGCATCCTGAAGCGTTATGAGGGCTACATACGCCGCCTGTCTACACGATGCTTCTACGACGCCGCAGGGAACCTCTACTACTTCGTGGATGAAGCGGTGCGCGGTCAACTTGAGATAAAGCTGATCGAGAGCATCCTGAAATTTGACATCATGCGAATCGCATAGCCTCCCCCTGTTTCGCGGCGGCGGTGTGTTTTCCTTTCCGCATCGCCGCCGCGGTTTCCTCTTCATGAGTGTGCATCAGCCATCAAAGGCTTGATGGCTGATGCAGGCTGATCAGGAGCCGATGTTGCACATTGAAAAGAGCTGCGATTGCGGCAGGAATAGAGCAGACAGGTACGTTCGTGCCGGTGTGAGCCAGAGAACAGCGCCCGCCATGATCTCCCGCACGGGAGGGAGCGAAACAGGTGTTGTTCCGAAACAGAGCGGCACTCTGTTGGCCACGACCACCGGCACCCTTAATGATACTCCCGCATTGGACGCCCCCAAAGCATCGTGCGGCGCACCCATCAGCATGGGCCGGGGTGAGATTCCCGTGAGGCTGGCAGCCACCAGCCGCCTGTTTTGCTTGAGAATTATTGTTTTACCGGCATTGGGGTATGTTCAAATGTGAAGCTTTATGATGATAGAAAAGACTGAATTGGAAAAGCCCATCTTTATTAAGGTGGGCTTTTCCAATTCAGTGAGCAAGTTCTAAAAGTTATCCTCATAGATTAAATCAGCAGGAGGTGTTGCTGCATGAAACAAGCTGAATTGAAGATCGTATGCCAGTATTCTGCAAACGGAGAGGACTTGGAATCGATCTTGGCAGAGTCCTTCAGAATTTATTTGTATCGTGAACTGCAAAAATTTGCGTCAGGGCCTGATCACCATGTATCCTATTCACGATGAATGGCCGCTTATCTCAGGAGGTTAAAAGTATGTACAACGAGATAAGCAACCCCATGGATTATCATGTGGCATTATACATCAGATTATCAAAGGAGGATGAGAGCGAAGGCCCTTCGCAGAGTGTTACGAACCAGAAGTCACTATTAGAGGAATTTACGCAAAAGCACCGCTTACAGGTCTACGATACCTACATTGACGATGGCTGGAGCGGCACAAGCTTTGATCGTCCTGCGTTTCAGCGTATGGTGGCGGATATCGAGGCCAAAAAGGTCAACATGGTCATCACGAAAGACCTCTCCCGTTTAGGGCGCGATTACATTATGACGGGCCACTATATGGAGCGATATTTTCCTGAGCATCGGGTACGGTATATTTCGCTCTTGGATGGCATCGACACCGGTGTGGAATCCAGCGCCAATGATATTACGCCGTTCCGCGCCATCATGAATGATATGTACGCCAAGGATATCTCCAAGAAGATCAAATCCGTCAAGCGGGATAAGCAGCGTAAGGGACAGTTTATCGGCGGAAAGCCGATGTACGGCTACAAAATGCACCCCACAGAGAAGAACAAGATCATCGTTGACGAAGAGGTTGCACCTGTGGTGCGGCGGATCTTCGCCATGGCGCTGGACGGTATGAGCTGCCGTAAAATTGCCGCCACGCTGAATGAAGAACATGTTCCTTCGCCGGCGACCTATTGCGGCTGGAACATGGGACGCAAAGGCCCCTATGTGGGATTGTGGAGCAGTGAACGTATCTCGGAAATGCTGCAAAATGAAACTTATATCGGCAATATGGTACAGGGGCGGCAGGTGAAGATCAGCTATAAATCCAAGAAGTGTCTGCGTCAGGAGCGGGAAAACTGGGTAGTGGTGGAAAACACCCATGAGCCGTTGATCGATGCTGAGAGCTTCCGCAAAGTGCGTATGCTGGTAAATAGTCGAAAACACATCAGAAGCCGCACCTATGATTTTCTGCTGAAAGGTTTAGTGTTCTGCCATGAGTGCGGCTATCCGCTGGCGGTGATCAATCGTCCCAATGCCAGTGGTGAAGACGCGCTGTATTTTGTGTGCCGGACATATCAGCGCTTTACAAAAGCAGGCGTTTGCTCCTGTCATTCCATAAGGGAATCAAAACTGACGGAAGCGGTGCTGGCCAAGGTGCGTGAGGTTTGCAAAGATTATTTGAGGCCACAGGCACTATTGCCTATGGCGGAGAGAGCAGTCAAGGAAGCGTCGCAAGAGGAGAAAGCCGCGGCGGAGATCACTGCCCTGCAAGGCAAGATCACCAGCCTGACGGAAAACCTTGACCGGATGTATACCGACCGGCTTTCCGGGCTTCTGCCGGAGACAGACTTTCAACGTATCTTTACCCGCATCAAAGAGGAACGAGGACGGTTGGAAGAACGCATCCGAGACTTAGAACAACAGCAGAAAAGTCCCGTCAGCCATGAGGACAGAGCGAAAGAGTTGGTGCAGCGCTTCTTGAATACTGCCTGCGCCGGCCGGGAGCTGCTGGTGAGCCTGATCGAGCGGATCGAGCTGACGGAGGACAAAGAGATCATCATCAAATTCCGTTTCGCAGAGCTTCAGCAAGTGGGATAAATCCAGTTATATCAACGGTTTGCGCCAATTTAAGAGGCGCAATTTTGTGGGCAAAATCACTTACAATAGCCGATGCGCTATGTCTCCCGCATTGAAAAAAAGGCCCTTGGCAAGCTGGAGGAGGCCCTGCGGGACTATTGGTAAAACCTCCCTCCCCCACCCCACGGCACGCAAAAGACGGGCTTTCCGAGGAAAGCCCGTCTTTCTGCCGTCATATGCTTATTTCACCTGCAGGCGGTTCTCGCTGGACCAGCTGGTGATATCCAGATTCTTGTACTGTCTGCGCAGGCGCTCCAGCTCCTCGCTGTGGCCGCCCAGCGTCACGATGCGGTTCACCGCCGCCAGGTCGGCGGCAGGCATGGCCTGTGCGCTGGTGGTGCCGCACTCGGCGCAGATGTAGTTCTTTCCGTCAAATGTCACAGCGCTGCTGCCGCAAACCGCGCAGCGGATCGTCTTCGTTACCAATGCCATAATGTATGTACCTCCTTGAAAATTCCATGTAGGGTTCTGTGTTTTCGGCGCGCCTCGTTTCACTGTTGCTATCATACCACAGGGTTTTACATTTGTAAAACGCATAATTGTACTTGCAACTATGAGAAAAAGTATGATATAATTCCATCAGAGAGGAGGCGGCCCATGAGCATTTCCAAGTATCAGATCTTCTTGAAAACCGCCCGCTGTGGCAATTTTTCCAAGGCGGCCCAGGCGTTGAACTTTACCCAATCCGGCGTCAGCCACGCAGTACAGGCGCTGGAGGACGAGCTGGGGGTGACGCTGCTCAGCCGCAATCGGGGCGGCGTGGTGCTGACGGCGGATGGCCGCGCCCTGCTGCCCCAGATCGAGAAGCTGTGCGCCGACCACCACGCCCTGACCCAGTCCGCCGCCAGCCTGCGGGGCATGGACAGCGGTTTGGTAAAAGTGGCCACCTTCACCAGCGTCTCTGTCCACTGGCTGCCCTCCATCCTGCAAAGCTTCGGCAGGCTCTATCCCAATATTGAGTTTGAGGTGGTCACCGGCGACTTTTATGACCAGATTGAGGAGTGGATCTTTCGCGGCACGGTGGACTGCGGCTTTCTGCGGCTGCCCTCCGTGAAGAAATTGCAGGTCTATCCGCTGCATCAGGATCAATTGCAGGTGATCCTGCCGCCCCATCATCCCCTGGCCGACGCCGACCCCTTCCCACTGGACGCCCTGTCCACCGAGCCCTATATCCAATTGGAGGAGGGCGAGGACTACGAGATCGTGGCCGCCTTTGACGAAATGGGCGTCCGCCCCCACGTGAAATACACCGCGCGGGAGGACCGCACCATTCTGTCCATGGTATCCAAGGGTCTGGGCATCAGCCTGCTGCCGGAGCTGATGGTACGCCACAGCCCCTACCCTGTCACCGCCTGCCGCCCGCCCATGACCTTCCACCGGAGCATCGGCATCGGGGTGAAGGATGAAAAGGCACTGTCCGCCTCCACCCGCCGGTTCGTGGAATTCGTGCAGGAGTGGGTGGCGGAGAACGGGGATGCGTGAAGGGAAAAAACACCACCCCCATAACCCTCTTTTATGTACTTTTTTGTACCAATAAAGCCCCTTTATGTACCAAAAATGCGCCCCAAATTTGGGGCGCATTTTTGTTTATACACGATTTTTCAGAAACTGCCGCTGGTGCTGGAACCACCGCCGCCGGAATGATCGCTGCTGTCGGAGTCGTTGTCCCGCTCGATCTTAACGCGGGTCTCGGTGGTGTGGGTATAGATATCCGACTGCTCCGTCAGGTCAAGACCCTCCTCGGTGACATAGATGTCGGCCCGGGCGCTTCTGCGGACGGACTTCATCATGCCCTTCAGGCTCAGGCAGATCACCAGCGCCAGACCGATGCCCACGGCTGCGCCGATCAGCAGGGACTTGGTGAGGGGCTTTTTCACCGGATCGCCCTGCTCGGCCCGATCCAGGTAATCATCGCAGGCCAGCAGGTAATCCTCGAAGCCGCCGCGCCAGTCATTGTCGGCGAAGTTATCCAGGAAGACCTCGGTCATCTGATGGCGGCCGTAGTCGCTGACGGCGTACTGGGCGATGCCGCCGTCGCGGACAAACAGGTCGTAGGTGCGGTCGTACATGCTCAGCAGCAGGACGATGCCCTCGCGGTTTTCGCCGATGCCCATGGGGGCGTCGCTGTACTCGCCGTTATAGATGGCGGCGGTGGCGTCATGGATGTTATCGGCGTATTCGGTGTAGTCATTCACCGTGATGATGTACACGGCGCAGTTATGTTTCCAGGAGATCTGGTCGGCCATGGCCTCCAGATAGGCATCGTCTTCTTCCGACAGGATGCCCGCCATATCGTAGACGAAGGCGTCGCCGGGCTGCTGCTCCGCCCAGACGGGGACGGCCAGCGTCAGCGCTGTCAGCAGCGCCAGGAAAAGGGTCAATACTCTCTTTTTCATCGTCAGTTCCCTCCCTTACAGCAGCGACAGGATCCACGCCGTCACCGCAGCCACCGGCACGGCGATGGCCGCGAACGTGGTCCAGAACTTGCCCATATCCGTGGGCAGGTCGCCCACCAGGCGGCCGGTCTGGCCGTTCATGGCGAAGAGGAAGTCCTTGCCGTTCCATTTGGTGTGCAGCATCCAGACAGGCAGCAGGGCGTAGTGCACCTTGCCACGCTTCAGGTGGATCTCCTGATTCAGCGTGGTGCAGGTGTCATACTGATCCGCCGTGCGGCGCAGGGCGGCCTCCAGGGTGGCGGTGCAGCGGGCGTCGGCCCGCTCCTGACTGTCGGCCACGGAGACGTCGTACTTATCCGCCAGGAAGCCGGGTAAGTAAGCAGTGGAGAAGGGCTTGAGATCCTTGTAGTCATAGGGCTCGATGGAGTCCATATGGTCGTCGGGCATTTTGCTGGAGGCGTCCACAGGTACCTTTTCGAAGCCGATGGAGCCGCCGCGGCGGACATTATAATGCTCGGTGGTGGTGACCTCGTAATCGCCCTCGGTATGGACGTGGTTGATGAGGCCCTCATACTCCACGCTGCCCTGGGCGCGGCCGTCGAACATCCAGAAGGGGACGTAGACGCCCTGGATCTTCTCGATGTGGTTGCCCTTGGTGAAGGCTTTGGGCAGGAAGGGCTTGCCCTTGTAGTGCTTTTTCAGCGCCTCGATGGCGTCGTCCTTGCTGAGCTTGAAGGGCAGCACGAAATCGGGCTTCAGCGCGCCGCTGAACTGGCCGGGCACCACGGTGGGGTTGCCGCAGTAGGGGCAGGAGGTGGCGGCGGTGCTTGCGTCGCAGATCAGCTCCGCGCCGCAGGAGGGGCAGTTATAGGACTTCATGCCGTTGGCGTCCGCGCCCCAGTCGCTGCTGAGGGACGAGGTGTCCCAGCCCTGGGCCTCCATCTCTTCTAATTTCTTACGGTTCTGCTCTGCCTTTTCGTTGGCCTTTTCCGTGGCCTCTACGGCCTGGGCCTCCTTGTCGGCATAGAGCTTTTCGATCTCCGCTACGTCATACTTGCTGCCGCAGAAATCGCACTCCAGCTGGCCGGACGCGCCCACAAAGTGGAGCGGGCCGGTACAGGCCGGACATTTATAGTTGGTGATCTGGGATGCCATAATGTTCCTCCCGTATTCTCTCTTTTTGATTTTTTACAGGGGCTTGCCGCAGTTTTCGCAGAATTTGCTGCCGGCGGTGACTTTGGCGCCGCAGTTGGGGCAATGGGTCACCTGGAAGCCGGTATCCTGGGGCTGCTGGGGCTGCTGGTAGGTAGGCTGCTGATAGGTGTTGGCCTGCTGATAGCTGCCGGTGTTGGGGGCGTAACCCTCCTGGGGAGGCTGCTGATAGCCGTTCTTGCCGGGGACGCCCAGATAGGCGGCGTCGCTGAAGGCCAGGATGGGCTGGAACACGTAGGGCAGGAAGATCAGTCCCACGGCGAAGCCGCCGCCCTTGCCGAAGGCCTTGGCCAGCTTCACCTGGGTCTGGATGGCCAGAATGATGTTATAGAAGGGGATCAGCAGCATCAGGAAGCGCCAGCCGCTGCCCCAGGTGATCTCGTACTCCACATAGATATTATAAAAGGGCACGATGGCGGCCCAGCCGGGCTTGCCGGCCTTTTTGAAGATCATCCACATGGACACGATCAGCAGGACACCCAGAGCCAGAGAGATGATGCTGGTCACCGGACTGGAATAGACAGGGGTGCTGTACTCGTAGTAATCGTAATAATCGTACATGAGTTTCTCCTTTCATCACGTCATGCGATCCGCTGCACGGTCACCGGTCGGCAGGGGCTGCGCCCCTGTTGGCCGGTGCGTTTGGGTTACGGACGGGGATTGCCGCAGTTGGCGCAGAACTTGCCCTTGTTGACGGCGCCGCAGGAGCAGGTCCACTCGGCGGCGGGCTTGGGCTGGCCGCACTCGGCGCAGAATTTGCCGGTGTTCACCGCGCCGCAGGCGCATTTCCACTCGCCGGCGGGGGCGGGCTTGGGGGCGCCGCACTCGGCACAGAACTTGCCGGTGTTGCCGCTGTGGCCGCAGGAGCAGGTCCAGCCGGCGGGAGCGGCCTGCTGTACAGGCTGCTGGGCAGCCTGCTGCTGACCCATGGCGAACAGGTTCTGGGCGTTCATGCCGCCGGCCTGACCGGCCATTCCCATGCCCATAAAGGCCATGGCAGGGCCGGCAGCCGTGTTGGAAGCCGCCATCTTCATGGCGTCGCCCTGGCTGCCCACCAGATGGGCGGCAGCGCGGGTGGGATCCATGAAGGCCGCGTTGCGCTGCAGCTCCTTGAGCATCTTCTCGTCTTCCTCGTCCGCCGTCACGCTGGAGACGCCGAAGGAGACGATCTCGATACCCCGCAGGTCGCGCCACTTCTTGCTGAGGACTTCATTCAGGGCGTCGGCCAGCTCCATGGTGTGGCCGGGCAGCTGGGAGTAGCGGATGCCGTTCTCGCCGATCTTGGCAAAGGCGGGCTGCAGAGCGGTCAGCAGCTCGGTCTTCAGCTGGCCGTCCAGCTTGTCGCGGGTATAGGCCTCGCTGACGTTGCCGCAGACGTTGGTGTAGAACAGGACGGGGTTGGTGATGTGATAGCTGTACTCGCCGAAGCAGCGGATGCCCACGTCGATATCGATACCGGCACGCTGGTCCACCACGCGGAAGGGCACGGGGCTGGGGGTGCCGTACTTGTTGCCCATCAGCTCCTTGGTATTAAAGTAGTAGATACGCTGGTCCTTGGGGGCCTCGCCGCCGAAGGTGAAGCGGTTGGTCATGCTGTCGATGACGGCACGGATGCTGCCCTTCAGCTCGCCGGTGAACAGGGACGGCTCGGTGGACATGTCGTACGTAAACTCGCCGGGCTCGGCGCAGACCTCGATGATGCGGCCCTGATCCACGATCATCATGCACTGGCCGTCGGCCACGGCGATGACGCTGCCGTTGGAGATCACGTTGTCGCTGCCCTTGGTATTGCTGCTGCGGCCGGAGGTGCGTTTCTGGCCCTTGACGGCCATGACGTTTTCGGGCATGGCTTCACAATAGAAGTATTCCTTCCACTGGTCGGCCAACACGCCGCCCACGCTGCCCAATGCTGCTTTGATCAGTCCCATAGTTTTTCTCCTTTATTCAATCTATCGTTTTTCCCGAGGGGGCTTCCATACGCTCCTATTTTACTACACAGCACCGGTGCGGGTCAACAGATCGGCGCAAATTTGTTGGTCCGCGCCGGTGTTGGGGCGAAATGGACGGTTTATACATAAAAACGCACCGTGAAAAACGTTTCACGGTGCGTTGGATGTGTCATATTTCACAGGCGTTGATACAGGCCCATCTTATCACACGTTTTTAACGGAATCAATACGGCATTGAGCAAAAATATATATAAACTTTACGTGAAGATTTTGTTAACTTTGCCGTCTTGCAATTCGAAAACAACAGGCGTATAGTATGGAACATGAATTTTCTGACTTCGATAACGTTTCCGGAAAGGAAAAAGTCAACTTTTTTCCTGTACTGCTTTTCGCGCTTAAAATCGTGAAAGCGGACACGGAGGCCTATGGTTGTGCGTGAGGAAAGGACGGTGGAGCCATGACACGGGAGGAAGCGGTGACGCGCTTGTGCGATTTGTACAGCGGCGAATTCGACGTGCGGCAATGCGAAGCCCACGAGCAACCGCTGGCGGCGCAAATGGATTTTTATGCAGAGTCATCCAAATACGTTCTGTCGAAAAAGGCAAAGCTGTGGGAGGCCAACACGTTTGAATATGTCTATCTGTTCAGCGTGCCCCACCTGACGCGGGAAATTTATGACCAGTGCGAAAAGCTGGCCTATGAGCAGGGCATGGCCCGTGTGAAGCCCGGCCCCAATCATATGTATACCTACATCACGGCCCTGTTTGTGTGCGACAGCTGCGACGAGGAGGCCCGCAAGGCACTGAAGCGCTGCAGGCTGTATCAGAGTTTTCGCATGTCCTATTGGGGCTGGATGGACTTTCACACCGCGGTGGCGGTGCTGCCGGACGAATCGGTCAGCACGAATGCCAGCGGACACAGTGCAGCGCAGGTCTTCAAAAGAGGCCTGTTTCATAAGCAAAAGAAAAACTTGTTTAGAAAGGAGAGAGCTTTATGAATGCTGCTTTGTTCCTTATCATCGGCTGCGCAGTTCTGGTCGTAGGCTATATTTTCTACGGCGGCTGGCTGGCCAAGAAGTGGGGCGTCGATAACTCCCGTCCTACTCCCGCTCATACCATGGAAGACGGCAAGGACTACTGCCCTGCCAAGGCTCCTGTGCTGATGGGCCATCACTTCTCCTCCATCGCCGGCGCCGGCCCCATCAACGGCCCCATTCAGGCGGCTGTGTTCGGCTGGGTACCCGTGATGCTGTGGGTTTTGATCGGCGGTATCTTCTTCGGCGGCGTGCATGACTTCGGCGCACTGTTCGCTTCTATCCGCCACAAGGGCGAGTCCATCGGCGAGGTCATCGGCGACGCCATCGGCGCCAAGGCCAAGAAGCTGTTCATCGTGTTCGCCTATCTGACCCTGATCCTGGTGGTGGCGGCCTTCGCCTCCATCGTGGCCAACACCTTCAAGGCCACCTATACCGCTGAGGGCGCCATCGACTATGCCGCCTCCGCGGCCAACGCCTCCACTGCCATCATTTCCATCATGTTCATTCTGATGGCCATCCTGTTCGGCTTCTTTGTCTATCGCCGCAACGCGCCTCTGGGCGTGGCTACCGTCATCGGCGTCATCGGCATCGTGGTCTGCATGATCATCGGCCTGAACTGGCACCCCATCTATCTGAGCTACACCGTGTGGATGATTATTGTGGGTATCTATATCGGCGTTGCCTCCGTCACCCCCGTGTGGATCCTGCTGCAGCCCCGTGACTACCTGAGCTCCTTCCTGCTGTACGGCATGATGGTTCTGGCGGTCGTGGGCATCATCGGTGCACATCCCACCGTGGATATGCCCGCCTTTACCGGTTTCTATGATTCCCTGGCTCCCAGCGGCACGTCCCTGGGCTACATGTTCCCCGCTCTGTTCGTGACCATCGCCTGCGGCGCTGTGTCCGGCTTCCACTCTCTGGTGGGTTCCGGCACCACGTCCAAGCAGCTGGATCAGGAAAAGGACGCCAAGCCCATCGCTTATGGCGGCATGCTGATCGAGTGCGCGCTGGCGCTGATCTCTGTGTGCGCAGTTGGCTACATCTGGGCCAGCTATGCTGACGGCACCACCACGACTCCTACCGTGGTGTTCGCCACCGGCCTTGCCTCTATGTTCTCCAAGGTGTTCGGCGACGGCTGCTACAACGCCGTGTATTCCATGCTGATCCTGGCCGTGTCCGCCTTCTGCCTGACCTCTGTGGACACCGCTACCCGTCTTGCCCGTTACATGTTCGCTGAGTTCTTCATCGAGCCCGGCCAGACCCGCGAGGATCTGAAGGGCTGGAAGCGCGTCATCACCAACCCCTATGTTGCCACCGGTATCACCGTGGTGGCCGGTGTGGCCCTGGGCCTGACCGGTTACGCCAAGATCTGGGCTCTGTTCGGCGCTGCCAACCAGCTGCTGGCTGCTCTGGGTCTGCTGGCTGTGTGCTGCTGGCTGGGTAAGATCGGCCGCAACAACAAGATGTTCTACTTCCCCATGTTCTTCATGCTGGTGGTGACGCTGACCTCTCTGGTATTCACCATCAAGGCGCAGGTCGCCGGCATCGCGGCTGGCGGCGAAGGCGTGGTGTGGTGCTACATCCGCGGCATCATCGGCGTGCTGCTGGTGATCCTGGCTATCGATCTGGTGGTTCAGGGCATCAAGGCGCTGAGCGCTCAGAAGAAGGCCGCTGCCAAGGCGGAGTAACCAACGCTTTCCATTGTGAGTTTCTCCCCCCTTATACAACAAAGGACGGGTCTCCGGAAGGAGATCCGTTCTTTGCTTTGCCGCATTTGCCCGTGTTGTGTCAAGCGGTGACACAACGCAGTAAAGGCTTGCGTTGCGCGCGGGATTCTGGTATACTGATGGTGTACATGCCAAACTCAGACACCACACGGAACGAAGGGAGCGAGATATGGAGAGAGTGAAACGATGGATGTGTACGCTGCTGGCCGTATGCGTCATACTGACGCTGCTGCCGGTAACGGCGGCGGCGGAAGACCCCAATGGAGAGCAGGAGGCCACCCAGCCGGTGGCCCGGCTGACGCTGGATGGGACAGTCACCCCCTACACCTCCCTGCTTGACGCGGTGGCGGACGCCCAGAAGGCGGAGAACACAGGCTGCACTGTGACGCTGCTGGAGAGCGTGGAGCTGGGCGGTGAGACGCTGACGGTGACGGAGGGCAGGTTCACGCTGGATCTGAACGGCAAGAGCATTCAGGCGGAAGATAAGATAAAGCAAAACGCGAAGGGCCTGAATCATGCTTTCAGCAACACGGTGCTGGAGATCGCCGGAGAGAGTGCGGTGTCCCTGACAGTGCTTAACTCCGACAAGAACAGCATTGCGGTGCTGGGGCTGACGGGAGCAAACGGCGGCACCGTAATGTACGTAAACAACGCCAATGCCGCCCTGACCATCGGCAGTGAGAACAGCGGCCAGATCCGGTTGGAGAACATCGGCTCCACGTCCTTTTTTCTGAATGTGTGGGCAGGTACGGTGACGTGTTATACCGGCATCTTTCCGCATATTGCTCTGAACAATGACCAGGATCTGAATGATCTGCTGCCGGTGGGGAGGGCCTTTCACTATTGCAAGGCGGATGGCACGCTGGTGACCAGCGGATTGAGATATGGCATCATCGACGGATATGGTAAAAAAACGGCGGGAGGAGGCTTCACCTATTTTACGGTGGTGGCGCACGAGCATGCATTCTCTGACGACAACAAGTGCGCCTGCGGCCTGGTGATGGATGAGCCGTGCCCCCATCCTGAAAACCGGATCGACTGGGTGAACGGCAAGTGCGGCCAGTGCCAAGCGGAGCTGCAGGCCCAACTGACGACGGCGGAGACAAATGTCTTCTATCCCTCGCTGCTGGACGCGGCAGCGGCGGCGCAGAAACAGGCGGGCTGCACCGTGAAGGTATTGAGGGATATGAACCTGGGCGCCAATACGCTGACGGTGAGAGAGGGCCGCTTTACGCTGGATCTGAACGGCAAGACCGTCATGGCGGACGAACAGCAAGTAGGAGTCATGCCTTCGCTACAGGACTCCGGCACAGTGCTGTCGGTAGAGGGCGGTGAGGTTCAATTGGTCAACACCGTGGAAAACACCATTGCCACGCTGGCATTGAACTGTGTGAATGGTTCGACGGTGAACGTCAGCGGCGGCAAGCTGACCGTCGGCAGCAGGAAGGACACGGGCGGGCAGATCCGGCTCAACGGCGGCACGATGATGTACCGCGGCCAGGGCCTGAACTGGTCGGGCGGCATGGTGAAATGCTACAGCGGTATTTTTCAAAACTTCCGCCGCACGGAGGACAGGCCGCTGTGCGACGCGCTGCCGGCAGGCAAGCTGTTTCACTACTGCGATAAAGACGGCATGCTGCAGCATCCGGACAATCTCGGAACCATCGTCGGCGGCCCCGTTGACAGCACCACCAGCACGATTCGCCAGAACTATATCATAGTGATGACAGATTCCAAGTATACGCCTGTTCCCATGGGCGATGTGAACGGTGACGGCGCCATCGACGTGCTGGATATCGCGTGCCTGTATACCTATCTGACCGCCGGAACGGCGGAGAAGTACCGCCCGGAGGCGGCCGACGTTAATGGCGACGACACGGCGGATGTCTATGACCTGCAGATGCTGTATGAGTTCATCCGCGGGATCCGGACAACGCTGCCGGAATGAGCGGAAAGAGGAATCGTTCCGACAAACGGAGGGAGGGGCTTTCGCCCCTCCCTCCGTTTATTGCGCGTTATTCCGCTGAAAGCACCTGCTGTGCGGCTGCATCATAGCGGACGGTCACCGCGTGACCGGCGTTGTCGGTACCGGTGTAGGTACAGTTCACCTGCAGCACCGTGCCGTCCCAGCTGTCGAAGGACACGTCAAAGACGGGATAGCCGGAGGGCTGCGCCGTCTGCACGGCGGGGAAGGCGTTCCGCAGCGTCTCGTCCCCCTCGTACCACAGATGCGCCAGAATAAGCCGCATACTGCCGCCTGACTGACCGTACCACCGCTCATCCGCGCCCTGATCGAAATGCCAGAGCTTGCACTCAAGGTAGGGTGTTTCGTTCTGAACGCTCTGGCCGATAGCCAGATAGGCGCTGTCCGACGACCAGTACAGGCCGGTGACCGCCGTATGGGGATAGGATTCGCCCATGCCGGTCTCCACACTGCCATCCCCCCAGCGGCGCTGTATATCGGCTGGGCTCGTTACCTTGACCGATGGATTGCCGAAGCCGCCGGTATACGTCACCACGGTGATGCTGCCATCGGGTGATGTACTGCTTTCGTTGCGGAACAGCTTTCCCTGCACTTGCAGGCTGCTCAGAAGGACATACATACCTGACAGCACGATCAGCGTCAGCGCTGCCGCCATGGCGATGAACCAGCGTCTGCGGCGGCGGGCGCGGCGCTCCGCCAGCGTCAGATCCAGCACCGCCTGCACCGCCTCCGAGGTGGGAACGGGTTTCTCTGCCTTTTCCAGCTCCGCCGCAGGCGTCTGATACGTCAGCAGCTGATCCACGCTGAGTCCCAGCGCCTCCGCCAGCGGCTCCAGCAGAGAGATGTCGGGACAGCCCGCGCCCCGCTCCCATTTACTGACGGCCTTGTCGGTCACATGGAGCACCTCCGCCAGCTCCCGCTGGGTCATGTTCTGTTCCTTGCGTCTCTGGGCGATGAATCTGCCCAGCATTTCTCGATCCATGAGATCACCTCCGCCGTCATGGTAGCAAAGCCGCCGGAAAAGTGCAACCGACGCAGCGTTTAGTCGGAAAAAGGCCGCCTGCGGCGGCCTTTTTGCTGTGTTTACCGGACGTCCTTCACGGTGTAGCCCGCTTCCGCGACAGCGGCGCGGAGAGCTTCCTCCGCCGCGCTGCCGGTGACAACGGCGGTTCCGGCGGTCAGGTCAACATCCACGCTCTCCACGCCGGAGACGGCGCGCAGCGCCTTGTCCACATGGGCGACACAGTGGGCGCACATCATACCTTCGATGGTCAGGGTCTTTTTCATGGCAGATTCCTCCTCTTGAACGGCTGTATTTTCTTTCGCCACAGGCGCGGCGTGGGATACGGGGCGGGTCTTGGGCTTCCACAAGCGCAGGCGCAGGGCGTTGGACACCACGCACACGCTGCTCAGAGACATGCAGGCGGCGGCGATCATGGGGTCCAGCAGCAATTGCAGGGACGGATACAGCACGCCCGCCGCGATGGGGATGCCAACGCTGTTATAGAAGAAGGCCCAGAACAGATTCTGGCGGATATTCCGCAGCACGGCGCGGCTGAGTTCCGCGGCGGCGGCCACATCGGCGAGGCTGCTCTTCATCAGCACGATATCCGCCGACTCGATGGCGATATCGGTGCCCGCGCCGATGGCGAGGCCCACGTCCGCCTGCACCAAGGCGGGGGCGTCATTGACGCCGTCGCCCACCATGGCGACGAGACGGCCCTCCTTCTGCAGCTTCTCCACGCAGGCGGCCTTATCCTGGGGTAGCACCTGGGCGATGACCTGATCCACGCCCACCTGGCGGGCGATGGCGTTGGCGGTGCGGGTATTGTCGCCGGTCAGCAGCACCACGCGGCAGCCGGAGCGCTTCAGGGCGGCGATGGCGGCGGCGCTGTCGGCCTTCACGGTGTCGGCCACCGCCAGCATCCCCAGCGCCCGTCCCTGCTGGGCGAAATACAGCACGGTCTTGCCGTCCTCCGCCCAGCGCTCCGCCTGCGGGGTCAGGCCGTCAACAGGGACGCCGCACTGCCGCATATAATCGGCGTTTCCGGCGAAAACGGCGGCGCCGTGCAGCACCGCCCGGACACCGCCGCCGGGAACGGCGGCGAAATCGGACACTTCGCACAGCGGGATGTTCCGCTCCCGGGCCGCTTCGGTAACGGCGCGGCTCAGCGGATGCTCGCTGGGCTGCTCCACGCTGGCGGCCACGCAGAGGAGCTCCTCCTCCGTGACGCCCTCCGCGGCAAAGCAGTCGGTAAGGCGGGGCTTCCCCTCGGTAACGGTGCCGGTCTTATCCAGCACCACCGTGTCCACCCGCCCCATCAGCTCAAGGGACTGGGCGGATTTGATGAGAATGCCGTTTTCCGCCGCCTTGCCGGTACCCACCATGATGGCCACGGGCGTGGCCAGACCCAAAGCGCAGGGGCAGGAGATCACCAGAACGGCGATGCCGATGGAAAGGCAGAACTGCACGCTCTGGCCGCCCACAAAGGCCCACAGCAGGGCCGCGATCAGGGCGATGGACATGACCACCGGCACGAACACACCGCTGATCCTGTCGGCCAGACGGGAGATGGGGGCTTTACTGGAGGAGGCCTCCTCCATCAGCTTGACGATCTGGGACAGGGTGGTGTCCGCGCCTACGCGGGTGGCCTCCAACTCCAGATAGCCGCTCTGGTTGACGGTGGCGGAGGTGACGGCGTCGCCTACGGCCTTCTCCACCGGCAGGCTCTCTCCGGTGATGGCGGATTCGTCCACGGAGCCGCTGCCGCTGACCACCACGCCGTCCACGGGGATCTTGCCCCCCTGACGCACCACCACGATGTCGCCCGTCTGGATATCCTCCGCCGGAACGGTGACCTCCACGCCGTCACGCTTGACCACGGCGCTGTCGGGGGCCAGGGCCAGCAGGGCAGAGATGGCGTCGGTGGTCTTGCCCTTGCTGCGCTCCTCCAGATACTTGCCCACGGTGACCAGGGCGCAGATCATGCCCGCCGACTCAAAGTAGAGCTGGGGCATACCGGACACCTGTCCCGCCGCGAGGCGCACCATCTCGATCAGACTGTAGACCAGTCCCGCGCTGGCACCCAGGGCCACCAGGGTGTCCATGTTGGGGCTGCGGCGGAAGAGCTGGGTGAAGCCCACGGTGAAATAGCTGCGGTTCAGGATCAGGATGGGCACGCAGAACAGCAGCTGGGCGACGGCGTGGGTCAGGTGGCTGGCCGTCAGGAAGCCGGGCAGGGGCAGCCCCATCATGTGGCCCATGCTGATATAGAACAGGGGCACCAGGCACACGATGGACCATATCAGACGGCGGCGCATCTTCAAAAGGGCCTGGTCCTGCTCCTGATGGATGTTCTGCTTTACGTCGGCGGCCCGTTTGGCACCGTAGCCGCCGCTCTCCACGGCGGCGATGATCTGCTGGGGGGTCACCTTCTCCGGATCATAGTCCACCAGCATGGTGCCCAGCATCAGGTTCACCACGGCGCTGTTGACGCCGTCCAGCTGGCCCGCCGCCTTTTCCACGTGGGCAGAGCAGGCGGCGCAGGTCATTCCTGTTACCACAAATTTTTCTTTCATACCGCTGCCTCCTTATTTCATCAGCTTTTGCAGCGTGGTCACCAGTTCGTCGATGACCGCGTCATCCCCCTGACGGATGCCCTCCGCCACACAGGTGCGGATATGGGTGGCCAGCAGCTCCTTGCTGAAGCTGTTCAGCGCGGCGCTGACGGCGGACACCTGCACCAGAATATCGGGGCAGTAGGCGTCCTTTTGCAGCATGTCCTTCAGGCCCCGCACCTGACCCTCGATGCGGTTCAGGCGGTTTGTCAGGCGCTTTTGCTCCTCGTCGGAGCGGTGCTTCGTCTTTTTGCAATGGCAGCAGTCCATATCGTATACCTCCTGGGGGTATCTTTTGATGGTGGCATTATATACCCCCACAGGGTATTTGTCAACGCTTTTCTTTGGGTTTGCACAAAAGAGCCATGATGAGGGCGAACACCACCGCGGCGGCGATGCCGCCCGCTGTGGCGGTCAGGCCGCCGGTGAGAACGCCCAGCAGGCCCTGCTCCCCCACCGCCTTGGCTACACCCTTGGCAAGAGAGTAACCGAAGCCCGTCAGGGGGACGGTGGCTCCGGCCCCGGCCCAGTCCACCAGGGGCTGATAGAGGCCCAGGGCCTGCAGGATCACGCCCGCCACCACATAGCCCGACAGGATGCGGGCGGGGGTCAGCTTCGTCAGGTCGATGAGCACCTGACCCACGGCGCACAGCAGCCCGCCGCAGAGAAAACACCAGAGATAGTCCATATTCTCCTCCTTACCGCTCCGCCGACAGCACCACGGCGTGGCACACGGCGGGCATGGTCTCCTTTTGAAACACGGTGGTGGGGCTTTGCAGGGCGCCGGTGGGGGCGAAGATGATCCGCTTCCACCGGCGGCTTTTCAGCCCCGGCAGCAGATAGGCGCACAGCACCGAAGCGCTGCATCCCGCGCCGGAGCCGCCGGCGTGCATGTCCTGCTTCTGCCGGTCAAACAGCAGCAGGCCGCAGTCGGTATAGCGGCTGTCCATGGTAAGGCCGTCGCGGCCCATCAGCTCCCGCACCGCCTGATGACCCACCGCGCCCAAATCGCCGGTGACGATCAGGTCGTAGTCCTGGGGCGTGGTGTGGGTATCCCGAAACAGATTCTCCAGGGTATCGATGGCGGCGGGGGCCATGGCCCCGCCCATATTGCACTCGTCATTGACCCCCATGTCCACCACGCGGCCCATGGTGGCGTGGGTCAGATAGGGGCCGTCGCCATTGCGGCCCAGCACGCAGCAGCCGGAGGCGGTGGCCGTCCACTGGGCGGTGGGGCAGCGCTGGGAGCCGTAGGGCAGGGGCATGCGGTACTGCCGCTCGGCGGTGCAGTAGTGGGAGGAGGTCATGACCGCCGCTGTGGCGGCCGCGCCCCCCTGCAGCAGCATGGCCGCCAGGGACAGGCCCTCCCCCATGGTGGCGCAGGCGGCATACAGGCCGCCCACGCTGAAGGGCTGGTTGCGCAGGGCAAAATTGCTGGCGGCGCACTGGTTCAAGAGGTCGCCCGCCAGCACCAGGTCCACGTCCTCCGCCGTCATGCCGCCCCGCTGGAGGGCATGGCCCAGGGCACGCTGCTGGAGGGCGGACTCCGCCTTTTCCCAGCTGGTCTGGCCGCAGAAGGAGTCCGGCTCGATCTCGTCAAAATAGCTGCCCAGCGGGCCCTGGCCCTCCAGCTTGCCGCCGATGCTGCCCCAGGACAGCACGCTGACGCCGCCGGAAAACGCCACCGTGCGGCCCGTTCGATGCATTTCCATTTGGTTCACCTCACAGTTTTTCCGGTAGTATGTGGAGGCGGAAGGGAAATATGTGTTTGCTTTTCGGCGTGAAAAAATATGGCGGCATGTTTTTCGCCGCCATTCCGACAGCTATGCTGCCGCAGCTGCCAGCACCGTGCGGCGGGGCGAGGGCACCCCGCCCTACGAAATGGTACGGTCCCCGCCATCGTTGACCGGTTGCGCCGCGCATTACCAACAAATTCTTGCCATCTTCCCCTGTATGTGCTATTCTGTATATTGTATTAGTATGCAAAGGAGGGCGGGCCATGACGTCGCTGCGGGAAAAGCGGCTTTTTTTGCTGGATATGGACGGCACCCTCTATCTGGATGACCTTCTTTTTGATAAAGTACCGGAGTTCCTCGCTCTCATCCGCTGGCAGGGCGGACGGTATCTGTTTCTGACCAACAACTCCTCCCGCGGTGTGGAGGGCTACATCGCCAAAATGCGCCGTCTGGGCATCGAAACGGCGCCGGAGGACTATCTGACCTCCGCCGACGCGGCGCAGCACACCCTTTTGACGGAGTTCGCGGGGCAGCGGTGCTACGTCTCCGGCACGGCGTCGCTGCGGGAACAGCTGAAACAGGCGGGCATCCGCGTGACGGACGCTCTGTCTGACGATATCACCGTGCTGCTGAGCGGCTTTGACACGGAGCTGACCTTTCAGAAGTTAGAGGACAGCTGCATTTTGCTGAACCGTGGCGTTCCATGGCTGGCCACCAATCCCGACTGGGTGTGTCCCACGTGGTACGGCTCGGTGCCGGACTGCGGCAGCGTGTGTGAGATGCTGTCCCGCGCCACGGGGAAAAAGCCCCGCTTTCTGGGCAAACCCCAGCCGGAGATGGTGCGTCTGGCGCTGGAGCGGACCGGCTTTTCGGCGCGGCAGGCCGTCATCATCGGCGACCGGCTGTACACCGACGTGGCCTGCGGCGTCAACGCGGAGATCGACAGCGTCTTCGTCCTGAGCGGCGAGGGCGTCATGGGCGACATCATTAAATACCGCGTCAACCCCACATGGGTCTATCAAGACATCGCAAAGCTCTATCACGATCTGAAGGAGAACGAACTATGAAGCTGAACTACAAACGCACCATTCTGGTGGGCTTTGCCTTTTTCCTGATCTGCGCCTTCTGGCAGGCCTATGACAACACCATCCCCCTGATTTTGACCAACAAGTTCGGCATGAGCCAGACCTGGTCGGGGGTCATCATGGCGGCGGACAACGTACTGGCGCTGTTCATGCTGCCGCTGTTCGGGGCTATCTCCGACAAGTGCACCCACCGGAAGGGGCGGCGGACGCCCTTTATCGTGCTGGGCACGCTGATCGCCGCGGTGGCGCTGATCTGCCTGAGCTTTATCGACAACGCCCAGCTGAAGAATCTGGGGGACGCCGCCAACATCGACGATCCCGCCGCCCTGACGGCCATCTATGAGAGTCAGGCGGACGAGACCCTCATCACGCCCCACGGCGAGAAGTTCGTGCTGCGGCAGCAGTTCACGGAGGAGGAGTTCACCGCCATCCGCAGCCAGCTGATCAGCGAGGACGGCACCGCTGTTACCAATCCCAACTACACCAACTATGTGACCCCCGCCCGGCAGGCCTACGCCTGGCAGGTGACGGCGGAGCATCCCGCCACGCTGGTGTTCTTCATTGCGGTGCTGCTGGTGATCCTGGTCTCCATGGCCACGTTCCGCTCCCCCGCCGTGGCGCTGATGCCGGACGTGACGGTGAAGCCCCTGCGGTCCAAGGCCAACGCGGTCATCAACCTGATGGGCAGCGCCGGCGGTATTCTGGTGCTGGCGCTGGGCATGGTGTTCGCCACCGCGTCGGTGCGCAACGCGCTGATGAGCTACACCGCCTATTTCGCCGTTATCGCGGCCATTATGCTGGCGGCGCTGGTGATCTTCCTGCTGACGGTGCGGGAGACGGAGTGGGCCCAGGAGATGCAGCGGGACAGCGTGAGCTACGGCATTGAGGAGGAGACGGAGGAGGGCGCGCCCCAGGAGGAGCGGAAGCTGACCACCGGCGAGGTGAAGTCCCTGATCTTCATTCTGCTGAGTATCGTGCTGTGGTTCTTCGGCTATAATGCCGTTACCAGCAAATATTCGGTGTATGCCAGCAACATTCTGCACAAGGATTACAACCTGACCCTGATCATCGCCCAGGCGGCGGCCATCGCGGCGTATCTGCCGGTGGGCGTCATCTCCAGCAAGGTGGGGCGGAAAAAGGCCATTCAGGCAGGTGTGATCATGCTGCTGGCGGCCTTCACCGTGGCGGGCTTTCTGCACGCGGAGAGCCCTACGCTGCTGATGAACCTGATGTTCGCCCTGGCGGGCATCGGCTGGGCCACCATCAATGTGAACTCCTTCCCCATGGTGGTGGAGCTGTCCAGCGGCGGAAGCGTGGGCAAGTACACGGGGTTCTACTACACCGCCTCCATGGCGGCCCAGGTGGTCACGCCCATGCTGTCGGGTCTTTTGATGGACAAGTGGGGCATGCGGGTGCTGTTCTCCTACGCCGCCGTGTTTGTGGCGCTGTCCTTTGTCACCATGCTGTTCGTCCACCACGGCGACAGCAAGCCCCAGCTGAATCTGGGGCTGGAAACCATGCAGGATCTGGAGATGGATTGATATGAAATGGATACTTTATATTGTATTGGTACTGGCCGTCGTATTCGTGCTGTATCTGCTGTGCCTGCGGTGCGGCAGGCGGCAGGACTGGGCGAAATTCCGTGGCCGCCGGTTCGCCCATCGGGGCTTTCATGACAAGCCCCGCATCCCCGAAAACTCCATCCCCGCCTTCAAGCGGGCGGTGCAGTGCGGCTTTGGTGCGGAGCTGGATGTGCATCTGATGAAGGACGGTCATCTGGCGGTGATCCACGACGCCTCGCTGCTGCGCACCGCCGGAGCGGACGTGCTGGTGGAGGATCTGACGGCGGAGGAGCTTTCCGCCTACAGGCTGGAGGGCACGGAGCACCACGTTCCGCTGCTGGAGGAGGTACTGCCCATCTTCGCCGGAAAGGCGCCGCTGATCGTGGAGCTGAAGGCCGAACGGGGCAACGCCGAGGCACTGGCGGCCGCCGCCTGCAAGCTGCTGGACAAGTATAAGGTGGACTACTGTGTGGAGTCCTTCGACCCGCGGTGCCTTGCCTGGCTGTGGCACAACCGGCCGGACATCCTGCGGGGGCAGCTGTCCGAAAACTTCACCCGCCACGGCGACGGGGCCCATCTGCCCGGCGCGGTGCGCTGGGCGCTGGGGAACCTGCTGCTGAACTGCTACGCCCGGCCCCACTTCATCGCCTACCGGTTTGAGGATCGGGGCAGCCTGTCGCTGAAGCTGTGCCGCGGGCTGTATGGGGCGCGGGAGTTCAGCTGGACCATCCGCAGCCGCGCCGATATGGACGCGGCGGAGGCCGGCGGCGCGCTGGTCATCTTTGAACAATTCGACCCGAGGGAGACAGAGAAATGAGAGTCATCACCGGTACTGCCAGAGGCAGACGTTTGAAGGAGCTGGAGGGCATGGAGACCCGCCCCACCACCGGCAAGGTAAAGGAGAGCCTGTTCTCCATCATTCAATTTGACATCGAGGGGCGGCGGGTGCTGGACCTGTTCGCCGGCACGGGCCAGCTGGGCATCGAGGCGCTGAGCCGCGGCGCGCGGCAGTGCGTGTTCATCGACCAGCGTAACGATGCGGTAAAGCTGATCCGCGAAAATCTGGATGTGTGCGGCCTGACGGACCGCGCCGTGGTTCGCAGCGGCGACGCCATGGCCTATCTGAAAAGCGGCGAGAAGTTCGATCTGATCTTCCTGGATCCCCCCTATGCCTCCGGCCTGCTGGTGAAGGCGCTGGAGGACATTGCGGCATTTGACATTTGCCGCGAACATGGTATAATTGTGGCGGAAAGCGCCGTGGAGACCGAGCTGCCGGCGCTGGCGCCTCCCTATGCGCTGTACCGCCAGTACCGGTACGGCAAGATCAAGCTGAGCGTCTATCACCGCAGCGGAAACGAGGACACCCTATGAAGATCGCCATCTACCCCGGCAGCTTTGACCCCATCACACTGGGACATCTGGACATTCTCAGCCGTGCCGCCCAGTGCTTCGATCAGGTCTATATGTGCGTGATGGTCAACTGCGACAAAAAGCAGCCCATGTTCACCCAGGAAAAGCGGCTGGAGCTGATCCGGAAGTCCATCGCCCACATCCCCAACGCCCAGGCGGAGCTGTTTTCCGGCCTGCTGGCGGACTATGCCCGCCAGAAAAACGCCCACATCATTGTCAAGGGCGTCCGCAACATGACGGATTTCGACTCGGAAATGCAGATGGCCCGCATCAACCAGGGGATCGACGGCACGCTGGAGACCCTGCTGCTGCCCGCCCGGGCGGAGTTTGAGCATTTCAGCTCCACCATGGCGCGGGAGATGATCCGCTACGGCCAGCCCCTGACGAAATATGTACCCGCTCCGGTGGCGGAGGAATTGATGAAAGGATGTGACCACTGACATGGAGGAAAAGGACGTACAGCGCTTGATCGACATGCTCTACAACATGATCGACGAGGCCAAGAGCGTGGCCTTCAGCGCCGAAAAGTGCGCCATCAACCGCGACGAGGCGCTGGACCTGCTGGACGAGATGCGCTCGAAGCTGCCTTTGGAGCTGAACAAGGCCAAGGAGCTGATCGCCGCCCGCAACGACTACGTGGCCGGCGCCAAGAAGGAGGTGGAGAAGATGCTGCGTCAGGCCGAGCTGGACGCCAAAACCATCGTCTCTGAGAGCGAGGTCATCCAGCAGGCGCGGCAGAAAAGCGCCGACATCATCCACCGTGCCGAGGAGCGCAGCCGCGAGCTGTACCGCGTGGCCAACACCTACACCGAGGACGCCCTGCGCCGGACGGAGGAGGCTATCCAGACCGCACTGGCGGAGGTGCAGAACTCCCGCGCTCAGTTCCGCTCCGCCTCTCAAGAGCAGATGCAGGCGGCCCAGGATCATCTGAAGCAGGACGCCCAGAAGAACGCGGAGAAGTAAGAGCGGCGTCCGCCCTTGGGCTTTTGCACACGCTGTGGAAAACCGCCAAGTTTTTCGGCGAAATTTCTACGTTTTGCACAGAAACATGCTATCTCGTAGCAATTAAAGATCGGGACACAAGATGTTGTGTCCCGATCTTTTTTACGGTTTTTGAAGTGAAACATCAGTTTTATTCATGATATCCAAATAGGAAAATGCTGGAAGAATTACCGGAAAACCCCTGTGTTCATCGGAAAATTTCTCCTTGCAATCGACAGCGGTTTTATGTATACTTGAAACCGTAGTGGTGAATTGTGGGGGAAGTGCCCCCTTTTGTGGGGGATAATCCCACGGATTCCCGATCCCATTTCAGGAGGTGATGAGCATGACCGGTCAATACACCCACAGCATCGACGCCAAAGGCCGTCTGTTCATCCCCGCCAAGCTGCGCGAAGAGCTGGGCGGCACCTTCCATGTGATGGTGGGACAGGACGGGTGCCTGTCCGTGTACTCCGACGACAGCTGGAACGCCATTCTGGACCGGCTGAAAACCATGAGCTTCAGCAAGGTGAAGGCGCTGCGCGCCATGTTCGCCCTGGCGGCCGACTGTGAGCCGGACGCCCAGGGGCGCATTCTGCTGCCCCAGAAGCTGCGGCAGCTGGCCCAGCTGGAAAAGGACGTGGTCATCATCGGCATGTTTGACCGCGTGGAGATCTGGAACGCCCAGCGCTGGGCCGAGATCGAGGAGGCCGCCCTCAGCGACGGGTCGCTGGAGGCTGCCATGGAGGAGCTGGGACTGTGACAGAGCTTCATCACAACGCGGCGGAGGATCTGGCCTACGGCCACCGGCCGGTACTGCTGGCGGAATGTCTGGACGCCCTGTGCATCCGCCCCGACGGGGTGTATGTGGACGGCACGCTGGGCCGGGCGGGCCACTCGCTGGAGATCGCCAAACGGCTGACTACCGGCCGCCTGATCGGCATCGACCGAGACGAGACGGCCATCGCCGCCGCGCAGGAGCGGCTGCGGGACTATATGGATCATGTGACGCTGGTTCACAGTAATTTTGACCGCATCGGCGAGATATTGGAGGAGCTGCACATCTCCGGCGCGGACGGCATGCTGTTCGATCTGGGTGTGTCCTCCCCCCAATTGGACGACGCGCAGCGGGGCTTCAGCTATATGCACGACGCGCCGCTGGACATGCGAATGGACCGCACGGCAGCGCTGGACGCCCATCAGGTGGTGAACCAGTGGTCCTATGAGGAGCTGCGGCGCATCCTGTACGATTTCGGTGAGGAGCGGTACGCCCCCGCCATTGCCAAAGCCATCTGCCGGACGCGGGAGACCGTGCCCATTGAAACCACGCTGCAATTGGTGGACGTTATTAAGTCCGCCATGCCGCCCCAGGCCCTGCGGGAGAAGCAGCACCCCGCCAAGCGGAGCTTTCAGGCCATCCGTATCGCCGTCAACGGCGAGCTGGACGCCCTGCCCCCCATGCTGAACGCCGCGTGCGACCATCTGAACACCGGCGGGCGGCTGGCGGTGATCTCCTTCCACTCGCTGGAGGACCGCATCATCAAACGGACCATGCAGGAGCTGGCCACCGGCTGCACCTGTCCCCCCAGCTTCCCCGTGTGCGTATGCGGGAAGAAGCCGCGGATGAAGCTGGTGCAGCGCAAGCCCATCGTGCCGGATGAGACCGAATTGAACGAGAATCCCCGTGCCCGCAGCGCCAAGCTGCGGGTGGCGGAAAAGCTGTAAGACCCATTTACCAAAGAAAGGAAGTCCTCCCCCATGACTGACGAGCGTCGCCGCAATATGAAAATCGTATACGGCAGCCTGGCGTATGATCTGGATACGCTGGTGCGCGAGCGACAGCTGGAGGAGGCGGGCGCCATGCCGGAGCGCCGGACGGAGCAGCCGCCTCAGGCCCAGCCCCAGCGCCGGCCTCAGGCCCAGGCCAAGGCACGGCCCTCGGCCCTGCTGGTGGGCGGCATTGCGCTGGTGTGTGCGCTGGTGATGGTGCTGCTGCTGGGCTATGTGCAGCTGACCGCCGTGTCCAACAACGTGTCCACCATCAAAAAGGACATCGCCGCGCTGGAGGAGGAGCACGTATCCCTGCTGACGGAATACGAAAAGACCTTCGACCTGGCTACCATCAAGGCCGCCGCCGAGGAGGCGGGCATGTCCAAGCCCAGCGCCGGACAGATCCAGTACATCGACCTGAGCGGAGCGGACACCGCCGTGGTATACGGCGACGCGCCCGGCATCGTGGAAAAAACCGTGGACGCCCTGAAGGACAAAGCCCTGTCCCTGTGGGAATATTTCCGCTGACAGGGCCGTATAATGACGCAAACAGCAAGGAGTGAGAAGCCGGTTTCTTGCTCCTTGCTTTGGCCTTTCCATATCCCTGTTTTCCTGTCGCAAAAGGAGTCGTATCATGCCGCAGAATTTTCCCCAGAACCATGCCAATCCACAGCGGAAGGATGAATCCATCCGCCGCGCCAACCGTGTGATCCAAAGCCGCACCTTCGTGCTGATGCTGATCATGGGCATCGGCATGTTTGTCGTGCTGTTTTTCAAGCTGTACTCTTTGCAGATCACGCGGCATGAGGAATTGCAGGCCAAGGCCGTCAGCCAGCAGACCCGCAGCAGCGTGGTCACCGCCAACCGCGGCAGCATCTATGACGCGTCAGGCAACATTCTGGCCATCTCCTCCACGGCGGAGACCGTCTTTCTGTCCCCCAAGGAGATCAACGACGCGCTGAACGACGAAAAGAACCCCGTCGCCTGGACCAAGGAGGTGCTGGCCGGTGCGCTGGCTAAGATCCTGGACATCAGCGAGGAGGGCATCCTGAAGAAAATGGCCCGCAGTGACTCCATGTATGAGGTGCTGAAGTACCGCGTGGAGGAGGATGTGGCCAGTCAGGTACGGCAGTACATCAACGACAACAAGGTCAAGGGCGTCTTTCTGACCACCGACGCCAAGCGGTACTATCCCTACGGCGACCTGGCCGCCCAGGTGATCGGCTTTGTGGGCGTGGACTACACGGGCCTGTTTGGGCTGGAGGCGGAGTACGACAAAGAGCTGCAGGGCAAGTCCGGCCTGGTGGTCACCGCCAAGGCCAACCGGCAGAACGACCTTTTATACGAGTATTCCCAGTACTTCGACCCCGAAAATGGCGACGAGCTACAGGTGACGCTGGAGGCCACGGTGCAGTATTATCTGGAAAAGGGCATGAAGGACATGTGCGACGCCTTCTCCCCCGCCAACGGCGCCACCGGCATTGTGATGGACGTGCGCAACGGCGGTATTCTGGCCATGGCCTCCTTCCCCAACTACGACCTGAACGATTTTACCACCGTGACCGACAAGACGCTGCTGGAGCGGATGGAACGGGAGGAGATCGAGCTGGCGGACGCCCAGCAGCTGCAATGGCGCAACAAGGCGCTGAACGACACCTATGAGCCCGGCTCCACCTTCAAGATCCTGACGCTGTCGGCGGCGCTGGAGGAGGGGCTGATCGACATGAATACCACCGTGAATTGCAGCGGCGCGGTGACCATCTCCGGCCAGACCATCCACTGCTCCAGCAAGATCGGCCACGGGCTGCAGAATCTGGAGCAGTCCGTGGGAAACTCCTGCAACCCCGCGTTCATCTCCTACGGTCTGAAGCTGGGGACAGAGAAATTCTATCAATACATGCGCTCTTTCGGCATTATGTCCCCCACCGGCGTGGATCTGGGTGGCGAGGCCTCCGGCGTGTTTGCCGCCGACGCCAACTTCACCCAGCTGGATCTGGCCTGCTATGCCTTCGGCCAGAACTTCACCGTCACCCCCCTGGCGCTGATCGCCGCCCAGGCGGCCTGCGTCAACGGCGGGTATCTGTATACCCCCCACTTTGCCCAGCAGATCACCGACAGCGACGGCAATGTGATCTGGCAGCATGACGACACGCCGGTGCGGCAGGTCATCAGCGAGGAGACCTCCGCCACCGTGCGGGAGTGTCTGGAATACGTGGTGGCCAGCGGCACCGGCAAAAACGGCCAGGTGGCGGGCTACCGCATCGGCGGCAAGACCGGTACGGCCGATAAGGGCCAGACCGGCGACGTGGTGGTGTCCTTCCTGTGCTTCGCACCGGCGGACGATCCCCAGATCATGATGCTGATCACCATGGATACCCCCAGCCGCTCCACCGGCACCTATGTGTCCGGCGGCAACATGGTGGCCCCCTATTCCAGCGCCATCATGTCGGAGATCCTGCCCTATCTGGGCATCGAGCCCAGCTACAGCGCTGAGGAGCTGATGGGCGTGGACACCACCGTGCCCAACGTCATCGGCATGACG
Organism: uncultured Oscillospiraceae bacterium; assembly: GCA_934573935.1. Classification (GTDB taxonomy): domain Bacteria; phylum Bacillota; class Clostridia; order Oscillospirales; family Oscillospiraceae; genus Vescimonas. The sequence goes on along the minus strand of CAKTMO010000016.1, from coordinate 10,741 downwards.
GTGGAGGAGGCCAAGGAGCGCATGAAGGAGCGGGGCTTTGCCTGCAAGGTGGAGGGTGACGGCGAGGCCATCACCGACCAGACCCCCGTGGGCGGCGCCATTATCCCGGGAAAATCCACCGTGGTACTGTATGCCGGAGCGGAGAAACCGGATAAGATGTGTAAGGTGCCCTCTCTGGTGGGGCGCACCGCCGCCGAGGCCAACACCGCCGTTGCCAACGCGGGCCTGCTGATCCGCTTTACCGGCACCACCGGCTCGGAATCCAGCACGGTGCTGGTGTTCAGCCAGGAGCTGGAGGCCGGTTCCGAGGTGCCCGCCGGAACGGTGGTCACCGTGCGGCTGGGCGACACCACCGTTCGGGACTGAAAAACCGCAGTTTTTGCCATGCAACAGGGCATGTTATCCTATTTTCCCCGCCCTTCGTGCCTGCTATGATAGGTCATGAAGCGGCAGAGCCGCCTGAAATGAAAGGCAAAGGAGACGATCCGATGAAGCTGAACAAAGTATTGAAGGGACTGGACATTCTGTCCGCCAGCGCCGACATGGCGCAGGAGATCACCGGCGTGAGCTATGACTCCCGCACCACGGCACAGGGCGACGTATTTGTCGCCATCAGCGGCGAGGCGGTGGACGGCCACCGGTTTATTCCCATGGCACGGGAAAAGGGCGCGGTGTGCGTGGTGTGTGAGCAGGCGCCGGAGGGGGACGTCCCCTATGTGCAGGTAGCCAGCTCCCGCAAGGCGCTGGCCCTGATGGCGGGCAATTGGTTCGACCATCCCGCACGGGAGATGACCATGATCGGCGTTACCGGCACCAGCGGCAAGACCACCAGCACCTATCTCATCAAGAGTATTTTAGAGCAGAAGGCTGGGGCCAAGGTGGGGTTGGTGGGCACCATCCAGAACATGATCGGCGACCAGGTGCTGCACACCGAGCGCACCACGCCGGAATCCTTTGAGCTGCACCGTCTGTTCCGCCAGATGTCCGACGCGGGCTGCACCCATGTGGTGATGGAGGTCTCCTCCCACGCGTTGACGCTGGATCGGGTCTACGGCATCCGCTTTGCCGTGGGCATCTTCACCAATCTCAGCCAGGATCATCTGGACTTCCACCACACCATGGAGGCCTATTGCGACGCCAAGGCCATCCTCTTCGACCGCTGCGACATCGCCATTTACAACGCCGACGATCCGTGGCATGAGCGGATGCTGGCCCACTGCCCCTGCCGCACCTTCAGCTACAGCGCCAAGGGCGACGCGGATCTGTGCGCCAAGAGCATCCAGCTCCATGCAGGCAGCGTGGACTACGACGCACAGGCGGACACGGACTGGGCCCACGTTCATGTGGGCATACCGGCCATGTTTACCGTATATAATACGCTGGATGCCATCGCCGCCTGCTGGAATCTGGGCGTGCCCATCGGCGAGTGTGCCGACGCCCTGGCGAAGAACCACGGCGTGAAGGGCCGCATGGAGATCATCCCCACCCCGGGCTGTGACTTTACCATCCTCAACGACTACGCCCACAAGCCCGACGCGCTGGAAAACGTGCTGACGTCGGTGCGGGGCTTTGCCAAGGGCCGCACCGTGGTGGTGTTCGGCTGCGGCGGCGACCGCGACCGCACCAAGCGGCCCATCATGGGCTCCATTGCCGCCCGTCTGGCGGACTTCAGCATCGTGACCTCCGACAATCCCCGCACGGAGGAGCCGCTGGTCATCATCGACGACATCCTGCAGGGCATGCAGGGCTGCTCCGCCTACGTTGTGGAGCCGGATCGGGTGAAGGCCATCCACTACGCCATGGACCACGCCAAGTCAGGCGACGTGATCGTGCTGGCGGGCAAGGGGCATGAGGATTATCAGGAGATCAACCACCGCCACATCCACATGGATGAGCGGGAGATCGTGGCCCAGCACCTGAGAGAGATGCGATAAACCACAGAAAACGCCCCCCTACGGGGCCAAAGAAAGAGAGTCGTTCACATGGAAATTATTCTGGCTGCCATCGTCAGCTTTATCGTCACCGCCGTGGTGGGTAAGTTTCTCATTCCCGCGCTGGTTCGCCTGAAGGCGGGCCAGAGCATCAAGGAGATCGGCCCCAAGTGGCACATGACCAAGCAGGGCACCCCCACCATGGGCGGATTGATGTTCATCATCGGCATCGGCGTGGCCATCGTCATCTGCGGCTGGCGGGGCATGCTGGAGGGCAGCTTCCAGCACCTGTATGTGTATCTGTTTGCCCTGGTCTTCGGCGGCATCGGGTACATCGACGACTATCAGAAGGTGAAAAACCACCGCAACACCGGCCTGACGGCCCCCCAGAAGTTCATTCTGCAGCTGGCGGCGGCAGTGGCCTTTCTGTGTCTGATGCGCTATGAGGGCATGCTGAGCCCCAACCTGTATGTACCTTTTTTCAACACCCACATTGTGTTAAGCTGGGGTGTGTATCTGGTGTTTGCCGCCTTTGTCATCGTGGGCACCGTCAACGCTGTGAACATCACCGACGGTATCGACGGGCTGTCCAGCAGCGTGACGCTGCCGGTGGCGGCCTTCTTCACCTGGGAGGGTTGCGGCTATATGCCCCAGTATCTCATCGCGGCGGCGCTGCCGATGTATTACGGGCAGCTGAGCCTGTTCAGCGCGGCGCTGTTCGGCGGACTGCTGGGCTTTCTGCTGTATAACCACTACCCTGCCAAGGTATTCATGGGCGACACGGGCTCGCTGTTTCTGGGCGGCGCCGTGGCGGCGCTGGCCTTTGCCTACGACATGCCGCTGGTGCTGATCTTAGTGGGCATCGTCTACATCTGCGAGACGCTGTCGGACATCATCCAGGTAGGCTACTTCAAGCTGACCCACGGCAAGCGTATTTTCAAAATGGCTCCGCTGCATCATCACTTTGAGATGTGCGGCTGGAGCGAAAAGAAGGTGGTGGCGGTGTTCTCCACCGTCAGCCTGCTGTTCTGTCTGCTGGCCGTGGTGGCGGTGCAGGGACGGTTTCTGGCCATGTAAACCGGCATGAGCTCCGACGATCTCATTGTCAAAGGGATCGCAGCCGACTACGCGCGATAATTTCTCGTAGGGGCGGCGTCCTCGACGCCCCGTTCCTTTATGACAGAACCCCGCTGAACCGGCGGGCCGTCGAGGACGCCGGCCCCTACGAAATGGACCAACGTACCCTGTCCTATATCACAGAAAGGAGGAACGCCATATGTCTCAACACTCTCCACAGCCCCCTGTGAAGCACGCGGAAGAAATGCGCCGCAAGGCGGTGGAGCGCAAGCATCTTCTGGCCGCCAAGAGCGGACGGATCGACGTTCCCTTTCTGCTGCTGACTCTTTTGCTGACGGTGATCGGTCTTGTGATGCTGTTCTCCGCCAGCTTCCCCTCGGCTTATTATGAAAAGGGCGATCCCGCCTATTACTTCAAGCGGCAGGCCATTTTTGCCGCCATCGGCATGGTGGGTCTGGTGTTCGCCGCCAAGTTCAACTATCAGCGTTGGCGCGGCGCGGCGCGGCTGCTGCTGATCTTCTCCGTCTTTCTGCTGATGCTGGTGCTGATCCCCGGCATCGGTATCAGCCACAACAACGCCCGCCGCTGGCTGGGCATCGATCAGGTCTTCACCTTCCAGCCGTCGGAGATCGCCAAGCTGGCGGTCATCGTCTACTTTGCCGACAGCATCTCCAAAAAGCGGGAGAAAATGCTGCAATGGCGGGAGGGCATCGTCCCCTACGCCGTGATCCTGGGCGTGCTCTCCATTCTGATGCTGCTGGAGCCCCACCTGTCGGGCACCATCCTGATCGTGGGCACCGGTGCCATTATGATGGCGGTGGGCGGCATGCAGGGCTGGCTCATCGGCGCGGGCGTGGGCGGCGTGGCCGCCGTGGCGGTGCTGTTCGTCAAGGCGGTGGAGGCCGGTATCATCTCCTACGGCGCCAGCCGCATCACCATGTGGCACGATCCCTGGCTGGACACCAGCGACGACGGCTATCAGATGGTACAGAGCCTGATCGCCATCGGCTCCGGCGGACTGCTGGGCAAGGGCTTCGGCAAGGGCGTGCAGAAATTCCTGTATCTGCCGGAGGAACACAATGACTTCATCTTCGCCGTGGTGTGCGAGGAGCTGGGCCTGGTGGGTGCCTGCGTCATCATGCTGATCTTCGCCATGCTGCTGCTGCGGGGCTTCTGGATCGCCCTGCACGCCCGCGACCGGTTCGGCACGCTGCTGGTGGTGGGCATCATGACCCAGCTGGGCCTGCAGGTGTTCCTCAACATCGCCGTGGTGTCGGGCCTTGTCCCCGCCACCGGCATCTCTCTGCCCTTTTTCAGCTACGGCGGCACGGCACTGGCCCTGCAGCTGGCAGAAATGGGCATTGTCCTGAGCGTATCGCGGCAGATCCCCGCACCGCGGAACGGGTAGTGATAAAATTCCGTAGGGCGGGGTGCCCTCACCCCGCCGTGCGATAACGCACCGCACCATCTCAGATTTCCTCCCCAAAAGGAGCTGTTTATTATGAATGTGATCTTTACCTGCGGCGGCACCGCCGGACATGTGAATCCGGCGCTGGCGCTGGCGGGCTATCTGAGGGAAAAGGACCCCGACGTCCGCATCCTCTTTGTGGGCACCCCAAACGGCATGGAGCGGGGGCTGATCGAAAAAGCGGGTTATGACTTCGCCGCCGTGGAGGTCAGCAATTTTCACCGCTCCCTCTCCCCCGCCGGACTGCGGCACAACTTCAAGACCGCGAAAACCCTGGTCTCCTCCCGCCGCGAGGCGGACGCCATCGTACGCCGGTTCCAGCCCGATCTGGTGGTGGGCACCGGCGGCTACGCCAGCTTTCCGGCGGTAAAGGCCGCCGCGCGGCGGCACATTCCCACCGCCGTACACGAGTCCAACATGATCCCCGGCCTGACTACCAAGCTGCTGGAGGGCTGCGTCAACTGCGTGATGGTGGGGTTTGAGGACTGCCGCCGCCACTATAAGCACCCCGACAAGGTGGTGGTCACCGGCACGCCGGTGCGGGGGGATTTCTTCACCCTGACGAAGCAGCAGGCACGGGAAAAGCTGGGCTTTGCCGACGATAAACCCCTGGTGGTATCCTTCTGGGGCAGTCTGGGGGCCTCCACCATGAATGAGCGGATGCTGGACTTCTTCCGGCGGGAGCAGGCGGAGGGCTATCCCTTCCACCACATCCACGCCGCGGGAAAAAGCGACTGGCCCCATGTGTCGGAGGAGCTGACGCGCCTCGGCCTTGCCAGCCCCCTGCTGGACGTGCGGCAGTACATCTACGACATGGCGGTGGTGATGGCCGCCGCCGATCTGGTCATCAGCCGCGCCGGTGCCAGCACCCTCAGCGAGCTGACGGCCCTGGGGATGCCCACCATTCTGGTGCCGTCGCCCTATGTGGTGGCCAATCATCAGGAGAAAAACGCCCGCATGCTGGAAAGCCACGGCGGCGCGGTGGTGCTGACAGAGGAGCAGGCCACCGGCGACGCGCTGTATGAAAGCGCCAGAGACATTCTGCAAAACCCCGAAAAGCACCGCGCCATGGCTAAAGCCATGGCGTCGCTGGGGATCCCCGACGCCACGGAGCGCATTTACCACACCTTACTGGCCCTGCTGTAACGGGGCAAGCTGCGTCTTGCATAGGATGGGTAAAACCATTGGAAAGGCGGAGCGATATGTCTTATCTGAGGATACAGGGGGGCCGTGCGCTGAACGGCCGTATCACGGTGCAGTGCGCCAAAAACAGCGTGCTGCCTGTGCTGGCCGCCGCGCTGCTGTCCGGCGGACAGTGCCGCATCGTGGACTGCCCCCGCCTGAGCGATGTGGAGACAGCGGCGGAGATCCTGCGGCACCTGGGCTGTCAGGCGGAATGGGCGGCAGACGACCTGCTGATCGACGCCGCCCGCGTCACCCGCTGGGACATTCCGGAGGCGCTGATGCGGCGGATGCGCTCGTCCGTCATCTTTCTGGGGGCCATTCTCAGCCGCTGCGGGCAGGCGGAGCTGTCGTACCCCGGCGGGTGCGAGCTGGGCCCCCGGCCCATTGACCTGCATCTGACCGCCCTGCGCGCCCTGGGGGCGGAGATCCACGAGATCGGCGGCAGCCTGCTGTGCCGCGCTGAGGCGCTGCACGGCGCGGACATCCTGCTGACCCTGCCCAGCGTGGGCGCCACGGAAAACGCCATGCTGGCCGCCTGCGGCGCACAGGGCTTCACCGTGATCTCCAACGCGGCCCGTGAGCCGGAGATCGTGGACTTGCAGCACTTTTTGCAAAAAATGGGGGCGGACGTCCACGGGGCGGGCACCTCCACCATCACCGTTCGCGGCGGCGGCACACTGCACGGCTGCACCCACCGCTGCATCGGCGACCGGATCGCCGCGGCTACATACCTGTGCGCGGCGGCGGCCGCCGGCGGACAGGTGACGCTGCAGGGGGTGGATTACCGCCATCTGGCCACCGTCACCACGGCGCTGGGGCAGGCGGGCTGCCGCCTGCAGTGCGATGAGGACGCCATCACCCTCTCCGGCGATGGCGAGCTGCGGGGCATCCCGCCGGTGCGCACCTCCCCCTACCCGGGCTTCCCCACGGACGCCCAGGCTCCTCTGATGGCGGCGCTGCTGCGCAGCCAGGGGGCCACCATGTTCGTGGAGAACATGTTCGACAGCCGCTACCGCCACGTGCCGGAGCTGCAGCGGATGGGGGCGGATATCCGTCTGGAGGGACGGGTGGCCCTGGTCTACGGCGTGGCCGCCCTTCACGGCGCGGCCGTGCGCTGCACCGACCTGCGGGGCGGCGCGGCGCTGGTGATCGCGGCGCTGCAAACGCCGGAGGAAACATTGATACACGACATTTACCACATCCAGCGGGGCTATCAGGACATTGCCGGCGACCTGCGGGCGCTGGGCGCCGATATCACCGCGGAGGTGTAACCGGATATACAGAAAGGACGACACTATGGCCAGACGACGCAGATACACCCGCAAACGGCGGCAGGGACAGTTTTCGTTCCTGTACAAAATATTGATCTTTGTGGCCATTTGCGGCGCCATCGGCGTGGCGCTGGCACTGTTTTTCAAGGTGGAGACCGTCACCGTCACCGGCAACAGCCGCTATACCCCCCAGCAGATCGTGGAGGCAGGCGGTATTCGGGTGGGTGACAACATGTTTTTCCTGAATAAATACAGCGCCTCCAAAAAAATAACCGCTGCCCTGCCCTATGTGGAGACGGTGCGGATCAGCCGCCAGCTGCCCGACACGCTGGTGGTGACGGTGACGGAGTGCACCGCCCCCGCCGCCGTCTCCCAGGAGGGCAAGCTGTGGCTGCTGTCCGGCGACGGGAAGATCGTGGACGTAAAGAGCGGCGACGGCAAGCAGTACGCCCGCGTCAAGGGCCTGTCCCTGTTGGAGCCCCAGGTGGGGGCGGACATTCAGGTGCCGGAGGAGGAGACCGCCTCCGCCCAGCTGCTGCTGACGCTGCTGGGCCTGCTGCGGAACAAGGGCATGCTGGCGGACGTACAGTCCATCGACCTGAGCGACAACGCCTCGGTGGTGCTGCGGTATCTGGACCGGTTTGACGTGACCTTCCGCTGGGACGCAGACTTTGACTACAAGCTGGATTACCTGCTGGCGGTGGTGGAGCGGCTGGAGGTCAACGAGACCGGCGCCATCGACATGACGCAGGAGGGCAAAGCCAGCTTCATCCCCGGCTAAATGTCCGCAGCCGGTGAACTTTTTTTGAAAATAGACCGTTACCACTTGACCTGCGGACAGATAAGCAATATAATACAAGATGTAGTATTAGCAAAGTGACGGTTTGTCGTTTTTATACCATTTCTGCCGGAGGGAACAAACATGGCTTTTGGACTGGAAACAGGCGTGGAAAACGTGGTCAATATCAAAGTCGTCGGCGTAGGCGGCGGCGGCAACAATGTGGTGAACCGCATGGTGCGCAGCGGCGCCCAGGGCGTGGATTTTATTGCCGTGAATACGGACAAGCAGGCGCTGAACGCTTCCAGCGCCAACTATAAGCTGCAGATCGGCGAGAAGCTGACCGGCGGCAAGGGCGCAGGCTCCAACCCCGAGATCGGCCGCAAGGCCGCCGAGGAGAGCCGTAACCAGATCAGCAAGGCCCTGGAGGAGACGGACATGGTGTTCGTCACCGCCGGTATGGGCGGCGGCACCGGCACCGGCGCGGCCCCCGTGGTGGCCGAGATCGCCCGCGAGCTGGGCGTGCTGACCGTAGGCGTGGTCACCAAGCCCTTCGGGTTTGAGGGACGCCGCCGCGCCCAGCAGGCCGAGGCAGGCATCGCCGAGCTGAAGGACAAGGTGGACTCTCTGGTCATCATCCCCAACGAGCGGCTGAAATTCGCAACCGATCAGAAGATCACTTTCGCCAACGCCTTCGAGATCGCGGACGACGTGCTGCGTCAGGCGGTGCAGTCCATTTCCGATCTGATCCGTGACACCGGCTTCATCAATCTGGACTTCGCCGACGTGACCGCCATCATGAAGGACGCGGGCATGGCCCACATGGGCGTGGGCCGCGCCGCCGGAAAGGGCAAGGCCGAGGAGGCCGCCCGCATGGCCATCTCCAGCCCCCTGCTGGAGACCTCCATCGAGGGCGCCCGCGGCGTGCTGATCAACATCACCGGCTCCACCGACATCGGTTTGGAGGAGGTGGAGCAGGCCGCCACGCTGGTGCAGCAGGCGGTGCATCCCGACGCGCTGACCATTTTCGGCGCCACCTTCGACGAGTCGCTGGATGACGAGATCCGCGTCACCGTTATCGCCACCGGTTTTACCGAAGGACAGGCTGCCAAGTCTGCTAACGGCGCTGCCGCCGATGGTGTAAAGCTGGATCCCTTGCCTGCCGAGGGGGAAAAGGCCGATGACGATATGGACAAGTCCTTCAACGATATCCTGAAGATCTTCCAGAAGGACAATTTCTAACGCAGAAGCAAAGGCCGTTTACCTGAGGTAAACGGCCTTTTTCACAAGACAGGAGGATGCCTATGAACCCCAACGAACTGCTGACCGTGCTGCACACCGCTGCGCGGCTGAAGGACACCACCCGCCATTGCTACACCGCCCAGGGCCGCCACGAGAGTGTGGCGGAGCACAGCTGGCGGGTGGCGCTGATGGCCTATCTGATGCGGGACGAGTTCCTTGAGCTGGACATGGATAAGGTGCTGAAAATGTGCCTGATCCACGACCTGGGGGAGTGCTTCACGGGGGACATCCCGTCCTTTGAGAAAACGGCGGCGGATACGGCCAGGGAGGACGGCCTGCTGGCCCAGTGGGTGGCGGAGCTGCCCCAGCCCTACCGGACGGACATGGCGGCGCTGTACGCCGAAATGGACGCGCTAAAGACGCCGGAGGCCAGGCTCTACAAGGCGCTGGACAAGCTGGAGGCGGTGATCGCCCACAACGAATCGCCGCTGGACACCTGGCTGCCGCTGGAGTATGAGTTGAACCTGACCTACGCCAACGACAATGTGGCCTTCTCCCCTTACCTGACTACCCTGCGGGCCGAGGTAAGGCGGGAGACGGAGGAAAAGGTGACCAAAGGGGAGTAAGGTGGTATACGGGATGTTATATTTCTTGTGAGTTTTACAGATTGGAATTGAATTTTAGTAAAAGCAGTCCCGCCGTGGTCACCGGCGGGACTGCTTTTACTAATGGAATTGAAAGAGGATCTTTATGGTTCCAAGAAGTTATCAGTTCTTAGAAGGAACGCCTACTTCGTTTTTACCGAAAGGTTCTGTAACGGGTTCATCACCAACCGCGATATTAGTCTCTGTGAAACGGATGACCGTCAGCGTATTGCCTCCCGTCAAATTGGTTCGTCCTGCAATATAACCTATACGAGTGCGCACCGTTTCCTCGGCTGCATTATTCGTAAGCTTAATACCACTCACTGTACAATCTTCAATTTTTGCCGTAAAGGAATCAACGAAGCCGATAAGTGCACCAACAGAGTTACTACCGGTAACAGAGCCTGTCTCTACGGAGCAATTGATGATATTATTGCCGCTATAGCCAATAAGACCGCCGACATATTTTCCATCACCAAGAATGGTCACATTTTTCACATGCACATTCTCAATACAGGCTTCAGCCACATTTCTATCAATAATGTCATTTGCATGGCTTGCGGCCAGCGCGCCGACCATTGCATTTTTATTGGTTGCCTTAATAGAAACATTCTCCAGCTTCAAGTTGCAGACATTATTGACTTCGGCAAACAGGCCCACTTTCGCGTCATCGGAAACAAGGTTGATGTTGCTGATCGTATGGCCGTTTCCGTCAAACTTGCTGAACTCGCCATAGGCGGTAATACCTTCCTCGCCTCTTTGGCGATCACCCCAGGTCTCATATCGTGCATCTTCCCTGCACGACTCATAGAAGTTGTAGCACATCCACGTATGACCCAGCAAAATAGGCTGGAACGGAATGTTCATCATATTGATGTCGGTATTCAGTACAATATCATAGCCCCAATATGCAGAGTCAGCAAATTCGCTTGCTTTTTCAGAACCGGAATAGAATGTATTCAAATAGAAGAATGCTGCTGTACTATTTAGGTAAATGATGTGATTTTCCTCGTCAACAACAAATGTATCAGGCCGCTCCGTAGGATATGTACCATCCCATGCTGCATCCTTATCATAAGTATTGTTATTACTGTCATACTCCACAGGAGCCTGAGTCGCATAGACCGTAATGGCCACGCCATCCA
>CAKTMO010000015.1 GCA_934573935.1 uncultured Oscillospiraceae bacterium | reverse complement strand
TCTATACCGAGGGGGAGGAGACCGCCCTGGAGGGCTGCCTCAGCGTCCCCGGCAAGTATGGCGAGGTCACCCGCCCCTACGTGGTGCGGGTCAAGGCCCAGGACCGTGACGGCCAGTGGTTCGAGGTGGAGGACGAGGGTATCACCGCCCGCTGCTTCTGCCACGAGATCGAGCATCTGGACGGTCACCTGTTCGTGGAGCATACCACCCACCTGATGGAAGGCGAGGAGCTGCAGCAGTGGCTTACCGACCACGCCGATCAGTACGAAATCGAAGAAGCAGAGGATGAGGAACAGTAATGCGCATCTTATTTATGGGCACGCCGGATTTCGCGGTGGCCTCTCTCAACGCGCTGGTGGAGGCCGGACACGAGATCTGCGGCGTTTTTACCCAGCCGGATAAGCCGAAAAACCGCGGCCATAAGCTGGCCTTTTCCCCCGTCAAGGAATACGCCCTGTCCCATGACCTGCCGGTCTACCAGCCCCTGAAGCTGCGGGACGGCACGGCGCTGGCACTGGTGCGGGAACTGCACCCCGAGCTGATCGTGGTGGCCGCCTACGGCCGTATTCTGCCGGAGGATATCCTGAACACGCCGCCCTACGGCTCCATCAACGTCCACTCCTCCATCCTGCCCCACTATCGGGGCTCCGCCCCCATCAACTGGGCCATCCTCAACGGTGACAAGGTCACCGGCGTCACCATCATGTACATGGCCGCCGAGCTGGACGCCGGTGATATCATCCGCATCGCAGAGACTCCCATCGCCCCCGACGAGGACGCCCAGACCCTGACCCAGCGTCTGGCTCTGCTGGGCGCGGACGCGCTGGTGCAGGCCGTCAGGGACCTGCAAAACGGCACGGCCTCCCGCACGGCTCAGGAACACGACAAGTATACACTGGCCCCCATGCTGGATAAGACCATGAGCCCTATGGACTTCACCAGACCGGCCCAGCAGCTTCACGATCAGGTACGTGGCCTGATCCCCTGGCCCTGCGCGACAATGGAGCTCAACGGCGCCACCGTCAAGGTCTACCGCACCACCGTGGGCGAGGAGACCGCCGCCGCCCCCGGCAGCGTTGTAGAGGCCAATAAAAAAGGCATCGCCATCGCCTGCGGCGACGGTAAGGTGCTGCGCATTCTGGAGCTGCAGCCCCAGGGCGGCAAGCGCATGGCCGCCGCCGCCTATCTGGCCGGCCACCCGATCCCCGTCTGCCTATGAACGAAAGAAGAAAAAGCAGCGCCCGCGACACCGCGCTGGAGGTGCTTCTCAGCGTCTCCGCCGCCAACGCCTGGTCCGACGGCAGCCTGAAGCGCACCATCGCCAAAAACGGCCTGGACAGCCGCGACGCCGCTCTCGCCAGCCGTATCGCCTACGGCGTCATCCAGAACCGCATGTATCTGGACTACTACATCAGCCTCTGGTGTACCCAGAAAGCGGAGCGGCTGGAGCCGCCGATCCTGAATATCCTGCGCATCGGCGCGTATCAGATCCTTTTCATGGATAAGATCCCCCACCGCGCCGCCGTCAACGAGGCCGTGGAGATGACCAAGCGTCACGGCCGTCCCCGCGCCGCCGGTATGGTCAACGCCGTGCTGCGGAAATTCGTCGCCAACTGGCTGGATATGCCGGAGCTGCCCCGCGGCAGCACGGCGGATTACCTGTCCCTGCGCTACAGCCACCCCAAATGGCTGGTGACGCGCCTGATCGACATCCTGGGTGCGGAGGAGGCGGAGCAGTATCTCCGCTGCAATAACGCCATCGTCCCCACCACCATCCAGACCAATACCATGAAAACCACGCCGGAAGCGCTGGAGAAAGCCCTGCGCGCCACCGGCGCCGTGGTGGAGCCTCACCCCTGGCTCTCCGGCTGCTTCGAAGTCAGCGGCACCGGCGACCTGGAGCGGCTGGAGGCCTTCCGTGACGGCCTGTTCACCGTGCAGGATGCCGCCGCCCGTCTGGTGGCCACCGTGGCCGCCCCACAGGAGACGGATCGCGTGCTGGACGTCTGCGCCGCCCCAGGAGGCAAGTCCTTCGCCCTGGCCATCGACATGCAGGACAGGGGAGACATCCTCTCCTGCGACGTGCACCCCCATAAGCTGAGGCTCATCGATAACGGCGCCGCCCGCCTGGGCCTGCACTCCATCCGCACCGCCCTGGCCGACGGCCGCGAGCGGCACGAGGCCTGGATCCAGCAGGCGGATCTGGTGGTGGCCGATGTACCCTGCTCCGGCCTTGGCATCATCCGCAAAAAGCCGGACATCCGCTACAAAAACCCCAAGGAGCTGGCAAAGCTCCCCCAGCAGCAGCGTGCCATTCTGGAAAACGCCGCCGCCTACGTCCGCCCCGGCGGCACCCTGATCTATTCCACCTGTACCGTGCTGCCGGAGGAAAATCAGGAGGTGGTGGCCTGGTTCCTGAAGAACCACCCCGAGTTCCATCTCTCTCCCTTCGTGCTGCCCACCCCCATCGGCGGCTGCGGCGGCGACCTGACCCTGTGGCCCCAGCGCTGGGGGACAGACGGCTTCTACATCTGCCGCCTGGAAAAACGACCGTAAGGAACAGCCTATGACAGACATCAAATCACTGGATCTTCCGCAGATCACCCAGCTGCTGCGGGAAATGGGCCAGCCCCCGTTCCGCGGCAAGCAGGTTTTTACCTGGCTCCACCGCGGCGTCACCTCCTTCGAGGAGATGAGCGATCTCAGCAAGCCCCTGCGGCAAAAGCTGGCGGAAAGCTGCTATATCACCGTCCCCACCGTGGCCCGCAAGCAGGTGTCAAAGCATGACGGCACCGTCAAATACCTCTGGCGCCTCATGGACGGCAACTGCATCGAAACGGTGCTGATGCGCTATCACCACGGCAATACCGTGTGCATCTCCTCCCAGGTGGGCTGCCGCATGGGTTGCGCCTTCTGCGCCAGCACCGTGGCCGGCAAGGTGCGGGACCTGACGCCCTCCGAAATTCTGGATCAGGTGCTGTTCACCCAGCTGGACAGCGGCCTGCCCGTCTCCAACATCGTCCTGATGGGCATCGGCGAACCGCTGGATAACAAGGAAAACGTTCTGAAATTTCTCACCCTGGTCAACAGCCCCGACGGCCTGAACATCGGCATGCGCCATATCAGCCTCTCCACCTGCGGCATCGTCCCGCAGATCGACGCGCTGGCGGAGCTGAACCTGCAATTGACCCTGTCCGTCTCCCTCCACGCGCCCGACAGCGAGACCCGTTCCAAAATCATGCCGGTCAATAAGGCCTACGATGTGGAGACGCTGTTCGCCGCCTGCCACCGGTATTTCCGGAAGACCGGCCGCCGCATCAGCTTCGAGTATGCCATGATCGACGGCGTCAACGACCACGACTGGCAGGCGGACCTGATCGCCCAGCGCATCAAGGGCATGCCCGGCCACGTGAACCTGATCCCGCTCAACGAGGTGACGGAGAGTCCCTTCAAGCCCAGCCGCCGCACAGCGGCGTTCCAAAAGAGATTAGAGTCCCACGGCGTCACCGCCACAGTGCGGCGCAGCCTGGGCGGCGATATTGACGCATCCTGCGGCCAGCTGCGCCGCAAGGCAATGGAGGAGGAAGCAACATGAGGATCTGGGGTATCACCGATACCGGCCTGGTGCGGCGCGAAAATCAGGACGCCTATGCCACCGCCGTGTTGGCGGACTGTACCGTGGCCGTGGTGTGCGACGGCATGGGCGGCACCAACGGCGGCCATACCGCCAGCAGCGTGGCGGTGGAAACGCTTCTGCAAACGCTGGAGACCACCCTGACGCCCCATATGGACTGGCAGCAGATCAAAGCCGCCGTGCTGCAGGCGGTGGCGGCCGCCAATCAGGCCATCCGCGACCGCGCGGCGGCGGATGAAAGCCTGTCCCAGATGGGCACCACCCTGGTGTGCGCCGTCTGCCGTGACGGCGAGGCGGAGCTGTTCAACGTGGGCGACAGCCGCGGCTACCTGCTCAATGACGAGGGCATCCGCCAGATCACGCGGGATCACTCCGTGGTGGAGAGCATGGTGGAGCGGGGCGATATCACCCCCGCCCAGGCCCGCCGCCACCCCCGCCGCAACCTGATCACCCGCGCCCTGGGCCCCGACCCCGCGGTGGAGGCGGACAGCTTCCACGTCCTGTGGCAGCAGGGCGATTTTCTGCTGCTGTGTACCGACGGTCTGGTCAATACCGTGACCGACCAGGAGATCCTGTTTGAAGTCATGCACGAGGCGGATCTGGATACCTGTCCCGACCGCCTGCTGGCAAAAGCCAAGGAGCAGGGGGCGCCGGATAACGTCACGGCGGTCCTGCTGCAAAATCTATGAAAGGAGATGACCACAGATGGATCAGTACATTGGAAAAATGTTGGATAACCGCTATGAACTGCTGGAGCTGATCGGTTCCGGCGGCATGGCCAATGTGTATAAGGCAAAGTGTCACCGCCTCAACCGGCTTGTGGCCATCAAGATACTGAAAAGCGAACTGGCGGAGAACGCCGAGTTCCGCCGCCGCTTCCGTGACGAATCTCTGGCCGTCGCCCAGCTGAGCCACGCCAATATCGTCTCGATCTATGACGTCTCCAGCTCTCAGGGCACCGATTACATCGTCATGGAGCTCATCGACGGCATCACCCTCAAGCAGTATATGGAGCGCCGCGGCCATATGGACTGGCGCGAAGCGCTGCACTTCATCACCCAGATCATGCGAGGCCTCAGCCACGCCCACAGCCGCGGCATCATCCATCGGGATATCAAGCCCCAGAATATCATGGTGCTGCGGGACGGCAGCGTCAAGGTGGCCGATTTCGGCATCGCCTGCCTGGCCGACGCCCACCAGACGCTGGCTCAGGAGGCCCTGGGCAGCGTCCACTATATCTCCCCCGAGCAGGCCAAGGGCGAGCGTCTGGACGCCCGCAGCGATATTTACAGCGCCGGCGTGGTGCTCTATGAGATGCTCACCGGTCGCTTGCCCTTCGAGGGGAACAGCGCCGTCTCCGTGGCCATCCAGCACCTCAGCAGCGTGCCCCTCAGCCCCCGCGAGATCAACCCCGACATCCCCGAGGCGCTGGAGCTGATCTGCATGAAGGCCATGAACGCCGACCTGAACAAGCGCTACCAGAGCGCCGATGCCATGCTGGTGGATCTGGAGAAATTCCGCAAGGATCCCAGCGTGGATATGGACTACATCCGTACCGAGCTGACCGCCAGCGTGGATAAGCAGCCCACCAACCCCATCCCCGTGCAGCAGGTGGCGGCCGCCGTCAAAAAGCACAAGGCCAGAGAGACCGACGACGATGACGACGGCGCGTCCCTGATAGACGCTCTGCGCGGCAACCGGAAGCTGCTGGTGCTGCTGGCGGCGGGCCTTGCCGCCATCATCCTGCTGTTCGTGCTGATCTTCTCCGGCTTCGGCGGGGGCGGAAAGGACAAGGGCTACCCGGTGCCCAATATCCTGGGCTACACCGTGGAAAAAGCCAATGAGCTTGACGAGATCAAGGATATCTTTACCATCGAAGTGGTGGGCACCCTCAACGACGACCACTACCAGCCGGGGGAGATCGTCCAGCAGGATCCCGCCGCCGACGTGGTGCGCCGCAGCAACTTCGTCATTCAGGTCTACATCTGCGCCGAGCGGGAGGAGACCAAAATGCCCGACCTGCTGGGCAGCGTCTATCAGGAGGCAAAAATGACGCTGCAGCAGTACGACCTCAGCCTGAAGGTGGATAAGGTGGAGGAATTCTCCTCCGATTACCCCACCGGTCAGGTCATGGACACCAACCCCGCCCGCGGTACTGCCCTGAAGCGGGGCGACAGCATCACCCTCACCGTCAGCAAGGGTCCTGAAAAGATCGTGGTGCCCTCCTTCATCACCATGTCCTACGAAAAGGCCAAGGCCGAGGCGGAAAAGCTGGGCCTGACCGTCGGCAGACCCACCTATACCTACTTTAACCCCGCCGCCTCTCTGGGCAGCGTGGTGGATCAGAGCATCGAGCCCAACACCGACGTGCAGGGCGGCACCGAGATCATTTTCACCGTCTACAGCACGCCCGACGCGGCGGAGCGGGTCGTCAGCGTCCAGTTCCTGGTCCCCGACCAGTTCCATGACGAGGATACCATCCGCGTGGAGTTCCTCATGGACGGCCAGGTGGTGGAAACAAAGTATTACAGCGGCGATGACGCCGTCGTCTCCTATGACTATCAGGCCGCGCCCGGCACGACCGCCACCGTGTCCGCCCGCATCAACGGCGTGGCCACCGATTCGCAGGTGATCACCTTTTGAACAGAGGCAGAATTGAAAAAGCCCTCAGCGGCTTCTACTATGTCAATACCGGCGATCAGGTGGTGCGCTGCCGCGCCCGCGGCAAATTCCGCAAGGAGGGCACGACCCCTCTGGTGGGCGACTGGGTGCAGATCCAGGAGCTGCCCGGCGGGGAAGGGCAGGTGCAGGCCATCGAGCCCCGCACCAGTCAGTTCCAGCGTCCCGCCGCCGCCAATGTGGACCAGCTGGTGGTTATCGCCTCCGCCGCCCTTCCGGTGACGGACCCGTATCTGATCGACCGCATCAGCGCCATCGCCGCCCTGAAGGGCTGCCAGGTGCTGGTGGTGCTGAACAAGTGCGACCTGGATCCCGCCGATACCCTGTACGGGATCTACAGCGCCTCCGCCATCCCCGTCCTGCGGGCCAGCGCCGTCACCGGCGAGGGCATACCGGCGCTGTATCAGGCCCTCCGCGGCAAGCTCAGCGTCCTGACCGGCAACTCCGGCGTGGGAAAATCCAGCCTGCTGAACGCCCTGTCCCCCCATTTTCACCTGCCGGTGGGCGAGGTCAGCAAGGCCCTGGGCCGCGGCCGCCATACCACCCGCCACGTGGAACTGTTTCCCCTGGACGACGCCACCTATGTCATCGACACCCCCGGCTTTTCCTCCTTCGACGCACAGTCGCTGGAGTGGGAGCTGAAGCAGCACCTGCCGGAGACCTTTCCGGAGTTTCTGCCCTATCTGGACCACTGCCGCTTCACCGGCTGCCGGCACGTCAAGGAAAAAGGCTGCGCCGTCCTCCAGGCGGTGAAGGACGGCCATATCCCCGAAAGCCGCCACCGCAGCTACGTGCGGCTCTACGAGGAGCTGAAGCCCCTGAAGGAATGGGAGCAGCATCCCTAAAAGCAAAGAACGCCGAAGCCCTTCGGCGTTCTTTTTCTTGCGCCCGCAGGGAAAAGGTGGTATACTATCCCATAACAAGTCTCGAAAGGAGCACGCTTCATGCGAGTTATCGACCTGGAAAACATCAATAACGCCATGCGGAACGAGACCCAGTTCGTCCTGCGCTGCGAGGAGGTCTTTCACGATAAGATCAGCGCCGCCGCCGCGTCCATCCTGTCCACCCGACAGGAGCGCCCCGTCGTCGCCCTGACCGGCCCCTCCGGCTCCGGCAAGACCACCAGCGCCCTGCGTCTGGAGGATTACCTGAAAAACCTGGGCGTCAAGGTCTGCGTGATCCATATGGACAACTTTTTCCTCCCCCTGGACCGCCGCCCGCCTGAGCTGACCGACTGGGAATCCCCCTACTGTGTGGACGTGGACAGCCTCATCGCCTGCATCAGCCAGCTGATGGACGGCAGAGAGGTGGATATCCCCTGGTACGATTTCAAGTCCGGCACCACCGGCGGCTACACCAAGATGCAGGGCTATACCGACGCCGTCATCATCGCCGAGGGCATCCACATGCTCAACCCCCTGATTTTCGATAAGCTCCGCGGCGTGGCAAACGGCGTCTACGTGGCCCCCCGCACCCGCATCATCACCAACGACGATAAGATCGTCCGGCCCGAGCAGCTGCGCGTGGCCCGCCGCATGATCCGCGACTACAACACCCGCGGCCACAGCATCGCCCAGACGGTAGAGCGCGCCGAAAGCGTGGACCGCGGCGAGATCAACTATATCCAGCCCTACAAAAACAACGCCGCCATCCACATCGACACCTTCCACGATTACGAGCCCTGCATCCTGGCCAAATACCTTAACGAGATCCCCTGCTTCCGCCAGGAGATGACCCCCGAATTTCTCCAGGCCCACGGCCTGACGGATCTCATGAAGGTCGTCCACGATGTTCCGCCGCTGCACTGCCCCTATGTGCCCCACAATTCCCTGGTGCGCGAATTCGTGGGCGGCAGCTGCTACGAATATTAAGATCCCATCTGAAGGAGTGATACCATGATTATTACCATCAGCCGTGAATTTGGCAGCGGCGGCCGCGAACTGGGCAAGCGCCTGGCCGACGCTCTGCACATTCCCTGCTACGACCACCAGATCATTGAAATGATCGCCAAGAAAAACGGCCTGAACGCCGACTACGTGGCCAACGTGGGCGAGAAGTGTATCGAAGCCTCCTACCCCATGACCATCGGCCACCGTCTGGCCATGCTGCCCGTCACCGTGATGGATCAGCCCATCCGCGTGGCCGTGGCCCAGCGCCAGCTGCTGGAAAAATTCGCCCAGCAGGGCGACTGCGTCATCGTCGGCCGCTGCGCCGATGTGATCCTGAAGGACTATAAGCCCCTGAACCTCTTTGTCTACGCCGATATGGACGCCAAGGTGGCCCGCTGCATGCGCCGCGCGCCGGAGGGCGAGCACCTGACCCGCGCCGAGATGGAAAAGGCCATCCGCCGCATCGACAAGGAGCGTGCCCAGAACCACCTGATGTACGCCGATACCAAGTGGGGCAGCAAAGAGGCCTATCACATGTGCATCAACACCACCGAGCGGGAGATCAAGCAGCTGGTTCCCGCCCTGGCCCAGTTCTGCAAGGACTGGTTCGCCGCCGCCGAATAAGCCGCGCCGCACAAAGGAGCCATACCGTGAAGATCCGATTCAACGACGATCCCAAGGTGGTGGAGACAGTGCGCGAGGGTCTGCGCCGCAAGGATGGCTATTGTCCCTGCCGCCTGCAGCGCACGCCGGAGAATATCTGCATGTGCCAGGAATTCCGCGACCAGATCGCCGACCCCGATTTTGAGGGCTACTGCCACTGCCGTCTCTACTACAAGGAGAAATAAACAGAAAAACACCGTCCGCCATTCAGGCGGACGGTGTTTTTTCCGGAATTTCAATTGCCGCAGCAACCCTGCGTCACAGGGTGGCGTGCAGCTTGGCAGCACGCTTCTTGCCGTACATGCAGCAGGCCACCACATAGGCGATGGCGCACACCACACCGATGATGTAGGCCGGCGTCCAGGGAATGTGGAAACCGATCTGGGCATTGGCGATGTAGGTGATGCAGATGAAGGTGTAGAAGCCGCCGGGAATCATGGGCATCCAGGCCCACTTGCCCTTGCCGTTCTCAAACATCCATGCGGTGATGCACAGGAAGGCGAACAGAGATAGCGTCTGGTTGGCCCATGCGAAGTAGCGCCACAGGATCATGAAGCCGTTGCTGTTGGTCTTGGCGAACACCAGAATGGCGATAACCAGCGCAAAGATGGGAATTGCCAGCTTGATGCGCTTGCCGTTGGTGGACTGGTCGATGTGCAGCGTCTCAGACAGGCTCAGACGCAGGGCACGCAACGCCGTATCACCGGAGGTGATGGGCAGAACGATAACGCCGATCAGGGCGATGATGCCGCCCACGTTGCCCAGCAGGTGCTTGCAGACCACGCCGACCGTACCGGTGGCCAGCGTCGCCTCGGGAGACTGCAGCGCCAGATTGTACACGCCCATGGCACCGGCAGCCCAGACCATGGCGATGAAGCCCTCCAGCACCATCATGTTATAGAAGGTGTTGCGGCCCTGACGCTCGCTCTTCATGGTGCGGGAGATGATGGCGGTCTGGGTGGAGTGGAAGCCAGACAGAATGCCGCAGGCCACCGTCACGAAGAAGATAGGCAGGAAGTGCCCCTTCTCGAAATAGCTGGCATAGGTGAAGGTCTCGCCGCTGTTCAGTGTCAGAATGGGGGAGGACCAGTCGTCCCAGATGTTCAGCAGAGGATAGCCCTGAACAAAGATGCCGATAAACACGCCGATGGCGGAGAACAGCAGGATCGCGCCGAAGATGGGGTAGATCTTGCCGATGATAGCATCAATGGGGAACACGGTAGCAATCAAGTAGTACAGGAAGATGACGCCGTAGATGATCCACGTGCTGGGATCGTTGGCCGCACCGCTCAGATTAAACACCTGGGTGGCGGCGATGTCGCCGGGGGTGTAGATGAACACAGCGCCCACCAGCAGCAGCATCACGCACACGAAGACGTTATAGAACTTATAGATCCCCTTGGTGGAGTAGCGGCGGATCATCTCAGGCATCTGGGTGCCGCCGTCACGCAGGCAGATCATGCCGGAGAAGTAGTCGTGCATGGCGCCGCCGATAATATTGCCGATAGGAATGGTCAGAAACGCGATGGGCCCGAACAAAATGCCCTGGATCGGCCCGATGATGGGGCCGGTACCGGCGATGTTCAGCAGGTTGATCAGGCTGTTTCTCCAGCCGCGCATGGGAACGTAGTCCACGCCGTCCTCTTTTGTATAGGCGGGGGTCTTCCGGTCATCAGGGCCAAAGACCTTTTCGCAGAACCGCCCGTACAGAGCGGCGCCGCCCAGGAGGATCACGAGACCAATAATGAATGTTGCCATAATCTCATACTCCTTTGTCGGTATTTTTTCCGTCAGATTGCTCATCCAGAATTTCCGGATAACTCTGGATTTGATTGCTGTATTATAGCAGAAAATTCATCAGATGCACGTTAAGGAAAAGCATTTATACATAAATTATTCATAAATAAAACGGCAAATTTCGACAAAAAATGTAGCGCTTCGATAAAATTCTCCCGCCGTGAAACTTTGCCATTGGCTTGTGAAAAATCAAACATTAGCAGAAGTTAACTCACAGGAAAACGGGAGGGATGCCTCAGGCATCCCTCCCGTCAAAATGACAAATTTGTTCACCGGTGCTGCCGCCGCTTGATGGAGAACCCGAACACCAGCCCGCACAGTCCGCCCACGATATGGGTCAGCTGGGACACGTTGTCGGCAGTGGTCAGACCATCCAGCAGCTCGCCGCCCAGATAGAAGATCACCACTAAGATCAATGTAACAGGGATCCCCTCCTTGCCCATCTCCGTGAAGGAGGACAGCACGATCATCATAAACACCACGCCGCTGGCCCCCAGCAGTACGGTGCTGGGGAAGAAGAGAAATTGCACCAGTCCCGTCACCAGCGCCGTCGCCGCGATGCACAGGGCGGTGGTCCTGTGGCCGTATTTTTCCTCAATACCAGGCCCCACCAGCAGCAACAGCAGCATGTTGCCCATGTAGTGGTCATAGTCCGCGTGCCCCAGCACATGGCCGAAGAAGCGCACATAGGTCAGTGGATCGCTCAGCGGTGCGCGGTATACGCTGAAATAGAGATAGGTGGCGGCGCCCCCCGTCCATTTCCCCAGCAGCAGCGCCGCCAGCGCCAGCAGCGCAAAGGTCAGGATCACCGGCGCGTTCAATCGGATCACAATGCGTCGTTTCAATGGAATATCCTCTTTTCAAATCGGAATGGAACCATTATAATAGATGAAACGAAATTTGTAAACGGGAGGATTCCCTATGAAAAAGATGAAACGATGGGTCAAGGTGCTGCTGTGCATCCTGCTGGCGGTGGTGCTGGCGGTGGGGGCCTATGTGGCCTATGTCTTTCTGTCCTACCACCGCATCGGCGACAAGCCGCTGACGCCGGAGGGCAGCGCCGCCGCAGACACACTGGCGGCGGGGGAGACCTATACCGTCCTCTCCTATAACATCGGCTTTGGCGCCTATGAGGCGGACTACGGCTTTTTCATGGACGGCGGCACGGAGTCCTGGGCCTGGAGCCAGGAGCGGCTGACGGCAAACGTGGCCCATATCGCCGATTTCCTGGCCCGGCAGCAGGCGGATTTCTATCTGCTACAGGAGGTGGATATGGACTCCACCCGCAGCTACCATGTGGATGAGCGCCAGCCCATCTGCCAGGCCCTGACGGGAAAGGCCTATGTGTTCGCCCAGAATTATGATTCGCCCTTCCTTCTGTATCCCCTGACCCAGCCCCACGGCGCGTCCCGCTCCGGCCTGCTGACCTTCTCGCCCGCCGCCATCACCGCCGCCCAGCGGGTGGAGCTGCCGGTGGAGAACAGCGTCATGAAGCTGCTGGATCTGGACCGCTGCTATTCAGTCAGCCGCATCCCCGTGGCGGAGGGGAAAGAGCTTGTCCTTTATAACCTCCACCTCTCCGCCTACACCTCCGACGGTACTATTGCAACAGAGCAGCTGCGCCTGCTGCTGGACGACATGCAGGCGGAGTACGACGCCGGCAACTGGTGTGTAGCGGGCGGCGATTTCAATAAGGACCTGCTGGGGGACTCCGCCGCCTACTTCGGCGAGGCGGATCAGGAATACTCCTGGGCCCAGCCCATCCCCGAGGGGACGTTTGACGGGTACGATGTGACCCTCGTCGCCCCGCTGGACGCCGCCGCCCCCATCCCCTCCTGCCGCAACGCCGACGGCCCTTATCACGAAGGACAATATGTCCTGACGGTGGACGGCTTTCTGGTGTCCGCCAATGTCGCCGTGGAAAACAGCGCCGTGCTAGACACCGGCTTCCAGTGGTCGGATCACAATCCGGTTCGCATGACCTTCACCCTGATGACGGCGGAGGGGTGAGCCGGTTGGCGTACCGATAACGGCCGTTTATGTACCATTTTGGTACCAATAACCGCCCTTTATGTACCAATAATTCCCCAAAAATCGCCGATTTTCGGGGAATTATAATTCGTATTCGCTACATTTCACGTTTGATACAGGCGATGGCACCCTTCTCCAACCGGCTCACCTGGGCCTGGGAAATGCCGATCTCCGAGGAGACCTCCATCTGCGTTTTTCCTTGGCAGAACCGCAGCGCCAGGATGTTTCGCTGCCGCTCGTCCAGCCGGGCAATGGCGTCCTTCAGGCTGATCTGCTCCAGCCAGTGCTCGTCGCTGTTGGCGGTGTCCCGCACCTGATCCATCACACAGACATTGTCCCCCGCGTCGGAATACACCGGCTCGTATAAGCTGACCGGATCGACGATGGCGTCCATGGCCATGACCACCTCTTCGCGGGGGATGTTCAGATGGGCGGCGATCTGTTCCACGGTGGGCTCCCGCTGCTGCTGGGCCATCAGCTGCTCACGGGCCTGCAGCACGCGGTAGGCCGTGTCCCGCATGGAGCGGGAGACGCGGATGGCGGAATTGTCGCGCAGATACCGCCGGATCTCGCCCACGATCATCGGCACGCCGTAGGTACTGAAGCGGACAGGCTGGTTCAGGTCGAAATTGTCGATGGCTTTGATGAGGCCGATGCAGCCCACCTGGAACAGATCGTCCACATTTTCCCCTCGCCCCAAAAAGCGCTGGATCACCGACAGCACCAGGCGCAGGTTGCCGCAGATCAGCTGCTCGCGGGCGCTTGTGTCTCCCGCGCGGCAGCGGCGCAGCAGCGCCATCATTTCATCATTTTTCAGCACCTTCAGATCTGCCGTGTTGATGCCGCAGATCTCCACCTTCCCCCGCATGCGCGCGCCTCCTGTCCTGGTTTGTTTCCAGTATTTCCGGCAAAAAAGACAGTTATTCTTTGCCGCGAAAAGAGTGCGGAATCGACGGAATAGGACAGCCTGGAGGCGGCATATACTGCCAGCGAGGTGGGAAATATGCTTGTAAGATTTTGCCAGCTGCGGCGTAAGGAGGTCATCAATCTCTGCGACGGGTGCCGCCTGGGCTATGTGGGGGATCTGGAGATCTGTCTGCCGGAGGGAACGGTGAAGGCCATCATCGTATTTGGCCCCTGCCGCTTTTTCGGACTGTTCGGCAGGGGGGAGGATTACTATATCCCCTGGGACTGTGTGCAGAAGTTCGGGGACGATATCGTGCTGATCGACAAGCCCTTCCAGCGGCGGGATGGGCCGCCCAATCCGAAAAAGCGGCGCAAATTCTGAAATTTCCTGTGAAACGCGGCAAAATAGCAGAAAAAATGCGAAAAAATTACTTGCAATCAGGCGATTCTTATGGTAATATATTTCGGTCGGAATCCGCACAGCTTTTGATCACCGGCCGGTGCCCTTCGGGGTTAGCCGGTGAGATGACGGAGCTGGAGGTACAAAACTAAACATAAAAGGAGAAACACAAAAATGGCAAACGTCGTATCCATGAAGTCCCTGCTGGAAGCAGGCGTCCACTTCGGTCACCAGACCCGTCGCTGGAACCCCAAGATGGCTCCCTATATCTATACGGAGCGCAACGGCATCTATATCATCGACCTGCAGAAGACCGTGAAGAAGCTGGAAGAGGCCTATAACTTCGTCCGCCAGCTGTCCGAGAACGGCCAGTCCCTGCTGTTCGTGGGCACCAAGAAACAGGCCCAGGAGGCCATCAAGGACGAGGCTGCCCGCTGCGGTCAGTACTACGTCAACGCCCGCTGGCTGGGCGGCATGATGACCAACTTCAAGACCATGCGAACCCGTATCGACCGTCTGAACCAGCTGAAGACCATGCAGACCGACGGCACCTTTGATATGCTGCCCAAGAAGGAAGTTATCAAGCACCTGGGCGAGATCGAGAAGCTGGAGAAGTATCTGGGCGGCGTGAAGGAAATGAAGAAGCTGCCCGGCGCCCTGTTCATCGTTGACACCCGCAAGGAGCGCAACGCCATCGCCGAGGCGCACCGTCTGGGCATCCCCGTTGTGGCCATCGCCGACACCAACTGCGATCCCGACGAGATCGACTATCCCATCCCCGGCAACGATGACGCCATCCGCGCCATCCGCCTGATCGCGTCCATCATGGCCAACGCCATGATCGAGGGTCGCCAGGGCGAGCAGATGGAAGAAGCTGCCGCCGAGGAAGCCAAGGACGCCGAGTAAGTCAATTCTGAAAAACACCGCGTAAACTGACGGGGCAGGGAATTGTCCCTGCCCCGTTTTCATTACACTATATTTGATGGAGGATATAATCATGGCTTTTACTGCTGCTGATGTTAAGACCCTGCGCGAGATGACCAGCGTGGGTATGATGGATTGCAAGAAGGCGCTGGTCGAGTGCGACGGCGACATGGACAAGGCGGTCGAGTGGCTGCGTGAGAAGGGTTTGGCCAAGGCCGCCAAGAAGGCCGGCCGCATCGCTGCCGAGGGTATGTCCTATGCTCTGACCGAGAACGGCGTTGGCGCGCTGGTGGAAGTGAACTGCGAAACCGACTTCTGCGCCAAGTCCGACCTGTTCGTGGCTTTCGTGAAGGATATCGCCAAGGCTGTTGCCGAGAATAATCCCGCCGATGTGGACGCCCTGATGAACAGCAAGTATCCTGGCTCCGAGCTGACCGTGTCCGAGACCATGCCCGAGAAGGTCATGTCCATCGGTGAGAACCTGCAGGTTCGCCGTTTCGTCCGCTTTGCCGAGAACACCAGCGTGGGTTATGTCCATGCCGGCGGCAAGATCGGCGTGCTGGTGAATCTGGCTGTGGAGGGCGGCGTGGATGCCACCGAGATCGGCAAGAACATCGCCATGCAGATCGCGGCCCTGAATCCCCGTTTCTGGGACAAGTCCCAGGTCACCGAGGACGTGCTGGCTGAGGAGAAGAAGATCGCTCTGGCCCTGATGGACACCGATCCCAAGATGGCTTCCAAGCCCGCTCAGGTGAAAGAAAAGATCGTCATGGGCAAGATGAACAAGTTCTACGAGGAGAACTGCCTGATGCAGATGGAGTTCGTCCGCGGCGACATCTTCCAGGGCAGCGTGGAGAAGTACGTGGCCGACGCCGCCAAGAAGCTGGGCGGCAGCGTCAAGTTTGTGGACGCCGTTCGCTATCAGACCGGCGAGGGCATCGAGAAGAAGCAGGAGGACTTCGCCGCTGAGGTCGCTGCTCAGATGAACATGGGCAAGTAATTTCCCTAAAAAAGTGTATAAAAAAGTTCCGTGAGCGCCGCTCACGGAACTTTTTTTATGGGGTACGCCGGATCATAACGGCGAACGGCAGTATGACCGCCATCGGAAGCAGGAGATACAGGGCGGCTCCGGCGTAGGGGGCGGGAAAGGCGGTGCGGGTCAGGAGAATGGACAAGGGCTGCTTGCTTTCGTCGGACAGCAGCACCAGCGGCAGCTCCACCATGCTCCACTGATCCAGAAAGGCCAGCCCTGCCGCGATGCGGACGGTATCCTTCACCTGGGGCAGATAGATACGGCGGAAGAGCGTCCACTCGTTGGCACCATCCAGTGACGCGGCCTCACTTTGCTCACGGCCGATGCGCTGCATGGCCCGGGCCAGCAGGAATACCGCCAGCGGGGAGAAAACGCCCAGCAGCACGATGGCAAGGCGGGTGTTCAGCAGGCCCAGCGCACGGCATACCAGATAGTTGGGCAGCAGCATCACCTGCACCGGCAGCAGCGTCAGCAGGCAGTACAACAGGTAGGCGGCGTTTCGTAGCCGTCCCTGCCAGCGGGCCAGACCGTAGGCCGCCAGCAGCGCCACGGCCAACTGAAAAACCAGAATAACTGCTGTCAGTCCCAGCGAGGTGGCGTAGCCCCGCCAATAGGCGCGGTCGTCCCACAGCAGCGGAAGCTGGGGGACGGCCAGCCGGAACAGCAGCCCAACCGGCAGAAGGGCGAGGAGCACAAGAAGCGCTTTCATCAGCGTTTTCATGCGTCCACCTCTTTTCCCTGCGCGTTGGTCAGCAGGAACAGCAGCCCTGTTGCCGCCACAACAGCCACGACTACCGCGATGGAGGCGGTGGCCAGTTTGCCGTATTGCAGGCGGCGGAACATGTGCATGAGGTAGTGCTGGAGGAGGTAGATGCTGTCGTGAGGGTAGTCGCCGGTCAGGAGATAGACCTCCCGAAAGGCACGCCAGGCGAAGAACAGGTCCATCAGGGCGGCGAAAAACACGCTGCCGGCCAGATAGGGCCATTTGACGCGAAGGAACAGACGCAGACCGGCGGCGCCGTCCAGCTGGGCGCTTTCGATGACCGCGGGGGGAATGGTGTCGTGGGCAGCGGTGAAGAGTACGGCGTTGACGCCGGTGACCTTCCAGATCAGCAGCAGAATCAGCACCAACAAGCTCTCCCACGGGATCAGCGCCCGCCAGATCACCGCCACAGCGGCGGAGGGGATCATCAGCGGCACCAGCAGCACCAGCTTTACGGCAAAGCGCCGGGGCCGCAGGGCCAGTGCGATCCATATGCCCAGCAGCAGCGCGGCGGCGATGCCGCCGATCAGATAGACGGCGGTGTTCCGCGTACCCACCGCGAAGGCGTGGTTGCCCCATAGGGCCGCCAGACCTCCACCGCCGGAGAAGGCGTAGTGCAGCATGACGAGGAACGGCGCGATATACAGCAGGGCGGTGCCCAGGGCGCTGGGGAGCAGGTAGGGGAGCGATTTTCGGAAGCGGCGTTTGTTCATGGCGGCCTCCTATTCGATCTCGGAGAGATACAATGTGACGCGGTTCTGGATGCGCTCCGCCGCCTCCTCTGCGGTGCGCTGACCGTCGAAATAGGCTTCGCCCTCCTCTGTGACGATCTGGTGGAGGGTCTCGTTGTAGCAGGTGAACCGCAGGGGCTTCTGGATCAACTGGCGGAACCGCTGGCGGTCGCTGACGTTTCCAACGACGGTCTCGATCCTGGCGTCCATCACGTCCTGACGGATGGGGAGGTGCCAGCTGTCGCAGATCATCTCCTGATTCTTTTTCGTCAGTGCCAGCCGGATGAACTCCCAGGCCAAATCTTTCTTGTCGCTGTTGGCGGAGATGGCAAAATGGAGCTGGTCCACGTCAAAGAAGCTGCCGTATTCTCCGTCGCCTGGAAAGCCGATGTAGGTGAAGTCCTCTTTATAGTTGTTGCGGATGCCGTTGATGCGCACCAGATTCTGGACATTTTCAAACTCCACCAGACATGGATTTTCCGCGATCTCATCGGTGTATTCCACATAGTCGGCCTGCGCCTCGCAGAATTGCAGCTGGCGGATGAAATCCGCGCTGTCATAGCGGGCGGTGTCGTTTTCCCAGTCGATAAAGTCGCCGGTCGTGAGCGTGGCGAGCCATCCCAGATAATTGTGACGATCCATCCATCCGGACATCAGGAAAATATCATCCGTCCGCTGCGCCCACAGGTCCTGCAGCTCCTCAATGGTCCAGTCGGTACGCTCCCCCACGTCGGCCACTCGTGCGGTCATCGTGTTCACAACAAATGCGGCAGGCAGAGATGTGAGCTTTCCGTTCAGCTCCAGGGAGGCGATCACCGTGGGGACGAACATGTCGCGGTCAACATCTGAGTCGGCGTCGATGTAGGGGTACAGATCCACCAGATAGGAGGAGTTCAGCGGAAGGGACAGGCAGGCCAGATCCAGCACGTCCGGACCGTCGCCCGCCATGATCTCCGTGCAGAGGCGGTCGTAGGCGTTTTCGGGATAGTAGTCGATCACGGCGACGCAATCCCTGTGCGTGCGGTTGAACTGCTTGACAAGGTCATCCAGTTCCAGGGAGCCGTTGGCCGAGGCGATGTGCAGCGTCTGCTTGCCCTCGGAAATCGTCTCACGCCGTATGCTCCAGAGCTTTCCGTCGAAGTCGGAGGCGCACAGCCAGGTGTTGTCACTGCATTGCACAATGCCGGTGACCGTGGCGTCAGCCAGTGCGCAGTCATGCCAGTTTGCGAGGGGGACGGCGGTGTTTCTCACAGGCTGATACAGGGACAGCGTCCCGCCGCTGTTCAGCAGGCAGCCGTCATTTCTGGAGACCGTAGCCGTACAGAGCCTTGGACAGTCCTCCGGCTGTGTAAGGTCGCCCAGCGCGTTCTCAGCCGCGGTCAGGGGATAAAAGCCGAAGGTCTCATCCTGCTTTGCCCACAGCCACATACCGGATCGGCTTGTGGTGGGGGCAACGATCTCGCCGGATACCTGCTGGGGATAGACACTGCCGCCCTCTGCCAGCGACACCACCCAGACATCGGTGGCCGTCCAGCACAGCATATAGTCATCAGAAAGCGCCAGCAGGCCGGACAGAACGTCATTTTCGCTTAACTGAAAGGGTGTGGCCTCTGTCCGTGCGCCGTTACGGTAGGTGATCACTGTATATTTTCCGGAGAAATCCGGATTCTCACGGGGCTCCCCGTATTCCGTATATTGCGGACGCATCTCTCCCGCCAGCAGGTACAGTGTGTCGCCGTAACCGCTGGCACCATAGACCATGGCGGGGGCGTCGGCGGAGTAGATGGTGTCCAGCACGGTAATCTTGCCATCCTCATAGCGGCCCAGTGCGGTGTGGGAGATGGCGAAGACCTCATTCTCTGTACTGGCTACGGTCAGCACATAGCCGAAATCCACCGGCGGGGTGATCTCCTCCGACGACCACAGCCAGCGCTGGTCATCGGCCTTTTCGCCGCAGGCGCACAGGAGCGCGGCGGCCAGCAGGGTCAGCAGCAGGGCGAAGTGTTGTTTCATGATACCTCCTATTTGCCGGGGGGTGTCGTATCCTCCTTTACGGAGAGCACCGTCTCCGTATCCACATCGTAGCGCAGCTGGCCGCTGCGGTGCAGGCCGTCGGTGCCGTCGTAGGTGTAGGCCATGGCGATCTCATGGACGCCCTCCGCCCAATGAACATCCGACAGGGTGACCACCGGTATCCAGCCGTTCCCCGGCAGAGCGGGCAGCATCGGCTCCGGCTCCAGATCGGGAGGGGAGAACGTATCGTTTAAGTAGCGCTGATATACGTCATAGCCGGAGAGCTGCTGCAAAATGTCCAGCGTGATCCCTTTGCTGTGGACGGGGCTGTCCTTGCCGTATTTCATAAAGTCCCACAGCACCAGCTCCACGGACTTGCCGTTGCTGCCGGCACCCTGGATCAGCAGGTACCGCCCGTCCGCCGACCAGGACAGGGAATCCACCGAGGTCAGGCCCCATTCCAGCTCCTGCCGGTCTGTCCGATGCGGCATGCCCCGGCCGCAGTAGGGACAGGCGGCGCCCTCGAAGTTTATGGGATGGTCGGTCTTTATGTAAAGCTCACCGTTCAGCAGTCTGTTCCGATACACGGAAAAGGTGGTACTGCCGTCCGGAGAGGTGGTGCGCTGCTCAAAATGCAGCTTGCCGTTGTGCTGCATGGTGGCCAGCACCGTCAGCACCAGCGCGGCGGCAAGGGAGAGCCAGGTCAGCGTCCGTCTGCGGCGGGTGCGGATACGCTTTTCCTCCTGGGTGATGGTCAGCACCGAGCGGAGGGCGGGCAGCTCCGGTTCCGGCGCGGCGGGCTGCTTGCGCCGACAGGTCAGCAGCTCCTCCAGGCTGACGCCCAGCACCGAGGCCAGGGGCTCCATCAGGGTAACGTCGGGGTAATTGAGTCCCCGCTCCCATTTGCTGACGGCGCGGTCGGTCACGTGGAGGGCGTCCGCCACCTGCTGCTGGGTCAGCTTTGCCTCTTTGCGCAGGGCGGCGATGAAGCCGCCGAATACTTCTTTATCCATGGTCTCACCTCGCCCTCCATTGTACCAGACTGTTGTGAAAATGCAACAAACCGGTGGTTGAGGAAGGGGAGAGACTGTAATTTATCATGAAAAAAGGGACGGAGAGGAAGAATTTGCCCTTGCACGGTGGACAATATTATGGTAAAATACATACGTAATGGTAAGTTCAGGAGAGGAGCGTGAGGCGTATCGCGTTGACAAGTGTGAGTTTGCCGGCCAAAAAACGGATCCTGACGGTTTGCGTCAAGCTGTTTTTGGAGCAGGGCTATAAGAAGACCACGGTGGCGGAGATCGTGCAGAAGGCGGAGGTCTCCAACAGCAGCTTTCAGAATATTTTCCGGGCCAAGGACGGCGTGCTGACGGAGCTGGTGGAGTTTATGTTCTCCAATCAGTTCGGCATGGCCAGAGGGATCACGGGAGACGCGCTGCCGCCGGTGTATGTCTATGCGGTGGAGACAGCTATCCAGCTGACGCTGACGGAGCTCAACGAGAACCTGCGGGAGATCTATATCGAGGCCTATACCCAGAAGGAGGCTTCGGAGTTTATCCAGCGGGAGACGGCGAAGGAGCTGCATGCCATATTCGGATGCTATCAGCCCCAGCTGGGGTTGGAGGATTTCTATGAGCTGGAGATCGGCTCGGCGGGGATCATGCGCAGCTATATGTCCCATCCCTGCGACAAGATGCTGACGCTGGAGCGGAAGCTGGCCCTCTTTCTGGGCATGAGCCTGCGGGCCTATCGGGTGCCGGAGGAGGAACTGGGGAAGGTGCTGGCCTTTGTGGAAACGCTGGACATCCGCACCATCGCCCAGCGGGTGATGCATAAGCTGTTCAACGCGCTGGCCATGCGGTACGAATTCTCCCTGCAGGGGATCGAGGAAGCATAAAGTACGGAATAAACGGAAAAGGACAGACGCAGAAGCGTCTGTCCTTTTCCTTACCTAAAATCGCCGGGGAGGAAGGAATGAAGCAACATTTGGTATACATGCCATATTATATCACAGCCTGGGGCGGGTGACAAGGGGAAATGATAAAAATATACAGAATATTCTGCATAAAATGAGTTGCGAAATGAGGAGGAGTGTGGTATGATATATAATTACTGAACAGCGGCGCAGTATCCTAGTCAGATCTGCCGTCTCCTAAGAAGGGCCTAAAAATCCTTTAAAGGGCACAACTGTGAAACCTCTGGTGCCTGCTTCTTACGCCCAGTTTGGGGTGGGTGCTGGAGGGAGGCGTGCGAAACGCGCGCCTGCGGATGTAGGGCGCCCCTCAATGGCATGAGGGACCCGACCCTGCTTCCGTGGAGACCTGCTGTTGTGCGCGGGCGTACTCCCCCTGTGGTAAGCGACCCGCGTACGAGGCAGATGACGCCATCGCCTGCGATGGCAAGAAACCTGCATTGCGGTGCTACCCGGCCTTTGCTGCCGTAACGCTGTGTGCAGAGTAGCCTGCCTTGCGTGGGCACGGTGGATAGGGGAGCTGAAGCACCAAAGGCCCCGGCCAGGGCCCGCATGCGATTCCCTTGAAACCCTGCCTGCAAAAGAGGATAAGAGGCGGCGTGACTGCAGTGGAAATCACCTAGGCTGTCCATTTCTGTGGGGCCTTGGAAGGATTGCAGTGCGGACTAAGTGGCAGTCGGGTCTTACGACGCGGCAACGCCGTGATGCGGCACCTAAGGGGAAACCACCTGATCGGCGACGAGAGGTGTGCCGTGGGGAAAACCAACCCGTACCTAAGCCGCAAGATTTACTTCCAATGCTGCCCTGTTCAGTTTTTTGACTTTGACGGGCCGAAGGATGCCTTCGGCATTTTGAAATGAGGGTTTTGATCTTGAGCGACAAGGGTAAACCGAAAAAGAAGAACGACCACTGGGTATTGCGGGTATTTTTTATGGCGGTGGTGCTCAGCGCACTGCTGAGCTTTTTCTCGTCTACCGCGCTGGACGGCGCGGGCTATGTGGTGGCGGTCCTTGTGCTGGTGGCGTTCATCGCGCTGGGCATCGTGTTTGACATGATCGGCGTGGCGGTGACGGCGGCGGACCCCAAGCCCTTTCACTCCATGGCCGCCCACAAGGAGAAGGGAGGACGGGAGGCGATCCGCCTGCTGTCCAACGCCAACCGCGTCAGCTCGGTATGCAACGACGTGGTGGGCGATATCTGCGGCATCGTCAGCGGCTCCACCGCGGCGGTGATCGTGTCGGCGCTGCAGCGGGATTTCAACACCACCAATGTGATGCTGTCCATCGGCGTGACGGCGCTGATCTCCGGCTTGACCATCGGCGGCAAGGCGCTGTTCAAGAAGGTGGCCATCAACGAATGCACCGCCGTGGTGTATCGGGTGGCGCGGATCATGCACGCGCTGCATTTATATCGGTGAAACGAGGGAGCACACCTTGATTCTGGAAACGATCCACAGTCCTTCCGATGTGAGGGCGTTGAATAAGGAACAGACCCGCCGGCTTTGTGACGAGCTGCGCACCTTTCTGGTGGACAGCGTGGCAAGGACAGGCGGTCATTTGGCCTCTAATCTGGGGGTCGTGGAGCTGACGGTGGCGATCCATCGGGTGTTTGACACCGCACGCGACCGGCTGGTGTTCGATGTGGGGCACCAGTGCTATGTACATAAGATCTTGACGGGCCGCCGAGAGCGGTTCGATACCCTGCGGCAGCTGGGGGGGCTTTCCGGCTTTCCCAAGCCCTATGAGAGCGTGCACGACGCCTTTGTGGCGGGGCATGCCTCCAACTCGGTCTCGGTGGCGCTGGGGATGGCAAAGGCCCGCACCATGCGGCATGAGGCCTACGACGTGGTGGCGCTGATCGGCGACGGCGCGCTGGGCGGCGGGCTGAGCTTTGAAGGACTGAACAACGCCGGCGCCTCCGGCGAGCCGATGATCGTCATTCTGAACGACAATGGCATGTCCATCGCGCCCAATGTGGGGGCGGTCAGCAGCCATCTGTCCCATTTGCGGACGAGGCCGGGGTACTATCAGTTCAAGAAGCGCTATCGCCAGATACTGGGCAATGGGCCGGTGGGCGGCAGGATCTACCGCTTCAGCCATCATGTGAAGACGGCGCTGAAAAAGACGCTGCTGCCGGACAGCTCCATGTTTGAGAGCATGGGCTTTACCTATATGGGGCCGGTGGACGGACATGATGTGGAGGCGCTGGAGCAGTCGCTGCAATGGGCGCGGGAACAGCGGTGTCCGGTGCTGCTGCATGTGCGCACGGTGAAGGGAAAGGGTTACGCGCCCGCGGAGGAGCGGCCTACCGATTATCACGGCGTGGCACCCTTTGATCCCGCCACCGGCAGGCCGCTGCATGCGGCGGGAAGGGATTTCTCCCATGTATTCGGGCAGGAGCTGGCCGCGCTGGCCCAGGAGGATGAGCGCGTATGCGCCATCACCGCCGCCATGCAGGAGGGCACCGGCCTGACGGAGTTTGCCGAGCGGTTTCCGGACCGGCTGGTGGATGTGGGTATTGCCGAGGGGCATGCCGTATCCATGGCGGGCGGCATGGCGAAGCAGGGACTGGTGCCGGTGTTTGCGGTGTATTCCAGTTTCCTGCAGCGGG
Organism: uncultured Oscillospiraceae bacterium; assembly: GCA_934573935.1. GTDB lineage: Bacteria > Bacillota > Clostridia > Oscillospirales > Oscillospiraceae > Vescimonas. The sequence goes on along the minus strand of CAKTMO010000015.1, from coordinate 17,691 downwards.
GCTATGACATGCTGATCCAGGATGTGGCCCTGGACAGGCTGCATGTGGTGCTGGGGGTGGATCGTGCCGGACTGGTGGGCGCCGACGGCGAGACCCATCACGGCTGCTTTGACGCGCTGTATCTGCCCCAGGTGCCCCATATGACGGTGCTGTGTCCCGCCAGCTTTGCCGAGCTGCGGCAGATGCTGCGGCGGGCGGTGCTGGAGCTGGACGGGCCGGTGGCGGTGCGCTATCCCAGAGGCGGCGAAGGTATGTATCAGGGCTGCTGCGGCGATGAGGCCTTTACGGAGCTGCGTGCGGGCGAGGACTGCACCATCCTGACGTATGGAATATTGATCAATCAGGCGCTGGCGGCGGCGGAACAGCTGGAGCAGGCGGGCATTCATGCCCGCGTGGTGAAGTTGAACGCCATCGCGCCGCTGTGCAACGACGCGGTATTGGCGGCCTTGGGCAGCGAGAAACGGCTGCTGGTGCTGGAGGACTGCGTGGGCAGCGGCTGTGTGGGACAGCGGGTGACGGCGATCATGGCCCAGGGGGGCCGGATGCCGGAGAAGCTGATTTTGAAGAACCTGGGCGACACGATCCCCTGCCATGGCAGCGTGCCGCAGCTATATGAGCAGATGGGGCTGGACGCGGAGAGCGTGGCGGCCGCGCTGAAGGAGGCGTGCCATGAGTAATAAGACGAGACTGGACGTTCTTCTGGTGGAGCAGGGCTTGCAGGAGAGCCGGCAGAAGGCACAGGCCACCATTATGGCGGGCATCGTGTATGTCAACAACCAGAAGGTGGACAAGCCCGGCACGGCCGTGCCCAACGACGCCCACATTGAGGTGCGGGGCAAGACGCTGCGGTATGTGAGCCGCGGCGGGCTGAAGCTGGAAAAGGCCATGCAGGTATGGCCCATCACACTGGAGGGGAAGACCTGCGCCGACATTGGCTCCTCCACCGGCGGCTTTACCGACTGTATGCTGCAAAACGGCGCGGCGAAGGTATACGCCGTGGATGTGGGCACCAATCAGCTGGCGTGGAAGCTGCGCACCGATCCAAGGGTGGTGTGTCTGGAAAAGACCAACGCCAGAACCCTGACCACGGAGCAGGTGCCGGAGGCGCTGGATTTTGCCTCCATCGACGTGTCCTTTATCTCGCTGAAGCTGATTTTTCCGGCGCTGTACCCGCTGCTGCGGGAGGGCGGCGAGGTGGCCTGTCTCATCAAGCCGCAGTTTGAGGCGGGACGGGAAAAAGTGGGCAAAAAAGGCGTTGTACGGGACAGCGCGGTGCATCTGGAGGTGCTGGAGCACTTTCTGGAGCATGCAAAGGAAAATAACTTTACAGTAGTAGGAATTACGTACTCTCCCATCCGCGGGCCGGAGGGGAACATTGAATATCTGGGATATCTTCGTAAGTCGGAGGAGCCGGATGCGGCCATCGACCTGCGCGCCGTGGTAGCGGCATCCCATGAGACATTGAAAGAAGGGGAAGCGCAGTGAAGAAGAAAGTGATCCTATGCCCCAATCCCTATCGGGACAGCGAGCTGCGGGTGGCCAAGGACGCGAAAGCTATTCTGGAGGGCATCGGCTTTGAGACGGTGGTGTGCCTGCCGTTTCATCGGGACGGCTACGGCGATGAGCTGGGCGTTCCCGTGCGGCAATTGCAGCAGGAGATCCGGAGCGCCGATCTGATGATCGCCTTTGGCGGCGACGGAACAATCCTGCATCTGAGCCGCACGGCGGCGCTGCACAATGTGCCGGTGCTGGGTATCAACCTGGGCAGCCTGGGCTTTATGTCGGAGCTGGAGGCCAACGAGCTGGACCGCCTGCGGGATCTGGCGAACTGGGATTTTGTGGTGGAGTCCCGCATGATGCTGGACGTGACCATCTTCCGCGGCGGAAACGCGGTATACAGCAACATCGCGCTGAATGACGCGGTGGTGTCAAAGGGTGCTGTGGCACGGGTTGTAAGGCTGGATATCTTTACAGAGGAAGGCCGCTTGACGAAGGTGACGGGGGACGGCGTGGTGATCTCCACCCCCACCGGCTCCACCGGCTATTCCATGGCGGCGGGGGGGCCCATTGTGGAGCCCACGGCCCGCAACCTGCTGATCACGCCCATCTGCCCCCATTCCACCAGAGCGACCTCCTATGTGCTGTCGCCGGATCATGTGATCACCATTGAGGCGGCGGACGCCAACCGGAAATTTGTCTATCTCTCCGCTGACGGCGGCAAGGCGTTTTCCCTGAAAAACGGCGACAAGGTCCGTGTGCGGCAGTCGAAATTCGCCATGGGGCTTGTCCGGCTCAGCAAGAAGAGCTTTTGCGAGATCCTTGATTACAAAATGGGAGGCTGCGAAACATGAAGAACGTGCGTCAGGAGAAGCTGCTGCAGATCATCAGCGAGGAGGCTATCGAGACCCAGGAGCAGCTGCTGCAGCGGCTGAACGAGTTGGGGATCCGCTCCACACAGGCGACGATCTCGCGGGATATCAAGCAGCTGCATCTGGTGAAGGAGCCTACCGGACAGGGGCGGTACCGCTATGCCGTGTCGGTGCAGAAGACGAAGCTAAATTTTGCCGACAAGCTGCGCACCATCTTCCGCGAGAGCGTGATCAGCGTGGAGGCGGCCCAGAATATCGCGGTGCTGAAAACCATCGAGGGTATGGCTCAGGGCGCGGCTTTCGCGCTGGACAACATGGAGGATACGGACATTGTGGGGACGCTGGCGGGAGACGACACCATTTTTCTGGTGTTCCACGACAACGTTCACGCACTGGATTTTTGTGAACAGGTGAAACAGATGCTGCGCTGAGGGCGCAGGAGGGCTTGCGATGCTGGAACTGCTTCATATCGAGAATATCGCCATCATTCAGGAGGCGGAGATCGCCTTTCGCCCGGGGTTCAACGCCCTGACCGGCGAGACCGGCGCGGGTAAATCCATCGTGATCGACGCCATGAGCGCCGTGCTGGGACAGCGGACCTCGCGGGATCTGATCCGCACCGGCGCTGACAAGGCGTTTGTCAGCGCGCTGTTTTCCCATGTGGAACCGGCTGTGTGCGAGGAGCTGGGCGCGGCGCCGGATGAGGACGGCAATCTGATGCTGCAGCGGGAGATCGGCGCCGACGGCAAGAACGTCTGCCGCGTGGGCGGACGGCCTGTCACGGTGTCACAGCTGCGGGCGCTGGGCAGCCGTCTGGTGAATATCCACGGCCAGCACGACGGACAGCAGCTGCTGGACGAGGAGCAGCATCTGGCCTATCTGGACAGCTTTGGGAAAGTGGAAGCGCTTGTTGATGCATATACTGACAAGTATAATTGCTTAACAGATATCCGCCGCAAGATGAATGCACTGCAAATGGACGAGGCGGAGAAGACACGCCGGATGGACACGCTGCAGTATCAGATCAACGAGCTGGAGCGGGCCAAGCTGAAAAACGGCGAGGAGGAAGAGCTGCAGGGGCGGCGCAATCTGCTGCGCAATGCGGAGAAGTTTATTTCCGCCGTATCCGGCGCGGACTATTGCCTCAACGGCGGCGATGACAGCGACGGTGTGCTGAGCCTGCTGAAGCGGGCCCAGGAGGCCCTGGGCGGCGTGCGGCATCTGGACGAGGGATTCAACGCACTGTATGAGCGGCTGGAGAGCGCCTACAGCGAGGTATATGACATTGCCGACGCCGTGGCGGAGCAGCGGGAGAGCTTTGATTTCTCCCCCAATGAATTGGATGAGGTGGAGGGACGGCTGGATCAGCTGTACCGCCTGAAAAAGAAGTACGGCGCCACGGTGGAGGACATGCTGGCGTATCTGGAAAAATGCCGGAAGGAGCTGGACGACATCGCCTACGCCGGCGACGCCCTGGCGCGGCTGGAAAAGGAGTGCGCCAAGGCAGAGAAGGCGGCGCGGAAGGCGGCGGAGGAGCTGTCCGCCGCCCGCAAGGCGGCCGGTGAGACGCTGTCCCAGGCGATTTTGACGGAGCTGCAGCAGTTGGACATGGGGAAGATCCGTTTTCAGGTGGACTTTGCCGAAAAGCCGCTGGATGCCACCGGTATGGATCAGGTGCGGTTTTTGATGTCCGCCAATCTGGGCGAGGAGCTGAAGCCCATCAATAAAATCGCCTCCGGCGGCGAGTTGGCCCGCATCATGCTGGCCATGAAGAACGTGCTGAGCGAGCAGGATCATGTGGGCACCATGGTGTTTGACGAGGTGGATACCGGCGTCAGCGGCCGTGCCGCCCAGAAGGTGGCGGAGAAGATGGCCCGCATCAGCCGCCATAAGCAGGTGCTGTGCGTGACCCATCTGCCCCAGCTGGCCGCCATGGCGGACACCCATTTCTCCGTGGAGAAGGGGGAGGCGGAGGGCCGTACCTTTACCCAGGTGCAGCAGCTGGACCGGAAGCAGCGGCAGAGGGAGCTGGCGCGCCTCACCGGCGGCAGTCAGGTGACGGAGACCATGCTGCAGGGTGCCGAGGAGCTGCTGACCCAGGCGGAGAAATTCCGCGCGGAGATGACGAAATAAATTCGCCTTATGAGAGGCATTTATAAAAATTTTTCATATTGCGAAAAAAGTGTTGACAAACGAAAAAAATCTGCTACAATAGTGGCAACTTGATACAGTTACCGTGATGAAGGGAAGAAGTAACACGCTTCTGCGTCTGCAAAGAGAACCTCTGGTTTGGTGGAAAGAGGAGAGGGCGGCGCGTGTGAATACATCCTGGAGCAGCCTTCTGAAAACCCAGGTATTTGGGGCGAGTAGGGATGTGTCGGGTTCGCCCGTTACAGCGATAGGGTGTGTCTGCACCCGATGAGGCCGTTTTCCGTGAGGAAGCGGCGAACATGAGGTGGTACCGCGATCATTTGTCGCCCTCTGTCCAAGGACAGGGGGCGTTTTTATTTGCCCCTTGTGTCAAAACTCAACATCACAGATATGATAGGAAAGGAACGTAAGAAAATGGGTATTTATGAAGAACTGCAGGCCCGCGGCTTAATCGCCCAGGTCACCAACGAGGAAGAGATCCGCGAGATGGTCAACAACGGCAAGGCCACATTTTACATCGGCTTTGACTGCACGGCCGATTCCCTGCACGTGGGCCACTTTATGGCACTGTGCCTGATGAAGCGTTTGCAGATGGCGGGCAACAAGCCCATCGCCCTGATCGGCGACGGCACCACTTTGATCGGCGACCCCTCCGGCCGTACCGACATGCGTCAGATGCTGACTGAGGAGACCATCAAGCACAACGCCGAGTGCTTCAAGCGTCAGATGGAGAAGTTCATCGACTTCTCCGACGGCAAGGCATTGATGCTGTATAACTCCGAGTGGCTGAAGCCGCTGAACTATATTGAGCTGCTGCGCGAGGTGGGCGGCTGCTTCTCCGTCAACAACATGCTGCGGGCCGAGTGCTACAAGCAGCGCATGGAGAAGGGCCTCAGCTTCCTGGAATTCAACTACATGATCATGCAGAGCTACGATTTCTACTACATGTTCCAGCACTATGGCTGCAACATGCAGTTCGGCGGCAACGACCAGTGGAGCAACATGCTGGGGGGCACCGAACTGATCCGCAGAAAGCTGGGCAAGGACGCCCACGCCATGACCATCACGCTGCTGCTGAACTCCGAGGGCAAGAAGATGGGCAAGACCGCCAGCGGCGCTGTGTGGCTGGATCCCAACAAGACCAGCCCCTTCGAGTTCTTCCAGTACTGGCGCAATGTGGATGACGCCGACGTGCTGAAGTGCATCCGTATGCTGACCTTCCTGCCGCTGGAGCAGATCGACACCATGTCCTCCTGGGAAGGCTCCCAGCTCAACGAGGCCAAGGACATTCTGGCCTATGAGCTGACCAAGCTGGTCCACGGCGAGGAGGAGGCCGAGAAGGCCCGCACCGCCTCTCAGGCCCTGTTCTCCGGCGCGGGCGATACCGAGCATATGCCCACCACCGAGCTGACCAACGACGACTTCGGCGGCGGCTCCATCGACGTGCTGAGCCTGCTGGTGAAGTGCGGTCTGGCCGCCTCCAAGGGCGAGGCCCGCCGTCTGGTACAGCAGGGCGGCGTGTCCGTCAACGACGAGAAGGTGTCCGCGATCGAGACCACCTTCGGCTGCGAGCAGTTTACAGGCGATGGTGTGATTATCAAGAAAGGCAAGAAGGTCTTCCATCGCGCTGTTCTGGTATAATTTTTCCTCCAAGACCCTATTCCCCTGTTTATATCACTGACCATGATATAGCTCAAACAAATAAGCCGTGGCGAAAGCCACGGCTTATTTGTTTTTGTTTGCACAGCGGCAGGGAGGGGGTATTACAGGGAGCGCACGCTTTCGCGGATCAGCAGCTTATAGGGAAGCTCAATCTTCAGCGGGATGCTGTGGTGCTTTTTCAGGCGGCTCTCCAGCGTGCGGATGACCTGCTGGCCCATCTCCGCGATGGGGACGTGGACGGTCGTCAGCGCCGGGGTGATCAGCCCGGAGGGGGAGATGTCATCCACGCTGATCACGGAAATATCCCGCGGCACCCGGAAGCCGTGCTCGTGCAGGCAGCGGATGGCGGCGATGGCCGTGTTGTCGTTGGCACAGAAGATGGCGGAGGGCAGTTCGGGGTTCTTCTCCAGGAACTGCTCTGTGGCCTGGTAGCCGCTGAAGCTGTCGTATTCGCAGAAGAACACATAGCTGGGCGGGATGGGGAGCCCCTCCTCCCGCATGACGCTTTGGTACGCCCGGAAGCGGCGCTCGCCTCGGCCGCTGCCGATATAGCCGATGCGCCGGTGCCCGCAGGAGATCAGGTATTGCATGGCGGCGGTGGCGGCGGCGTAGCCGTCGCAGACCACCTGATCCATTTCAAAATCGGTGAAGGACAGGCCGCTGTAAACAATATTGCGGTACCGCTTGTGGAGGAAGGTCACGGCCTCCGGATCCTCAAAGCGGCCCACGACGATAGCACCGTCCACGTTGATGCCCTTGATACGGTTCAGCAGGGCCGTGCTCTGCAGGTTGAATTTGGTGAAGCAGAACGGAACGGTAAAGCCGCACTGGCTTGCGGCCTGCTCAATGGAGCGGACCATCTCATAGAAGAACGGGTTATCCTCGGGATTCCTGGTGTGCGACATAAAGCAGGCCAGCTGGGCACCGGCCACGCTGACACAGCTGGATTTCAGGTTCCGCGCCGCCGCGTTGGGAACGTAGCCGTAGGTCCGCACCAGCCGCCACACCTTGTCGCGGGTCTCCGCCTTGGCAAAGCTGTTGCTGGTGTCGTTCAGGATCCGGGACACGGTGGACGGCGAAACACCGGCAAGCTTTGCAATGTCTTTGATCGTCATAAATCAAACTCCTTCCGCTTTCTGCGTTACGCATGCATAAAGAAATCGTTTGCGTAAATTTCCGTTTACATTGCGACATTTTATAGCATATACTAGAGTTGGATATAGAACTAATTTGTTGATTTTTCCTAAAATATGTATTGACTGGAGGATAACACAAAGTGTCGATTTTGTCAAACGTTTTACTGATTACTGTGGACGATCTTAACTATGATTCCGTTGGTTGTTTTGGCTGCCAGGTGGATGACATCACCCCGAACATTGATAAGCTGGCCAGCGAGGGCGTCCGCTTCAACAATTCCCATGTGACCATCGCCGTGTGCCAGCCGTCCCGCTCCGTCCTGCTGACGGGCCGCTATCCCCATCACAACGGCGCGAGAGGCTTTGAGGAGATCGACGCCAGTGTTACCACGCTGACCCAGGTGCTGCACCGCGAGGGCTTCCTGAACGGCATCATCGGCAAGGAGGATCACGTCGCGCCCAAGGAGAAATTCTTCTGGGACGAATATGTGCAGACCTACTGCGAGGAGGAGGGCTGGGGCCGCTCGCCGGAGGTGTATTACGACAAGGTCAAGCAGTTCCTGACCCGTGCCCGGGAGGAGGGCAAGCCCTTCTTCCTGATGGCCAACTCCCATGATCCCCACCGTCCCTATGTGGGCGCTGATGATGAAATGTTCTATTTCGGGCATCATACTACTGCCGACCGTATTTACACGCCGGAGGAGATCACGGTGCCCGGCTGTCTCCCCGACCTGCCGGACGTGCGGAAGGAGCTGGCACAGTACTTCTCCAGCGTTCACCGCGGCGACCAGATCGTGGGCAAGATCATGCAGGCGCTGGACGACATGGGCTATCGTGACGATACCCTGGTGCTGTTCCTGAGCGACAACGGCATGGCCCTGCCCTACGCCAAGACGAACTGCTATCTCAACAGCACCAAGAGCCCCTACATCATGCGCTGGCCGGGGCGGATCCCCGCCGGTTCCGTCAGCGACGCGCTGGTCTCCGGCATCGACTTTACGCCCACTGTGCTGGACGTGCTGGGCATCGAGCCGATCGTGGACGCGGACGGCAGATCCATGAAGCATACGATCATGGAGGGCGCGGAGCAGTACGACGATATCTTTACCCTGTTCTTCAAGACGAACAATAACCACATCACCCACCGCGCGCTGCATTTCCCCATGCGCTGCGTGCAGAACAAGCGCTTTGCCTATATCTTCAACGCATGGTCTGACGGTGAGACCACCTTCCTCAATGAATCCACGGAGGGACTTACCTTCAAGGCCATGGAAAAGGCCGCCGAGACCGACAGCTATATCCGCCACCGGGTGGACTTCTTCAAATACCGTGTGACGGAGGAGCTGTACGACTATGTTACGGATCCCCACGCCAAGAACAATCTGATCGAGAAGCAGGAATACCAGGAGCTGCTGAACAGACTGCGCGTGCGGATGTATCAGTACATGAAGCAGTCCCAGGACGGACTGATCGACAGCTTCTATCAGAAGGTGGTCAAGCCCAACGGACTGGATGTGCAGTGACCGCCGGCAGAGTATTCGGAACGGATGAACAAAGAAGGAGGTATCCCCCCGATGAAAACAGAAAAGCTGCGCCTTGACCGGCGCGTGGGTACATGGCTCGCGCAGGGCGCCGCGCTGCTCATCAGCTTATTTGCCCTGTATACGGCCACTTTCGGCGCCCGCATGGATACGCTGCAGCGCGGAGCCGTGATGCTGCTGGTGATCATTGTCATTTACGGCAAGGTGCTGGCAAAGGCCGAGACCCACTGGGCAGACCGTATTTTCAGCGTCCTGATGATGATAGCCGGCGTGGCCTCGACCCTTTATCAGATCATCAACTACCGCAAGGTGGCGGAAAACCTGGGAAACATTTCCGATGTGGAGCTACTGCTGGGTATTCTGCTGGTGGTGGCGCTGCTGGACTGCACGCGGCGCACGATCGGCTGGCCCATTGTCATTATCTCCTGCATCTTTATGGCATACGCCTACTTCGGCCCCTATCTGCCCGGTATGCTGCGTCACCGGGGCTATTCCATCACCCGCATCGTCTCACACCTGTATGTGGGCACGAACGGCATCTTCGGTACGCCGATGGGTACTGCCGCGACGGTCGTTATCATGTTTATCCTGTTCGGCTGCTTCCTGGAGGCCACCGGCGGCGGTAAGTTCTTCATGGATATCGCCATCGCGCTGACAGGCCGCACCCGCGGCGGCCCGGCCAAGGCCGCGGTGATCTCCAGCGCCCTGATGGGTACCATCTCCGGCAACGCCGCCTCCAACGTGGTCACCACCGGTACGTTTACCATCCCCCTGATGAAGGAGACGGGATACAAAGCCCATGTGGCCGGCGCCATTGAGGCGGTGGCCTCCACGGGCGGCCAGATCATGCCGCCGGTCATGGGCGCCGCCGCGTTCATCATGAGCGAGATGATCGGCCTGCCCTACCGCACCATCGCACTGGCGGCGGTGATCCCCTCTGTGCTGTACTTCGGCTCGGTGTTCTGCATGGTGCACTTCGAGGCGATCCGCTGCGATATCCACGGCATCAGCGAGGACAAGATCCCCGATTTCAAGAAGGTCTGGGGGCAGAACTGGCACACCCTGATCTGCGTTGTCGTGCTGATCGCAACGCTGATGGGCGGCTTTTCCACTATGCGCTCTGCGCTGTACGGCATCGTGGTGGCGTTTGCCTGCTCCTTCCTCCGCAAGCATACCCGGCTGACCGGAAAGTCCCTGCTGCAGACGCTGATCGACGCGGGCGACGGACTGGTGACGGTGGCCATCGCCTGCGCCTGCGCCGGTCTTGTGATCGGCAGTATCTCCCTTACCGGACTGGGCCTGAAGCTCAGCAGCATGATCATGATGCTGGCCAACAACAACCTGCTGCTGGCGCTGGTGCTTACGCTGATCGCCCTGATCATCCTCGGCATGGGTATGCCCACCGCCGCGGCCTATATCATGGTCGCCACGCTGGTGGCGCCGGGCCTGATGGATCTGGGACTGTCGGCGCTCTCCGCCCACATGTTCTGCTTCTATGGCGCGGTGCTCTCCGCCATCACGCCGCCTGTGGCCCTCGCTGCGTATGCCGCCTCCGGCATTGCCAAGGCGAATCCCATGAAGATCGGCTTTACCGCCTGCCGCTTCGGCATTGTGGCGTTTATCATCCCGTTCTTCTTCGCCTATCAGCCGGCGCTTCTGTTTGTCGGCAGCGGCGGCGAGATCACGCTGGCCTTCTTCAGCGCGGTGCTGGGCGTGGTGGGACTTTCCGCCGCGATGCAGGGCTGCTTCATCTACCCCATGCCTGTCGTGCCGCGTGTGATCCTGCTGGCAGGCTCCCTGTGTATGATCTATCCCGGCGCTTTGACGGACGTGATCGGCCTTGCGGTGCTGGTCGTGCTCCTGACGCCGCAGATCATCCGTTCCCTGCGCGCCAAAAGGGCGTCCAATGATGTGCAGAAGTCCTGAAAAGGATTTTGTAAAAACAAAAAAGAAAAAAGGAGAACTATCATGAAAAAGCTGCTCAGCGTGACGCTGTCCCTGATCATGCTGCTGGGCCTGCTGGCAGGCTGCGGCAATCAGGCTGCCAACGACCCCAGCAACGACCAGGCCTCTGAATACGGTGAGGTCGCGGAATTCATCTCTATCGGCGCCAATCCCAGCGGCCAGACCGCCTATACCTGGGCCGCCGGTATTGCCGACCTGATCAATAAGGCGAACATCGGCGCCACCGCCACCGCCGAGGAGACCAACGGCTATCCCGTCAACGCCAACATGCTGGCCTCCGGCGAGCTGGAGTTCGGCTTCGTCAACAACTGGATCCTGGCGCAGGCCTATGCCGCCACGAATTCCTATTCCGATATCCAGGCCGGTAAGGTCACCGGCGTGATCTCTCTGGCACCCACCGAGATGCATGTGCTGACCCTGGCGGGCAGCGGTGTCAACTCCCTGGCCGATCTTGCCGGCAGGCGCGTTGGCGTGGGCCAGCCCGGCGGTATCTCCCTGGAGATCACCACCATGATGCTGGAGTGCGCGGGCTATCAGGAGGGCGACTTTGAACGCCTGGAGATCAACCTGGCCAACCAGTGCGAGTATCTGCGTGACGGCCAGCTGGATGTGGTGATCTGGATCGGCTCCGCCGCCCTGCCCGCCATCACGGAGCTCTGCGCCACCAAGGACGTGGTGTTCCTGGATGTGGACGACGCCATCATCGAGAAGATGCAGGAAAAGTGCCCGGTCGTTGAAAAGTGCGTCATCGCTGACGGCACCTATACCGACCAGACGGGCGATGTGAAGTCCTTCTGCGTCCGCAACGTGCTTGCCACCTCCGCGGATGTGTCCAACGAGACCGTCTATCAGGTGACCAAGCTCATTATGGAGAACGCGGAGACCCTGGGTGCCGTTCACAAGGCGCTGGCCACCATTTCTCCCGAGACCGCACTGCTGGGCCTCACCAAGGAGACCCCGCTGCACCCCGGCGCACTGCGCTACTATCAGGAGATCGGCGTTCCCGGTCTGGAGATTTTTGAATAAGCCGGACGTCCGCTGACAGAAGGCAAACGAAAGGAAGGTTGCATAGTGTCCTCGAAGGCAATGTTCATCGGGATCGACGGCGCGATTCCCAAGCTTATCAAGCGTTTTTCCGCCGAAGGCGTGCTCCCCAATATGACCGCACTGATGGAAAAGGGCTGCTTTACAGACATGATGTCCCAGATCCCCGTGGCGACCCCCATCAACTGGGCCAGCCTTTCCACCGGCGCGGTGCCCGGCGTGCATAATGTTGTGGGCTTCTGGTGCCACACCAAGGGAGACCGGCTGGATCACTATACCAGCGAAAATGCCTTTACCAACACCTTTATCAATGCCGAGCGTATCTGGGAATCTGTGGAGCGGCAGGGCGGCCGCAGCGTGGTGATGAAATTCCCCGGCAGCTGGCCTCCCTCCGTGAAGAACGGCGTACAGATCGACGGCTACTGCATCCCGTCCCACAACGGCTCGGTGCTGGATCTGGCCTGCAACGGCTGCTTCGCCGTGCAGAAGCTGTTCAAGGCCCACCAGATCGTTCTGGCGCCGGCGGAGGGCTGGAAGAATGTGACGGATCCCTGCGCCGCGGCGGCCGAGATCGTCATCCCCCTGAAAAAGGACTGCGGCAGTCTGCGCTATCAGATGCTGGCCGTTGGCGCGAAGGGCTTTGAGCGCGTCCTGCTCTGCCGCGAAAAGGACACGGCCACGGCCTTTGCCCAGCTGCGGGCAGGCGAGTGGAGCGACTGGAGCCGTGAGACGATCACGGAGGAGCTGTATGGCTCCGTGCGCTTCAAGCTGATCTCCCTCTCTCCCGACGGCACCGACCTGCGCCTGTACCACAGCCAGATCTATCCCTCCCGCGGCTTTACCTATCCCGACGCCATGGGCACCGAGATCCAGGAGGTCTGCGGGCCCATGATCGAGTTCGCCTCGCCCCACGCCTGGAAATACGGCTGGACGGATATGGACACCTGCTTTGAGGAGGCGTCCTATCAGGTGGAGTGGATGATCAAGGCTGCCCGGCATCTGCTGAAGGATCCCTGGGATCTGTTTGTGACGCAGTTCCACTGGGTGGACCATATCCAGCATTACTTCCTGCCCTGGGTGGATCCTGTTTCTCCGGCCTATAAGCCGGAAAAGGAGGCGTATGCCTGGAGCGTGCTCCGCGCCGGCTATCAGCTGGCGGACAAGCTTGTGGGCGGGCTGACCGCGCGGGCGGACGGCAATACCTCCGTGTTCGTGCTGTCGGATCATGGCAATATCTGCGACGAGTACACCGTCTCGCTGCTGCCGCTGTTTGTGAAGGAGGGCTTCATCACCACCTATCACGACAGTGAGGGAAAGCTGCAGATCGACTGGTCGAAAACGGTCGCCTATCCCTGCAAGCCGGGCAACGGCGACATCTACATCAATCTGAAGGGCCGCGATGCCGAGGGCTGCGTGGCGCCGGAGGACTTTGAGGCGGTCCGCGGCCGCGTGATCGACACGCTGCGGAGCCTGAAGGCACCCAACGGGAAAAATGTCTATGACCTGGTGCTGCGCAGCGAGGACGCGGTGCCGCTGGGCATCTACGGCGTCTACGCGCCGGACATCGTGACGGTGTATGCCCAGGGCATGTCCTGGGCCGGCCACGGCGGCGAGGAGTGGGATCGTGAGGATACGATCTTCGCGGTGTCCACCGACGAGGGCATGGATTACGGCGCACACCACGGCCCCATGGGTCCCTGTGCCGAGACCGAGGTCTGCTGCAACAAGGCGTTCCTCATCGCCTCCGGCAAGGGGATCCGCCAGGGCTACGACAGAACGGAGACGGCGCTGGGACCGGTCCGCGTGCTGGATGTGGCGCCGACCATGAGCCATGTGATGGGGCTGGATGCCCCCACGCAAAATCAGGGCGCCGTGATCGGCGACTTCCTGTGCAGGGATCACTGAATTTCTGAAACGGAGGGCGTCACGGCAGACAGCAAGCTGCTGTGACGCCCCCGCTGTCTATTAAAAGGACGAGGTAATTAAAATGTCTGTTTGGAAAGAGAATACCGCTTCCGTCGGAAGCGTTGGCCTTGTCGGCTGCGGGCGTATGGGACGCTGCATGCTGGAGTGCATACAAAAGGGCGGCTTTTCTGTGACCGTCTACGATAAATTCCCCCAGGCCGCGGAGGCGGCGCGCCAGATGGGCGCAAAGGTGGCGGAGACGCCTGCGGCGCTGGCGGCCGGTGTGGATATGATCCTGATGTCGCTGCCCGGCCCCGCGCAGATGGAGGAGGTGCTCTTCGGCCAGGACGGCCTTGTGCAGGCGCTGACGGCCGACCATGTCGTGGTGGACACCAGCACGGTGGATCCGGCCACCAGCCGCGCCAACGCCGAACGCATTGCCGTCAGCGGCGCGGCGTATCTGGATTGCCCGATCCTGGGTCGTCCCTCTGCCGCAGGCCGCTGGATGCTTCCCACCGGCGGCGATCCGCAGGCGCTGCGCTATGTGCAGCCGGTGCTGCTGACCTTTGCCGCCAACGCGGTGCATGTGGGCGGCTCTGGCTCCGGCAACGCGCTGAAGCTGCTGAACCAGATGATGTTCTCCTGCATCAATGTCGTCAGTGCCGAGGTCATGGCCATTTGCGAGCATACCGGCATTGATCCCCAGGTCTTTTACGACACGGTGGCCAACAGCGGCGCCGCCACGGTCAGCGGCCTGTTCAAAGAGGTGGGACACTGCATCCTTGACGGCAGCTTTGAGCAGCCTGCCTTTACGGTGGATCTGCTGATCAAGGACACGAAGCTGGCGCTGCAGATGGCGAAGGACTGCCGTGCACCTGCCGCGATCGCCGCTGCCGCACAGCATTATAACGAGCTGGCCAGCGCCGACGGTCTTGGCGCGCAGGATTCCGCCGCGGTATATAAGGTGTTCCGCCGCGGATTTGAAAACTTCTGATGGGAGGAAGAAAACAATGAAGCTTGATTTTGAATACGGTCACGGCCTGATGAGTGCGGAGCTTCCGGACAGCACCGAGGTATTTATCCCCGGCGAGACGGTGGCCGATCCGCCCTGCCTGCCGCAGGACTGGGACGTGCTGTACAACGAAACGGTCCGCACGCTGCGTGAGCCCCTTGATATGCCGCCCCTGCGCGAGCTGGCTGCCCCCGGAAAGACGGCGGTCATCGTGATCCCCGACATCGTCAAGGGCGGCTGCCAGCCCACCAGCCACCGCAAGGTAGCCATCCGGGCCTGCCTGGACGAGCTCTACGCCGGCGGCGGGGAAAAGCAGGACGTGCTGCTGATGATCTCCAACGGCCTGCACCCCCGTGCCACGGTCGCGGAGATGCGGCAGATCCTCGGCGAGGAGTTGTTCAACGAATTCTACTATACCGGTCAGATCACCAGCCATGACAGCGAGGATGCCGCCAATATGGTGGACCTGGGCCATACCCACCGCGGTGATCCGGTGCTGATGAACCGCTATGTCTTTGAGTGTGACATCCCGATCCTCATCGGCCACTGCCAGGGCAACCCCTACGGCGGCTATTCCGGCGGCTACAAGCACTGCACCACCGGCATCACCCACTGGCGCTCCATCGCGAGCCACCATGTGCCCGAGGTGATGCACCGTCCGGACTTTGCCCCGGTCTCCGGCCACAGCCTGATGCGTACCAAGTTCGATGAGATCGGTATGTACATGGAGGAAAAGATGGGCCACCGCTTCTTCTGCTGCGACGCTGTGCTGGATACCTATTCCCGCCAGATCGAGATCTGGAGCGGCTATGCCTACGAGGTGCAGAAGGCGTCCTGGCCCATGGGCAACCGCCGCACCTATATCCCCTTTGCCAAGGAGAAGTATGACGTCATGGTCTTTGGCATGCCGCAGAATTTCCACTACGGCGACGGTATGGGCACCAATCCCATTCAGATGATGCAGGCGCTCTCCGCGCAGGTGATCCGCCACAAGCGCGTCATGAAGGACAACTGTGTGATCATCTGCTCCTCCATCTGCAACGGCTATTTCCATGATGAGCGCTGGCCCTATCTGCGGGAGCTGTATGAGATGTTCCAGCACGATCATATGAACATTCTGCCGGATATGAACCGCTACGGCGAGTATTTTGCCACCAACGAGGAGTATATCCGCAAATATCGCTTCGCCAACGCGTTCCACCCTTTCCACGGCTTCTCCATGATGAGCTGCGGCCATATCGCCGAGATGAATACCAGCGCCATTTACATCGTCGGCGCGCAGGAGCCGGGCATCGCCCGCGGCATGGGGCTTAAGACCCGCGCCACCTTTGAGGAGGCCCTTGCCGATGCGAAGAAGAAGTTTGTCGGCAGCGATCCCCGTATTCTTGCCCTGCCCAAGACCTTCAAGGTCGGCGCCGTCCATCTCTGTATGGCCGATGACGATCTCAAGACCGTCTGAGCTGTTGCAGCATCAGAAAAGGAGCCGCCGGATACAGGAGTCCAAACGGACTGTACCGGCGGCTCTTCGCTTTATCCGGCCACAGGAGGCGTTTTTATGGATCTGAACTGGACGCTGATCGCCGTGGTCGCCGCCATCAACTTTGCCGCCGCGCTGCTGCAGGCGTCCTGCGGCTTTGGCTACGCCATGCTGGCCATGACGCTGATGCCGCTGGTGCTGCCCATGCAGACCTGCTCCGCCGTCTCGGCGGTAACGGTGGTGGCCATCGGTTTGCAGATGGTGCTCCTGCTGCGCCGCCATATCCGGTTCCGGCAGATACTGCTGCCGCTCTGCGGCTGCTTTATGACCACGCGGCTGGGTATATGGTGCCTGCTCCATTTTACGGAGCAGACGCTGCGGTGGATCCTTGCGGGACTGATTTTCCTGCTGACGGGCTTCTTTTTCTATATGCAGCACCGGAGCATCCGCCTGCGGGACAAGTGGTACTGCGGACTGGGCACGGGACTTGTCACCGGGCTTTCCACGGGAATGTTCAATATCATGGGCCCGTTTTTTATGGTGTACTACGCAAGCATCATGGACGATCCCCTCTGCGTGAAGGCCAGCCTTGAGTGCAGCTTCCTTGCGGCGGGGGCTTACGCCACGGTGCTGCATCTGCGCAGCGGGACCTTCGTGCCGGAGGGAGTGCCGCTGTATGCGGCATCCGCGCTGGCCGCGCTGCTGGCCGGTGTCATCGGACTGCGGCTCTACCGGCACATTGACCGGAAGATGCTGGCACGCGTGATTTACGTTCTGCTGCCGCTTCTGGCAGTGACACTGCTGCTGAAGGGGCGCAGCTGAGAAAGGGTTCTTCTTATGGGTTTCATTATTTTTGCCGTATGCCTCTGCGCGTCCACGATCGGCGGCATTTGCGGCATCGGCGGCGGTGTGATTATCAAGCCTGTGCTGGACGCGCTGGGGCTCATGTCCGTCAGCGCCATCAGCTTTCTGTCGGGGATCTCGGCCATGATGATGGCGGCCATCTCCGTGTTCCGGCAGCGGAAGCTGCATCTTGTGGAGGTGCGCACCGGAAGCCTTCTTGCCGTTGGCTCTATCGTCGGCGGCATCGCGGGCTACAGCCTGTTTCAGGCCATCCGGGCCGCCGCCCGGCAGGACGCGCTTGTGGGTATGGTGCAGGCAATCCTTCTGGGGCTCGTCACGCTGCTGACGCTGGTCTACAGTGCCTTTCTCCGCAGCAGGCTCCGCTCCTATGAGGTGAAGGCACCGGCCGCCTGTATTGCCATCGGCTGCCTGATGGGACTGCTGTCCTCCTTCCTGGGGATCGGCGGCGGGCCCATCAACCTTGCGATCCTCTATTTCGCGTTTTCCATGACCACGAAGAAGGCGGCCGCCAATTCCCTGTACATCATCCTCTGCTCACAGCTGGCGAATCTGGTCACATATCTCG